>CAIWFH010000195.1 GCA_903911925.1 uncultured Acidobacteriaceae bacterium
CCGGGGGCACCCTCAAGCAACTTGGAAACAGAGCCGGGATCGGGGCCACCCGCCAACTAAATAGATTCCCCACTGCACTGTCATGTTGAGCGCAGCGAAACATCTGCGGCTGCTATGGGCGTTGTTTGCATCCGCAAGAATGCTCATCCAAATCGAGGGTCTTTGTTGTCCAGCCGGGCACTTGCTTTGTAACAGGGCACGACTTCAGTCGTGCCAAAAAGCCCCAAAAAACGTGCGGGCTTTAGCCCCTGAGGGACGTAACTTCCGAGATGCCGGTCACTCGCTCCGAGCATCTCCCACATCGCTCTGTGGTAATCTGCGGACGCCATGGTGCTTCTCATAACCGCAGCTTTGCTCATCGGTGCGACGTTTGCTTTATGGTTCTTACCTCGTAACAGTCGCTGGTATTGGAGACTGCTAGGGAGGGCGGGGGCCGCGGTTTTGTTTTGCGCTTCAACGTTGACTTTGCTTTTATTTCTCTTCGGGTTTGCAGCATGTGGTCGATATGAATTCCCACCCGTTCCATCGAGAGACGGAAGACTCATTGTCCAAGTGTGTGAAGAGGATTGCGGCGCCACGGACTCGTTTCATAGTTCCGTGAAACTCTGGAAAAAGCGGCAAGGCCCTCTTGCTTGGCTATTCGGCAATCATGCGAATACAGCCACAGTGTTTACGGTGGGAAACGACCCTCGGGATATCGTTCTAACGTGGAAAGATGACCGCACACTGCTCATTCGTTACCCGAATGACTCTCCCGATCCCACCGAATTCCGCTGTCAACCTCAGTGGGGAACGATTCAAATCGACTGCGTTGGATATTCCCCCGACTACAGCGGGCCAGTGGGCGAAATGCCACCCGCCCAGAAGTTCCTCTGGTGAACGGCTACTGAGTTGACCGCTCGAAGTTCTGAGCGGGTTCTCGCCGATAGCTCCCGGATTGTCGCTAGCCTACATCGGAACCGCCTCGAGCACGACACAGCGGGATGAGGTCGATCCTCATTCGAGGCGGTTTCGATTAGGAGATAAGAAGGAAGCCGCAGGCGTTTGCCGCGGATGCGGTGAGCCTATGGAATTTCAATCGCAGCCTGTTGATACTTAACGAGTTATCACTTTACTCGGTAAAGCTGATGAAGCGATCTTATCCGGCCCATGGCCCCAGTATATGGCACAGACGAGCATCTGCGGCGCCTGCGGCTTCGTTCTTGTCGGCTATCCGGACATTACACATGCAAGCCCTCATCGGTGGGTGCAATCCCTGCAACCCCAGTCCTCCTAACTCGCATGAAATCCTCCCGCAAGTTTGCAGATAATTACGGCCCCTTGGCGCAGAATCATTTCATGGTTTTGTTCCCGGCACATAACCCTAGAAAAGTGCCGGAAGTGAAGAGGAATAACCCCTTTTCTGTCAATAATCTGCGTGTAACCAAAACAGAATCAAAGAGTTGCCGCGCCTCGCTCGCCGTATCCAACTGAAACCAAACAATTTCCACGAAGAATCCGGACTTTAGGGGGGGTACCCCAATGTGTCCAGAATGCCTCCAAAGGAAGACCCCGACTGATTTCCTCCTCAGAACTTTGCTTCGAACACCCTCAACCGCCGCTCAAGTTCCCATTGGGCAGCGGCCTTTTCGTTGCTGTCGAGGAATGCCTTGCAGGGTGCGGTGGGCTTCTCCGCGCCCAGCGGCTGCCCTTTGCATGCAGCGGCAGGCGCAACGAAAACGTCTTCGGCAGCCCAGAGGCTCGCGCCGGGCAGGAAGTCGTGCTCCATGCCGGTGCGCACAAGTTGCTTCAACTCCGGGTAGCTGAGGTGGTAGTCGAGCGCGGCGCGCAAATACTCAAGCGTGATGTCGATGCGGCTCACGCCTTCATCGTCGGTCGAGAGAGCAACGGGGACCTTGGCAGCGCGGTAAAGCGGGAAAGGGTGGTCGGCGCCCGCGATTCCCAGGATGCCTTCGTTGGAACTGAGGTTGATTTCGACCATGATGTGTTTCTGCGCCAGTTCCTTCAGCAGGGCCGGGGCATCGTCTTCGTACATCACGTCTACGCCGTGCCCGATTCGCTCGGCGTGACCCAACTCGACGGCCTGGCGGATATGGAAGCGCAACCCTTCGGGCGGCACCAACCCCGGCGCCAGCTCACCGGCATGCAGGCTGATGTGGACCTTGGGGTAGACGGAATGCAGGTAGTCCAGCATCTTCATGTGCAGCGTGTAGTCCCGCATGGAGAGGAAGCCGTCTTCGGGCTGAACGAAGTTGATACCTACAAAGCCGGGTTCGTGCGCGTCCATCGAGGCCTGGATGGTTTCGAAGCCGAGCAGCGTCTGCGCGAAGACCTGCTCCGGCGGGTTGCCGCGGAGAACCTGGTAGATATACCGCACCACCACCTGGCAGGCAGGAGCGGCCTGCGTTGTTCCGCAGTGCTCAAGCTGGCGGCGGGCGGTTTCGGCCGTGCGCACATGTTCGCGGTCGGCAGGTACTTCATCGCGCAGGCCACGGTCCAGCAGAGCCTGCCGGAACTTTGCCAGGTCGGGGTCCCACCCTATCTCGTGTGCGATCGTTGCCGCGTGGCCGAAGGCAGGAGTGTCCATCAATTCAAGGTATTGCTGGTTTTGAGCGGCAGCGCGGCTAGCCACCTCGT
Source organism: uncultured Acidobacteriaceae bacterium (assembly GCA_903911925.1). GTDB lineage: Bacteria > Acidobacteriota > Terriglobia > Terriglobales > Acidobacteriaceae > Telmatobacter. Next base: position 2,638 of record CAIWFH010000195.1, read on the forward strand.
CTACCCATTCGCCGGTGTGGGATTTGCTCAGCCCGCCAAAGCGGCCAAAGGTAGAGAAAAACTGGTCGTGGCCGCTGAAGCCGGTGGTGGGCACAAAACTACGCATGGAGAAGGCGTTCACTAGCCGGTCGTAGAGACCCTGGTCGGCAGAAACCTGCGCGGCCGGTACCAGCGGGGGCGCGCATGGCGGCTTGGCAAAGCTCAGCGTGGCGGCGTCCACGCACAGACCGTCCTCGCCGGCGTCGCGGATAAACGTCTCCGCATACACCGCTCCGGAGAGATGCACATGGAGATCGGCGCCCTTGGGGAATGGAGCCAGGAAGGCGCGCAATGCCAGCGGTCCGCCCTGGGAGGCAATCTGATAGGCGCGGGCAGCCCGGGCTTCTGGCGTGGAGGTCTGGCTGTAAGCGGTTGAGACGGCGACGAGAAGGCAGGCAAAAAGCCATGATTTAAGGCGCATGATGCCTACCAGTGTAGAGCAGGGCATTGGGACTTGGGCAAGCTTGTTGGAGGACGAGTTTGGCTTTGACGTTGGTCAGTTGATATACTGTTTCAGTTGTTGCAGCGAACTGCAAGTGGACCCACCTACCCCCTCCGGTATAGCCGGATTCCACACGTAGCCATGCAACCAAAAGTCTGCACTGAGGCCAGGTAGCTCAGTGGTAGAGCGCGGCCCTGAAAAGGCCGGCGTCGGCGGTTCAATCCCGTCCCTGGCCACCACTTTTGCAGTCCAATGGCTTTCTGTTGAGCAATTCAATTGTGCTGTGGCCTGCTGAGGGGGATTGCATCGAGAGTCTGTTCCATCTGTCGAGCATCCCAAACAACCCAAGGGTCGAGGATCGTTTTTGTGCGCCAAACGATCGAAGCGATCGCTGTTTGGGACTTAAATCACCGGGAATCTTCCGCCAATATACTTCGATAGTTCTCTGCCGAGCCTGCGCGTGGGTGCTTGCCTTGGCGGCCGCTGCGCCTGCGGTGCTGTGCGCGCAGGAGTACAGCTTCCGCAGCTTTGGCACGGCGGAAGGGCTGAGTAATCTCGCCGTCAAAAGAATCTACCAGGACCGTACCGGCTTTATCTGGGTAAGCACGGAGAATGGCATCTTCCGGTACGACGGGGAGCGGTTTGAGAGCTTCGGCACCGCGCAGGGGGTTCCGTCCAATTCGGGATCGGCGTTTGGTACCGCTCCGGATGGATCGCTGTTGATTGGCGGCGACTTCGGGCTCTATCGGCTGACCGGCAACCGGTTTGAGCAGGTTCCCGCCGGCTTCAAGTCCATCAGCTGGGCGCAGGGTATTCAGCCGGATGGGAAAGGCCATACCTACCTTGGGACGGACGCCGGCCTGATGGAGGTCATCGCTCAACCCGGGCGCGATGGGCTTGAATTGCGAACTCTTCCCAGGGTCCCGGGAACATCGGGCCCCGAGGCCTACGCTTTGTTGGTGGATGGCGATGTCCTCTGGTACGGGTGCGGCAGGGAACTTTGCCGCAAAGATTCCCAGGAGACCCGGGTTTTCGGACGGGAGAGCGGACTGCCTGACCGCCCGATTTCCTCCGTTCTGAAAGACGCCGCGGGCAACATATGGGTTCGGGCGAGAAATGCGGGGGTGTACATTAGCCCCGAAGCGCAGATCAAATTTCAAAGACCCGCCCCGCCTATTCCTTCGGAAGACCTGGGCGGCGTCCCAGCCGTCGACGGGGACGGACGCATGCTGCTTGCTACCTCAGACGGCCTTCTAATAGGAAGCGGGAAGACCTGGCAGAAGATTGACCGGTCGGTGGGCCTTCGCGGAACGGTCTATTCAGCCTTCGAGGACCGTCAGCACTCTCTCTGGATTGGGCTGGCCGGCCGCGGACTGGTTCAATGGCGTGGATACCGGGAATGGGAAAGCTACTCAACCTACAGCGGGCTGAGCAATGACGTTGTCTACGAGATTTTGCCGCGAGCCGACGGGTCGCTCTGGGTGGCCACTGAAGCCGGGCTGTTTCGCGGGCAGCGGAAGCAATTTGGAATGACATTCAAACGGGTGGCGGGATTAGGCAGCCTCGCCGTTCACAGCGTTCGGCAAGGCCCCGACGGGGACATTTGGGTCGGCACCGCGTCGCGCGGCGCCGCCCGCATTCACGCGCAATCCGGCAAGATTGAGTGGTTTGGCGCGGAGCACGGGCTCGCCGGGCATGAGCCCTATACGCTGCGTTTCAGCCGCGACCATCGGCTGTGGGCGGCCACTGAAGCTGGACTCTTTGTGGCTGCGCCCCCGTATGAGAAATTCTCGCGCGTCAGCGAATTGCCGGCCACAGGCCTGTGGGCCGTGGCCGAGGGCAGCGACGGCAACCTGTGGGCCGGAGGCGTAGACGGGCTGTTCGAACGGGCCGCGGGCCACTGGAAGAAACTGGGCCGCGCCGACGGCTTGAGCAACCAGGAGGTACTTTCGCTGGGCGCAGGACCAAACGGCGCCATGTGGGTTGGCTACCGCTTTGGCGGAGGCATCGACCGCGTGCATCCTGTGCAAGGCGGGGTGAAAATTGAAAGAGGAATACAGAGGCCCGGCACCGAAGGGTTGGTCTACTTTCTCGACTTTGACTCAGGCGGGCGGTTGTGGGCGGGAACCGAGCGGGGCGTGGATATGTGGGACGGCTCGCGCTGGAGCCACTACGACACCAATGACGGCCTGGCCTGGGACGATTGCAACCTGAATGCGTTTGCCGAAGACCCGGACGGCGCCATCTGGATCGGGACCAGCGGAGGGCTATCGCGTTTCAAGCCGCGGCCGCGCAGTTTCCCCGATGCGCCGCTTGAGGTGGTCTTCACTCGCCTTCTTGCGGGGCAGACGGATGTTTCGGGCCTGCACAACCCCTCGTTTAGCAGCCGCGCCAATTCGCTTGTCGCGCGCTACTCCGCGCTCAACGCCACGCGGGAAAACGGAGTTGTCTTTCGCTACCGGCTTGCAGGCGCAAATTCAAACTGGACTGAGACCTCGCAGCGGGAACTGCAGTTTGCCAACCTGGCGCCGGGAGCTTACCGGCTGGAGGTTCAAGCCCGGGAGACAGATGGATCGTGGAGCGAGCACGCCGCCGAATATTCGTTTGGGATTCTCACGCCCTGGTACGAGACATGGTGGTTTGCCGGCCTCAGCATTTTCATTCCGCTCTCAATTGTGGCGGCTGTGCTGCGGTTGCGCATGGTGGGGGTGCAGCGCCGTGAACTGGAACTGGTCCGCATGGTGGAGGAAAAAACAGCGGACCTTCGGCGAGCCAACGAGGAGCTTTCACTCCTTTCGTTTACCGATCCGTTGACGGGTCTCGCCAACCGCCGGGTCTTCGACCAGACACTCGACCGGGAGTGCGCTCGCCTGACCAGGAAGGGGTCTGCCGTTTCATTGCTGATGATTGACGTGGACCACTTCAAGCCCTTGAACGACTCGGAGGGTCACCAGCGCGGCGACGAATACCTGGTCGCGCTGGGCTCGGAGTTGACCCGGCTTTGCAGGCGGCAGGTTGACCTGGCGGCGCGGGTCGGCGGAGAAGAATTCGCTGTGATTCTTTCGGACACGGATGAGGAAGAGGCGGAACGGTTTGCAGAGTCGGTGCGGCTGGCAATCTTCGCCCTCAAACTGCTTCATCCTACCTCTCCGGTTGCGCCTTTTCTCACGGCGAGCGTGGGTGTGGCAACAGGAACCGCAAAGCGGCTGGGCAGCCGTGAAGAGTTGGTGGCCGCGGCTGATCGGGCGCTCTACGCAGCCAAACGCGCGGGCCGGAACCGCGTTTCAGTAGCCTCGCATGAGGGTATTCTAGACGTGTCTCCTGCGCCTCCGGCAAACAGCGCATCCTGAAAACTAGAAAAACCGGCTGTGCCCCTGCGCCGGGACTACCTGTGAAGCCACGATCTTCCCCCTTGACAATCGACAAGAGTTCGAGTAATCCTTGTTGTCGAACATCGAGGGGAGTCAGATGCCGCCATCCACTGATCTCTTGCAGGGAACGCTCGACCTGCTGATTTTGCAGACGCTGGTGCCCGGACCGATGCACGGTTGGGGGGTCGCCCTGCGCATCCAGCAGGTGTCAAAGGAAGTGTTGCAAATCGGGCAAGGGTCACTTTACCCCGCGCTGCACCGGCTTGAATACAAGGGCTGGATTCAGTCCGACTGGGGCAACTCTGAGAACAACCGGCGGGCCAAGTTCTACTCGCTGACGGCAACCGGCAGAAAGCAGCTTGAGTCGGAACTGGAAACCTGGGAGCGCCTGTCGGCGGCCATCGGGCTGGTGCTTGGGCAGATCCCGGAGGCGGAAGCATGATTGGAGAAGTTCTGCGCCGGTTCCGGTTTCTTGTTCGCCAAAGCCTGATGAAGCGCACACGCCAAAGCGATTTGGACGAGGAACTCCAGTTTCATCTCCAGAACGCAATTGAAGCCAACTTGGCCGCAGGTATGCCGCCCGATGAGGCGCGGCGCCAGGCGCTGATTGACTTCGGCGGCGTGGAGCGCACACTGGAGCAGTGCCATGAGGCGCGGCCCGGCTGGTGGCTGGGTACAGTGGCGCAGGATGTGCGCTATGCGCTGCGCGGCTTCCGGCGCAACCCGGTGTTTACCGTAACGGTGATTGCCACGCTGGCGTTGGGCATCGGCGCCACAACCGCTGTCTTCAGCGTAGTTGATCGCATCCTCTTCCGTCCGCTGCCCTATGCGCACGGCGAGCGGCTGGTCTCGGTAGGTCTGGTCCACTCGCTGGAGAAGCAGGAATTCGCACTGGGTAGCTTCTTCTTTGATTGGCAGGACAACCAAAAGCCGTTTGAGGCCATAGCTACACAGGGAACCATGCCGCATGCGTGCGACCTTGTCGAGAACAACCCGGCGCAGCTTGACTGTCTCTCTTTCGACTCGGAGTTTCTGCCCCTGCTTGGAACTCCGCCGGTGCTGGGACGCAATTTCACGCCTGAGGAAGACCGGCCCAATGGACCTCGAGTCGTGATCATTTCCTATGGATTGTGGCAGGGCCATTACAACCTTGATCCGGGAGTCGTTGGCCGCCTGATCGATGTCGATGGCAGCCCGGCGCGCGTGGTCGGCGTCTTGCCAAGGGATTTTCAGTTTCCCACTCTTGAGTCAGCCGACGTGATCTTCCCAATGGCGCTGGACCGCGCGGCCCAGACGACCGCGAATGGAGGTTTCGGCACTCCGATGCGAGCGTTTGCGCGGCTCAAGCCGGGAGTGAGCATCGCTCAGGCAAAGGAAGAGATGGAGCCATTGTTCGCGCACACGCTGGATACGGTCGTTCCGCCGGTCCTTCGCAAAGACATGCATCTGGGCGTTCGTTCGCTGCGTGACCGTGAAACGCAGGACATGCAACTGACCGCCTGGATATTGCTTGGCTCGGTGTTGGCTGTACTGCTGATTGCCTGCGCGAATGTGGCTGGTCTGATGATGGCGCGAAGCGAGGCTCGGGAACGCGAGCTGGCAGTGCGCTCCGCATTGGGCGCTTCGAGGATGCGACTGATCCGGCAAGCCCTCACTGAGTCCACATTGCTCTCTCTTGCCGGGGCTGTTGTGGGATTGGCGCTTGCGGTGGGATTGCTGCGGGTTTTTCTCCATTTGGCTCCTACCGGAATTCCATTTCTTGAGAGGGCCGGCCTGGATTCTCGCATCGCACTCTTCACAATGCTTCTGTCGCTGGTTTGTGGAGCGTTGTTCGGATGGCTGCCCGCACTGCAGACGCCGCGCGTGGTTGCTCTGGCAGCACGCGCCGCGAAATCCCGCAAGCGTACAGTGCTGCGGCGAGTCTTGGTGGCGGGGCAGATAGCAGTGAGCATGGTTCTGCTCTCCGGTTCCGCGCTTCTTCTGAAGAGCTTTCAAAACATCGAGGAACAGCGGCTGGGAATGCAAACCGGCGGAGTCTTCACGGTACAAATTCCTTTGCCAGGGTTCCGCTATAACACCGGCCAGAAGCAAATGGATTTTTACCTGCGGGCGGAAACGGTGCTTCGGCGTCTTCCGGGGATTCACGCGGTGGCAATCAGCGATTCGTTACCTCCGGGCGGGTGGCAAGGAGACTATCGCTATTCCGACTTGGCGGTCTCGGGGAAACCTCATCCGGCTCCAGGAACGGGCGGCCAGGTGTATACGCGCAGAGTCACACCGGATTACTTCAAGGCGTTGAACATTCCCGTTGTGAGAGGCCGGAACTTTAACGAGGAGGATCGACATTCAGGTGAATCCCTGGTGATCGTCAGCAGGCTTTTGGCTGATCTAATGTTTCCCGGCGAAGATCCAATCGGCAAACGCATACAAGCAGCTCGCGACCCGCGTTGGCATACGGTCGTTGGTGTGGCCGAGAACGTGAAAAATGGAGGACTCGTTGAGCCGGACAATCCGGAGATGTATTTTCTCAGGAGCAACGTTGCCGATTTTTGGGGAGAGCGGGCGCCGCTGATGATTGTCGATTCAGTTCTTTCGCCCAAGGCAACAGCGCCGTGGGTGCGGTCGCAGATAGCCCAGCTTGATCCTACCGTCCCGGTGAAGATTGAAACGCTCAACGAGCAGGTGAGCAAGTTGGCCGACCGGCCGCGCTTTGAGACGGCGTTGCTCGGCTTTTTCGCTCTGTGCGGGTTGCTGATGGCCGTCATCGGACTCTATGGCGTGATTGCATTCGTGGCCGCGCAGCGCACGCAGGAAATTGGGCTTCGCATGGCCCTTGGCGCTACCCGGCTCGACATCCTTCGCTTAATTGCCGGCGAGGGCGTCCGGCTAATCGTACTGGGCGGGGTGGCGGGACTGGCGGCATCGCTTGCTGCCGCGCAACTGTTGAAGAGTCTGCTGTTTGGCGTGGGGCCGCACGATCCGGCTGCGTTTGTGGCTGTCGCTCTGCTGTTGGCGCTGGTGGCGCTGACTGCAACTCTGGTCCCGGCCCGCGCGGCCATGAAGGTTGAGCCGGTGGTGGCGCTGCGCTATGAGTAGCGCCCGAACTTGGCCAAGCCGCCCATTCCGCGTATACTGGAGATTCGGAAAGCCGCCGGGGACGTGTGTCTTCACCCGCCCCCGCTGGCCGCCCCGGCACGCAGGCCCGGATTCAACGCCTTTTCTGAGGCGCGTGAAGGCGGCAGATCCCGCGGAACACAAAATTTTGGAGCAAAAGTCATGGCACAGGTATGCGATATTTGCGGCAAAGGCCCGCAGTTTGGCAATAACATCTCTCACGCGCACAACGTTACCCGCCGCAGCTGGAGCGTCAATCTTCAGGCTGTCAAGGCGCTGGTCAACGGCCACGCAAAGCGGATCAGGGTCTGCACCAGCTGCATCAAGAGCGGCAAGATCGCCAAGGCATAACGTCAGCGGGTACCCGCTCCGGCCTGGCAAGCGCAGATTTCAGGGTTGACACTCAACCCCGTCCCTCGCGGACGGGGTTTTGTTGTGTCTGGAATTCAGCTATTTGGCGCGTTCAAACTGGAGCGAGGCCGAGTTGATGCAGTAGCGCAGCCCGTTGGGGCCGGGGCCGTCAGGGAAGACGTGGCCCAGGTGGCCGCCGCAGCGGGCGCAGGTCACCTCAACCCGCCGCATCCCAAAAGTCTTGTCCTCGTGCTCTTCAACGGCCGTCGAGTCCGCGGGGATGGTGAAGCTGGGCCAGCCGCAACCGGAGTCGAATTTGGCGTCGCTCTGGAACAGCAGCGAGCCGCAGGCGGCACAATGGTAGTTGCCGGTGGCGTGGTTCTGGGTAAGCGCGCCGGTGAACGGGCGTTCGGTGCCTTTCTGCCGCAGCACCTGGTACTGTTCCTGGGTCAGCAGCGTGCGCCATTCGGCGTCGCTGCGCACCACCTTGCTGGGTGTTTCGCTCATCAGACCTCCTGTGTGCGCCGCATGCCGATTGGATCACGACTCGGGGAAGCAATCGGAAACCGGCTGGAACGGCTCTAAACCTCTGCAATCATCTCAATCTCAACCAGCACATCCTTGGGCAGGCGGGCGGCTTCAACCGTGGTGCGCGCCGGCAGCGGGCCTGTCTCTCGCGCAAAATACGCCGAGTAAACCGCATTCATGGCGGCAAAGTCGTTCATGTCTTTCAAATAGACATTGGCCTTGACCACATTGCCAAGGTTCGTGCCGCCGGCCTCAAGAATGGCCCTCAAATTCTCAAAGGTCCGGGTTGTCTGCTCGGTAATGCCACCGGCCACCACTTGCTGAGTTGCCGGATCAACACCGGCCTGGCCGGCCGTGAAAACGAAGTTACCGGTGCGCACGCCCTGGGAATAAGGTCCGATGGCGGCAGGGGCTTTGTCGGTAGCGATAGCGGTTTTGCTCATGGGTCGATTGTAACTTGGGAATTGCGGGACCCGTCGGCGCTTAAGTTGCGGTTATCGGTGCAGCCTCAGGCCCCGGGGAGAAGTCTACCGCCAGACAGCCAGTATCATGCCTGAAATGAGCATCGAGACCAGCCAGTAGCCCGAGTTGATGGCGAAAAGCTTGTAAGGCCGCTTCTCGTAGTTTGTCTCGGCGAACAGGGGCGCCGCCATGAAGCCAAGCCAGCAGATGAAGCCGACAAAACCTCCGCGGTGGATGGTGTTCGCGCCGGACCAATAAATGACATGGTCCAGGATGAACGAGAGAATCAGCCCGCCGATGAACGATGAACTCATGGCGAAGACAATGCCGGTGGGCTTGTCTCCCTTGGTGTGGCCGGTCAGTGCCATCCAGGGCTTGGCAAAGAGAAACGAATACCATAACGCGCCAAGGAAAAACTGGACGAGCGTCGCAACGAGAATGGCCCACCAGTTGAAATTCATAAGATGGTGCATTGAAGAACCTCCCATGCTGAGATAGTTTTTTGCCGCCTCAAAACGCCGCGCTGGGATGTCGGTCGAGGTGCACTGCCGGAAAGAGGACGCGCAGTTGACTTTGCGGCAGTCAGCAAAGATGTGTCAAGCAGATTCGCGCCCTGCATAGGCTCTCAGCGGCGCTTCAGAGCCTCGAGCTCATCGAGCGTGCGCGGCCAGTCAGCGCCGAGCAGCCGCGAAAGGCCGCGGTCGGCCAGCACCTTGCCGCTGGTCTGGCAGCGGGCGCAATAGTCGGTCTCGTTGTCGGCGTAGCGAATGCGCTGCACCTTCTGCCCGCAGCGCGGGCACGGTTCGCCGAACTTGCCATGCACGGCCATCTCGGGACGGAAGGCAGTGACTTTTTCGGGGAAGTTTTTGGCGGCCTCAGCGCCCAGTCGATCGACCCAGAGAGCGAGTGTCGAGCGCGCGGCGACAAACAGCCGCTCCCACTCTTCCGGCTTGAGTTTGTGGGTGAGCGCAATGGGCGAAAGCTGTGCGGCGTGCAGAATCTCGTCGGAGTAAGCATTGCCCACGCCGCTGATCAGCCGCGGATCGGTGAGCGCGCGTTTGAGGGTGCGGTTTTCTGCATTCAAGGCTGTGCGAAATCCATCGAGATCGGTCTCAAAGACCTCAACGCCGCCGGGGTCGATGGCCTGCAGGGCCTCTTCGCCGCGCAGCAGGTGCAGCGACGCGCGCCGCTTGCTGCCGGCCTCTGTCAGCACCAGCGAGCCGGAGGGAAAGTCGAGGGCGAGCAGCCCATTGCGGCCGGCGAGCTTGGCTTGCGGCGGCTTCCAGTGCAGGCGCCCGGCAATCATCAGGTGCAGCACCATCCAAAGGTCTCCGTCCACGCCGATGGCGATACGCTTGCCGATGCGCCTCACTGCGCGCACAGTCTTCCCTTCGACAACTGTGATCGGAGGGTCGGCCGTCCGCAGGACGAAGACGCTCCCCAATCGCACGCGTTCCAGCGGCTGCCCCAGGATGCGGGCGTCGAGCGCTGAGATGTAGGCGGCGATGTCAGGCAGTTCTGGCATTGCTACCAGATTGCAGCCTGCTTGCGTCCTTCTGCAAGGCCGGCCTTGCGCATCGGGCGATGAAACGCTATCGTCTTTGGTACCCGGGAGCAATCCGCCGGGTTCCAGCAAGCAACTACATCCAGAGAGAGCATCCGATCATGATTGACTCCCCCAAGATCGTCGAAACGGCAGAGCGGCAAACTGCCATCATCCGCTTCACCATTCCCAAAGCCGATATTCAAAAGGTGATGGGCCCCGGCATTCGTGAAGTGATGGAAGCCGTGACCACGCAGAGAGTGGGGCCTACGGGTCCGTGGTTCAGCTATCACTTGAGAATCGATCCGGAAGTCTGGGATTTTGCGGTGGGCGTTCCTGTCTCGGCGCCGGTCACCGCCGTGGGCCGCGTACAGCAGGGAAGCCTGCCTGCCGCAACCGTGGCGCGCGCCAACTATCGCGGCAAGTACGAGGGCCTTGGCGCGGCGTGGGGCGAGTTGGACGCCTGGATCAAAAACAACGGCCACACCGCGCGGCCCGACCTCTGGGAGTGCTATGTCGCGGGACCGGAGTCAAGCGCCGACCCTGCAGACTGGGTGACGGAACTCAACCGCCCGCTGGTCAAGGCGTGAATCCGGCCATGCTCGTGGATATGAATCAAGGCAAAATCGCGTTATCGATCAGTCGCGTGGCGCCAACCCATGCCGCGACCGCAAAGAGCGTTCCCGGAGCGGCGGTCTCAACCGGCTCCAGGGTCGCCCAGTTCACGAGTTCGATGTAATCCACGCGGATCGCGGGCTCAGCGGCAAAGGTTTGCAGCGCGGCTGAAATCAGCGCGGAGGCGCGGCGCTCCCCAGCGGCGGCTAGCGCTTCAGCCTGTCGAACAGCGCGGCTGAGTGTGAGCGCCCGCGCGCGCTCGGAGGCGCTCAGATACATGTTGCGTGAACTCAGCGCCAGGCCGTCGGCTTCTCGGACGATGGGGCAGACCACAATCTCCACGGCCATGCGAAGGTCGCCGACCATGCGGCGCAGGACGGCGACCTGGGCTGCGTCCTTCTGGCCGAAGAAGGCGCGGTCCGGCTCGGCAGCGATAAACAACTTCGACACAACAGTGGCGACACCGCGAAAGTGCCCTGGTCGGGATGCGCCATCGAGCCGGTCGCTCAGGCCCTCCACATCCACAAACGTGCTTGCACCGGCGGGATAAAGTTCTTCGACCGCGGGAGCGAAGATCACGTTTGCGCCTTCTTTCGCTGCCGGTGCGCAATCGGCATCGAATGTGCGCGGGTAGCGGGCGTAGTCTTCGTTGGGTCCAAACTGCGTGGGGTTGACGAAGATGCTGACGGCAACTGCACCGCACGAGGCGGCGGCGGCGCGAAACAACGACGCGTGCCCTGCGTGCAATGCGCCCATGGTGGGCACCAGGCCTATCAAATGGCCTTTGGCGCGGCTGTCTCGCGACCATTGGCGAAGTTCTGTGACCGTGCGAAGAATCTCCATCAGACTTTGCGCAGCTTTCCGGTTTTCACGGGAGCATCGAGAGCCTGCCGCACGGCCTCGGGGAGATGATAGCTCTCTTCGTCGTTGGGAAAGGTGCGGCGCTCCACGTCTTCGCGGTAATGCTCCACTGCGCCGCGAATGAGGGCCGCGGCATCGGCGTAGCGGCGGACAAACTTAGCCGGCGGCGCAAAAGTCAAATTGAGCAGGTCGTGGAAGACGAGTATCTGGCCGTCGCAATCGGGACCCGCGCCGATTCCGATGGTCGGAATGGGCAGCTCGGCGGTGATGGCTGCGGCCACCTCGCGCGGAACGCCCTCAAGCACCAGCGCGCCCGCTCCGGCCTCGGCAAGAGCCATGGCGTCGGCCTTCAGCGCCAGCACAGTTTCAGCCGTGCGGCCCTGCACGCGATAGCCGCCCATGCGGTGAATGCTTTGCGGCGTCAGCCCCAGGTGGCCCACCACGGGAATCTCGGCCTCGGTGAGGGCGCGGACCAGTTCGACGCGCGGCCCCTCAACCTTGACTGCTTCTGCGCCCGCTTCTTTCACAAAGCGAATGGCGTTGGCCAGTCCCTCGGCTACGGTGCCGTGATAGCTGCCGAATGGCATGTCGGCCACCAGCAGCGCGCGGCGCACAGCTCGGCGGACGGCGCGCGTGTGGTGCAGCATTTCGTCCACGGTAATGGCCAGCGTGTTGTCGTGGCCCATCACCACCATGGCCAGCGAGTCGCCCACCAGCACCATGTCGATGCCGGCCTCATCCACCAGGCGCGAAGTCGCGTAGTCGTAGGCCGTCAACGACGAGATAGGCTTGCCCTGGCGCTTCATTTCAAGCAGCGCGGGCATGGTGACTTTTGTCAGGGGGACTCCGGCAGAGGCAGAACTATTTTCGCCGGGAAAGTTGGTAATGCTCATTGCGACCTCCAGTGCCGCTCCGCGCTTCAGGATGCAGCCCGATCAAGTTGAGTATACGCCCCAAAATTCGCACCGGATTTCGCACTTGCTACTGAGGATTCTGGCGCCGCACCACCCCGAGTAGCGCTGGCCTCCCGGCCGGGGTCCCCAACGACAGGTCCTCGTCGTTGGGGTGGTTGGCCGGCTGTTGCGTGGACGTCCTCGTCCACGCCCGGCAATGCGAAGCTTCATAGGCTTGCCGCCGCCCCCCTCCGCACCGCACACTGGTATTCATGCTTTCACCGCTAGTTACGGGAATCTCTGCCGGGCTGGGCGCCGCCGCAGCGTTCGGACTGGCGGCCGGCGGCTTTGCCTATGCTTCAAAGTGGCCGGGCTCGCGGATATTCGGCGAGGCCCTCATCGCTCCGCGCCGCGCGGGAGAGTTGGCGCTCACTTTCGACGACGGGCCCAACGCGATCTGGACTCCGCACCTGCTCGACGTTCTCTCCAATCATGGCGTGAAAGCGACATTCTTCATGCTCGGCAGCCGCGCGGACGCAGAGCCCGCGCTGGTGCGGCGCATCGTCGCAGAGGGCCACTTGCTGGGCAATCACTCTTGGAGCCACCTCAATCTTGCGCTCACGCCGGCGGCTCGGGTGCGCGAAGAACTCCGCCGGAGCAAGCTGGCGATCGAAGAAATCTCCGGCCAGTCGGTCAGGTTTTTTCGCCCGCCGTTTGGCGCGCGGCGGCCCATGGTGCTGCGCGCGGCACGCGAGTTCGGGATGACGCCGGTGCTGTGGAACGCGATGACTTCCGACTGGAAAGAGCCGTCGGCGGAGAAGATTGCGGCGCGGCTTCAGCGCAAGATCGACCGGCTGGGTCGGCGAGGCTACGCAACCAACATTGTGCTTCACGACGGCAGCCACAACGATGCGGCCGCGAATCGCGGACCGTCGGTGGCTGCGGTTGAAAAACTGATTCTACGCTGCAAACCGACGCATAGCTTTGTCACGCTGGACGCGTGGGACTGACGAATCTCTCGGTCGAACTCTGTGGAATCCCACCTATTTTGCAAAGAGCGCGAAATGGGTGGGACACCCGGTTTATTCGGCCTGGACGGATTTGAACGCCTCGCGCGCGGCAGCGATGGTAGCGGTTACTTCTGCCTCTCCGTGGGCGGTGCCCAGAAATGCCGCCTCGAATTGCGATGGCGGCAGCCAGATGCCCCGCTCCAGCATCGCCCGATGGAAGTGCCCAAAGGCAGCGGTGTCGCTCTTCGCGGCCTGGTCGTAATCGGTCACCGGCCCGGGCGTGAAGAACCAGGTCCACATGGAGCCAACGCGATTCATGGTCAGCGGTATGCCGGCCTTTGCCGCCTCCGCGGCTATGCCTTCAGCCACGGCCTTCGCGGTGGCCTCAATCTGCGGATAGACCGTGGCGGCGTGTTCCTGCAAATAGCTGACCGTTGCAATTCCGGCGGCCATGGCCAGCGGATTGCCGCTGAGAGTTCCGGCCTGATACACCGGCCCCAGAGGCGCCAGCATGTCCATAAACTGGCGCTTGCCGCCAAAGACGCCCACCGGCAGCCCTCCGCCCACAATCTTGCCCAGCGTCACCAGGTCTGCGTCAAGTTTGTAAAGTTCCAGCGCCCCGCCCAGGGCAACGCGGAAGCCGGTCATCACCTCGTCCACGATAAGCAGCGCGCCTTCTTTTGCAGTGATCGCTCGCAGTCCGGCAAGGTAGCCGACCTCGGGAGCAATGCAGCCGGCGTTGCCCACCACCGGCTCCAGGATGATGGCCCCGATGGCGCCGGGAAAGGCCCCGAACGCCGCTTCAACCGCGTCGAGATTGTTGTACGGCAAGGCCAGCGTGAGGCCCGCAATCTCTTCCGGCACGCCGGCCGAGCCGGGAATCCCAAATGTCGCCACGCCGCTCCCAGCTTTGACCAGCAGCCCGTCGGCATGGCCGTGGTAGCAGCCCTCGAAATTCACAATGATTTTGCGGCCAGTCGCTGCGCGGGCCAGGCGAATCGCCGACATCGTCGCTTCAGTCCCGGAACTCACAAAGCGCATCTTCTCGATGGCCGGGTAGCAGGCAACGATGCGCTCGGCCAGGTCGGCTTCTGCGGCCGTCGACGCGCCAAAGCTGGCCGAATTGCGTGCCGCACGCTCAATGGCCTCCACCACCGGCGGAAAGGCATGGCCCAGGATCATCGGACCCCAAGAGCCGAAGTAGTCGATATAACGGTTGCCGTCAGCGTCGGTAAGCCATGCTCCCTGGGCGCTCTCAACAAACGGCGGCGCGCCGCCCACCGCGCGAAAGGCCCGCACCGGCGAGTTAACGCCGCCGGGAAAGAAGCGCTCCGCGCGCTGTTGCAGGGCCTGGGAACGAGTGTGGTTCTGGGGTTGGGTCTGGGAACTCATAATGGCTTCAGTATAGAGGGCGCGCAGGTTGCGGGTTCGCTCAATTGAATCGCAAGGCTCTGCGCAAGCATCCGCAAGAGTGTGAGTACCCAGGGAAGTCTCCAAAGCCGCCTGCTGGTCATCTTCGACGGCCATTGCGTATTCTGCAACCGCGCGGTGCGCTGGCTCCTGCGGCGCGACCGCCGCGACCGGCTCCGCTTTGCAGCCTCCGAATCGCCAAAAGTGCAGGGCCTGCTGGCGCGGCATGGATTCGGAGAACCCCACCCTCAGACCGGCCCGACGACCATCCTGGCGGTGAGCGACCCCGACGGCCCAAAGGAACAGTTGCTGGCCCGATCGGATGCGGTAGTGGCAATTCTTCGCGAGTTGCCGTCTCCGTGGCCGGCCATCGCCGTCGTCCTGGGCTGGGCCGCCTGCCCGGTGCGGGATTTTGGCTACAGGCTGATCGCCCGCTGGCGCTACCGCATCTGGGGGCGGCTCGCCTCTTGTCCGGCGCCAACCGCCGACGAGAGGGAAAGGTTCCTCTAGAAACGGTTCAAAACCCTCAAAATGCTGCTAAAATCGACCTTTCGGCCATCCGCGCTATTTTGAAATCCATTCGCAGAAAGTCTTGACCGTGCCCGAAGAGCCCAAATCCAGACCCGTGACCTACGCCGACGCTGGCGTTGACATCAACAGTGGCGACCGTGCCAAGGAGCGCATCAAGTACCTGGCGCAAAAGACCTTTAACCGCAACGTTTTGGGCGGGATAGGCGGTTTCGGCGCGCTCTTCCGGCTCGATTTGCAGCGCTGGAAGGCTCCCATCCTGGTCAGTTCGGCCGACGGCGTGGGCACCAAGCTCAAAGTGGCCTTTGAACTGGGCTTGCACCACACCGTGGGCGCCGACCTGGTGAACCACTGCGTCAACGACATCGCCGTGCAGGGTGCCACGCCGCTGTTCTTCCTGGACTACCTGGCCAGCGGCAAGCTCGACCCCGAAGTCACCGAGAGCGTGGTCACCGGGCTGGCCGAGGCCTGCAAGGCCAACGGCTGCGCCCTCATCGGCGGCGAAACGGCGCAGATGCCCGGCTTTTATGCCGACGGCGAGTACGACCTGGCGGGCTTTATTGTTGGCGCGGTCGACCGCGACAAGATGGTCACCGGCGCTGGCATCAAGGCTACCGACGTACTGATCGGGCTGCCCTCCACGGGCCTGCATACCAATGGCTATTCGCTGGCCCGCAAGCTGCTGTTTGAAGTGGCCAGCTACAAGCCCACGCAATACGTTACCGCCATCAAGGAGAAGGCCGGCGCGGCGCTGATGAAGACCCACCGCAGCTATCTCCACGTAATTCAAAAGCTGGTGACGGCGGGGATGACCACCGGCATGGCGCACATCACCGGCGGCGGCATTACAGAGAACCTGCCCCGCATCCTTCCCAAAAACACAGCCGCGCAGATCGAAATCGGCTCCTGGCCGGTGCTGCCCATCTTCGATCACTTGCGGGATCTCGGCCAGGTGTCGCAGGAAGAGATGATGCGCACCTTCAACATGGGTATCGGACTCATCGCTGCCATCCCGGCGGCCAAGTTTGCGCGCGCCAAAAACCTGCTTGACCGCGCTGAGGAGAAGTTCTACGTCATCGGCCGGGTAGTCAAGGGCGATCACCGGGTGCAGTACACATAAGTTCTTTCAAATCGCTCTGTCATCCTGAGCGATCCTGAGCGAAGCGAAGGGGAGTCGAAGGACCTGCAGTTGCTTTTCGCGATCTGCAACAAGGCTGGGTGCCCCAGGTCCCGCCTTTGGGACCTGGGATACCACGAACCTCACAGTGCTTTGTAACAGGGCATGGCTTTAGCCATGCCGCAGCAACCCGAAAATGATCGCAGGGCTTTACCCCCTGAGGGAAGATTTTGGAACTCGCCTCGAAAGACCGGCCTCTTCGCCTCGGCATCCTGCTCTCCGGCCGCGGTTCAAATTTTCTGGCCATTGCCGAGTCCATCCGCGCTGGCCGCCTCAAGGGCGTCGAGATCGCGGTCGTCATCTCCAACGTGGCCGACGCCGGCGGCATCAGCGCGGCAAAAGAGCTGGGCCTGCCCACGGCAGTCTTCGTCTCCCAAGGCCGCAAGCGCCGCGAGCACGACGCCGACGTCATCGCCTGCCTGCAAACTCACCGGGTAAACCTGGTCTGCCTGGCCGGATACATGCGCCTGCTCTCACCGGAATTCATCGCCGCGTTCCCCAACCGCATTCTCAACATCCATCCCGCGCTGCTGCCGGCCTTTCCCGGCCTCGACGCGCAACAGCAGGCCTTCGACTACGGCGTCAAGGTGGCCGGTTGCACGGTGCATTTTGTGGATGAGCACCTGGACCACGGAGCCATCATCGCGCAACGCACGGTCCCCGTTCTCGAATCAGACGATGCGCATTCGCTGGCCGAGCGCATTCTTGTGGAGGAGCATATCGCTTACTCCGAGGCCATCGCGCGGGTCGCAAGCGGAGAGTTTGAGTTGCGTGGGCGGCGGTTTGCAAAACGCGGGCTTTGAAAAGAAGCCAATCGAAAGGCAACCAAGCTAGTCGAAAGGCAGAGGCGGGTCGCCCGGCCGGTCCTATAATTCTCATCATCATGAAAAGGCTGTTCTTGTGCGTCTTTATTGCTCTTTGTGCGCATTTTGCCTACTCGCAATCAGAGCCCACCGTCGCAGTCGACAACCTTACTGTCACCCACGAACATAAGGGTTGGCGCGTGATTAGCGCGTCGACCACACCGATCCATTTCAACCTGATCAAAGGCGATCTGATCGTCCGCATCGATGGCAAAAACGCGGCCGATACCGGTCCCATGCTGATGGCAAGCCTTTTCAACAGGGACCACCGCCAAGGAATCGATCTTTTCATAGAGCGGGGCGGCCTTCCTTTGAAGATTGGACTCCGCGAGATTCAAGGGCAGGATTATGAGCCCGTCGGCGCCAATCCCTTCAGGCATGTGGCAAGTGGTTTCAGTGCGCCGGATGCGGAGTTTAACGATATCGATGGCCAGCCGCTGACTCTTGAACAATTCAAAGGCAAATGGCTGCTCATCAATTTTATGGGCACATGGTGTTCGCCTTGCATGGAAGCGCTGCCGAAGGTGTTGAGCAGTGCCGATCACGATCAACCGAGTCTGCTGATCGTTGCGCTCAAAGACAAGGCTGAGGCGGTGCGCCGCATGCGGCAAACCTACAAGATCAAATCGCCAGTCGCGTTGATGGGGGCGATGGCACCACTGCCGATTGGCTTCGGTATTTCGACGAACCTTTGGACCGGGCAGATTCCTGCGCTTGTGCTCATCCGCCCCGATGGCGAGGTGGCGCTGATCTCGATCAGAGGCATCGACCCAAACCACATCGGACCAGCAATTGACGGCCTAATGAATAACAAAGCAAATGAAGATTTGAGATAAACTAGACGTTCGCTGGGGCCGGACCGCCCAGGGCTCGGCGACCCTCCGCTCACACGATGAGGTGACAAAGCCACCGTGCTATCTCTCCAATAGGCGATGTGGCCGGTCATCCTTCCCTCCAGATTCCCATATTCGTCTCCAAAAATCGCGCGTGACTGCCTGGAATTTTGTCCTTTCCGGAGTCTTGTCAAGGCCTTGCGGGGCGACGCTCCTCGCAACGTGCAGATTATAAGCCGTTTACAATTTTTCCGGTTTCGCCGAAGATATATTCCTACTTCCCTAACCTTAGAGATAGCCAGACAACAGACGGAGATGCAGCGCCGGGCGAATGGGCACGCCCTCCCCCAATGCGGAAGGCGCCGGGGCGCGGGACCGTCTGAAGTCTGCATGGGGCACGCTCTCCACCGGAAGGCCAGACCGGAACCACGGCAGCATCCGGAGTTTGAGAGCGGCCCAACCGGGTCCAGCGGCGGGTGCACGGGTTCACCCGCCGCTGGCGGTTCACCGCATTTCACGGCGCATCGCGAACCACCACTCAAAGCGCAACGCACTCGTCGAAGGAGCTTGTTGAATGAACGCTATCTCGAACATCTGGAATCATCCAAAAACCACGGCAGCCGGGCTACTGATTTCCATCGTCACCATTGGCGGCGTGCTCTCGCAGCAGGGCATTAGCCTGGGCTCGGCGGGATCTGGCACCGTTGTTTCGCTGGTCAGCGGACTGGCCGCCGCGCTGCTGGGCCTGCTGGCCCGTGACCCGGCGGATACAACGGCGGTATCGGGCACAACCGCCAAACTCGGCGCGTGGGCGCTGATCGCTCTACTGCTTCCCCTTCCTTTTGTCAGCGGCTGTTCCGGCGTCACGGTGGCGCAGGACATCGTGAACTGGACTCCGGCCCTGCAAAGTGCGGTGGCCACTGTGGACTCGACCGCGGCTATGCTGGCTCCTATTGACGCGCCGATTTTTGCAGCCGCAACAGCCGGATTCGACGCGGCCTCAAACCTGCTTGTGGCGCAAGCCAAGGCCTACCTGGCCAATCCTTCGGCAGGCGTACTGGCGCAGATGCAGGCCCAGATCGTCGTCTTGCAGCAGCAGGTTAACGCGGCTTTGTTGAAAGCGGCAAAGATCATGAATCCCGCCAGCCAGCAACATGCGCTGACAGCAATCCAGGCGGTTGCAACGGTGGCCAGTGCGATTCTGGCGCTTGTGCAATCGATCTCAAGCAAAGTTGCGGTGGCGCAGATGTCCTCGCACGCCGGCATCAAGCTCTCAGCGGCCAAGCCGTATTTTGACGAAGAAAAAGCCGCCGCGACGGTGGCCGCCCACTATGGCGAACCGGTCGCGCTGGCCCGGGTCCAGTTGGCCCATGCTGAGTCGATCGAGGTGCATGCGGGATTCTAGTGCAGCGCAAACAAAGCGGGCCGCTCCCTTCGTGGAGCGGCCCTGCTAATCACTAACCACTAATCACTAACCCCTAACCCACTAACCCCTGTGTTTTGAAGATTCTGCAGCGAACCCCAGCAGAATGACGAAGTTAGAGCGAACCGCCCGCCGCATCTCAATGAAAAAAAGGAATTTCCCCCCAGAATCCTACCAGGGGGGGGGAGGGCCCGCAACCTAGGTGCTTGTTCCCCGCGCCTCTCCCAAAATCAATTTGAACGTAATTTGTTTGCCGCCGCGAACGATGGTGACCGTGATGGTGTCGCCCGCCTGGTGTTTGTCCATCATGGCGTTGATGTCCTGCGGGTCGGCTACATCCTGATTGTCGATGCCCACAATCAGGTCGCCGCCCAGCATGATGGGCGTGTTGCCCACGTAGGCCTGCTGGTTGCCGCCGCGCAGTCCGGCGCGCTCGGCAGCGCCCCCGGGAACTACCTTCTGCACCAGCACGCCGTGATCCACATTCAGTCCCATCTGCGAAGCCAGGTCCGGCCCAATTGCATACGACACGATGCCCAGCGAAGGACGCTTCACGCGACCGTAGCGTGTAAGGTCGGCCAGCACGGCCTTGGCGGTGTTGATGGGAATGGCAAAGCCGATACCCGAACTCTGATCCGCGCCGTTGGAAGCGATCATGGTGTTGATGCCGATGACTTCACCGCGCGAGTTGAGCAGCGGCCCGCCAGAGTTGCCGGGATTGATGGCCGCGTCGGTCTGGATGGCGTCCTCAATGGGCGCGCCTTCAGATCCGCGAATCGACCGGATGGAACTGATGATGCCACGCGTCATGGTGCCGTTGAGGCCGAAGGGATTGCCGATGGCATAGACCTTTTGTCCCACGGAGAGTTGGCCGGAGTCGGCCAGGGTCACCGGTTCCAGGTTCGGCGCTTCAATCTGAAGCAGCGCGAGGTCATGAACCTTATCGGTGCCCACCACTTTTGCCGCGTAGGGCCGCTTGTTGCTCAGCATCACCTGGATGCCGCGGTTGGCGCCCTCAACGACGTGGTAGTTGGTGAGCACGTGGCCGCTCTTGTCCAGGACAAATCCCGAGCCCTGGCCCTCCTGCGGCACCGTCCCGTAGAAGAAGTTGAACACCAGCGACTTCGAAGTGATGTTCACCACCGAAGGCAGCACCCGCTTGTAAATGGCGATGTTGTTCTGCTCTTCGGCGTCATAGGCGGGCGCAGCCTGAGCCTCGGTAAGTTCGAGCGGAGAACCGGAGCCGCCAGTGTGAACCAGCGACCAATGACCAAGACCCGCGGGCAGATGCGTGGTGAGATACCAGAACCCGCCCACCAGCAGAAGAACCAGTAGAAACCGGCGCATTTTCATAACTTGGAAACCTGAGTGACCTTCCTTGGATTGGATACGGCCCTGTCGCGGCCCGGTTCCCTTGGGGAAGGGCGCGGCTGCCAACCTCTATTCTAAAGACTCATCCAGCAGTAAATTGTTGCTCTCTGCTTTCAAACGCTGCCACAATGCCTGGGTCTGCGCCTTGAGAGAGGTGATATCGCCATTATTATCAATAACATAATCGGCGCGCGCAGCTTTTTCCATATCGGGAATCTGGTGCGCCATCCTGCGCCGCGCATCGGCCTCCGCAGCCCTGCGAGCCTCGTGTCCAGGCGCAATCCTCTCCACGTAGCGGCCAATTTTCAAATCGTCGGCTGCAGTAACCACCACCACGCGGTCAATGCGCCGCCGCCAATCGGCCAGCACGCCTTCCCGCTCGCCGCGGGCGCGTGCATCGCGCTCCACCTCAAAGATCAGCGCCGACTCAATCACCGCAACGGCTGCTGGATTACGCTCAAAGACCGCTGCCATCCAGCGCTGCTGCGCGCCAATCACCGCCGGATGCACGATGGCATTCAGGTCGTCGATGCGTCCGCCCTGGAAGGCTAGTTCAGCCAGCCGCGCGCGGTTCAGCCGGCCGTCGGGACTGACAACCTCAGGCCCGAACGCGCGCACGATCTCCGCATAGACCGCGTGCCCCGGCTCCATCAACTCGCGGCCCAGCTCGTCGGCCTCAATGACCTCAGCACCCAGCGCGCGCAGAAAGCCCGCGACGGTGCTCTTGCCGCTTCCAAGCCCGCCGGTAAGGCCGACACGCAACATCGGCTTACAGCCCCCGCCGCATTTTGGCAGCCTGCACGGTGTTGGCCATCAGCATGGCAATGGTCAGCGGACCCACGCCTCCAGGAACTGGCGTGTACGCTCCGGCCACCTCGAATGCCCTGGGATCTACGTCGCCGACAATCGTCGAACCGCGCTTGGCAAAGGCCGCTTCGCGCTTTGCATCGCCCTTGAAGAACTTGTAGAACTCCGCCTCGTCTGTGATGCGGTTGATGCCCACGTCGATGACGGTTGCGCCCGGCTTCACCATCTCCGGCGTAATGAAGCCGGCGCGACCGATTGCGGCCACCAGAATGTCGGCCTCGCGCGTCTCGGCGGCAAGGTCGCGCGTCTTCGAGTGGCAAATGGTTACCGTGGCGTTCTGGTGCAGCAGCAGCATGGCCGCGGGCTTGCCCACGATATCGCTGCGGCCCACCACCACTGCATTTTGCCCGGAGATGGGAATGCCGCTGCGCTTCAGAATCTCGATCACGCCGGCCGGAGTGCAGGGCGCCAGCGCGGGCCTTCCCGCTTGCAAGCGTCCAGCGTTGACGGGATGAAAACCGTCCACATCCTTGGCGGGAGAGACCGCATCGAGCAGCGCCTTGGTATCAACCTGCTTGGGCAACGGAAGCTGGATCAGTATGCCGTCGATATCTTCGCGGTCGTTGAGCGCGTTGATCAGGTCGAGCATGGCCTCGGTCGTGATGTCCTCGGGCGGCGTAATCATCTCGCTGAAGATGCCCAGTTCCTCGCAGGTTTGCACCTTGCTGCGGACATAAATCTGCGAGGCGGCCACGTTGCCCACCAATACTGCTGCCAGCCCGGGCCGAACGCCCCCGGCTGCCAGCACTTTCACTTGTTCGGCCACTTCCTGCTTGATGGCGGCCGCAATCGCAACTCCGTCGAGAATCTTAGGCATGATTTCCCCCAAAACATCATCGTATCGCTTTCAGGCAGGGGTGGCGCCCAGCTCACCAGTGAGCGAGCAAACGTTTGGGGGCTCCTCGTCACAGTCGTATGTGATTTACCTCACATACAGTAATTAGCCTCATTCCTATACGGTCAAGCCTACAAGACGTGTTCCAAATCACATTGAAAGCGTCGCGGAACCTGCTTGCACGTGGCTGACGGAGATTGGGCTTCATGAGTGGATTGAAAGATGCAGGACATCTTTTCCGGTTTGCGGGGCTTTTTGTCCTCGCCTTCCTGATATTTCTGGTGGTGCGCCACTACATTGTCCCCAAAAGCTTTGGGCAATATGGGCACTACCGAGGGGCCGCGATGGGCGAAATTGCCGCTCACCCGGCAAAGTTCGCTGGGCACGACGCCTGCGAGACATGCCACTCCGATATTGCCGACAAAAAGAAGACGGGCAAGCATGCGCATGTAAATTGCGAAGCCTGCCATGGCGCTCTTTACCAGCATGTGGCCGGACCGGAGCAGCCCAAACCTGGGCTTTACCAGCGATTCCTGGTCATGGTAGGCAAGGCGATTCCGCCCGACCCTGCGGTGCTGCGCCATGCCGACGACCCATCGACGGTGGTGCCTGTGAAGCCGGATACCGCCACGCTGTGCGTACGCTGCCACACGGCCAGCGCCGCCAAGCCCAAAGGCTTTCCGCAGGTCAATCCCGCGGAACACTCCAATGGAATGCCTTGCGAAACCTGCCATCAGCCGCATAATCCGGCCATCGATGCGGGAGGTGCGAAATGAACATTTCCCGTCGTCAAATGCTTGTCCTGTTGCCCGCGGCCGCGGTTGCATGGAAGTTTGTGCTGGCCGAAACCCCCGAGCAGTCGCCGAACTACAAGATGACCGAACACTGGTGGGGCATGCTGATCGACATCTCCAAGTGCATCGGCTGCGGCAACTGCGTGCGCGCCTGCCGCACAGAGAACGACGTGCCTGAAGGCTTCTATCGCACCTGGGTTGAGCGCTACCACGTCTCCGACGAGAACATGACCGAGCCCGAAGTCATCTCGCCCGCAGGCGGTGAGAACGGCTTCCCGGTGGCTGCCGAGGACAGCAAGAAGTACTTCTTCGTGCCCAAGATGTGCAACCACTGCGCAGACTCGCCCTGCACGCAGGTGTGCCCGGTAGGCGCCACCTTTGTGGCTCCGGACGGCGTGGTGCTGGTCGATCCCAAGTACTGCCTTGGCTGCGCCTATTGCGTGCAGGCCTGCCCGTATGGCTGCCGCTACATTCACCCCAAGAAGGAAGTGGCAGACAAGTGCACCCTCTGCTACCACCGCATCACCCAGGGCCTGACAACCGCGTGCTGCGAAGTCTGCCCAACGGGGGCGCGTCAACTGGTGGACTTGAAAGATCCCAAGGACCCTATTCACGAGTTCCTCAAGACGCATGCGGTGCAGGTGCTCAAGCCGCAGATGGCCACCGGCGCCAAGGCTTTCTATAACGGCCTCGACGGTTCGGTGCGGTAAAAAGCAGCTGACAGATGACAGTGAACAGTTAACAGTTAAAAGCGGGCAGCCAGGAGCTGAGTTTATGAACGGTGTTGAAGGCTTCATGTATCCGAACGAGATCGGGCTCCAGTGGAGCGTGCTGATTGTCTTGTACCCTTTCATCACGGGCCTGGTGGCAGGCGCATTTATCCTGGCGTCGCTTGAGCGGGTTTTCAATGTGACGGCAGTCAAGCCAACATATCGCCTGGCCCTGCTCACGGCTCTCGCGTTTCTTCTCGTTGCGCCGCTGCCGCTTCAGTTGCACCTCGGCCACCCGGAGCGTTCGCCGGAGATGTACTTCACGCCGCACAGCACCTCGGCCATGGCCATGTTCGGCTATGTCTATCTGTGGTATTTGATGGCCGTGCTGGTGCTGGAAATCTGGCTCGACTACCGTCGCGACATCGTTCTCATGTACCAGAACTCCAAAGGCCTGCTGCGGATGGTTTACGGCATCATGACGCTGGGCTCAACCAACATCAGCGAGCGCTCGCTGGCCATCGATGAGCGGGTCGGCTGGATTGTTACACTCATCGGCATTCCCTCGGCCTTCCTGCTGCATGGGTATGTCGGATTCATCTTTGGTTCGATCAAGGCAAATCCCTGGTGGTCCTCGCCTCTCATGCCGGTGGTCTTCATTTTCTCCGCCATGGTGTCGGGTATCGCCGGGGTGATGCTGCTTTACATGGCCATCACAAAACTCCGCAAGCACAAGATCGACGTCCGCTGCGTAGACACCATCGCCATGTACCTGTTCTACATCTTCATCATCGACTTCAGCCTTGAGATGCTTGACCTGATTCACCGCATCTACGAGGCAGACGAGTCGTTCCGCAGCCTCAACTTCCTGGTCCACACCCAGCTGTTTATTCCGCACATCGTCATTCAAATAATGCTGGGCACGCTTACGCCGATAATCCTGCTGGGCATTACGCAGGTGGTCAAGCTGCCAGAGATTGCGCGCAAGCGCATCTACTCTGTGGCCGGATGCCTGACACTGATGGGTATCTTCGCCATGCGCTGGAATGTGGTGATCGGGGGCCAGTTGTTCTCAAAGAGCTTTCTCGGCTTCACCACCTACAAGATCGGCCTGGTTTCAAAAGAAGGCCTGCTGGTGGCCATCTTCCTCACCCTGCTCCCGCTCTTCTTCCTGTGGGTGCTGGTGAAGCTGCTGCCTCCGTGGGGCGAGAACACCACGCACGCAACCGCGGGCGATTGATAGCGACTCAACTGAAATCGGGTGGATGCAATGGAAGTTCTTCCCGACACCTTGGAACAGCTAACGGCGCGGCTCGACATGCTGGAGCGGCGCGTCTGCGCCCTCGAGCACCCGTCCGAGACGCCAGTGATCCAGCCGGTGGAATACGCGCCTCAGGCGGCGCCGCCAGCTGACGCGCTTCCCTTCGCCCAGGCAGGTGGAATTTTTTCAGTGCTGGGCAAAGCCATGCTGGGCATTGCCGGAGCCTATGTGCTGCGCGCAGTGGCCGAGCAGACCGCTCTGCCCAAACTCGCGGTCGCCGCCGTCGCCATTGCTTACGCCATCTTCTGGCTGGCTTGGTCCGCGCGAGTCAAAGCCGGCGAGTGGCTGGCCTCCACAATCTATGCCGGAACGTCCGCGCTGATTCTCGGCCCCATGCTCTGGGAACTCACGCTGCGCTTCAAGGTATTGTCGCCGCCGATGACCGCTGGAGTTCTGTGCGGATTCGTGATGGGGGCCACGGTTTTGGCATGGAAGCGAGATCTCGCTCCCGTCATCTGGGTATCGAATGCGACTGCGGCCCTGGTGGCCCTGGCCTTGCTGGTGACTACGCACGACATGCCGCCCTTCATCGCCGCTTTGCTGCTGATGGTCCTGACCTGCGAACTCTCTGCGGGTCGCAATCACGAAGTGAGCGTCAGGCCGTTGGCGGCCGCGGCGGCCGACGTGGCCATCTGGGCCCTCGTCTTGATCTACTCAAGTGCCCAGAGCACGCGCGCGGACTATCCCCCGCTTGGCGCAGCCAAACTACTTTGGCCGGCATTCCTGCTGTTCCTGATCTATGCAGTCAGCGTGACGTTGCGGACAGTTCTGCAGAAGCGGAAGATCACCGCATTTGAGACGATTCAAACCCTGATCGCCTTTGTGCTGGCCGCAAGCAGCCTGCTCTACTTTGTGCCCGGCACCGGCGCCGCCATGCTGGGAGGCCTCTGCCTTGCCTTGTCGGCTGCAACGTATGTCTTGTTTTTTGTCTTTCTTCGGGGCCAGGCGGAGCGGCGCAATCTGCGCGTTTTTGCCGCATGGAGCGCGGCGCTGTTGCTTGCAGGAAGTTGGCTGACTCTGCCGCCGAACTGGCTCGCTGCCTTGCTTGGCTCCGCCGCCCTGGCCGCCACTGTACTTGGCGCCCGGAAGGGTTGGGCAATGCTTCAGAGTCAAGGCCTGCTGTACCTGGTCGCGGCGTCCGCTGCCTCCGGATTGCCCGCGTATGCCTTTAACGCGCTCGCAGGGAAAATGCCCGCCGCCAACTGGGGTGTCTGCTTGGTGGCTGCCTTCGCCGCGGCTTGCTATGCGGCTGCTGGCGCTCTCAATGCGGAAGGGACCAGCTGGCGCCTGCTTCAACTTATCCCCGCCGTGCTGGCGGTTTGCGCCTTTGCAGCGCTGCTTGTCCAGGGCATGTTTGCGCTCGGCATCGCCGCCGATGCGTTTCACGTCGCTTTTGTCCGTACCCTTGTCAGCTGCGCACTGGCTCTTGCATTTGCCTTCTGCGGTTCACGCTGGCAGCGGGTTGAACTGAATTGGATTGCCTACGCTGCGCTGGTGTTTGTCGCCGCCAAACTGGTGTTTGAAGACCTGCGCCATGGACACCTGGTGTTCATCGCCGCATCCATCTTTGTGTTTGCCGTCACGCTGATCGCAGTGCCGCGCCTGGCGCGGATGGGGCAGAGAACCTAGCGCGGTGGCACTCCGAAGCTGACGGCCTTCGAACGAGGCAATGCCGCTGATCAAGAGCCGCCTACGGGCATCAGGAAATCCGGCGCTGCATGGCAAGCCGAATTGCGGGAAAATCTCCAGACGGCCCCGTCGTCGTAGGTCACTGAATCCAGATCGACCATCAAAGCCGCGGTAAAGCCTGGCAGCAGCAGATCGCCGGACACTTCGGCTTCGTTGCTCATGGCCAAACGCACGGTGAGCGACTTGCTCACCTCAGCCGGTCGGCCAGGATGGTCATCTGTGGGGAGAATCTGTCCCGCGCCATTCGACCCATGTACTGTGACAGTGGCATTCACCATCCGCCGGTCGGGCGCTGCGGTGCGCAGTTCTTTAAGGATGAGCTTCAGTTGCGCCGCGAACACCTTCGCCCGCACGCCATCCCTGCCAACCAACGTCATCTCGCTGCCCACACCTTTCCTGACATGCATCGCGAGTGGACACACTGAAGTTCCGGAAGCATGTTCCCAAGCGCTTAGTGTTTAGCCGCCCTGCGTCGCATTCTGCGCAGCGCAGGAGAGCGAACCCACAAGAACCATGAACCCTGGAACAGCGGCGAATCGCATAAGACCTCCTGTTGCCGATCCGAGGCAAATCGCGTACAGCCACGCGATACTCCGGATGGATTTCGCCTGGCAATCCTGATATATCGCCGGTAGGCACCCGACCAGCTCATGACTCAGGAACGCAGTGCCGCAGAATTCTTGCAGCTTTTTTGGGGAGAAAATTTGGGGTCCTATACGGCGGGGGGAATGCAAGGGGAGGGAGGCGGGTCTGCCGGCAGCGTCTGGAAAATTACAGGTAGACACTGCCGGTGGTGAGTATGCTTCGTGCCGAACCAGGGCAACAGCGAGAACGTGGATTGCTGTAAGCCCCTAATTCTTCATTCCGTGTGTTTCGTTCGGCGCTACTTTTTTGCCTTGATTGAAACGTCCGATGAGAGGACTGTATTTCCGCCGGAACGGAAGTAGAGCGAACACGTGCCGCCAGACTTAGACGCCGAAAGATCGATCGTAACTTTCATCTGCGTTGCAGAAAGTATCTGGAAATTTGTGAGCTTATTGCAGGGGCTGTAGCCTCGCACGGCGTCAAATTGCCTGGCGTCGACATGAGAAACCCTGATCGAGACATCCTGCGAGCGTCCGCTTTCAAACGCGGCGATATTGGCTTCCCCTGCCCCACCAGATGGGTGCGACGCGCGGGCTTCCGGAGTTCCACCGCTTTGACGCGAAACGTCAACGCTCTTGGCCTTCTGTACGCCGGGAGCCAACGACGCCTTGGCTTCTCCGTAAGGCCCTTTCGCCGGATTATCGTCTTTGGATACTACACCGACTTTCTCTCCAAGCGATTTCAGTTTTCCGAATTGGGCCTGTGCCGTTCCGGCGATGAACAGGCACACGAGAGTGACAGCGACGACTTGAATCTTGCTGAGTCGCACGAGTGGTTCTCCTTAAGGATGTATTTGAGATTGCAATGGAATTCTACACTGGCAAGTCTGTGAAGGGCTGTGACACCGGAAGCAATCAGCGGCTACCTTTTCTTCGGTGTTTCTTCAACGGAAAGAGAATTAACTTCATTCCGCAGATCCGCCGAATAGGGAAATAATTTGACGGCTACCTCGACTTCGTGCCGGGCTTCGCTCTCCTGGCCTGCGAGCTGCAGTATTCGTGAGCGCAAGATATATAACTCGGGCTCGTTGACATACTGTTTGGCCAGTCTTGATTGCGCCAGAGCACCAGCGAAGTCGCCTCCCTTGGCCGCTGTGCGCACCAGGTCGAAATTTGCATCCGGCGAAGTTGGTTCCCACCGCAATGCAGACCGGTATGCTTGCAGCGAAGATTGCAGGCGCCCCTGATTCTCTTCGGATTCGCCTTTGGCTAACTCGTAACTGGCGACCAGTGGCGCAAAAGCAAAACAGCTTCCGGCAATCAGCAACAATGCTGCTCCGGCATATCTCAGCAATGCCCGGCGAGGCTGGGGGACGGCAGCACAGGTCGAAGGAACCAATGGCACAGCCATCGAGATCCAAAAGAGCGCCCAGGTCTCGGCTCGATGCATGGGGAAATCGAACAGCGATGCCGCGCAAAGCGAAGAGACACAAGCGATAGCCGCAGCTACCCCGGGTTTCTCCTCGTCGCCGCATGCGCGAAGCTTTCGAGTTGCCAATGCAAACCACGATCCAACCAGCGCCACCAAACCGCACAATCCGAGCCATCCAGTGTCACTCAATGCTTCAACGAAGTCGTTTTGTGCATGGCGCTCGTGCCTGGCAAAGCGAAGGAGTGGTTCACTTCCAGGCTTTGAGAAAAATTGCCCCAAACGGGCAGGATAGTCGTGGGCGAAAGTTCCAGGTCCGCTTCCCAGAACGCTTCGCGCAGCTCCATCGCTCGGCGAGACCTGCCAGATAAATATCCTTCCACGCAGACTCTCCCAGGGCTTTCTCGAATTTAGATGCGTTCCAACACCCAGGGCACACGCGAACACGACGGCAAGCAGTATCCATGCGCGCGTGCGCCTGAGTGTAAAGGCAACGGCCACGGCCCCGACAATCGCGGCGATCAGCCCACCGCGCGACCCGGTCACCACAATCGCAACCCCGATTAGCGCCGAGGTCAAAATCCAAGCCGGGCGCGACCGCCGAGCCGTAACACACGAGACAATGGAAGCTGGGAGGGCGGCAGCCAGGAATGTCGCCACAAAATCCGGATTGCCCAGCGTCGCGTACATGCGCATCCGATACGCGGAATCTTCTTGGATTCGGTGCCCGTAGAACGGGTTCATCCCGAAGAACTGCAAGACCGTTGCCAGAGACACCAAGGCAGCTGCAACCGTTATCGCAATCTGGAGATTATGTAAGTTGGCGGCTCGGGTTGTTCCTTCCAACGCGGCAAGCGAGCCTGCAAAAAGCAGGACTCCACATACAAGGAGCACCAAGCTCCCAATACAAAGGGACGGGTTCTGCGAAATCACCGCGGAAAATGCGTTCAACGCGACGTATGCCGCCACCGCCATCCAGAATGGTCGTGCTTCTCGCCCTGCCTTCCAACCTGAAAATGAAACGAGCGCGAGCGCCGCCAGTAAAGATGCTGTCAGCACCAGAATCGCGTTCTTGGGCGCCGAAAAAGGCGGTGAGAACCGGCTCGAAAACAGCAGCGCCACTGTGAAGGGGAGAGACAGCAGGAGCCAGCCCGCGAACTTTCTGGCAGCTTTGTTCATTGAACGAAGTGTATAGCAGCCCCGCCGAACTTGACTTCACCAGGCAGCTTGTGGCGTATCCTGTGGGCGTGGGGATGACGCCCGCTCAATCCGTCGAAGAGACCCGCGTGCACGGCATTGCCGCCGCGCCGGGCGGCGTCAGCCAGGTTGTGCTCGACGAGTTGTGGCGGGAGTGCGACGCAGCGGCCTGGGGACTGAACTCGAACTGTTGCGCAATGCGGTTGAACAAGCGCTGCGCCGCCAGGATGCGGAACTGCAATTTCTGCTGGCGTCCTACTATATCGACGGGCGCACCCATGCCGAAATTGCCAGTGTGATCGGCGTGCACGAGGCCACGCTGAGCCGCAAACTGCATCGCGCCATCGGCGCAATCAGAAAACAGGTTCTTCGCAATCTTGGAAATTCGGGCTTGAGCCGCCGCGCAGCACAGGAGGCGCTGGGCGCGGACCCGCGCGATCTCGACATCCATTTGAAGAATCTGCTGCAAAATCCTCCACCGGAGACGTTCCAAGAGAAGGTAGCACCATGAATCAAGCGCGCCAGTCCCAAGTTCACCCCGACGCCGAGAGCCTCAACGCGTTCATTGAACAGGCTCTGCCGCAGCCGGAGCGGGCGCAAATCCTTGAGCACATGGCGGCGTGCCGCCAATGCCGGCAGGTCGTCTTCCTGGCGCAGCAAGCCGCCACAGCGGCCGATGCGCCCGCAACAATCCGCCCAGACGCCTGGTACCGCAACTGGCATCTGAACTGGCGACTGGCGTGGGCGCCTGAACTGGCTGCTTTTGCGCTGATAGTGATTCTGGTAATCGCCCACTATGCGCGGCAAAGGCCAAACCCGGCAGAGATGGCCCGCGTGACGCCGCCGCCCGCCCCGGTGGTTTTGCCCGCTCCCGCCGCGCAGCAACCAGCGACCGAGCCACAGGCATCCCAACCGGTCCCTAATGCGGCTGTAAAAGCCAGTAAGAAGAGCCCTGCGGCTGTTCATGATTCGCCCGGCGACTTTGCGCCTTCGCCTGGCTCCATCGGCAAGGTTGCGGGTGAAGTTGTTGGCGCGGGGCAGGGCTATGCGCCAGGCGTTCAAGCAACGCCGCCCGTGCCCGCTTTCGATCAAAAGCAGTTTGCTGCGAACCAGATTTCAACTGAAGCCAGAGAGGCTCGTACAACCCCAGTTCGATTCAAGGCCAACGCCGCCGAAGCGCAAGCCACCCGAAGCATGGCTCCCTCTGGCGCGCCAGCCATCCACGCCAAAGCGGCGATCGCGAGCAGCCTGGTGCGCTCCATGCCCTACGATGTTGCCCTACCCAAGGCAGAAGCCACGCAGTTACCCAGCGGACTCGCGGCAATCTCCATCGCAACCGCGCAGCGTCGCACCGTGGCCATCGATTCCGAGGGGAATCTTTTTGTAAGAGAAAGCCCGGTTGCGATGTGGGAACCAGTGCTTCGCCAGTGGACCGGCCGTGCCGTGCGCGTGCAGGCCCAACAAGCCTCGCAAGGAAGCATGGCCGTCGATGCCGTCGTTCAATCCGCCCCGCCCGCTTTTGAGATTGTGAACGACAGCAACCTGGTTTGGGTGAGCCAGGACGGCAAGGCCTGGAAGGCGCGGTAAGCTTTCCCGAAGCTTTCTTTGCCGCCAAGAACAAGATCTGGCGCAGATTCCTTGCGGCCTTCCGCCCGTTTAGGCCTTCCGCCCGTCCCCCTTTCCAATTTGGTCCAATCCCCCATTACACAGCCGCTGCATCCTCATGAGGCGCAAAGATGCGGCCGAAAGGTCAGGTATTCAGGGATCCCCGCGCCCTGGCGAGCCCTGAACTGGCGACAGCCAATCAGGCCGTGCGAACAGCCCATTCCGCCAGCGGGCTTCGGTGCAAAAGGAGATCGCGATGAAACCGTTGGAGAGGCGATGGCCGGAGGGGCCAAGTCATCCCTGGGCGTATCTCCGTCTTCCGCCGTTTCCCCAGGTTGCCGTTCGTGTGCTGCAACTTGTGAATAACGAGAACGTGCAACTTCACGAATTGAGCGACCTCATTTCCGCCGATCCCGCGTTTGCAAGCGAAGTGCTCACCATCGCGAACTCGCCGCTTTATGCCCCACGGTTTCCCTCCACGAGCATTCTGCAAGCCATCGCTGTACTGGGCGCGAACCATCTGCAAGGTTTGTGCCTGACGGTTGGGGTGCGCGCCTACCTGGGAAAATCGCTGAGCCAGCCCTCGTTGCGCGCAATTTGGCGCCATAACTTGGCGGTGGCGCTCGTCGCCGAGGCACTCGCGTCGGGCGGCTCCATGAACAGGGACATTGCTTACACCAGCGGCGTGATGCACGACATTGGCCGCCTGGCACTGGCCGTGATTCGCCCCAAAGAATATGCGCTTCTGCTTGGAACCCACTCCGGAACGCCTGCCAGCATCCTGCAGGGCGAGAGAGATTTGTTTGGATGGGATCACTGCGATGCAGGCTGCCAACTGATCGCAGACTGGGAGTTGCCGCCGGAGTTCGAGGCTGCCATTGCCCAACACCACAGTCCCCGAACGAACGATGGACCCTGGGGCATTGCGGAACTGATCAGCCTGAGTTGCAGAATGGCGGATACTGCCGGCTTCCCCGCGTTTCCGGGATGCGAGGCCACGCCCTATGAAGAGTTGCTTGAAGAAGTGCCCGCAAGAGAGCGAAGGACATTCCACACAGAGCTTGAGTCATTAGTCGAGGAGATCGGCAAGAAGGTCATTGCTGTCGAGTCGGCATGACACAAGACAGGCTCCAGCCAGGTCAATATGAGCCAATCCCGCGGCCCCGACAATTAACTAACTTCACAAGATTTCCATAGAGTCTCAAGATTTGAGCGGCGGCGTATGACTCGGAACCGGAATCAGAAGCATGATTTTGAGTATCTTTTTTGCCATGGACGAGACCTTCCTTAAAACTTAACCCTTCTTCAGAGAGTTGCTCTATATTGTTTTCTACAGCCGAAGACTTGCGGCGCCCGTTCCCCAGCCTACCGCGTCGGCTGCTGGGGAGAGCCATATGTCAATCGGAGTGCGGGTTTCGTGTGTGCGGGCCCTGTTGGTAACCGGACTCATCGCGGCGGCATCGTTCCAGGCTGTCTCAGCAGGCAAGGCGCGTCAAGGTACGCAAAGCACTGCGCAGGGAATCGGGGTTGTGCCCGAAAGCGGAAGCGGGAGCAAGCCCGGATTCACCATCATCAATGTTCCCGCGGCAGGCGCCGGAACTTACCAGGGAACGTTTGCCATCTATATCGACTCGGCAGGGGATATAGCTGGAATCTACTTTGACGCGAATAACGTGGAACACGCCTTTGTACGCACCTCTGCCGGGACAATCACCTCATTTGACGCTCCCGTAGCAGGCGCGGGCACCAATCAGGCGCCGACCATTCCCATCGGTATAGACTCGGCGGGAGATGTTGCCGGAGTTACTTCCGACACGAATGGTGTGTTTCACGGCTTTTTGCGCACGGCAGCTTCCGGAAAGGTGGCCGTGTTGGACGTGACAAGCGCCGGAAAAGGCAACAAACAGGGAACGATTCCGACAAGCATCGACTCTGCCGGGGATGCGGCCGGAATCTATATCGATGGGAGTGACCTGACGCACGGCTTTGTGCGCACCGCGGGCGGGACCATCACGACCTTTGACGCAATTACCCCGAACAAGAACCAGGGGGCGGCAAACCAGGGAACGATGTTTGCCACAGTCAATACGGCCGGGGTGGTGGCCGGAACCTATGTCGACCAAAACAGCATTGTCCACGGATATATGCGATCGGCCTCGGGGACCATCACCACAATCGACGCGCCCAAGGCAGGCACTGCCGTCGGCCAGGGCACGGTTGCCCTCAATATCGACGCAGCCGGCGATATTGAAGGAATGTATGCAGACCAGAACGAAGCGGTGCATGGCTTCATGCGCGCTGCCAACGGAACCTTTACCGTGATCGACGCGCTGGGCGCAGGCACCGGAACCGGCCAGGGAACTTATCCCTTTGCGCTCGATGCGGCCGGTGACATCGGGGGAATCTTTACAGACGCCAACAACGGGTTACACAGCTTTTTCCGCAGCGCCAGTGGCGCCATCACTACCTACGACGCACCGGGTTCTACCGCTTTGCCGGCCTTTGTCCGCAGTTCGATCGGGCGCGTGAACAAGAGCACCAAGCGCAAAGACAGAACGGCGCTGTTCTTCAACCCGCATGGCAAGCGCACTGGAAGATCCAGGCCCGTTCTCGCCAGGCTCCAGGGGGCACTTGACCGGTTCAACGCAATCCACAGCTTCGGCATCGTGAATTCAACCCCGACGGGCGGCATCTTCAACGGCAGCCCCACGATTGCCGGAACAATTGGCATGGGTATGGACTCCGCCGGGGATATCGCGGGAATCTATACCGATGGAGACCTGGTGGCCCACGGCTTCCTGCGCACTTCCAAGGGTGGCATTACCACTTTTGACGAGCCGGCGGCCGGAACCGGGCCCTCGCAGGGAACGGGCGCATTCAGCGTGAATGCGGCTGGAACCCTGGTTGGCAGTTACGCCGACGAGAACTCCGTCATTCATGGCTACGCACTGGTTCTTGGACAAGGCGCGACAACGACAACGCTGAAGTCGTCGCCGGCGTCCACGGTTTACGGCGAGCCGGTCACCTTTACCGCGACAATCACTTCAACAAAAGGCGCTCCGCCGGATGGAGAAACGATCTGGTTCATTAATGGCGCAAAGACCCTGGGATCAACGTCTTTGAGCGGCGGCACCGCGGACTTTACTACAACCGATCTGCCGGGGGGCGCAGACTCAGTGAAAGCGGTTTACGCCGGAGACTTGAACCTGGCCGGCAGCGCCTCAGTGGTTCTGAGTCAGACCGTCAGCAAGGCCGGCAGTACAACCACTTTGACTGCGTCGCCGAACCCCTCAAGCTACGGAGAACTTGTGAGTCTCACCGCCGCCGTATCAGGGCAGTTTGGCGGCAAAGCCACCGGCACAATCACCTTCAAGAATGGGAACACCGTGCTGAGCACCGCGCCTGTCAGCGGCGGGACCGCCACGTTTGCGTTTACAACCCTGCCCCAGGGCTCGAATGCATTGACGGCGGTCTACAGTGGCGACGCTGACTTCACGGGCAGTTCGGCGAGCGTGGTGAGCCAGGTGGTCACTGCCGAGGACCCGTTTGGTTGGGTGTGGATGAGCGGCAGCAGCACTGCTGCTATTCACCGGGGTGCGCCCGCTGTTTACGGCACATTGGGCGTGTCGGCTACCGGAAACACCCCCGGGAGCCGCGAATCGGCCAGCAGTTGGACCGACAACGCGGGCCATCTTTGGCTCTTCGGCGGAGTGGGACAGGATGCCACCGCGAACTCCGGCTATCTCAACGACATGTGGGAATTCAATCCCTCCACCGATCAATGGGCGTGGATGAGCGGCAGCAGCAAGCTGGATTGCAATCAATATCCATGCGCCCAATCCGCAGTCTACGGCACACTCGGGACGCCTGCTGCCGGAAATGTTCCCGGCGGGCGCCTGGGGGCTTCAACGTGGGCTGACAGCAGCGGCAATCTTTGGGTCTTTGGGGGTCTCGGCCTTGACGCGCAGGGAACCATTGGCAATCTCAACGATCTATGGGAGTTCCAGCCTGCAACGAACCAGTGGACCTGGATAGCAGGGGGCAATCAGGTCAGCTGTACGAACGGCTACTGGGGCAGAATCTGCGGCATGCCAGCTGCAGGCAACTCCCCGGGAGGCCGCAATTTGGCTTCCACGTGGACTGATACCAGCGGCAATTTCTGGCTATTTGGGGGGCAGTACAGCTACGCCAGCACCAACGCGGGAATGAACTTGTATAACGACCTCTGGATGTTCAACCCGCAAAAGAAACAATGGACATTGGTGGACGGAAGCAGCACATTCCCAGCGGGATGCGCGTCGTATAAAACAACCTGCGGCAACCCCGGGGTATATGGATCGGAGGGATCGTCCGCTGCCGGCAACATCCCAACCGCCCGCCTTGGAGCCGCCAGTTGGATTGACTCCAACGGCAATTTCTGGCTCTACGCGGGAGAAGGATTCGATGCCCTCCAAAACTGGAGGAATCTGAGCGACCTGTGGGAATTCAATCCGTCCACGAAAGAGTGGGCATGGATGAGTGGAGCGAATAGCACCATGGAAGACGCTTCGTACGGCGCGCCGGGAGACTTCGAAGCTGACAACACTCCCGGCAATCGCTCCGGCGCTATAAGTTGGAGCGATAGCTTGGGCAATTTCTGGCTCTTTGGCGGCTACAGCTATGATGTTTCTTTCAATTGGTGCCCCTTCAACGACCTGTGGGAGTTCAATCCTTCAACCAGGGAGTGGGCGTGGATGTCGGGAAGCAGTTCGTGCGTAGGTATTCAAGGTCAACCGGGAGTCTACGGTCAGCTCGGAATTCCTACCCCGACAAACGTCCCCGGTGGCCGGGGGTACGGTATAAGCTGGACAGACGCCATCGGTAACCTTTGGCTCTTTGGCGGCGCGGGCCGTGGTCCGCAGTACGGCTTCAACAATAACGATCTGTGGGAATATCAAACTCCCTCTTCCGGCCTGCCGGTCGCCGCTAAGCCGACCTTTAGCGTGGGGAGCGGGGAATACAGCACGTCCCAATCGTTGACCATCTCCGACACGACCCAAGGCGCGACCATTTACTACACCACCGACGGGACCGGACCGACAACCTCATCGAATGTGTACAGCCAGCCGGTAACGGTTTCCGCATCCGGGATGGTTGAGGCGATGGCTGTGGCGAAGGGCTGCATGCAAAGCGCAGTTGCTGTCGCAACCTACAGCATCGCGCAGCCCAAAACAACCCCCGCCATCACCTGGGCCAAACCGGCCGGCATCACTTACGGCACCGCGCTGAGCGCGACGCAACTCAATGCCGCGTCAAAAGCCGCCGGCGCCTTTGTTTACTCTCCGCAATCCGGAACGGTGCTCGATGCTGGCACGCAG
>CAIWFH010000196.1 GCA_903911925.1 uncultured Acidobacteriaceae bacterium
CCGAAGCGGACATCGTGCGCCAGATCGAGGCGCTGCGGGGCTGAAGCGGATTGCGCTTGACCGTGGCGGATGGGGCGGGAAGCTTCGCCCCGTGCCACAGAGGGAGACAAAAAGGTCCGCCTCGGATTTCCGTTCGTGGAACGAAACGTTCGGGGAGGACGAATTTGTGTGCGTCCTTCTGGGCGTCCTCGAAGGCCTTTTCCAGGTCCGCCAGCTTTTTCGGATCGCGGCCCACAGTCTTCAGGTACTCAGACTCGTAGGCGTCGTTCGCAGCCTCAACTTTTTCGAGCGCCAATTTTTCCGACGCCCAGTCGGTGGTGCCTATCTCGCTGGTCCCCTTGAAAGCCAGGTGCTCAAACATGTGCGCCAGGCCGCTCTGCCCTGAGGGGTCGTTTACGTCTCCAGCGTCGATAAACGTGTTGTAGCTGAAGACCGGCGCTTCGGGCCGTTCGCAGACGATGAGAGTCAGTCCGTTGGGCAGCACCTTGGTGGTAATCCGCTGCTCAAAGCTCTTCAAATCCTGCGCCTGCGCGCCATGCCAGGCCGCCGCAGCCACAACTACTGTTAAGAAGCAGGTCCAGGTCCTTGGGGAAGTTTTGCTTTGCATCCACTCTCCTTGCCTGGGGAACGCAAGCAACGTCCCCCGTACTCTTCCAAACTAGTGCCCACGGCCAAAGCGGGTCAAACCGGTCGCTCCTCAGCCCACTCCCAATTGACGCACACTCATTCTTCATTTTTTAGACCGATTGAAGTTTGACGATTTTCACAGGTCAACGTTGCAGTTCTCTGACTTAGAGCAAACTCCGAGTTAGCGTCTTCTGTTAAAACTTGGTGCCAACTGGGTCGCGGCTCCGGAGAGGCAAATGGAAACCACCAACGCCAGGAGCACGAACGTGAATTGCGTCGATGATGTTCTGATTACTTCAGAACTGGCCACCAGGCCCTCGCGCCCGCCGGACTATGAAGCGCAAAGCCAGGCCATGCTCGATTTGGCTGACGAACTCAGAGTCAATCCCGGCGGAGTTCTGCACAAAGTAGCCGACCTGACGATGCAGCTTTGCCACGCCGGTTCGGCGGGCATCAGTATTCTCGAGCCGGGACCGGAGCGCGACATTTTTCGCTGGCATGCCATCGCCGGCGGCTTAACCTCAAATCTCCACGGGTCACTGCCTCGCGACGCCAGCCCCTGCGGGACCGTGATCGAGCGCAACCAGGTCCTGCTCTTTAGCGAGCCTGATCGTTTTTATGCGGAGATGCGCGGGGTTGAGCCACGCATCTACGAGAGCCTGCTGGCACCGTGGCCCGCTGACGGTACGCCTGCCGGGACCCTTTGGGTTGTCTCCCGCTCGCCGCAGCACCGCTTTGACTCAGAAGACGCGCGTATCGTGCAGACGCTGGCGCGATTTGCTTCAGCGGCTCACCAGACGGTACTTGCGCTCGACAAGGCCTACGCCTCGCAGGCCGATCTTGAAAAGCGGGTGGAGGAGAGCGCATTTCTACTCTCCGACGCGTTCAAGGTACTTCGTCGGGAGATGGCGGACCGCGAACAGGCGGACAGCAGGCGACGACAGGCTGAGAGAGCCCTGCGCGAAACCGAGAAGCAGGCCGCCGTGGGGAGGCTGAGCGAGTCAATCGTTCACCAGATTGGTAACCCGCTGGATGCGGTCTCAAACCTGCTCTTCATGGCCGAGTATGCCGCCTCGGTGCCCGAGGCCCGCCAATACCTGGCGCGCGCGCAGGCAGAACTGACCAGGGTGGGACGCATGACCAGGGGAAGGAGGCATTTTGACAGGAGAAGCTCAGGCGCCGCGCTATCCGATTTGGGCGAAATTGTGGATTCTGCCCTCTCGCACCATGAAGGGCGCATTCGTCATTCCGGCATAACGACTCTTCGCCGGTTCAGGCTGCATCGGCCTTTGTTGTGCTTTTCATTCGAGATTCGCCAGTTGCTGGTCAACCTGGTTGGAAACTCGATCGAGGCCATGAAGGGAACCGTTCATCGGCGCCTGCTTGTTAGGGTGTGCGCAACCCACGACCGAAAAACGAGCCGGGCCTGCGTTTGCATCACCGTGGCCGATACCGGCACGGGGATGCCTGCCGCGATCCGGCAGCGCCTCTTTGAGCCCTTTGTGACCGCGTGGACAGACCCGGGCGCGGGGCTGGGTCTTTGGGTGAGCCGCGAAATTGCGTCCAAGCACAAGGGGAACATGCAAATCCGCAGCTCGCAGGGAAAAGGCACCGTCGTGGCCGTACGCCTGCCCTACCTGGAGCCCTCAAATTGAGGACCCATTTGCGGACCCGCCTGGCCGGCACGCGAGCAAGAATCGC
The DNA here is from genome assembly GCA_903911925.1 of uncultured Acidobacteriaceae bacterium. GTDB lineage: Bacteria > Acidobacteriota > Terriglobia > Terriglobales > Acidobacteriaceae > Telmatobacter. Next base: position 2,329 of record CAIWFH010000196.1, read on the forward strand.
ATTCAATCAGAAATTGAATTTTGCATAGGAGCGCATCGGGATGGATCGGTTTCGCGAGAAGATCGAAAGTGTGGCCTTCAGCTAAAGCTTTTGCAAGCATGTGGGCAGTATTGGCCTGTCCTGAGAAAAGAAGTACCTTGCATCGGGGGCAATGCGCCCGCACAAGCAGGGCCAGTTCAACACCGGTCAGCTGCGGCATTACAACATCCGAGATAAGCAGGTCGGGCGCCTCCGCAAGAGCCGCATTCAATGCGTCCAGAGGCGCGGTGAAGAAACTGGCGTCGAAGCCATAGTGGCGGAGAATCAGTGCGGTGGTGGAGGCGATGACATGTTCGTCGTCAACCACAAAGATGCGACACTGTTTGCGCGTCGAAATGGCATCGCTCCTATGGATCTGGGCGCAGACAAGCCTGTTTGAGAATTCGCAGCTTTTCCGCTCCCCAACTTTTGACGGGTCAGTTGCAAAAGAATAAGCGCTTAAAGGACAAAAGAATGGTCAATTATGACCATGGCGATGGATTCATGTGCCAATTGCGGGCGAAATTGAATTGAAATGCGGTTGAATGATCTGCCAGGTGTTGGCAAACAGGGAATTCCAAACCTTGGAACGGAAGAAATAGCGGCCGATCATGCCGGTCGGCTTGTCTGCGGCACTCCTGGAACTCCCGGCTCCGCTCATGCACAATAGGCCGCAATTAAATTCCTGATAAGCTGTGGGTTCCATGCAGAGGAAATCACCAGCCCGGCGGCGTCTTACTCCACTCTGGAGGGCGGTCATCGAGATCGCGTCCATCGTCTTCCTGTTCTATTCAAACCTGCTGATGGGCGAGTTCACCTGCCAAAATGGCCGCAGCAAGAGCCTGCTTGCGGGGTTCCTTGATATCTTCACCGTCACCAATATGGCCATCGCCCTGGTTTCGGCAGCCATCGGTTACCTGGCCTTTGAATACCTTCGGAAGAAGCTCTGAGAGACCCCTTTCTGGTCACCGCTCTACAATGGGGTCTTGCTTCCAGAAGCCCAACGCGACCGGCTCCACGTGGTGCTGGTGCGCCCGCGTAACCCGCTGAATATAGGGGCGGCGGCGCGGGCCATGGCCAACTTCGGATTGTCGCGGCTGGCGGTTGTCTCTCCCTATGCCCCCCCTTGGCGCGAGGCGCGGTCCGCCGTCGGAGCGCCGGCCCTGCTCCAAGGTGCCCGGGAGACAGAGTCCCTGGCCAAAGCGGTGGCCGATTGCACGCTGGCAGTGGGCACCGGAACCCTTACCTACCGCAAGCCGGAACAGCCCGTGGTATCGCTTCCTGCCCTGGCCCCGGTCATTGCATCGGAATTGGCCCGCGGCGGACGTGTGGCCCTGGTTTTTGGTCCGGAGAACCATGGGCTCAGCCGGGAAGACCTTTCCTACTGTCAATTATTGATGGAAATTCCCACCGACCCTGGCCAGCCATCGATGAACCTGGGCCAGGCGGTCGCGGTTTCTCTCTACGAACTGGTGGCGCGCGATCTGGCGACGCCGCCCGAGACTGGATCAGTGCCTGAAAGCCCCGGCGCGCCCCCTGCCTCCGGAGACCTCGACATTCTTGCCGAACTTGTGGAGCAGGTCATGCAAGCGGCCGACTACTCGCCCCGCTCCATGCAGCAGGCCAACCGCCATGACCTCCGCTTGCTGCTGCGCAGGCTCGTCTTCAACCGGAACGATATGCGACGGATTCTAAGGCTCTTCCGGCGGATTCTGTGGAAACTGCATCGAACTGGAGAGCATGACGCGGGCACCAGGTGAGCCAGCTCACTGACCTTTTTAAAACAAATCTATCAAATGCTGTTAAAGTGACGCTCAAAGGTCCCCCATGAATATTTCCTTGATTCGTTCGCGCGAACGGTGTTTTTCTGCGGCGTGGGTCTTGTTTGGCGCACTCGCTTTGGCCGGTGCATCGACCCTGGTTTTGACCCTGCCGTCGGTGGCCCAGCAATCTACGTCGGCACCGGCGCCCACCCCGGCAGCAGTTCCACAACAGCCGGCAGCGCCCGGCCCGCCCCCAGCCGCGGATGCCGCCCAGCAGCCTGCGGAAAAGCCTGCTCCCGCCACCGAGTCTGCGCCGACCGCTGGTGCTGAACCCCAGGCTCCAGCCGCAGCCGAGGCCCCAAAATCACAAGGGCAAGAGCCCGCAAATGCCGCTCCGGCAGCTGCAACGACGCCCGCGGCGATCACCGCTCCGGCAGCCGAGTTTTCGCCTGCAGAGAGCGTTACGGAGGAGCAACTGCGCCAGCAACTGGCGGGCAAGCCGCTCTACCTGCGCGGCGGCTACCTGGACAACACGCTCAGCTTTGACGAGCGTGGCAGGCTGGTGAGCCACTCGCCGCAGGGCTCTTACACGCTCAGCGCCATCGAGATCGACAAGGTTCGCCTTACCAAGCACAAGGTCGAACTCGAAGGCCTGCGTTATGGGCTGCATTTTTTGGGCGCGCTGCCGTACGAAGACCCCGCCACAGCTCTGGACCGGGTGAGAATCACGCCCAAAAAGAAGATCGTCAAAATCACGATCGACCGGGAAATCGTTGTTACGCCGAAAAAGACAAAAGAGCCGAAAGCGCTGCAGAAGCCCGGCCAGAAATCTGCACAGAAAGACGATGCGGACGATGACGGCAGTTGGCATCTTCCCTGGGGCCGCAAAAACAAGGACCAGGTGAAACCCGCGCCCGCGCAACTGCCCGAAAGAAGCGAAGCCGAGGCATCCCCCGCAGTGCAAGCGCCTGACAAGGCCACCGCAAGCGCAGCCCCCGCGGCGCAGCCCCCCGTCAACAGCGCGGCAGACGCGGTTCCAGCGGCACCGGCGCCCGAGAAGACCCCGGCAGACCAGCTGGCTGCCTCCATCGCCGCCGCGCCCGAGGCGGAACGCCCGGCAGACGCCAAGAGCGTGACCACCACCATTTCGCCGGCCCACGCGGCAGCAGTGCTCAAAACAGCGCTGGACCAGATCTTTGCCCAAGGGCTCGACGAGCGCATGATGGCCGCCATGCCCGATTTCTGGAAGCTCTATTACAAGGCCGCCTCCGAGAAGGCCGATTACCGGCCCAGCGACCCCGCCGTGCTGCGCCAGAATACTGTTGACACCAAGGCCAGGCTGCTCTCAACCTTTGAGCCGGCTTCAAACGAATATGCGCAGGCCAACGCGGTGGCCGGAATGGCGCTTTATCACACCCTCGTGGGCGCCGACGGCAAGCCGGGAGAGGTCGCCATTGGTCGGCCCATTGGCTTTGGCCTCGACGAGAACGCCGTGGACTCAATTCGCAAAGCCAGGTTCCAGCCAGCGGTCAAAGACGGGAAGCCGGTTCCGGTGATGCTGGACCTGGTGGTGCAGTTCCGGATTTATTCGAAACGGACGGCGGTTGTGAGCGCGGGCGCGGGTGAAACGGGGGACAAGCCGGCGGAGCCGGTGCTGCCGGGGCCTTACAGCGTCTTACACAAATAGCGGGTATCTTACCGGTGTCTTACATTTGTCCCGCTGAAGTCGCACGGCAGCAAGACGAGGTAAGACAGCGCTGCTTTTGACGGAAGCCCGTCTTACACGCGCTGTCTCTCACTTCTTTTAATCGAGATTGCCGCGAGACTGTACTCAACTTGTGGGCAGGGGCTGCCAAAGCTCAATCCGGTTGCCTTCCGGGTCCCATATCCAGGCAAACCGGCCGTAGTCGTAATCGTCCCGTTTTGGGTCGATGCGCACCTTGGCGGCCGCCAGCTGCTCAAGCAGCTTGTCCAGATCGTCCACGCGGAAATTGACCATCGATTGCTGTGCCCCTTCGCCAAAGTACTTTGTGTCATGGGGAAAGTGCGCGAAAACGGTCATTCCCATCGACTCCGGCCCGTCGAAGGCCAGCGAGCCGCCGTCCTGCAACGGGATGCCGAGGTGGGTTGCATACCAGGCGGACAGCGCCTGGGGGTCCAGGGCCCTCAAAAACACACCGCCAACGCCTACTGCTTTGGCCATTCCTACTCCTCCTTGTGAATCAACTCGTCGAGCTTGGGTTTGTGTTTGGCTTCGCGGCCGGTGCGCGGTTCCGTATCCACCACGCGCGCCGGTTTGGGTTGTCCCACGCGTTCGCGGGCGTTGGCTTTTACCGCCTTGGTGGCTGAAAATGGAGTTGGCTTGCGTTTCGTCATGGCAAGGATGAGTATGTAATAAATTCTGCCGGAGCGAAAGTGCTCTGGAGTTGCCGGTGATCGTTCCGGGTCGCCGAGACCGTGAGCCAGGGGAGCGGAAGCGTCATGGAAGAGAAAGACTTTTTCAACGAGACCACGGAACAAAGAACGCATACGCTTACCTGTCCCAAGTGCGGCCAGCCGGGCGAGTACAAGGTGACTTGGGTTGTACGCCGCAAGCGGCCGCAAGTGCCGCGCGGAGCCGATGAACGAGATCGCGCCCGCTTCGCCAAGGCCCAGTCTTACATGGTAAGACGTGATGACAAGTTGTCTTGCGTCAATGTTCGCTGCCGCAAGCCGTTTGAAATCACACAACTGCAGTCTCTCGCCTTCCTGTCGGAATAGGTCCGACTTACAGGCGTCTTACAGATTTTTGCCTCAGCGGGCTCTTCGCGTTCGGTCTTATATATGGAGTTTCGCAGCCACCGGAACCCTGCCTTCCGATCACCGTAATGCCGTGACATCCATCACGTCTCTTAACGAAATCAAGTGGTATTTTCCAGCCAGACTACACTGGGTGGAATTGGCCGGATAGCGGGCCCCGATGCGGTACTTTTCAAGGGAAGTGCTCGATAGACCTTTCGCGCGTTACACGATGGCAGTGCTGGTTGTTGCTGCCGCGTTCCTGCTGCGCCAGCTTATGGTTCAGGGACTCGACCTTGAACTGCCAACCTATATAACGTTTTATCCCGCCATCATGATTGCTGCCATTCTCGCCGGTCTGGGGCCGGGATTGCTGGCTACCGCCCTGGTGGTGCTGGGAACTGACTATGTTCTTCTTCCACCATTTGGACATTTTGCTGTCGCGAGGGGTTCAGATGCCTTTGCCCTGGCCTTCTTTGCCGCCATGGGCGTGTTCATAAGCTTGCTTGCCGAACGTTACCGCCGAAGCCAGCGGTCGATCTCGGCTTATGAACTGGAGCGGGCAAGGCGGCTTGACGAGGACAGGGTGCGCCAGGCGTCCGAGTTCAAGCAACTGGCGCTTGACGCCGCGGAGCTGGGCACCTGGGAGTTCCGTCCGGAGTCGGGTGGCGTGACCGTTGATGCCAATTGCCGGAGGCTATTCGGCTTCCAGCCTGATGACGTCGACGCGCAGGCCGTTCTGGTCCAGCGCATTCATCCCGAAGACGCACCTAACGTAGATGCGGCGGTAATGACTGCGCTAACCGGCGCCAACAACGGGCTGTGGGGCACGGAGCACCGGGTCATCTGGCCAGACGGCTCCGTTCATTGGTTGAAATCGCATGGCCGGGCATTTTTCGACGGCGAAGGCGAAAGCCGCCGGGCTGTTTGTCTCATCGGCTTGAGCATGAACATTACCGAGCGCAAGCGGGCCGAGGAAGAGTTGCGCAAAAGTGAACTCTTTTATCGCGGACTATTCAACTCGATGGATGAGGGGTTCTGCATCATCCAGATGATCTTTGATCCGGAAGGGAAGCCCGCCGACTACCTGTTCCTGGAAACGAACGCGGCCTTTGAAAGGCAGACCGGGCTGCACGACGCAGCCGGCAAGCGGATGCGTGAACTTGCTCCATCGATTGAAGGGCATTGGTTCGAGACTTACGGCAAGGTTGCGGTCACCGGCGAGCCGGTGCATTTCTTCAACGAATCCGCTGCCCTTGGCCGCTATTTTGAAGCCAGCGCTTATCAGGTCGGCGAGCCGGAGCAGCATCACGTAGCGGTTGTATTCAGCGACATCACGGCTCGCGTGCAGGCGGACACTCACATTCGCCGGCTCAGCCGGACATATTCGGTTCTGAGCGATATCAACCAATGTATCGTTCGGGAGAAAGACACGCAGGCGATGCTTGAGGCCGCCTGCAAGATAGCCGTCGAGAAGGGCCAGTTCCGGATGGCGTGGGTGGGGATGGTGAACCCCGAAACCCATGTTCTGGAGCCCGTCGCATGGAGCGGCGTGGTGGATGGTTATCTGGAACAGGTGAGGGTTGACCTCCGGAATCCGAACATTGTTGGACCTGCGGAGCGGGCGTTCCACAATGGGGAACACTCAATTTGCAATGACATTGAACACGAACTATTCCGCCCGTGGAGAGAAGATGCGGTTCGGCACGGCTATCGATCTCTGGCTGCGTTTCCACTCAGCACCGCAGGGGAGATCGTGGGCGTCTTTTGCCTGTATGCCGGCGAGTTGGGATTCTTCGATGCAGAAGAACTGAAGCTGCTGGACGAAATGGCGATGGACATTTCGTTTGCGCTGGAGGTGAACCGCGGCGAAGTGGAGAGGAGGAAGGCGGAAGAGCGGTTGCGTTGGCGGACGGCGTTCTTCGAGGCGCAAGTGGAGTCTGCTTTGGATGGCGTTTTGGTCATCGACGGCCAGGGCTGGAAGATTCTGCAAAACCAGCGACTGAACGAGCTATTCAAAATCCCCCGGCATGTATATGAAAACCCGGATGATGAGGTGCAACGTAAATTCGTTGCAGCCCTAGTAAAAGATCCCAGCGAATTTGACGAGAAGATACAGTACCTGCAATCCCATCCGGAGGAAGTTAGCCGGGACGAGATTGAGTTGCTCGATGGGACAATTCTCGACAGGTATTCGGCGCCAGTCAGGGACAAGTCAGGTAATTACTACGGCAGAATCTGGACCTTCCACGACATTACCGAGCAGCGTCAACTTGAGAGTAACTTCCGCCAGGCGCAAAAGATGGAAGCCATTGGCCAGTTGACCGGAGGCATCGCCCACGATTTCAATAACCTGCTGACGGTGATCATGGGCTGCTCTGAAGTTCTGGGCGAGGAAGTGAAAGAAAATCCGCGCCTGGGCAAGATGGCGGAGATGATGCTAGGCGCCGCCCAGCGGGGGGCGGAGTTGACGCATCGCATGCTGGCTTTTGCGCGCCGCCAGACGCTGGAGCCGCGGGCGGTAAATGTCAACGACCTGTTGATGGATATGGAGACTTTTCTGCGCCGCACTTTAAGCGCGGATGTTGCGCTGGATGTGATCCAGGGGTGCGTGGACTGCGAAGCGACCGTGGATCCGACCCAACTGGAGAGCGCAATTCTCAACCTGTGCGTGAATGCCCGGGACGCCATGCCGGGCGGGGGCACGCTGACCATCGAGACGTGCAACTCTGTACTCGACGCCAACTATGCCGCGCAAAACCCTGAAGTCGTGCCGGGAGATTACCTTTTGGTTGCGGTGTCTGACACGGGGACCGGAATCACCGCTGAAAACCTGGGACGCGTCTTCGATCCGTTTTTTACCACCAAGGGCGTGGGCAAGGGCACGGGCCTGGGCCTCAGCATGGTCTATGGCTTTGTTAAACAATCCAAGGGTCATATCAAGATTTATTCCGAGCCCGGCCATGGCACGTCCGTCAAGATTTACCTTCCCCGGGCTGACCAGAAGAGCGAACCTTCTCAACAATCTCCAGCTCCGATTGGCGAACTTAGAGGCTCAGAGACTATTCTGCTGGCGGATGACAATGCCCATGTGCGTGAGTTTGCGAAAACGCAGTTGGAGTATCTGGGCTACCGGGTTTTTGAAGCAGGCAATGGCACTGACGCATTGCAGGTTCTGAGGGACGAAGCAAAGATCGACCTTCTGTTTACGGATGTGGTTATGCCTGGAGGAATGAATGGCCGGGAACTGGCAACGGAGGCGTGCAAGCTTGCCCCGGGGTTGAAGGTGCTGTTTACGTCGGGCTATGCCGAGAACGCAATCGCTCACCAGGGGTTGCTGGACAAGGATGTACTGTTGTTGAACAAGCCCTATACGCGGCTCGAACTGGCGGGAAAAATCCGCAGTGTGCTGGATAAAGTCTAGTCGCGACGGAAGAGCGAGGCAATTGATGCCAGGCAGAAGCATTCTGGTTTTGGACGATGATCCGGCCGTCGGCCAGACCATCCAGTGGATTGCGGAGAGCCTTGGGTTTCAGGCTGCCTTTGTGTCGCGCCCGGAGGATTTTTTCCGGCTGCTGGATGAGCTAAGCCCGGAATTCATCACCATCGACCTTGTGATGCCGGAACTCGACGGCGTTGAAATCATGCGCCTTCTGGCAGGGCGCAAATGCACATCGAAGATCATCATATCCAGCGGAATGGGCACCAGGGTGCTGGATGCGGCACAGCGCTCCGCATCGGAGCACGGTCTTGATATTGTCGGGGTCATCTCCAAGCCTATTTCGAAGGAGGCGCTGCACCTGCTGGTTGGGGATGGCAGAGGCAGCATGCCGCCGGTTCCGGAGGAGGAGCCAAAGGCGGACGCGGACAACTTTGAAGTGGAGAAGTCGGGCTTGCAGGGCGCGCTGGATCGCCACGAATTTGAACTGGCCTATCAACCCAAGATCCAATGCAAGAGCGGTGCGCCGGCGGGTTTTGAAGCGTTGGCCAGGTGGCGGCATCCGGACAGAGGCATCATCATGCCCGACCGCTTTATTCCGATTGCGGAAGAAACGGGGTTGATCGATGAATTGTCGGCCCAGGTTTTCGATCAAAGCCTGGAGTGGTTTAGCAACGCTTTTCCTCTAGGCGAGCTCAAATTGTCATTGAATATCTCCGCGAAGAGCCTGGTTGATCTTCACCTGGTCGACAGCCTTTTTGACCTCTGCCGCAAATATTACCTGGCCTCGGACCGCATTGTTCTGGAACTGACAGAGACCAGCGCGATGACCGATCCGATTCTCTCTCTCGATCTGATGACCAGGTTTCGTGTGAAGGGCTTCCAGTTATCCATTGACGACTTCGGCACGGGTTTTTCCTCGATGGTTCAGTTGGCAAGACTGCCATTTTCAGAGATCAAAGTCGATCGATCATTTGTGATGAACGCGCGGCAATCGCAGGAGTCGCGCACGATTATTAAATCGGTTATCGACCTGGGGCACAGCCTTGGCCTGGTCACGACGGCAGAAGGTGTCGAGGACGCTGAAACGTTCGATTATCTGAATGGCCTGGGGTGCGATCTTGCCCAGGGGTATCTAATTGCCCGCCCCATGCCGGGCGAAACTGCGCGCAGCTGGACGGAACAAAGAATGGCGCCTTCGCATTGACCGACGTGGCCTTCTGGCCACTGTTCAAAATATTGAACAAATCCTGAAGAAAATTGCATTCAATGGCGAACCATGGGCCAATCTGGGATGATGGTGCGATCATTCAGAAACATGCGCACGCTGCTTCGCGAAAGGCTTCCGATGAACCGCAGAGAATTTGCGAAACTCAGCCTTGCCGGTGCCGGGCTTGCATTGTACGGCCGCTCTGCCTTGGCAGCGAAGATGCCGGCGGTAGCATTCACCCGGCATCACTTTGAAATCGACGGCAAGCCGGCTTACCTGTATTCGGGGGAGTTCGATTACTTTCGCGTACCCAAGGCCGACTGGCGCCGCCGCATGCAGTTATTTAAAGACGCTGGCGGTAACTGCCTGGCCACTTACATTCCGTGGCTTATTCACGAACCGGTGGAAGGCAAGTTTGTGTTTGGCGGCGAGGATGGGGTTCACGACTTCGAGGGCTTTGTGCAGACTGCCGCGGAGATGGGTCTGTATGTGATTGCGCGACCGGGTCCATATCAATACAGCGAACTTCACTACAACGGCCTGCCGGGTTGGTTGTGCACAAATTATCCGGAATTGCAGTCGGTGGATATCAAGGGGAAAGCCATCATGGCCGGGTCCGTGTCTTATATCCACCCGCTGTTTCTTGAGAAGGCGCATCGCTGGTTCCGGCAGATATGCCCACTTATCGCGAAGTACACGGTAAGCAAGGGCGGACCGATTGCATTTACTCAGCTTGACAATGAGTTGGCCGGAATTCATATCTGGTTCGGGTCGCTGGATTACAACCCCGACTCCATGGGCTTTGGCAAGCAAGACGGCCGTTATCCAAGTTACTTGAAGGCCAGTTACGGAGATATAACAGAGTTAAATAAAATGTATGGGACGAGTTATACGGACTTTGCCGCCGTAAAGCCCATCGCGATGCCGGGAACCGGAACGGTCATCGACGTCCGGCGGCAGAAGGACTATTTCGAGTTCTATCTCTCCACGGTTGGTGAATACGGCGCCACCCTGGCCGGGTGGATGCGTGAGATGGGTATTGACACGCCCTTGATTCACAACTCTGGCGGGCCCAAGATGGTTGCGCTTTACATGGACCTGGTGAAGAAGGTTGGACCTGGTTTCATGCTGGGTTCTGACCACTACTACAACCTTGACCAGAACTGGGCGCAGAACAATCCCACCCCGCAATCGGCAATTGACGCGTTCTGCTCGCTTGAGGCGCTGCGGCTGATGGGGTTTCCCCCAACGGTGTGGGAGATGTGTTCGGGCAGCGCGTCGGACTGGCCGCCGCCAACGGCGGAAGACTCAAAGACCTGGTACCGCACCAACCTGGCTCTGGGCATGAAGGGCTGCAACTACTACATCTTCACCGGCGGCCCGAATCCGCCGGGAACCGGGCAGACAACGGACATCTACGATTACATCGCGCCCATCGGCGTCAAAAACGAGATTCGTCCGCTGTACGAAGTGCAGAAGGAGTTGGGTCTCTTCCTCAAGGAGCGGCCATGGCTGGAAGACGCTGAGCGCGAATATGATTGCCGCTTCCTCTTCGACTTCAACATGGCACGCGCCGATAACTACTGGAAGGGCAAGTCGGCGTTTCAATTTTCAGCAGGAGACGCATGGGAGTTTTTCCGCAAGGGGGCGCTGACTTCAGGATTGTGCGCCAGCCTGTCTCCAGCCTTTTGCAATCTTGATTCGGACGAATGGGTTGAAGACAAGACAACGCCGGTGATTGCGGTTTGCTCGTCGAGCATGTCAGCCGCCGGGCAACAGCGGATTGTGCGCTTCCTCAAGAGCGGCGGGCGGGTGCTGCTTGCCCCGGTTCTTCCCGCGTATGACGAGAATCTGCGGCCGTGCACCATCTTGTCCGATTTTCTTGAGAGCCCGGTGATCGAAGAAAACCCCGGGACTTTTCCGCGCATTTCAATAGCCGGGGTTATCAACGTCCTGCAGAACGGCGCCAGCTTCATTACAAAGACGCCTCCCAAGGGAGCAGAAGTACTTGGCGTGGACGAAATCTCCGGCCACGCTATTGAGTGGTCGTTGAAAACCGGTGGTGGAGGCGAGGCAATTTTTCTGGGATTCCGGTGGGTCCATGCCATGCGAGAGCACAACCGCATGATGACGGCACTGCTCAGCAAGTGGGCCGGGCCGCTGAAAGTGGTTTCAAGTAACCCAAACCTGTGGACTTCGTTGCGCAGTTGGCAGGGCAACTCTCTTCTCTTTGTGATGAACCTTTGGTCCGCGCCGATGGAGGGCGAGATACTTTGCCGTCCGGCAGGCAAGCAAGCGGTGAACCTGGGCCGGCAGACGCTGGAGCCGATGTCGGTGAAGTTCTGGGATTTGTCGAAAGGCATGCATTCTTAGCTGTGGAAGCGCGGTTTGCGCCCGGTGCTGGCGCGGGCGCATCGGTATGTGATTGAATCAAATATATGAGCGGTCCGGAGGTCCCCTGGACTTCCCCGCCAGGAGATCGAAAAATGGCAAATTTACTTCTTCCCCCCGAAGAGCGCAATCTTACCCCCGACCAAGTGGAGGCGCTGGACAAGCGGCGCGACCTGGGACACACCCTGCTGGTGATTGCCGGGCAGTTTACGGTCATCGCGACCATTTTGTTGCTGTGGGTTGGTCAGGACCTTACCTACTCGCCCGGCTGGGCGCACCCGATCGCCTATTATTTTGCGTTGGCCCTGGTGCTGATCGTCGTTCTTGGCGTTACGGGCATCGTTTTGCGCAAGGGAACGCCGCGGATCGACTGACGCAGCGGAAAGCAACCTACCTGGCAGTTTTCAATAGTTAGAGGAGGCACCAATGGCAAGCGGTTTGCCCGGAGCGGATAGCGCAGCCCCTGTTACCAGCCAGCTTGGCGGGCAGGGCCTGATTGACCTGGCAAGAAGCCACTTTCGCGCTGTCCCTGCATTCTGGGGCCGATACTTTTCGAGTCCCACGTCCAAAGGCAGCGTGGAGTACCACCATGCTCTTGAAGGCGCGGCGCTCAACGCCTCCGGGATTCGAGTGTTGCCCGTGGCGCGGCAAACGCTCCGCGTCAACGGCACCTCAGAGGATGGCGCGGCGGACGCGGCAGGCAACGCGGCGGATTTTCTGGCCAGCTTTGGGGTCGACTACCTGGTGACCCAGGGCAACGTCTTTTACATCTTCCTTGACGTTGAAGGCCAGCCAAGCCTGTCTGCCGACTACTATACCGGCTGGGCGCAGGCGCTTGCTGCCGCCAGCAGCACCGCCACCGGGGGTAGGCTGACATTGCGGCCTTGCATCTATGCCGAGCCAAAGGACGCGGCGACCTGGGTGGCGCTAAGGCAGGCCATGGCCGATGGCGCCGACTGTGGCGGCGCATGGGTGGCCCGGTATCTGAACGATGGCTGCACCCGCTTCCCGGACTGGAACGATGCGTTTGTCACGCCGGCCGGCGGAGCACCCTGTCCGATCCTGATTTGGCAGTATGCCGGCAACTGTTACGGCAACGGCGGCATCGACTGCTCGCAGACCAACCCGGCGCTCGATGCCAATGACGAGCTTTTGCGGTTCCTGGTGCTGCCGCCTGAGTCCTCGGGCGCTTGAGCCGCGCGGTCAATGCAATTCCGCAGGAAACGGTATAGCCTTTGAATTGTCGATGAATCCTCTTCCCCTCACGACGTTCCCGGTATCCGCTGCTCCGCGCCTGACTGACAGCCACGGGCGGGTAATCCACGACCTGCGCGTTTCAATCACGGACCGCTGCAATTACAAGTGCGTCTACTGCCGGGATGGGGAGAGCGGCTCGCAATATCCGGAGCTCGGCATCGACGAATATCTGCGCCTGATAAGAGCTTTTGTGAGCCTGGGCATCACCAAGGTCAGGCTCACCGGCGGGGAACCATTGCTGCGCCGCGGCTTGCTCGAATTAGTGCAGGAACTGGCCAGCATGCAAACGCTCGAGGGCCGGCAACTGGACCTGGCTCTCACCACCAACGGTCACCTTCTCGACAAGCTCGCAGCGCCTCTCAAGGCCGCCGGGCTGAACCGGGTCACAGTCAGCATGGATGCAGTCGATCCAGAGACCTTTGAGCGCATCACGCGGGTTCCGGGCAGCTTCAAGGCGGTGCTTGGCGGAGTTCGCGCCGCGCTGGCCGCCGGGTTGACGCCGCTCAACATCAACTGCGTACTGCTGCGCGGATTCAACGACAGCCAGATTGAGGGCTTTGCCCGCTTTGCTCGCGAAGAGGGCGTCGTTGTGCGGTTCATCGAGTTCATGCCCCTTGAAGAGGGTCGCCTCTGGTCGCCGGAAATTGTGGTGCCCCTGGCCGAGATTATTGAGCGCATCGATCGAGTTCTGCCGCTGGTTGAACTGCCGGCGCGCGACGCCGGAGAGACGGCGCGGCGCTACGGCTTTGCCGATGGCGTGGGAGAGATCGGCATTATCGCTCCGGTCAGCCAGGCATTTTGTGGGGCCTGCAGCCGGGTGCGGCTCACTTCAGACGGCAAGATCCGCACCTGCCTTTTCAGCCAGGTGGAACACGACCTCTACGGGAGGCTGCGTGCCGGCGCCGGCGACGCGGAACTGCGGGCCTATATTGCGCACACGGTTCAAGGCAAGGAAGCGCGCCACCACATTGGCGAGCCGGGTTTCCTCAAGCCATCGCGGTCTATGGTGCATATCGGCGGCTAGCCAATTCGCGGTTGCCGCGCCGGTCGATAGGGTTTTCAGCCTTCAATAGAGGTCAAATTTATCAGGCAGATGCAATCAGCTTGATTCGATTCGATTCAAGTTGCGACGGGCCGGCCGGCAACAGCGCCGGATGTGTAAGAATGTTTACTCTAATCCAACTAACGGCCTGTGCATGACAAACCAATCGGCAAACCGCATTCCGCTGGACGACCTTCTTGTGTTTCACCAGTTGGCGCGGTCGCTCACCTCGAGCTTCGATCTCGACACCATCCTGCGGACCATCCTCGAGCACATGGAGCGTTTTATCGAGGCCGAGTTATGGGCCTTGCTGATGGTTGACCGGGAGCGCCACGATCTTTATTACGCAATTGCGGCCGGCGGGGAGGAAGCCAGCCTGCGCGATCTCCGCGTGAAAGTGGGCGAGGGCGTGGCTGGCTGGGTTGTGGAGCACGGCGAGACGCTGATTGTTCCCGAGGCGGAGGACGACCCGCGGCTGAAGATCGAATTCGGCGCCAAGCAGCGCCGGGTGCGTTCGGTCATCGCCATGCCGTTGAGGGGCCGCAAGGGCACGCACGGGGCGATTGAGATTTTCAATCCGCGCGCCGAGCAGATGACGGATTACACCATCGCGTTTCTGCACATCCTGGCCGACCACGCGGCTATTGCAATCGAAAACGCGCACGACGTGGCGCGCATCCAGCAACTCACCATCACCGACGACACTACAGGCCTTTACAACGTGCGCCATCTCTACGATGTGCTGGCCCGGGAACTTGATCGGTGCCTCCCGATGCAGGTGCCGGTGAGCCTGGCTTTTCTCGATCTGGACCGCTTTAAATTGGTGAACGATGCGCACGGCCACCTGGTGGGCAGCGAACTGCTGGCCCGCGTGGGCCGCCGTTTGCAGGAGTTGAGCCGCAAGCAGGATTTCTGTTTCCGCTACGGCGGCGATGAGTTTGTGGTTCTGATGCCGGAGACCGGCGCCGAGGCCGCGCTGGCCTTGGCAACCGAGCTAAACTGCGCGCTGATGGAAACCCGCTTTAAAACCCGCAGCGGGCTTGACCTGCTGGTGAACGCAAGCGTGGGCGTGGCCACTGGGCCAGCCGATGGCAACACGCTTCACTCCATCATCGGCGCGGCAGACAGCCGCATGTACATGGTGAAGAGCAACGGGCGCGGCATGGTGCGCGGGCGCTAGGGTTCGCGGTGCTGTCGGTTATTCTTCCTCGCCGGGAGTCTTTTCGGTGACTTGTTCTCCTGCAAGGCGCTCCAACTGGTTGCGCCAGTCGAGCGACTCCACAAATCCTTTTGATTCGCGCCAGCCGGGCTCGACAATCACGTGCAACTCAAGGTACACGCGCGTGCCCAGCAGGGACTCAATCTGGCGCCGTGCGCCGGTGCCGATTTCTTTTAACTTGGAACCGCCTTTGCCGATGAGGATCGCTTTTTGCCCGTCGCGTTCGCAGTAGATGGCAGCGGCGATGCGGGTGAGCGGCAGGCGGGCAGGAGCTTGTCCTTTTTTGCGCGGCGGCGCTGGCGGCTCGGCCTCCTCAAAGCGCTCGATGACCACTGCCGAGGCGTAGGGAACTTCTTCGCCGGTCTCAACCAGGATGCGCTCGCGGATGAGTTCGGCCACCATGAAGCGCTGCGGCTGGTCGGTGTACTGATCCTTGGGGTAGTAGCGCTCGCCGGTGGGGAGGGCATCCACGATTTTGCGGGTCAGAATGTCGAGTCCGTCGCGCTTGCGGGCGCTGACCGGGATGATCTGCGCAAAGCTGAAGTGCTTGGTCAGCGTGTCGATGAGGGGCAGAAGCTGGTCTTTGGGGACCAGGTCGATTTTGGTCAGCAGCAGGAAAACCGGGCAATCCACCTTGCGGATGAGGCCGAAGAGGAACTCGTCTTCGCTGGCCCAGTTTGTGCGCTCGTTCTTTCGCAATGGAGTGACGGGTTGGTCGGTTTTCGAGGTATCCCTGGTCCCCAAATGCGAGGGACCAGGGGCACCCGGCTGGACGGCCTTCGAGATATCCCAGGTCTCAGAATCGAGGCCAGGGGCACCCGGGGCGCCCTCTAAATGCAGGTCCTTCAACTCCGCTTCGCTCCGTTCAGGATGACGATCTTTAAGATCGGCGGCCTCTTCCAGTTGCACGCGGCGCGTGGCATCCATCAGCACCAGCACAACATCGCGGGTTTCCAGGGCTTCGTAGACTTCCTGCAACATGCGGCGGTCAAGGTGCGAGCCGGGCTTGTGCACGCCGGGGGTATCCACAAAGACGATTTGCGCGGCAGGATGCACGCCCTTGCGCGCGGGAACCTCCACCACTCCGGCGATGCGGTTGCGGGTGGTCTGCGGCTTGGCGGAAACGATAGCCACCTTTTCGCCGGTCAAGGCGTTGAGCAGCGTACTTTTGCCGGCGTTGGGCCGGCCGAGAATGGCTACAAATCCAGATTTCAAAGAGGGTAATGCTCCTGACTCCCTATTATCGCGGATTCGCAGTGAATGCGTTGGTATGATTGCGCCATGAATCTTGAGGGCAGAACGGAACGGCTGATCCTGCGGCCGCTGGAGATTGGCGATGCACCGCGGATTCAGGAGTTCTTTCCACACTGGAAGGTGGTCCGACACCTGCTGAACCGCGTGCCCTGGCCCTACCCGCCCGATGGTGCGGAGCAATACTGCCGGGAGATTGCCCTGCCGCAGGTGGAGCGCGGCGAGGCGTGGCACTTTGGCCTGCAGGTGGCGGCTAAGCCGGCGGGCTTGATCGGGCTGGTCAGCCTGGTAAAGGGCGAAGAAGACAATCGCGGCTTTTGGCTGGGCCTGCCGTGGCAAGGCCTGGGACTGATGACCGAGGCGTGCGCGTGGGCCAACGATTTCTGGTTCGATGCACTCGGGTTTCCGGTGCTGCGGGTTGCCAAGGCGGCGGCCAACAAGGCCTCGCGGCGAATCTCTGAGAAGCAGGGCATGCGTCTGGTCGGATTCGGCGAGAAAGACTACGTGAGCGGGCGGCTGCCTTCGGAGATATGGGAAATTACGGCCGAAGAGTGGCGCGCGAGGAAGGCGCGGAATTGCGCGCTGGACTGATGAGGGGACCCTGCGCTCGAGATTCGCGTTGCCCCCTCCCCCCCTGGCAGGATTCTGGGCGGAAATTCCCTGGATTCAACGAGTTGCCTTGCGGCTCCGGCTCCAAGTATGTGATTCTGCTGGAGTTCGCTGCAGAATCTTGGCAGCAAAGGAGTTAGCTGCTTTTTGATTTCAGTTTTTGGTTCTCAAGCTCAGAACGGACACCCCTGGCAGATTGATTTCCGGCTGTACTGAAATTATTGTGCGCCAAACACGGTAAATCCTACGCAAATTGCAGGAACAAATTCTCAGGTTCAGGAAATGGGTGTTTGGAAGGGGCGGCTTTGTCGAGCGTGGACGAGGACGTCCGCGCTACATAGAAGCCGGCCAGCCACCCCAGCGACGAAGACCTGTCGCCGGGGACCCCGGCGAGGACGCCGGCGGTACATTGCGATTGTGGCGCTATGAGTTTTGGTGGTCAGGTGGTGGCGCTCGCGGGGGACTTGGCGAGGGGGAAGAGACGCAGGCGCTCTACGCGGCGGCCGGTGGAGGCCAGGACCTCAATGCGCAAGCCGGCTTGCTCAAGCAGGACGACTTCGCCCGGCAGGGGGATGCGGCCCTCGATTTCGCTGACCAGGCCGCCGAGTGTGGTGGCTTCGTACGTTGTGTCGAGATCGCCGAGGCCCTGCTGCTCGCCAAAGAGATCGGGGAGCCGGTCGACGGGAAAGCTGCCGGGGACCACCCACACGCCGCCCGGTTCGCGTTGCGGCTGCTCCACATCCGGCTCCTGCTCATGCTCGTCCTCGATGTTGCCGACGATCTGCTCGAGCAGGTCTTCAATGGTGACCAGGCCGGAGACGCCGCCGTATTCATCAATGACCACGCGCATATGCTGCTTTTCGCGCTGCATCTCGCGCAGCAGTTCGTAACCGCGCTTGGTTTCAGGGACGAACTCCGCCGGGCGCTTGATGCTGGCGACGGTGCGGGTGCGCGCGTCCTGGTCGGTGATTTGCAGCAGGTCGTGGGCGAAGGCGATCCCGGTCACGTTGTCGAGCGAGCCGGAGTAAACGGGAATGCGGGAATAGGCGTGCTCGCGGAGCAACTCGAGAAACTGCTCGAGGGTGATGGTTTCAGGGACGGCGAAGACCTCAGGACGCGGGGTCATGACTTCGCGGACCAGCTTGTCACCAAACTCGACAGCAGAGCGCACCAGGTCCATGTCGTTCTCTTCGAGGATGCCTTCTTCTTCTCCGGCTTCAAGCAGGGCCTCGACATCGACGGCGGTTTCTTCTTCGGGGGTGGTCTGCTCCTCGGCCAGCGAGGCTACGGAGAAGAAGAAGCGCACCAGCACGGTGATGGGCGACATGAGCCAGAGCAGCAGGCGGATGAGCCAGAGCAGACGCACGGCCCAGTTCCCCTTGGTGCGGTTGAAGAGCAGCGAAGGAATGATGTGATTGCAGAAGACGACGACCAGCACGACGACAAGAACGGCTTGCGCGATCTCAGGCCACTCGGGACGGGCCAGCCGGGTTGATCCGTCAAAGAGGATTGCACCGAGTTCGAGCGAGATGAGGCCGAGAGCGAGCTGCTGCAGGACCGCGGCTGAGATGGAGGCGTGGTCGCGGCTGAGGCCGAGGAGAGGCTCGATCGATTCCTGCCACACATCGAGGTTGTCCTGCTCGTCGCGGGGGAGGATTTTGCCGAAGTCGGCGTAGACGCGGCAAATGTAGGCGGCCAGGGTTTCGATGGCGGCGAGGAAGAGGAGGATCGCGATGATGGTGGGGGTCATGAGCGGCCACCTGGGGCGGGGCTGCCCTTCTGGATCGCGGTTTGTGGCTTGCGGGGTTTGTGACTTCCCACCCATTCCGCATGAGGCCGCAGAATGGATGGGGCACCCGGCTTCGTCTTAACTGCGGATTTGAAAGGGCGCGGCTTTAGCCGCGCCGATGGATCACCAAGTGAGGTGTCGGGCTTTAGCCCCCGAGGGAGCGCCTTCTTGGAGGTGCGCGTTCCCTCGGCGGCTAAAGCCGCACTTTTCCTGGAGCCTTGATTGGCACGGCTAAAGCCATGCCCTTTCAAAGCCGGGGCTTTCTTCGCGGAATCTTCTGAAGTGAGAGTTGGAATGGCCGCGCGCTCGATGAGGCCCTGGGGCAGGCGGAGGGCGGCGCGGAGTTTTTGCTCGCGTCGGGCCATTTTGCCGTTGTCGGTTTCGTGGTCCTGCCCGGCGAGGTGAAGCAGGCCGTGGAGGATGAGCACTTTCAACTCACAAGTGAGGGCGTGGCCCTGGTCGGCGGCCTGGCGGCGGGCGGTTTCAACGCTGATGGCGAGGTCGCCGGCAAGTTCTTCTGCGCCGATGCCTTCCGCGGGGAAGGAGAGGACGTCCGTGGGTTTGTTTTTGCCGCGGAACTGGCGATTGAGTTTCTTGATGGCGGCATCGGTGGTCAGCAGGATATTGACCTCGCCTCGAAGACGGACAGCTTCCTGCGCCTCAGCCAGAAAGCGGACCAAAGTTGGCTTGGTGGGGATACTCTGCGGCCAGGGAAGAGCAGTGCGAGCCTGGACGGCAAGGGGCGACACCACGATTTTGCGCGGGGCGGGGTGGGGGTCCAGATCTGGGTCGATGAGAATCATCTTGCGCGGGGCCGCTGATTAGGCGGGACCTGTGGGTTTTATTGTACGCGGGGATGCGGGATTTGAGGCTGTGGAGTCGAGGCCTCCCACACTTGCACAAAAAAACAAGGACGTCGTGAAGGTGGGCTGCCGACACTGTGTTGATGAGGTCGAGCGCGGACGAGGACGTCCGCGCTACAGCCAGCCGGGAGGCCAGCGCTACCCGGTCCGGCGGAATATCGGAGATGCGGGCCTACCGTTACTGCGGCTTGGGCGGGTGGATGGGTTGGAGCTGGGACTGGTTGTCGCCGGATTGCTGGCCTACATTGATGCTCTCGCCCAGGGCAAGGGGCAGCTCCTGCTGTTGTGGCTTCACGGACTCGTAGGCGCGGACAATGCGCTGGACGAGCGCATGGCGGACTACGTCGGTGTCTACGAAGTGGCAGAACTGGATGCCTTCAACGCCGTCGAGGATGTTGATGGCGTCAAGCAGGCCGGACTTGCGCGGGTTGGGCAGGTCGATTTGCGTTATGTCGCCGGTGATGACTGCCTTTGAGTTGTTGCCCATGCGGGTCAAGAACATTTTCATCTGCTCGATGGTGGTGTTCTGGGCCTCGTCCATGATGATGAAGGCGTCGTTGAGGGTGCGGCCGCGCATGAAGGCGAGGGGGGCGACCTCGATGACGTTGCGCTCCAGCATCTTGTCTACTTTTTCAGGCTCGAGCAGGTCGTAGAGGGCGTCGTAGAGCGGGCGGAGGTAGGGATCGACCTTTTCCTGGAGGGTGCCGGGCAGGAAGCCGAGGCGCTCGCCCGCTTCGACAGCGGGGCGGACGAGGACGATGCGGCTGACTTTTTTGGCGTTGATGGCTGCCACGGCCATGGCTACGGCGAGATAGGTTTTGCCGGTGCCGGCGGGGCCGACGCCGAAGACCATGTCGTTCTGCTCGATGGCCTCGACATACTTGCGCTGGTTGATGGAGCGGGGCTGGACGGTGCGCTTGATTCCTGCGGAACGCTGCTTGCCTGAGTCGGCCAGCGAACGGAGGGTGACTTCCGGGTCGGCTACGACCAGGCGCAGCATTCCATTGAGTTCGCCGTTGTGGGGATGGATGCCCTGCCGGCGCAGGGCCTCAAAGTCCTCGAAGATACGCCTTACGCGGGCCACGGCTGGTTCCAGGCCCTCCACATGCACGGCGTCGGAGCGGAGATCGATATATACGCCGAGCGTGTCTTCCATCAGCCTGACGTTTTCGTCGCGGGTCCCGAACAGGGGCTCAAGATTGGGAGTGATCTCCAGAGCGATCTTCAAAGGTTTCGATGGCCTCCAGATAGGCGGGTTGAGGGATCGTGGAAATGCGGGCACACACTCAGTAGGACGGAGTGCGCAGCGGAAAGTTTTAAGGAGGAACGGACGGCGCGGGCCAATGCGGAGCGGATGCTCCGACTTGCCTCAAGAAACCGCGGATTGGCGTTGGCTACCAAATCGGGTATCTGGGCTTGAGAGTAGCGCCGGTTGGCCGCGCCGTCAATGGCGCAGTGCAAAGATTCATGAAAGGGGGGAAACTTTAGAGGCACGGGTAGGGCAGAAAGCGAAGCAGGCCGGTATTTTTCTTGCGCCTATAAACGGATGAGTCCACATTGACCCCCGGGCGGGTTTCCCGTAGACTAAGAAATTGCGAGGGATGCGGTTCTATTTGCATTCTGACACCGCATCATTTCTGAAGCAATTAAGGAACCTCAATGGCAAATCATGTATCGAGCCTGAAGCGCGCCCGGCAGACCGTCACCCGCACCGAAGTGAACCGTGCCAACCGCAGCCGCGTGCGGACAAGCCTGCGCGTGTTGCGCGAAGCAATCGCCAAGGGCGACGTGAAGGCTGCGCAGGCGCAGTATCGCGAGACCGTCTCCACGCTGGACAAGAGCGTGCAGAAGGGGATTCTGCACGACAATACCGTCTCCCGCTACAAGAGCCGCCTGAATGCGCGGCTGAAGGCCCTGGTTCTCGCCAAGGCGTAGCGTTGAGCGGCTCTGCATGAGCCGAAAAAGGACCAAAACAGCCGGGAGCTTTCCCGGCTGTTCGTATTTCTGCGGGAATCGGCGGACGTTCCCCATGCCGGCCTCCGCAAGAAACCAAATCAGAACTGGTAGCGGAGAGCGAGCACCGGGTAGCGGCCCATCTGGTCGACCCTGGTGATTGGGTCTCCGTCGATATTGCAGCCCCACCCGGCCGGGCAGTGGGTCATCCATACGTATCCTTCAAGATTGCCGCGGTTGAAGACGTTTTCGGCGCCGAGGTGGACTTCAAGCAGTCCGCGAGGCAGGCGGAAGTTGCGCTCAAGTTCCAAATCAAGGCGATTGTAGAGCGGGCCGCGGAGGGCATTGATGCGGGACAAGTCGTAGATTCCGCGCATCTGCGCGTTGGAGTCGGCAAGGTCAAATGGACAGAAGGGGCGCCCGCTGGCAAATGACTCCCGCATGTCGAGCCGGGCTTGCCAGGGAAGCTGAAAGCTGCCCATGGCGTTGGCGACGAAGGGGATATCGTAATTGCCGGGGCGGCGGATGCCGTCAAGGGCACGGTAGGTGGTTTCAGAGCGCGCGGCGGAGAGAGACAATTGGGCGGCGCGGGGCCAATGGGCGCGCAAAGCCAGCTCAAGGCCGCGGGACTGGGCTGTTCCAGCGCTGACGAGGGGCAGCCAGGCGAAGCCCTGGCCCAGGGTGTCAACCATGTTGGAAAGCATCAGAGCGGGGTACTCGGTGGATACCGGCTCGTGAGAATAATCCTTCTGGTAGGCTTCGGCATCAAGAGTTCCCCAATTGCCCTGCCAAATCCTCAAGCCAAAAACCTGCTGCCGGACCTGGATTGGGAGGAGCGCTCGATTGCCGGGGTAGCTGAGCATGTCCATGATGGGCGGCAACTGGGAGGACTGGTTCCATGAAGCGTGGAGGCTCTGGCGCCGGCTGACTTGAAAAATGGCCGAGATGCGCGGGTCGAGGGTGAAGCCCCCGGTAAGGGCAAACGACTCAACACGCAAGCCGGCTAAAAGTCTGAGGCGCGCGCCAATTGCTCCCTGGGCCTGGGCGAAGGCGGAGGATTGGCCGGTGGAGAAGCGGCGGTGAAAGCTGTCAGCGTCAGAACGCGCCGGGTCAGGGCTGTAGGGCGACAACTGGCCGATGGGCTGCGCAACAGAATCGTCCGGAGTGGCGAGCAGGCCGCCGGCACCAAGGGAGAAAAGCCATCCATGCAGGCCGGCATGCAGTTTGTAGTTGAGCATCGAAACGGCGTTCCGCGAATCCTCTGTGTAAACGGGCACGACGACCAGGTTTTCGCAGACGCCGGTGTCGAAGTCGCCGCTAATTTGTTGCTGCTGGCCGATCTTCTGGCGGGTGTAGGAGGAACTGGCAGTTAAATTGGCGACAAGCTGGGAGGCATAGGTATGGCGCCAACTGAGGGCTTCAGTTGAACGCCATCCCGAGTACTGGGTCTGAAAGGAACTTGTGGCTCCGGTGGTGGGGCAGGGCCTCATATCAATGGAATCTGCGCCGCCGAGAGTGAAAACAGAGATGCTGTCACGGTTGCCGGGATTGAGCTCGATTCGCGCAAGGGCATTGGCGTAGACCGGGACGCCGTTGATGCCGATGTCGTTGGTGACTAGGTTCATGACGCTGCGGTGGGCGGAGAGCAACAGGGTGCGGTTACCGGCCAGGAGACGCTGATAGAGACCGCCCGCTCCGGCGATTCCGAGGGAGAGGTTGCCGCTCTGGCGCTTCTCTTGCGGCCGGTAGGTGTGAATCTCAATGAGCGAAGAGAGCCGGCTGGAGTAGCCTGCGTCGTAGATGCCGGAGCGCATGTCAACGCTGCCGACGGCGGTAGAGTCGAGCATGGAGGTAAAGCCGCCGTTGGAGCCGGAGAGCGAGAAATGGCTGATGTTGGGTATCTCGACGCCGTCAACGACAAAGAGGTTTTCAGTGGGATGTCCGCCGCGAACCAAAAGGTCGTTGGTGAGGTCGGATTTCCAGACTACGCCGGGCAGGACCTGAAGATAGCGGGTAAAGTCGCCATAAGTGCCCGCCGCGGAGAGGATTTGATCCTGAGTTATCCGCGTGGCGGGCGCCGGCGACTCCTGCAGGGTTGTCTCATCGCCATTGACCAGCGTGGTGGTGGTTACGGCAGGGATTGAGGGGCGCAGGGCAGGCGGCGCTTGAGTCGCCTCGCCCGTGGGATTTTCATTGCCGGAAATTTCTATGGGCGGCTGCTGGTTTGACTGCGCGAGAAGACATGCGGGAAGGAAGATGCACGCAATGGAGAAAAGCCCGGCATGGCTGATTCGAATCACTGGGACTCCGCACGGAGGAAGGGCGATAGTTTGATTTCAGAGGCCTGGCTTTCGTCCGCCCGGCAAAAGGTCAGGTACTGGAGGGATCAACGGATGCCGGTTAGTTAGTTGAGACTGCGGGTTGAGTTAGCACTTGTTAAGTATGAGATATAACTAATGCGAAAGAAACGTTTCGATGGTTTACGTGGAAGTAATAGAGTGTCCGGATTTGATGCAATCCTGGTAACTGGAGAGCCGGTTTAGCCGAGGGCGACAAGCAGGAGCGGAGTAGGTGGGTTTTCTCTACGCGAGACAAGAGCGTGCAGAAGAGGATTCTGCACGACAACGCCGTTTCGCACTACGGGAGCCGCGTGAATGCGCGGCTGAAGGCCCTGGTTCTGGCCAAGGCGTAGTGCGACCTTCCAGAGTTCCATCCAAACACCAAGACAGCCGGGAGCGATTCCGGCTGTCCTGGTGTTTGGCAGATGCAGGCGCGAGACTGTTCCTAGTTCACTTTATGGGGAGGCTGTTCGAGGGTCTAGAACATTCGCAGCGAGGGCAAGGAACGTCGCCTGCGAGGCGCATCTTATCGCAATTCGAGCATTCGACCAAGTCCCCTTCTGGTCGTGATTGTTTTTAAAGATACAGGCCAATCCAGCCGAGAAAAAGGACCAAAAATACAAGTGAAACGATGCTATCAACGCCGCGCGCTTTGGCGTCGTCCACGACCGTTATGAGCATGATGCCGCCGATCCCAAGCCAAAGGATCAGAACGACGAGCACCCCTTCCCAGTCAAAGCCAGGGGGCAGAGAGCGGGTGGTGTCGTAACCGCTCACCGCCCGAGATACGAGCGGAGAGGCGAGCAACCCCGCGAAGAGAATCAGAGCCCACAAGCCTGCAAATGCAGCGGCGAAAGCGATTGCCACCCGTTTCCAACGAACAGTCGACCATTTTTTCACGGGATTTTCCTTGCGGGATGATAGTACCGGTACTTTGACCGCACGATTTGGGCTGTTGCAGTTGGGGTTCGTGCTATCCCAGGTTAGGGGCAAAAAACAAAGACGCGCCAAACCTGGGGCACCCGGCTTTTGCGATTTGGGAAGAGATGCCGATTGAGGTCTGTGCTATCCCAGGTCTCAAAATCTAGACCTGGGGCACCCAGCATTTGTGGAAACTCAATCACCCAAAGGGCGGATGCGGAGTTACTCCAATCGCTCGAAGATGGCTGCGGCGCCCATGCCGCCGCCTACGCACATGGTGACCATGCCGAAACGCACCTTCCGGCGGCCCATCTCTCGAAGCAGCGTAGCGGTGAGTTTGGCGCCGGTGCAGCCCAGGGGATGGCCGAGGGCTATGGCTCCGCCATTGACGTTGACGCGGTCGGGGTCGATGCCGAGGGTCCGGATGACGGCGAGGGCCTGGGAGGCGAAGGCTTCGTTGAGCTCGATGAGGCCAATGTCGTCGAGCGTGAGGCCGGCGCGCTTGAGGGCCAGGGGAATGGCGTAGATGGGGCCGACGCCCATCTCTTCAGGCAGGCAGCCGACGGCGGCGTAGGCCACCAGGTGGCCCAGGGGAGTAATGCCGAGTTCGCGGGCGCGTGCGGAGTCCATGAGGACAGCGGCGGCGGCGCCATCGGAGGTTTGCGAGGAGTTGCCGGCGGTGACCGTGCCCTGGGCGCTGAAGGCGGGTTTCAGCCTGGCGAGAGCCTCGGCGGAGGTGTCGGCTCGGGGCCCTTCGTCTTTTGAGAAGATCTGCTCGGAGACGGTGGGTTTTCCGGCTTTCGTGCCCGGGACGGCCGTGGTGACGGTGATCGGGATCAGCTCGTCCTTGAAATGGCAGGCGGCCTGGGCGGCGACAGCTTTCTGGTGGCTCCGGAGGGCGAATTCGTCCTGGTCTTCTCTGGAAATGCCATAGCGGCGGGCGACGCGCTCGGCGGTGAGGCCCATGGTGAGCAGGGCGGCGGGGTAGTGCTCGGCGAGCCAGGGATTGGGGCTGGGCTTGAGGCCGCCGAAGGGCAGCAGGCTCATGGACTCGACGCCGCCGGCGATGACCACGCTGTCGCCGCCGGCGCGGATGCGCAGGTCGGCCTGGACGATGGCTTCAAGACCCGACGCGCAGAGGCGGTTGACGGTAACGCCGGGAATTTCGACGGGAAGCTGGGCGCGCAAGGCGGCAAAGCGGGCGATGTTCCAGCCCTGCTCGCCTTCAGGCTGGGCGCAGCCGAAGACCACATCGTCGATTTCAGATTTATCGAGGGCGGGGACGCGGTCCAAGGCTCCGCACATGGCGATAGCGGCCAGGTCGTCGGGGCGGGTGGTGGAGAGGGCTCCCTTGGGGGCGCGGCCAACGGGGGTGCGCACGGCGCTGACAATGACGGCTTCTTTCATAGATGCTCCTTGGATGACGGCTCAGGGAATGGCGATGCTCACTATTCGTCCGGCATGTCCAACAGGGCCCATTCGCTCTTTGAATAGAAGTGGTAGACGGTGCGGCGGCCGATGATGGTATCGGCCAGGGCATCGTGGTTGAGGGTGGGAGGGCGATGTTCCATGCTCAAGCGGGCTTCGCGAACCTGTTCGGGAGAGGCGGGGTCGATGCCCCAGTTGAAGCCTAGAACCCCGGATGCGTCGTGAGATTGCAGGCGCGCGGTCTCAGGCGCTGTAGCCAGCACCAGAAAACTCGCGGGAGCGCTGGAAAAAAAGACGAGCAGCGAAACAGTGCCCTTGGTAGAGCAAAGGACTGCCCAATCGGAGGAGCCTTGCCGCTCGAGGCTGCCGTGGATGACGTTTTCGGGGTGGTGCGCCTGGTAGGTCTGCGGGATGAGGCATCCGCGCTGGGTAAGTTGGCCGGCGATTGCGTCGGGTAGATCGGGAAATGAGGTGACCGGCAGGTGTCGGATGCGGTAGGGTGCCGGGCGGCCGTCGATCGTGATTTGGCCGGTGTCGGTGAGTGGAGGCGGGGCTTGGGCGGGGAGGAAGGTGCAGGCGCCTATCGCCATGCCCAGCAACCAACCGATCTTTCTTGCTCCGGCGCGAACCATGGAGGTTGCATTCCTTCAAGGGCAAAAGCCCGCAATCGATGTTCGACCGATTTTCGGTCTAAAGTCCGAACCCCTCAATAACGGGGATATCAATAATCAACACCTCAACCCATTCTTCCGCTTCCAGGTCTCGATTCCGGTCGCTCGCCATCTGTCGATAGCCTTCGGCGAGGACATGATACTGTTCCCGGATGGTTCGAAGTGCCAATCTGTCCGCCTTCATCGAGCATTCTCCTGTTGCATCCAAAGCATACCTCAGGGCCTAAAGGCCACGACGCATTTTCGCTTTCTTGTCAGGGCTAAAGCCCTGACCTACCAGCCCGGCCCTGCCGATCCCAGTTCTAGTTCCTTAGTGGCTTGCCGGTTTTCAGGGTGAAGGCGATGCGCTCCTGGGTTTTGCGCTCGCCGCAGAGCGAGAGGAAGGCTTCGCGTTCGAGATCGAGCAGATATTGCTCGCTGATGGGCGAGCCGGGTGTTACGCGGCCTCCGGCAAGGATGTAGGCAGCCCAGCGGGCCACCTTCTGGTCGTGTTCGGAGGCGTATCCGGCTTCACCCATGAGAAACGCGCCGGTCTCCAGTGCCGCTAACGCGGCGGTGCCTGGAGCGGGAATTCTTGTGCGCGGCTGGGGAGCAGAGTAGCCGGATTGCGCCAGCGCCACAGCCTGTTCTTTGGCGTCGAGCAGTAGGCGCTCGCGGTTGAGGGTGATGCGATCAGAAGGTGCGAGAAGGCCGAGGGTGCGGGCTTCGGCGGCAGAGGTGGAGACCTTGGCGAGGGCGATGGTCTCAAAGACCTTGCGCAGCGCAGTGTTCAACTCGGCGGATTGGGCAAAGCGGGAGGGCGGATCGCGCGGGTCGGGCGGGGCCAGAGCGGTTGCGGCGTCAACGGCGCGCAATAACATTTCTTTGGTCCCGCCGCCGCCGGGAATGAGTCCGACGCCTGCCTCGACCAGCCCAATGTAGGTTTCTGCATGGGGCTGGCGGCGGGCGGCGTTGAGGCAAATTTCAGCGCCGCCGCCGAAGGTCATGCCAAAGGGCGCGGCAACTACCGGACGAGGGCAGAACTTGATGGCCGCAGTCATCTGCTGGAAAGCGTTAATGGCGGCGTTCAGCTCTTCCCACTCGCCTTCCTGGGCGGTGAGCAGCAGTTGCAGCAGGTTTGCGCCGACGGAGAAGTTGTCGCGGTCGCCGGTGACGACGAAGGCGGCGAAGTCTCGCACCGTGTCAGAAGCGGGATTGAGAACCGAGTTGATGAACGAGACAACGTCGCCACCGAGGGCGTTCTTGAGGGAGTGAAGCTCGATGCAGCCAACGCCGTTGCCGAGGTCGACCAGGGAGGCGCCTGAGTCGGAGCGAAGCACGAGATGTGTGCGGCGGAAGTCTACAACGCGGGCATGGCCGGGAATGGCGGGGATGGGCTCAAGACGGTCTGTTTCAGGATGGAAGGACTGCTGGGCGTCGGGCGAGTACCACGAGGTCTGTCCGGCGGCGAGCAGGGCCTCGACCTTCGGGCTCACAGGCAGGTCGAGGGTCTTCATGCGGGTGACGGTGGACTCGACGCCGGCGGCATCCCACATTTCAAAGGGGCCCATCTCCCAGTTGAAACCGGAGCGCATGGCTCGGTCGATGGAGGCGATGTCGCCGGCGACTTCACCGATGCGGTCGGCGGAGTAGTTCCACAGCGCGGAGAGGAACGGCCAGAGGAAAGCCGCGGTTTTGTCTTTGGCGGGGTCGTTGGCCAGCAGCATGCGCAGGCGCTCGGGAAGGGTGGCGGCGTTTTTGGCCATTTCAAGCGCAGGAAGTGCGGGTTTGGTTGAGGGGCGGTACTCAAAGGTGTTGACGTCAAGCACGAGGCGGAGGTCTTTTCCGTCGGCGCCTTTGGATTTTTTGTAGAAGCCCTGGCCAGATTTGTCACCGAGCCAGCCGCGCTTGGTCATTTCGGCGAGCGTCTCAGAGAACTTGCCCTGGGTTACGCCTTGCGGGAAGTTGGCGGCCACGTGGGCCAGGATGTCGATGCCGACCAGGTTAGCCAATCGAAATGTCCCGGTGCGCGGCCAGCCCAGGGCGGGGCCGGTGAGGGCATCGAGTTCTTCTATGCTGAGGCCCTGCTGGAGCATGAAATTGGCCGCGCTAAAACTGGTGGCGACGCCGATGCGGTTGGCGATGAAGTTGGGCGTGTCGTTGGCGAAGACCACCTGCTTGCCGAGCGTTCGGTCGGCGAAGGCGGCAAAGGCAGCCAACAAGGCCGGATCGGTCTCGGCGGTGGGGATGACCTCAAGCAGGCGCATGTAGCGCGGGGGATTGAAAAAATGGGTGCCGAAGAAACGGCCGCGGTGGGACGCGAGGGCGGCCGCAACCTGGCTGACCGGGAGGCCGGAGGTGTTGGTACTGAGCACGGCCTGCGGAGCCAGGTGGGGAACGACACGCTCCAATAGCGCGGTCTTGATGGCCAGGTTCTCGGCAACGGCCTCAATGACCCAGTCGCATTGGGCGAGTTTGGGCAGGTCGTCTTCAAAGTTGCCGGGGGTGACCAGGGCGGCCGAGGATGCCTCGTAATAGGCAGCGGGCTTGGCCTTGGCGAGCGCGTCGAGGGCGGAAAGCGCCAGCTTGTTGCGAGGCTCCGCTTCTCCTTTAGGGACGAGATCGAGGAGAAGGGTGGGGATGCCGGCGTTGGCCAGGTGGGCGGCGATGCGGGAGCCCATGGTCCCGGCGCCGAGGACGGCGGCGCGGCGGACAAGGTAGGGCTGGGCGGCAAGGACAGGAATCGCGGTTGCGGCTGGGGAAATCGTACTCATGGGGTTCTCCCTGTGCGGATTGGGGTAAGGGGGCCATCCACCGCGCAGAATTGCTGGCAGCATACGGAAACCGAGCGAGACCGGTCAAGGCGGCTGGCCAGTTCACCGATAGACGCGATACAGAGCGAACCGCGCGGAGAGTGTTCTCAAACTACGGCGGTAGAGGCGTATGGTGGCCAGACCGAAGCCACGGGGTGTACTTTCATCGAATGAAATGCATGCGGATTTCCAGGCTCGTTGTCATTGCAGCGCTCTTTGCAGTCGCCGTTTCCCTCGTTGCGCAGGCCCCGGAGGGTACCGCCAAGCCCAAACCTGAGGACACGGAAATCTGGCAGCCCATTCCGGCAGTTGTGACTCCCGGCGCGACCTTTGCCGAGGCGCCCTCCGACGCCATTGTGCTGTTTGACGGCAAGAATCTGGACGAGTGGGTTTCGAACAAAGACAAGACGCCCGCCAAGTGGAACGTGGCCAATGGCTTAATGACGGTGAGCAAGGGCGAGGGGAATATCGAGACCAGGCGCAGCTTTAAAAACTACCAGCTTCACCTCGAGTGGAAGACTCCGGAGAGCATCACGGGCAGCGGCCAGGCGCGCGGCAACAGCGGCGTTTTTCTGGCTTCCACCGGCCCCGGCGATGACGGATACGAATTGCAGGTTCTGGACGCTTACCAGAACTCGACCTATGTGAACGGCATGGGCGGCAGCATCTACAAGCAGAGCATTCCGCTGGTGAATCCGGGACGCAAACCCGGCCAGTGGCAGTGCTACGACGTGGCGTGGACCGCGCCCACGTTCAACGACGACGGTTCGCTAAAGACCCCGGCCTATGTGACCGTCTTCTACAACGGCGTGCTGGTGCAGAATCATTTTGAGTTGAAGGGCCAGACTCTTTATGTGGGAAAGCCGTTTTACAAGGCCTACACGACTGCGCCAATCAAGCTGCAGGCTCACGGTGACAAGAGCGAGCCGCTGAGCTTCAGGAACATCTGGGTGCGGGAGATCAAGTAGAGCTGGTCCGGTTGGCCGAGTGCTGAATTTGTCCAAATTCCGCAAAAAAGTGTGCCCCTCCGGATGCACGGCATTTCTTTCAAAAAAAATGTGCCCCTCCGGATGCTCGGTATTTCACTGCCGAAGAGACCGTCTTCGATGGTCAGATTGGCCCAAATCGACTAGCCTCAAGATGTGATCTGGACAAATCCGGCCGAGATGGCCTTGCACGAACTGCAGACCGCGCCTTTGGTGCGATTTTCCGTATTGGCGCTGAGTTCGATCTTCTTCCTGGTGGATCCGTTTGCCGCCATTCCCTCGTTTCTGGCGATCACCGAGAGCGCCGATCCGGCGCGGCGCAAGCGGATGGCGCGGAAGGGCGCGCTCACCTGCTTCATTGTGCTGACCACGTTTGCGCTGGGCGGACAGCTGATCTTCAGGATGTTCGGAATTACGCTGCCGGCGTTTGAAGTTGCGGGCGGGCTGATTCTGCTGCTGATCGGGCTTGACATGCTGCAGGCCAAGAGATCGCCCACGCAGGAAGCTGCCGGGGATAGCGAAGAGGCGGCACAGAAGGAAGACGCGGGGATTGTGCCGCTGGGGATTCCCATGCTGGCCGGGCCTGGAGCCATTTCTTCTGTCATGGTCCTGGTGGGGCAGGTTCCACGGCTGTGGCACTGGGAGATGGGCGCGATTCTTGGGTCGATCGGGATTACAGCACTGGTGAGCTACTGGGTGCTGGCCGGCGCAGGGCGTATTCGCAAGGTGATGGGCGAGACCGGAATTCGCATTCTTGTGCGTATTATGGGCCTGCTTTTGGTGGCCTTGGCCATGCAATTCTTTGTGAACGGCCTGACAGATCTAGGCCTGATCGCGCGGCAGTAGCGCCTGCAGTGCGAAATTCCACACTAGCGACAGAAATAAGAACGTTGCGATGGTGGCGCACTCAGGAAAAAAGTTGAGCGCGCAGCGCCCTGAAGGGTGCGTATTCAGAGGGGTTGCGCGATTTCCCACAAAATGGACGACTTTCCACAGGCAGTCGCCTTGCAATCTGGCTGAGGGGCTGCTATTGTCGGGAAGTTGCAACTGAGTCAACGTCGGCTGGACCGGAAGAGATTTGAACTAAGGGTTGCAATACGAGGTAGCGTGTGCTACTCTCAAAAAGTTGCAGATGAGCAGTGGAGCCTCCCGGTGGCCTTATGGCCTGCCCTAAGAGGGAAGTGGGAAGCTAGTTCGTTCGGTCAGGTGAGGCAAGCGCCCCTGAACCGCTGTAGGGAAACCCTCAGAGAACAAGCCATTGCAGGACCCAGGAGTTTATCTCCTGTGAGCCTTAGGGCTCGGGTGAAGTTTTGCCGGTCGATGTTTGATATTTTTTGCGCAGTGCGATGCTTTTGAGAGAGAACTTTCTTTCCACGGCCAATCGAAATTTGCCACGAGGAACGACCGCCAACAACGAGTTTGAGCGGCCTCGAGCAAAGAAAAGATTGAGCTTGACGGGATGATGAAAAGTTTGATAATCTTAAAAAGTTCGCGCAAAAACGCCGGAGCGCTGAAAAGCGCATCGGTTGAGCGCAACAAGTTCGAGGACATCCTGGGCGTAAAAGCCTGGGCCTCGATCCAAAAGGGGCGCCGCTCAGGCGGGCCGTCCTCAAGGATCTTTGACAATTGGTTGAACGTGCCAGTCGTGAGAACAGATCAGGTTTGGCTTGATCATTCTCACAAGGTAAGAATGCCTGCGCTTTTAGCGCGGGCAGTCGAAACTCTCTGACCTCCGTCAGAGAACTAGACAATCAGGTTTCAAACGAGAGTTTGATCCTGGCTCAGAATCAACGCTGGCGGCGTGCCTAACACATGCAAGTCGAACGAGAAAGTGGAGCAATCCATGAGTAAAGTGGCGCACGGGTGAGTAACACGTGACTAACCTACCCTGGAGTGGGGGATAACTGAGGGAAACCTTAGCTAATACCGCATAACACCTACGGGTCAAAGGAGCAATTCGCTTCAGGAGGGGGTCGCG
>CAIWFH010000197.1 GCA_903911925.1 uncultured Acidobacteriaceae bacterium
CCATGGACGAAGCCGGTCCGATTATCAAACGCGAGACCGCGCCCCATCGTCCACTACCTTTGCACCGAAGGCTTGCGTGGCTGCCCATGGGTGCCCCATCCTTGGGACGTTCTTGTACTTGTCCCAAGGGTGGGATACCACGAACCCAGATCTTCCTCCTCCGATCTCCCACCCCACCTCCACGTGGTGCGTTTGGGGCAAATTAGCTGTTTTCAACGCGCTGGGGGGCAGGGTTCTACCGTAAGTTGGTTGTTTTGAGGAATCTGGAAGGCAAATTCCTGAAAACGGCGAACTTGCATGGACTGATTTGCGAGATAAAGCCGGGCGCGATGCCGCGGGTCTACGCATAGAACACAACTCCTGACGACAGGCTAGCACTTTCATGAGGAATAACCTGCGAATGGGTTGCGAGTGGAAGTCGTTGATAATAATATAGATAAATTGAAGATAGATGGAACCTGGCTTGACTCGCAATGGGGCTGCACCCCTGCCCCGGTAAAGCTGTATACCGCGCGCCTTTTTAGAGACGCTCTACAGCATGGGGAGAGATGCTCCAGGTTTCATTTCAGAGTGAAACGGGCATCTTCTTCCTCTTTTCGTTGGCGGGTTAGGTCAGGGAGGGAGGAAATCCATTGCTTCCAGGCGTCGTCGAACGCATAGAGTTTTGGAACATCGAGGTTCATCTCGCCGGGTGAGTTTGAAATGAGACGAATGGCAGAGGCCTCGTTGCGGCTCCCGGGATCGACCAGGTAGCTACTCACTGAGCACCTTCGGATCGATTGGGTAAAAAAGACACCCCGCACGGTTACAGATTCCCTATCAAAAATCACAACTGAATAGGCGGCGCTGATGACGAAGTAGACAGCCGCAAGGCAACTAGCACCGCCAATGGTCCAGCAAAAGAGAGGGCCACCTGGTGAGTTGTCGTAATCCCGCATCAGCAAAAGACAGCCAAGTGCGGCGAAGACGGCTACGCGCATAAGACTCCAGACCCAACCGCCGAGCGAGTAACGATAAATGCGGACACCAACCGGCATTTCTTGCGAAGTATCCACGACAGGCACCACCTGCTACCGCGTTTTCTAAACAGCGTTTGAGCTTACATAGCCTCCGGGCTTTCGATCCCCAGCCAACTTAGCGCAGTCACTAACTCCCTTAGCGCAACTGCCGCGGTAGCCAGCAGGAACGCTTTCCGCGCGGGGTCTTCTTCGGTGAGGATGTGGTGGCGATGATAGAAGTTATTGAATTCCTGGGCTAACTGGAAAGCATGCTTGGCGAGATTCGCCGGCTCGGAGCTTGCAATGCATTGCTCAAGCACGAGTGTGCGGCGGGCGGCGCGAAGCCAAAGAGACCAGATGTCGGACGCGGCTTCACCTTCAAGATAAGGAGCAGGATCGATGGACGCGAACTCCGTCAGCACCGCTTCCGGCGTGGTTTCCGCCTTGCGGAAGATGTTGCGTGCACGGACCACGGCGTATTGAATGTAGGGTCCTGTCTCGCCCTCGAAGCTCAACGCATCTTTGAAGTCAAACGCGATGACCGAGTTGCGCGTGAACTTGAGCATGAAGTAGCGGAGCGCGCCGATGGCAATCTGCCCGGCGATCTTTTGCCGCTCAGCTTCGTCGCGGCCGGTCTGACGCGCGTCCACTTCGGCGCGGGTAGCGGCGATGAGTTTGTCGATCAGGTCGTCGGCCTTGACGCCGAATCCCTTG
Source organism: uncultured Acidobacteriaceae bacterium (assembly GCA_903911925.1). Taxonomy (GTDB): domain Bacteria; phylum Acidobacteriota; class Terriglobia; order Terriglobales; family Acidobacteriaceae; genus Telmatobacter. Next base: position 1,713 of record CAIWFH010000197.1, read on the forward strand.
CGGCCGCTGACTTCGATGTACGGGCGCGCGAGATCCTCTTCCGAAACGTCATAGCCCAACTCGACCGCACAGCGCGGAGTGAGCGCGACCATCTCGTAACTGAAGTGCGTGTGTGGTCGGCCTGATCCTTGTAGCCCATGCCGCGCAGAGCCTGGATCACGTTGGCCTGCGGATCGCTCTGGCGCGCGTCGATCACGTTGTAGATGGCCTGTGCGCCGCCAAACTGCGGGTGCGGCTCGTCGCCCTTTTCGGCGGAGATCCAGCACTCGCGATCGGCATAAGAGAAGAACGGCTTGTAGCCAAAGTCTTTGCCCAGCAGGCCGAACTTCCACAGGTGATAGGCGATGTCTTTGCCTACATACGTAATAGTCCCGTTGGAGCGGACGATGACCTTGGAGTCCTCGTCGAGCGCGCCTTCGGCGATCTCTGCGCCAGGGCGGGTCATCACCCAGCAGCCCTTGTTTTTGCCCTCGGTTTCGAAGTAGAGGACGCCGGTCCGCTTGAGTTGCTCGAAGGCCGCGTCCCAGAACTTGAGGTGCAGGATTTCGCTCTCGCGAGGCAGAAAATCATATTCAATGTCCAGCCGCAGCATGGTTTCAAGATGGCGGCGCAGGACCGCTGTCGAAATCAGCTCGGCTACATCGGCCGTCTCGTTGCCGCCGAGCTCCAACTCATGCAGAGTCGCATACCGCAGCTTTTTGCGCGCTTCGTTTTCCGCGTCCGTTCCGCTGGCATACCACTGCGAAGTGCGCGCATAGAGGTCCCAGCAGTAGTAGTCGATTCGCTGGCCTTTTTGCTTGAGTTCGTTGAGCAGGGTGTGCGCGTCGGCCAGCGACTTGCCTTCAAGATGGATAAAACCAACCACTACATCGGCCACCTGCACTCCGGTGTTGTCAATGTAGTTCTGGATATCCACTTTTTGCCCGGCGGCGCGCAGCAGGCGGACGAACGTGTCACCGAGGATGGCGTTGCGCAGATGGCCCACGTGGGCGGCCTTGTTGGGATTGATGCTGGTATGCTCCACCAGCGAGTGGACCCCCGCAGGGGGGGCAGCCTCTTGGGCAGCAGCGGTTGAACGTACCCCGGCCGCGCGGTCGAGACGGGCATTGATATACCCCGCGCCTGCCACATCGAAAGAGGAAAAGCCATCGAGATTGCCGAGCGCGGCGACGATCTCCGCGGCGATGACCTTGGGGGCCTTGCGCAACTTGCGGGCAAGTTCAAACGCGATGGGCGTTGCCAGTTCGCCGAACTGCAGATCGGGCGGAATCTCCAGCGGGATGGTCTGAATCGCAATGTCGTACTTTTCCTGCAACACTTCGCGGAGCCGGCTGCCGAGCCTTTTCTGTAATTCAAGGTACACGTGGTTTGGCCTCAAAAATCCTTGATTTTCAAGGCGATTCTAACAGAACCGCGCATGGGCCCGGGTTTGACTCACCCGCTGAGGCAACCTAAGATTGATGGATAGATTGCCTTGAGCTTCCCGCCCGCATCTGGACGAAATCAACGCAATACCCTTCCTATGACCGACAAAGCCAAGAGCACAAACCGCTATTACCTGACCACGCCTATCTACTACGTGAACGCGAGGCCGCACCTGGGGCACGCTTACTCGACCATCGTGTGCGACGCGATTGCCAGGCGCAAGCGGGCAATGGGCATCGACACATGGTTCCTGACCGGCACCGACGAGCACGGGCAAAAGATTGAGCGGTCGGCCGAACTAGCCGGGCGCACGCCTGCGGAGTTTGCCACGGCGATCTCAGCGGAGTTTCGCGGGCTGTGGGACCGGCTTGGCCTGACCTACGACGACTTTATCCGCACCACCGAAGAGCGCCATAAGCGCGGCACGCAGCACCTGTTTGCCGCGCTGCGCGACAAGGGCTTCATCTACAAGGGCTCGTACACGGGGCAATACTGCGTGAGCGATGAAGCCTATGTGGACGGCCCTCCGGGGACCGTTTGCCCTGACTGCGGCCGCATCACCGAGACGGTGAGCGAAGAGAACTACTTCTTCAAGCTGTCGGCGTTTGAGCGCAAGCTGCTCGAATTTTACGACGCCAATCCCGGCTTCATGGGACCGGAATCTACGCGGCGCGAAGTGATTTCATTTGTCCGCAGCGGCCTGAAAGACCTGTCGGTGAGCCGCACGAGTTTCTCCTGGGGCATTCCCGTGCCGGGCGACGAGAAGCACGTGATCTACGTGTGGCTTGACGCGCTGGCGAATTACATGACGGCGCTCGGCTATGGCTCGGACGACCCCGCCGATAAGGCCCGCTTCGAGAAGTTCTGGCCGGCGGACATGCACCTGATTGGCAAGGAGATCAGCCGCTTCCACTGCGTTTACTGGCCGGCGTTCTTGATTGCCGCGGGAATTGCGCTGCCGCGCTCCGTCCGGGCAAATGGCTGGCTGCTCTTTGACCAGGGCAAGATGTCGAAATCGCGCGGCAATATTGTGCGTGCCGATACGGTTCAGGAAGTCCTGGGCGCGGATGCGCTGCGCTACTTTCTGCTGAGAGAGATTCCCTTCGGGCATGACGGCAGTTTCAGCTTCGACGCGCTGGTGCAGCGCTACAACGGCGACCTGGCCAACGGCTACGGCAACCTGGTGAGCCGGGTTGTGAACATGGTGCACAAATACTTTGGCGGGGTTTTGCCAGAGGCAGGCACGGAAACTTTTGCAGAGGGCAGCCTTCGCGAGACTGCAGTTCGAACCATCGCCGCATTCGGGCCGGCGTTTGACGAGATGAATTTCTCGGAAGCGCTGAAGGCCTTGTGGACCCTGGTCGGGGACACAGACGGCTACCTGACCGCCAACGCGCCGTGGAAGCGGCCTGCTGACCGGCCTGAGGCGGAGCATGTGCAGTTGCAGGCGCGGGTGCTGGCCACGGCGGCAGAGGCCATTCGCATTATCACGGCGCTGGTTTATCCCATTTTGCCGGACTCGGCTGCCAAAGTATGGCGGCAGTTGGGTTTGGGCGAAATCAAGGACGCAGCAAGGAATTCATTTTTAACTGAGATTGCGTGGGGCGGATTGAAGGCCGGTACCAGGTTCGAACAGCCCGCTCCGCTGTTTCCCCGCGCAGAAAAGGATGCCCTGGACCGTATGCAGAATCTTGAAGACGAGAACAACCGCAGCGCCGTGGAAGCAGCCAGCAAACAGGAGGGCGCGGACAAGGCAGCGCCGCGCGTTGGATCGGTGAAGCCGCCAACGGCTGCAGATCCGAATGTGATCTCAGTCAAGCCGCCGACGACAGGGGGACCGCGTGTGGGTTCGGTGAAGCCGCCAACGGTTGAGGGCGTTGTCGGAGTAAAAGCCGCCCCGGCCGCGACGTCCGTGGTTTCCGTCCAGTCTCCGGAAACTTCAGCGACCGAAGCGACCATTGCCCCGCTTGACGCAGGCACACCGGTAGCGGTTGCGCCCGTCCAAGAAGTTCCGGCAGATTTGTCCAGCAGCCGCCTCAGCACCGTACCGGCCAGCGGCGCGCCAGCCCCGGCGGCGCAGGAAGGGCCGCAGCAGATTGCCATCGACGATTTTGTCAAGGTTGACCTGCGCGTTGCGCAGATTCTGGTTGCCGAGCGCGTGCCCAAGGCCGACAAACTGCTGCGCCTTGAGGTGGACTTGGGCTACGAGAAACGGCAGATTCTGGCCGGCATCGCCCAATATTACGAACCGGAGAAGCTGATTGGCCGCAAGATCGTAATCGTGGCCAACCTGGCCCCCCGCAAGATGCGCGGACTGGAGTCGAACGGAATGTTGCTGGCCGCGTCCCTGCCTGACGGCGCGCCGGTGCTGGCTGGGTTCCTTGAAGAATGCCCATTGGGAGCGAGGCTGAAATAACAGACACCAAAAGGCCAACGCAGGTGTTCGAGGCAAAATGAACGGAAGAATCGTTTCGATGCTGGTGGTGCTACTCGGTGCCACCAGCATTTTCGGTCAGACCACAAATGCTAAGCCGACACTGGATTCGAGGGCTTGCGTACTCAAACCTAGTCAACTGGATGAGCTACTCGTTCAGCCTTTTTTGAAGTTCGATCAAGATCAGTCGGGTGGATGGAGAGAGTTGCAATCCAAGGGGTGCGACCTGGCAGCGGCCATGCTCATTGACAGCTATATCGTTGATGCGCCAGAGGAACTCAAGCTTATCACTATCGAGGACCTGTATTTTCACGCCGGTCAGCTCTACGCCGGGGCTGGCCTGAAGAAGCTCGCCGTCAGGCGCTTTCTTCGATCGCTGAATTTGCATGAACATGGGGACGAGGATTTGGCCTGGAATGCCTACGTTTTTTCAACAATTGCCTTCCTCCAAGGAGACCGGGAGGAACTTGCACACCAACGGCGACTCCTGGCCTCAGCAAAGCCCACTCGAGAAAACAAGATCAATCTTGGCGTTGTGGATGGACTGGTGAAATGTTTTGACAAGCCTTACGGTGAAGCCTATTCGAACGCGTGCCGGGTAACGTTAGAATAGAGACGCGACGTTGCCCATACACATAAATCGTGCCATACTTACACATCGGGGTGCGCCTTATGCGGACCAATATCGACATCGACGACAAATTGATGAAGCAGGCCATGAAGGCGACCGGAGCCGTCACCAAGAAGGCCGCCGTTGAGGCGGCGCTTCGCCAAATCGTACAACTCAAGAAACAGGCACGGATTCGGGAACTCTTCGGCAAAGTCGAGTGGGAAGGGGATCTAGCCGCAATGCGCGAAGGCCGCTTCCTGAACTGGGAAGAAGAGTATGAGAAAGGGAAAGTGAAGGACTCTGCCGCCTAGTAGCCCAGAGCAACCCTGAGGAAAGCCTAAGCCGCATGGTGATCGTCGATAGCAGTGTTTGGATCGAAGCATTGAACGGAAAAATCACCCCAGAGACGACCTGGCTCCGATTGGCGCTTGATCGGGAGCAGGTCGGCCTCACCAGCTTGATCCTCTGTGAAGTTCTTCAGGGCATTCGTTTTGATCGACGTTTCCGAGAAACCGAACAAAGGTTACGGGAGTTCCCGGTCTTTGCAGCTTCGACATTTGACTTGGCGGCAAGCGCTGCCCAGAACTTCCGCGCGCTACAGCGTCGAGGCGTCACGGTTCGCAAGACCATTGACTGTATCATCGCCACCTTCTGCATCGAGGAAGGCCATCAACTGCTGCACCACGACAGCGACTTCGAACCGTTCGAGAAACACCTGGGCCTGCGGGTAGTCCATCCGCTGGCGATTGCACCAAAATGATCTTTTCCGCTCCTTGGGGCCTGAAATGCTGATCGATTCCCACGCACATATTGATAGCGAGCGCTACGCGGAAGACCGCGCGGCCATGCTGGGCCGTGCGCGGGAGGCTGGCGTGGTCGCGGTGCTGGCCATCGGTATCGGCGAGAAGGCCGGCGGAATGGACGGGGCGCTGAAGATTTGCCGCCAGTTCAATGGGCAGCCCAATATGCCGCGGCTTTTCGCAAGCGCCGGGGTTTATCCGCACAATACCGCCGAGATAGACGAGGCCGTTCTGGCCCAACTGGACAGCTTGCTCGCGGAGCCCGAGGTGATTGCCTGCGGCGAGATCGGGCTGGACTACTACCACGAGGGCGCGGCGCACGACACGCAGCGCGAGGGACTGATCGAGCAGCTGGAGATCGCGGCGGCCCGCAAGAGGCCGATTCTCATCCATTGCCGGCCAAAGGACGGCGCGACCGATGCCTGGGACGATCTTTTTCTCGTTCTGAGTGAATTCTGGGGGAAAACGGGCCTGGGCGGCGTGATGCACTGCTTTGGCGGCAACTGGGAGCAGGCGAAGCGGTCGCTGGAGATGGGTTTCCTGGTCTCGTTTGCGGGGAACCTGACCTATCCCAAGGCGCAGCCGCTGCGGGATGTGGCGGCCCGGCTGCCGCTGGAGGGGATGCTTGTGGAGACAGACGCTCCTTGGCTGGCCCCGGCGCCGAATCGCGGCAAACGCAATGAGCCCGCCTGGGTGAGCCTGACGGCGCGGACTTTGGCCGAACTCAAGGGCATCGACCAGCAAGAAATCGCCCTCGAAACCACGAAAAACTTCTTGAGGCTGTTTGACCTCAGGGCTGACGTGGGAAACTGGTAGAGGCATTCCATGCAGCAGCCCTTTCAATCGATCAGGAGAGAGAGAAATGGCCCAGGAAAATTCGTTCGACATCGTCAGCAAAGTGGATATCCAGGAAGTCCGTAACGCCATCGACCAGGCGGTTAAAGAGATTCGCCAGCGCTTCGATCTAAAGGACTCTCACTCTGAAATCACGCTGGAAGGCAGCGACGCCATCCTGTTGGCCTCGGACGGGGAGTACCATCTGGAGGCCGTCAAGGAGATTCTGGGGCAAAAGCTGGTAAAGCGCGGGGTCTCACTGAAAAACCTCACTTATGAGAAGCTTGAAGAGGCCTCCGGCAAAAGCGTGCGGCAGAAGATCAAGCTGCAGCAGGGCATCCCGGTAGAAAAGGCCAAGGAAATCGTGCGCCTGGTGAAGGATTCGAAAAAGAAAGCGCAGGCAAGCATCCAAGGCGATACAGTCAGAATATCGAGCAAAGACCGGGATGAGTTGCAGGGGATTATCGCCCTGCTGCGGGGCAAGGAACTGGGCCTGGAACTGCAGTTTACCAACTACCGGACCAATTGAACGGCTGAGGACGCCGGCAGCGGCGCCGCAGGGGACGAGCAAGAGCGAGAACCGGAGAATTTTGAGCACACTGGCAATAACGACGGCGAGAGAGATCTTCGATCTGCTGCGGGACGACCTTGCGGCCATCGAACTGGAGTTGGGCAAGGACGCCTGCTCCGGCGTAAGCACCATCACGGAAATCGCCGAATATCTCAGGGAGGGCGGAGGCAAGAGAATCCGGCCGTCCCTTTTATTGCTGGCCGCTCACCTGCTGGGCTATTCGGGCTCCGGTGCCATAAGGCTCGGCGCGGTGGTTGAAATGGTGCACACGGCTACGCTGGTGCACGACGACATTATTGACGGCGCGGATATGCGCCGCGGAAGGCCTTCAGCCAATACCACCTGGGGCAACGAGAAGTGCGTTCTGGCCGGCGACTGGCTCTACATGCAGGCCTTCAAGGTGGCCCTGGAAGAGAAGAACCTGCGCGTGCTCGACCTTCTGATCGGCCTGACCCAGCAAATGGTCGAGGGCGAACTGCTGCAGATTCAAAAGCTGGGCAAGGCCGTCTCCGAGGCCGAGTACTACGACCTGATCTTCCGCAAGACGGCGTGCCTGTTTGCCGTATCCATGCGGCTCGGAGCGGTGCTGGCCGGAGCCGGCGAAGCCGAGGAAGCGAGCCTGGCCGCTTATGGACGGGCCGTGGGCCTCGCTTTCCAGATTGTGGACGACGTGCTGGATTTGACAGCCACAGAGGAAGTGCTGGGCAAGCCGGTGGCCAGCGATCTGCGCGAAGGCAAGGCGACGCTCTCGGTGATCCACTCGGCCGACCATGGAACTGCCGCCGACCGCCAGGCCATCCAGAGGATTCTGGACGACCGCAGCTTTGAGCATGTGACCCGCGAGCAGCTCCAGGATATTCTGGTGCGCAACGGGTCGGTTGAATACGCCATGGCCATCGCCGACCGCTACGCAAAGCAGGCGCTGCAGGCCCTCGCTCCGCTTCCCGACTCGGATTACAAGCGCGCCCTGTTGTGGCTGCCGGAGTTCGTAGTGGCGCGCGAGAAGTAAATTCCCCAGGCGGTACCGATGCAGGATCTTTGGACACAGGTGGATCGCTATTTCGGCGACCTTCTAGCCCCCTCTGACGACAAATTGGAGTCGACGCTTGCGGCCAACAAAGAGGCCGGCCTTCCGTCGATTGACGTTTCACGGCTCCAGGGCAAGTTTCTGGAGTTGCTGGTGCGCATCTCGGGTGCTCGTCGCATCTTGGAGATCGGCACTCTGGGCGGGTACAGCACCATTTGGATGGCGAGGGCTCTGCCCGAGGGTGGCCGCATCGTGACGCTTGAAGCCAAGCAGCGCCATGCCGAGGTGGCCCGGGCGAATCTTGAAAACGCCGGAGTGCTGGACCGCGTGGATCTGCGTCTTGCGCGGGCGATTGACAGCTTGCCAAAGCTCGAAGCTTCAGGCGCTGGGCCGTTTGATTTGATCTTCATCGACGCCGACAAACCCAGCAATCCCGAGTACCTGGCGTGGGCCTTGAAGCTGTCGCGTCCCGGCACAGTCATCGTGACCGATAACGTAGTGCGCGAGGGCAAGGTCATTGATCCAGTGAGCGACGACAAGGACGTGCAGGGCACAAGGCGCTTTGCGGAGTTGCTGGCTGCGGAACCGCGGCTAAGCGCAACCGTACTGCAAACGGTGGGAACGAAGGGGTATGACGGGTTTGCGCTGGCCGTGGTGCTGCGGTAGTTCGGACTACCTAAAGAAGATCGATGATGTTCTGGACTGAGATTGAACGGGCATTCGCCACTTCGACCAGAATTCCGTGAAGGGTGCCGATCTTTAATGGGTCATGAAGCGGAATCGTAATCAAATGGGCAGGCGGCCCCTCGTGAGAGAGCCTTACATGGCTCCCTTTCTGCCGAACGACTGTGTAATCAAGGTAGCTCAGGGCGCGAATCAATCGGTCAGCCGAGACGCTGCGCGGCGTTTTCACGCCGCATCGACCAGGATCAATTCATCCTTCACGAAGTGCAACTGGATGAGCTTTGGACGGTCGGTCGTTCCGTCAAAGTGAAGGCTGGCCGCCTCTCTCACGTTTTCGCGCAAATCTTCCCATGTTTCGGCTTCCGTAAAAATGGCATGGCCCAGCGCCTTCGCTACGTAGCCGCCCTCTTCCGCCTCACGAACTTCAAAGACCAGTTCCATGGAAAATAGAATAGCGGAACAAGCCGAATCTGTCTTGACCTACCCCGTCGTGGGCTTCGATTCCGTCATCATCGCCCGCAAAGCAGCCGAGTACTTTTCCGGCAGGGGCTTCTTGTTCAACTGGTCGTCGCAGACAATATGCGTCGTTTCGCCTTCTGCCAGGAGCGCGGGCTCTTCTACCTCCGCAGTCCACCGCAAGATGCGGTACGCGAATTTGAGCAACGAGCCGCGCAGCAGGGCAGGGCGGGTCTCGATGAGAATCCTGTCGTCGTAGCGTGCCGGGGAGCGATAGCGGCAACTGGCCTCGGCGACAGGCAGGATGCACTGGTGCTCTTTTTCCAACTGGCTGTAGGCGAGGCCGAGAGAGCGGAGCAGTTCGACGCGGCCAATTTCAAACCAGACCAGGTAGTTGGCATAGTAGACAATGCCCATCTGGTCGGTTTCGGCGTAGCGGACGCGGACTTCGGTAGTGACGGGCATGAAGGACAGTTCTCAGTTCCTAGTTCTCAGTTCGCAGTCGGCAGCCTGGGGGCAGTTTGCATGAACGGGAAATCTCAGGCTGTCGTTCTTGGTTCGCAGTTTTCTGCAAAACTACGCTGGACAAATGCAGGCCGGGAAGCTGAAAACTGTGAACCAAGAACTGAGAACTGCTCTTACTGTTTCAGGTGCGTGAAGATGGGCAGTTTGGTGACGTCGTTGAAGATGACGAAGGCGAAGAAGGCCAGCAGAACCACAAACGCAGCCTGATAGATGCGCTCCTTGATGTTGATGCCGATGTCGCGGCGCAGAGCGCCCTCAATCATAAGCAGCAAGATCATGCCGCCGTCGAGGATGGGAAACGGGAGCAGGTTGAGGATGCCCAGGTTGAGGCTGATTTCAGCAGCCAAGCCGAACTTGGGGAACCAGCCCTTCATCTCGGCCGCTTCGCCTGCCATGCGGGCGATTCCCACCGGACCGGAAAGCTGCGAAACAGAAACGCGGTGCGTGAAAATCCGCTGCAAAACCTCGACGATGAGAAATGAGTTGTCGGCGCAAAAGGCGGTGGACTTGCTGAATGCCTTGTTCAGGGGCAGCGGGTCAGCATGCACCGGCGTCGCCACGCTCTGGAAGCCCATCTTATAGCCCGTATCCAGCACGGCGGGGTGAATCACCATGGGATCGAGCAGGGCGCCTTTGCGCACCACCGCGAGCGTAACCGGCTTGCCTTTTCCCTCTTGCAGGTAGGCAAGCAGCGACGAAACGGCGTGGAAAGGATGGCCGTCCACGGACTGAATCGAGTCGCCGGCGCGCAGGCCGGCCTGGTCGGCGGGCGAACCCTGCTGCACCATCTGGACGCCGATGGGTCCGGAGAGATATTGCGGCAGCATGCCTGCCAGGTCGTCGCCCTTCGGATCGGCGGGAACGTGCAGCGCCAGGGGCAGCGTTGTGCCGCCGCGATCCACGGTGACAGAAATGGTCTGGTTGGGGTTCAGATTGGACTGGGCGTAGACCTTGTCCCAGCTGGGATTGTCTTCCGTGTCGAAATGGCGAATGATGTCGCCGGGCGCAATGCCTGCCTGCGCCGCAGCGGAGCCGGGAACCACCCACTCGACTGTCGTGTCTTTCACTTCAACGGCTGGAACTTCGTTGATCCAGCTGAAGTAAATAATCATCAGGACAAATGCCAGGATAAAGTTGGCAACCGGTCCGGCGAGACCGATGAGCATCCGCTGCCATCGGGGATGCGATGTAAAGGCGCCGGGGTCTTCGATCGGCGCTATGTTGGCGGTGCCGGAAGCGGCGTCGCCGATCTCGCTGAAGTTTTCGCCGGTCATTTTGACAAAGCCGCCCAGGGGAAGCAGGCAAACTTTGTAGTCGGTTTCTCCGTATTTGAAGCCGAAAAGCCGCGGTCCAAAGCCGAACGAGAACGCCTCGACGCGCACCTTGAGTAGCTTGGCGACTGCAAAGTGGCCAAACTCGTGGACCACGACCATTACGCCGACAAGGACGATGAATGCGGCGGCAGAGACAAGAAATTCATGCATATATTTTCGGTTCTTCCCTTTACATGGCGCGCTGCGACCGACCTGCGTCCCTGAAGCCTATGCGAGCAGCGCATGAGCCATTTGACGCGCCTCCCGGTCAGCGGCGAGCACCTCCGCAATGGTGGCGGGGTGCGCCTCCGGCGTGGCAGCGAGCACCTTCTCAATTGTACGCGGGATGCCCATGAAGGAGATTTGACGGGCCAGGAAGGCCTCGACAGCCACCTCGTCGGCCGCATTGAGGGCGATGCAGTGGGCTCCTCCCTTCTCTGCGGCCTCATAGGCGAGGCGCAGGCAGGGGAAACGTTCAAAATCGGGCGGCTCGAAATCCAGGTGGCGCAAGGAGGCCAGATCAAAGGTGAGCATGGAGGCCGGGCGCTCAGGGTAAGCCAGGGCGTAGAGAATTGGCAGGCGCATGTCGGTGACCGAGATCTGCGCCAGAATCGAGCCGTCAACGTATTCCACCAGCGAGTGAACAGTTGATTGGGGATGGACGGTGACTTTGACCTGGGAGGGAGCCACGTCGAAGAGCCGGCATGCCTCAATGATTTCAAGGCCCTTGTTTAACATTGACGCCGAGTCGATGGTAATGCGGCGGCCCATCACCCAGGTGGGGTGCTTCAGCGCCTGCTCGGGAGTGATGGTGGCAAACTGATCCAGCGGAAGCTGCCGGAAGGGCCCGCCGGAGGCTGTGAGCCAGATGGTCTTGACTTCAGCGTGGGCGCCCACGCGCAGGCACTGGTGGACGGCGTTGTGCTCGCTGTCAATGGGCAGGATGGGGACATTGCGCTGGCGCGCGGCCGCTGTGAGGATTTCTCCCGCCGCCACCATGCACTCCTTGTTGGCCAGGCCAACAGGCTTTCCAGCCAGGATTGCAGCATGGGTGGCTTCAAGGCCGGCTACACCGACAATGGCCGAAACCACAAAGTCAACCTGAGGCAGCGTGGCACAGGCAACGGTGCCTTCAGTGCCGTAAACGACCTCGATGCCGACGACGCCAGCCTGCAGCAGGCGAAGAGACAGGTCCGCCGCCAGTTCTTCAGTGGCCAAGGAAACAATCTGCGGCCGCCAGCGGACTGTTTGCGCAAAGGCTTCATCGAGATTGCGCCCGGCGGCCAGCGCGGCCACCTGGTAGCGCTCAGGGAACTGCTCGACGATGGAAAGGGTGCTTTGGCCGATGGAACCGGTGGAACCGAGAATGGCTAGTCGTTTCAATGTATTTTCTGCTTGCCTCTGGCTTTAATTATCGCCCGGCTGAGCAGCCATGAGGTGAGCGCGTCTCAAACTCACTTTGGAAGGAACCCTCAAAACCGCATGTGAATGAGTTGCGCGTACCAAAGGGCCGGTGCGGCCAGCAGCAGCGCGTCAATGCGGTCAAGCACTCCGCCGTGACCGGGCAGCAGGGTCCCGGAGTCCTTGACTCCCGCCGAACGCTTGAGGCCTGACTCAGCCAGATCGCCCACTTGAGCAGCGAGGTTGACCACCACGGCGAGGCCCAGCCAATACCAGACGCCTTCCGGGAACGAAAGCCTGGCCGAATCCCACGTTTCAAGCATCGAAGCCAAGCCAATGAGGCCTCCGGCCACCAGCAGGCTGCCGGCCATGGAGCCCAGCGTCCCCTCCCATGTCTTGTTGGGGCTAAGCCTGGGTATCAGCTTGTGTTTGCCCCATTGGCGGCCAATGTAGAGGGCAGCGATGTCTCCAGCCCAGACCACGCACAGCAGAAAAGTAATCAGGGAGGGCCCGTTTGCTTCATCGTGCAGCGCCGGGAGGGCAAGCAAAGTGAATCCCGTATAGAACAGGCAGAAAATGGCGACTGCGATGTCCGGCATCATCCGCTCGACAGGCGAACTGAAGGTGCAGAAAACCAGCAGAGCCAGGCTGAGCATGCCGAGAATTGTCGTGGACTGGTCGGGCCACTCAAAATTACCGGCAAACAGGAGTATGATCGCCAGCAGTACCGCGATGCGCGATGGTTTGGCCCCGCCGATTTCTGCCATGCCCAGAAACTCCCAGGCAGCAAGAGCGGCCACACCCGCAGTGGCCAGCATGAACACCCAATGCCAGCGCGGCCCCATAAACACCAGGGCCAAGACCAGCGGAATGAGTATGACAGCGGTAATGACTCGTTTCATTCTTGGGATGAGGATACACCGCCGGGGGTGAGTCTGGTGGCAAGCCTCAGGGCGCCGAGGTAGCGAAGCGGCAATTACCCGGCTACGATCTTGACCCGTTCGGCCTCTTCGTCCACTTCGCCGGAGGCCTCGCCCAGCCCGCCGTAGCGGCGTTCGCGGCACTGGAAGTCGGCAATGGCCTCAAGCAGGTGAATGCCCCGGAAATCAGGCCAAAGGCGCTCGGTCACGAAGATCTCGGTATAGGCAATCTGCCACAGCAGGTAATTTGAGATGCGCATCTCGCCCGAGGTGCGGATGAGCAGGTCAGGGTCGGGCATGTGCGCGGTATAGAGATGGCGGTGAATGTCTTGCTCGGTAATGCGGTCGGGACTGAGGTGGCCGGATCTTATCTCGGCAGCCAGCCCGCGGAAGGCGTCTACCATCTCTGAGCGGCCGCCGTAGTTGAGGGCCAGGGTGAGGGTGGTGCCGGTGTTGCGGGCGGTGGCGTCCTCGGCCCAGCGCATCTTTTCCTGCACCTCGGCGGGCAGTTCATGGGTGCGCCCGATGTACTTCATGCGGACATTGTTGTCCATCATGCGCTGCAGGTTGCTCTCGAGATAGGTCTTGAGCAGGCGCATGAGGAAGTTGACTTCGGCACGGGGGCGGCGCAGATTATTTTCAAGTGAAAACGCATAAAGCGTGAGCCATGGCAGGCCGATGCGCGACGCGGTTTCAGTTACCAGCTGCACGGCATTGGCGCCCTGCTGGTGGCCCAGGAAACGCTTGAGCGACCGATGACCGGCCCAGCGGCCATTTCCGTCCATGATGATGGCCACGTGCTGCGGCAGCCGCTCGGGTTTCAGCGACGCATAGACTGTACGCTCTTCCGGGGTCAAATCGTGGATGCGCAGCGTGCCAGAAGGAAACAAAGAACTCGCCTCTACCTTGCTTTCAGGTTTCCAGGTTCGGGCCCAGGGAACACCCAGAATCCACGCTCAAAAAGAGCATCTGTTCCGGCGATTCCGGGGCAAATTCAGCCGCAGGCCTGTCCACCCTTGCCCCACGATCGCCTTGGGCGGTGAGCAAAGGTGTCGCACAATCGACCGTAGCACATGCGCCTGAGCCCCGCAATCGCCGCGCTTCCAGGCTGAAGGAGATGCAAAGAACCGTAGACCGCGCCGGCGGCCCACCAGGGCCGCGCGGCCTTAAACCGTCAGTTGTCCGTCTAAGCGGTCCGCTTGTGTCCGGTTGCCAGATCGCGAACCTGACCGGCCAGTAGCGTCCGATGCAGAGAATCCAGATGCGGGAGCAGGGCGGCAATCTCGGCAAGGAACGGGTCGCCCAAAATCGCAGCGATCTCTTCTTCGCGGCGGCTACGCGAGTCCCTGACCAATTGGCAGACGTCCACCTCAAGCGCCGCGGCCAGACGCTCAAGGGAACCGAGGGTCGGGATGGCTTTGCCGTTTTCGATCTTTGAGATGTACGTGCGGGGTACCTGCATGCGGCCGGCCAATTGGCGCTGGCTCAGGTGGCGAGCCTTGCGGATGTCGCGCACCTGCCCGGCAACCTGCAGACCGGCCTCGGTGGCGGGCTCAACCGCATGAATGCCCACGGCAACCGGACTCGCTATTGCGGGCTCCTCAACGTCGAGGGGCTTGTGGCATTTTCTGCAAAGTGAGCTGATTGTCCTGTACTGCACCAACTTGCAGTAATCACAGCGCACTACTTCGCGTGTATCCACGCTTACCAGGGTGGTAGCCATCGGCTGTGTGCGGAGTGCCAGAGCATGGTCTCCGGGGTGCAATTTTGCACCGCGATATTTGGTACTTTCGGGGAATTGAACCATAATTGTCAAGTACAAACTTAGGGTCAAACCAAAGATTCACCCATCATACCCGGAGAAACCGGACAAATCACGAACCAAATGCAGCAACATGGAGTTAAAAGAAATTATGGATACCGAGGACAGTTTCATGCAGCAACCTGAAAATGCGAACTACGGCCGCCAGCAAGCCTGGCAATTGCTGACCGAATGGACCGCTGGCGAAAGCCTGCGCAAGCATGCGCTGGCCGTTGAGATTTGCGTTACCGCCTGCGGCGAAGCCGAAGCCGACCGGCTCGGCCTCAGCGGCGCCGAGCGGGATTCGCTGATCGGGCTCTACTCGACCACCGCGCTTTTGCACGACTTTGACTACGAGCGCCACCCGACGGCCGCCGAGCATCCGTTTGTCGGGGTGCGCGAGTTGGAGCGGCTGGGCTGGCCCGTGGAGCTTCGCACCGCAATCCTGGGCCATGCGCAATACTCCGGCGTGCAGCGGGTTACGCATCTGGACAAGTCGCTGTTTGCCTGCGACGAATTGGCCGGCTTTCTAACCGCCTGTGCGCTGGTGAAGCCAACCAAGGCCATTGCCGACGTGGAAGTGGCAAGCGTGAGAAAGAAGATGAAAGACAAGGCCTTTGCCCGCGCTGTCAACCGCGAAGACATCATTCAGGGCGCGGCTGAGCTTGGTGTTGAACTGGACGCGCACATCGGGTTCTGCCTGGAAGCGATGAAAAGGCACGCCACGGAGATCGGGTTGTAAATCGCGGGTTGCGCGGGCTTGAGCGCCGTGACAGGATGAAGTGAGTACACTTGCGGCGCACCACCCAAACACCATGCCTGCTCTCATTGAACCCAAAGCCGAGCCTGAAGAACAACCCCAGCCGCGGGCGGTAGATGGCGCCACCCTGCCCCTGAAGAAGAAGCGGGTTAAAAAGCACGAGCACCTCCGCGCCGAATGGGTCTCGTGGTGGCCGGTGGCCGCGGGCTTTCTGCTGGGCCTTTTTTCTCCGCAGTTGAGTTCTTTGGCGGCATCTTACGGCCCCTGGGGCATGCGGATCGTGTTTCCCCTGGTGCTGCTCTCAGGGCTGCACGAGACAGGCTTCAGCGATGAACTGACGCGCACCCTACCGCAGATCATGCTCTTTCTCCAGTTCCCGCTGGAGGGGCTGCTCACCATGTTGACGCTGAATCGGAGCGGCAAGCTTTCCGGCGCGCTGGGACAACTGGTGTTTCTTCATGGCGTGTGCGTGCTGGTGCTGTGGATGGTGGCCGGCGGAACGAAGTAACTCAGGCGCGGTTTTGCCGACCGGCCAGAGCGGATCGACCTGATCCACTGGCATTCCGACGCGATTCCAAGCTACGATAGGGCTTTCAGCCGGGCAATACCGCACGCGGTCAATTGCCTAGGGAGCTCTCCATGGCTCACTTTCAGCACGTCCTTACCGAATGCGCCAACGGCGTCGCGACCATCACCATGAACCGGCCAGACAAGCGCAACGCGCTGTGTCCTGTGCTGATTGAGGAGCTGACGCTGGCCTTCCAAGAGGCCGCAACCTCCGAGAGCGGGGTGGTGATCTTGACCGGTGCTGGGCCGGCCTTTTGCGCCGGGCTGGACATGGAGAACCTGGAAAGCACGCATGCGCGCACGCCCGAGGAACACCGCCGCGACGCCGAGAACATGGCCCGGGTCTTGCGGGCTTTGTACGACTTTCCCAAGCCGGTAATTGCCGCCGTGAACGGCCCGGCCATTGCCGGGGGCATGGGTCTGGCCACGTTGGCCGACTTTACTTTGGCCACGCCCGAGGCGAAGTTCGGCTATAACGAGGTGCGGGTCGGGTTTGTGCCCGCGATTGCTGCCTCATTCCTGCTGCGCCAGGTGGGAGAGAAGCGCACCCGGGAACTGCTGCTGACTGGCCGACTGATGAAGGCGCAAGAGGCGCTGAGTTTCGGACTGATTACGCAGATTGTGGCCGCCGAGGAACTGATTCAAACTGCGAATGCGCTGGCCCGGACCTTGTTGCTGAATAGTCCCCAGGCCATGCAGTCCGTAAAGTGTCTGCTCTCCAAGCACAGCCGCCGCCGGCTGGATGAAGAGTTGGAAGACGCCATCCAGGTGAACGCGCAGCAGCGCTCAACCGACGACTTCAAGGAAGGCGTCAAGGCGTTCCTGGAACGCCGGCACGCCGACTGGCCGAGCATGAAGATAAAGGTCTAGCGGTCTCTTTCAAGCCATCGGATTATTCGCCCTCAACTCCGCCACAATCTCTGCTGCGGCAACGCGCGCCTGGTCCGCCTGGTCGGGAGGGAAGCTGATGGCGCCTACTCTTGCGTGGCCACCGCCGCCGTAGCGCTCGCAGACCTTGGCCAGGTTGATCATTTTCGCCGAATTGGCCTTGGTCCAGGGATTCGATCCTACCGAAACCTTGGTGCGGAAGCTGGATTTTGACAAACCGATCGAGTAAGTCGCATTGGGATGCAGATAGTAAGGGATGAACTTGTTGAAGCCCTCAAGCGGCTGGTCCGTGATGTCGAAAAAGATGGTGCCGTCGCGCTCTTCAGCGCGGCTGCGAATCAGCTCCGTGGCGAACCTGTGGCGCTCAAGCAGCGGGGGCAGCAAATCGGCGATGAAGGGTTGAGCGAGCACCTCGGCCAGGGGCATGGCGGTCAGCAGTGGAATAAGGCGCGGGATGAAGGCCGGATCCTGCGTGGCCTCGATGATCAGTGTTAGCTTCATGGCCGGGGCGGGCATTTCGACAGCCGACTCGGGGCTTTCGTACTGCGCGCCGTCCACGATGTTGGCCCAGTGAATGAGCTCGGTCAGCGGCGCGGTGTCAAAGCCGAAGCGGGTCGATGCGATACGGGCCAGGTAGCTGGTGCAGGAGGTGTATTCGGCGTCAAGAAACTTGCGGCCGCCACAATCCGGGTCCTGCTTGCAGGCGAGATAGTGCTGGCGGTCTTCCGGCGTGAGAAAGGCAGACTGGTGGTGATCGAACCACCAGGTGATCCGCGGCGATGTGGAGTATTTGAAGTCGACGATCGCGTTCTGGTCGCCGGTGAACTCGCTCTCGTCAAAGAGGGCGCCGGCGCGATGCACGAGGCCGTGGTATTCGTAGGTGGCGCCGGCCGCGATGCACTCGCGATGGAAGCGCGTAAACAGCGAAGCCGAACAGGCGCCGTCAAAACATTTGTCGTGATAAAAAACACAAACCCGCAAAGCTTGCCATCCCATGCCTGGAAAAAATTGAATAGCTAGAACTGTTAAGCATCAAGGGAAGGGCCGTTTGTGTCAAGGAGGAGCGGCTTGGTTCAATGAACGCAAGCCGGCGCGTCCTTTCGCAGCCCGGCGATCCTCGCATTTTGAAAGCCGGGATTGTCCGATTGCGGACATCTTGTGGCGACATTGAACATAGAACGGCTCTGACAAATTCCGCGCGACGATGCAACCTGTTTAGAATGAGCGGAAAACCTTAGCATTCATTTGGCTGCAGGAATGCAATCAACCAGAGTAATCACTGCGCTTGTTCTCAAGAATTTCCGGGAGTCGTCATGCAAATCTTGCTTCAAGACCTGCGTTACGCCGTGCGGCAATTGTGGAAGTCGCCGGGGTTTACCTTGGCCGCCCTTCTCACTCTGAGCATCGGCATCGGCGCCAATACTGCGGTGTTCAGCAGCATGGACGCGGTCGTGCTACATCCGCTCACCGTGCCACGGTTGGATCGCGTCGTGACGGTAGCCGAGCAAGGACAGCGGGAATGGAGCGGCTATCTCCAGGTTTCGCTAGCCAACTACGAGGACTGGAAGCGGCAAAGCCGGTCGTTTGAGCAGCTCTCGGTGCTGACCAGCGCGGACATGAGCATGACCGGCGCAGGCGACGCGGCGCACGTGCGGGTGGTGTCGAACTCCGCCAGTTTCTTCACCGTTCTCGGGGTGCAACCGATCCTGGGCCGTCTTTTTCAGGAGAGCGAGTGCCAGCCGGGGCGCGACTCGGTGGCCGTGCTGAACTATGGCTTCTGGCAGCGGCAATTTGCGGGCGATACGGCTGTGCTGGGGCCGGAAAATCGAACTCGATCAGCGCGTTTATACGGTGATTGGCGTTCTGCCCAAGACGGTGCAATACCCGTCCGAGGCTGACATGTTTCTGCCCTTTGCGCCCACGCCGCAGCAATTGAGCAACCGCGCCGACCACTCCTACATGGTCAACGGGCGGCTGCGCGACGGAGCGACAGTGAAACAGGCGCAGGCGGAGATGCGCACCATAGCCGAACGGCTGGCGAAGAGCTATCCGGCGACCAACCAGGGATGGACGGTAAAGGTTGAGCCACTGCTGGACGGCATCAATGGGCCGTATACTCCGCTCTACTACCGGCTCATCATGGGCGCCACGCTGTTCGTGCTGCTGGTGGTGTGCGCCAACGTGGCGAACTTGCAGTTTGCCAGGGGCATTGCGCGGCGGCAAGAGATCGCGATGCGCACCGCATTGGGCGCGAGCCGCCGGCGGATTTTGCGCCAGTTGCTGACCGAGAATATTCTACTCGGCCTGGCGGGAGCAGCCGGCGGATTGGCCTTTGGCGCCCTCTACCTTCACGTTGTGCTGATCACCATGCCGGCCCGGGTGGCGCGCTATATCCCCGGCTGGTCGAATACCTCTCTGAACCACCGCGTTATGGCTTTTTCTCTTCTGCTGGCCGTGGGCACCGGCATCCTGTCAGGGCTCGCGCCGGCGCTGCAGGCACTGCGCATGAACCTAGTCGAGCAACTCAAGTCGGGATCGCGCGGGTCGATTGGCTTCGGCCGCGCGCATCGGCTGAGAAGCGTCTTCGCCGTTGCGCAGATATCGCTGGCGGTGGCACTGGTGATCGGCGCGGCATTGATCTCCAAGGGCATGGACGCGTTGCTGCATTCCGCCGACGCTTACAACCCCAGCAAGGTTTTGACCTTCAAGGTCACGCTGCCACTCTCGCGCTATGGAACGGCCGAAAAGCGGGCCGCATGGTTCTCGAGCTCTCTGGAGCGGCTGCGTGCGCTCCCCGGCGTTACCCATGCCAACACAACTGCCGCATTGCCCTACAGCGATAACGGCTGGGTGCAGGACTGCGCGATTGAGAATCGCCCCATGATTCCGGGCAAATTCCAGAGCGCGATGCATATCGTCGTAGACCAGGGATACTTTGGCGCATTCCAGATCCCCATCCTCTCCGGCCGCTCGTTTTCCCCGAACGATGCCGTGGGGAAGCTGCCGGTAGCCGTCGTGAGCACGCGATTTGTAGACCGGTACTTGCCCAACGAGAATCCGATTGGGCACCGCATCCGGATGGGCGGCGAAGGCGCCGCACAGACGCCATGGCTGACGATTGTGGGCGTGGCGCAAGAGACGAATTACTCAATGTGGGACGAATATTTGCAACCGGCAGTCTACCTGAGCAATGCGCAGTTGCCTAACGAGGAGGTGTTCTTCGCGTTAAGGACCGACGGCGATCCGATGGCGCTCGCCGCCCCGGTGCGGAAGGCACTGGCAGGCCTTGACCCGGTATTGCCGCTGGACGGAATCCAGACATGGCAGCATGGGCTGCGCGAGCAGTTGACCGGACTAATCGACGCCGCGGCCATGATGGCGATCGATGCGCTGATCGCCTTGCTGCTGGCGGCAATCGGCATCTTCGCTGTCATGGCCAATCAGGTGGGAGAGCGGACTCGCGAGATCGGGGTGCGGCTGGCCATGGGGGCGCGCCGCCAGGACGTACTGGGCATGATCCTCCGCCGCGCGGCTTGGTTGACGGGAACCGGTATCTGCATCGGCCTGGCAATGGCTTTTGCGCTGGCGCATGGAGTGGCCAGCCTCCTGCGTGGCGTGCGTCCGAACGACCCCGCCGTCTTCGCCGTGATCACGACTCTGATTGCGGCCGTTGCTGCGGGCTCAAGCTGGATTCCCGCACGGCGGGCGGCGCGTATTGAGCCAATGGAGGCTCTAAGGGACGAATGAGGCCTTGTAATACGACGTAATACACTGTATTCTTTTGTATTATGAGCAGCCCGCGCATCGTCAGTTTTCGTATCGCCCCCGAGAAGGTCGCCGAACTGGACCATATCGCCAAAACGATGGATCGCGACCGGTCCTATCTGCTGAATGAGGCGGTCGAGAACTACCTCGCCGAGCAACAGCGGTTCGTTGCCATGGTTGAAGAGGGGCTTGAAGACATGCGCAGCGGCAGATACGTCGCTGACGAGGACGTCGAGCGCATGGTGGGTGAGTGGGAACGCGAAGCTCCGACCAAAAACAGAAGCAAGCCCAGAACCAAGGCCAAATGAAAGTCCTATGGACTGTCGCAGCCCTAAGGCATCTACGCGAAATCGGCGAATATCTCGGCGACGAATCTGTCCAGGGTGCAATCTCTGTTCGTCGAAGAATCCTGGCAACAAAGAGGCGAATTGCCCAAGCGCCCAACTGCGGGCGAATCGGGCGCGTAGAAGGAACCCGCGAAGCGGTTGTTCCGAGGACTGCTTACATTTTTGTGTATCGCGTTTCCGAACAGGCGATTGAAATTCTCGGAATCTGGCACGGCGCCCGTCTTTGGCCCGATGTCTTTTAGCCTCGGGACTCAACAGATGCATGTTTCATAGAGTATCTTTCCATCTATACGAATCAGCGTTCACCAGTTTGTTCAATTTTCACGAGGAGGCTCAATGGAGCCGGAGATTCACCCGCACGCAACGTCAGTTGCCGCTGGGGGACCATCCCATGAGGACGACCCGGCATTGGAGTCTCACGCCCCTCAATCCGAAAGCTGGCTCTTGCCGGATGGCGACAACATCTTCGTAGGGCGTATGGGGCTGCGCGCCGGCTGGTCAGTGCTGATCTTCGCGATACTGTTCAATGTTTTCAAGATAGCGGCAGGAACTGCGCTCTTCGAGCTTCATCTTATTGACCAAACAAGCGAGTTTACCGCCAGTTCGATGCTGCTAGGGGAGTTGGTTCCTTTTCTGGCCATGCTCGGAGCAATAGCGCTGGTGTGCACCATTGAGCAGAGGCGGATTCTGGATTTGAATCTCGAGGGTCCCAAGCGCACGGTCAATTTCTTTTCGGGCCTCGCTGCGGGGTTTGCGGCCCTTTCAACGCTGGTGGCATCCCTGGCCCTGGGTGGCTGGCTGCGTTTTGGCCCTGTCGCTCTGTCTGGAAAAGAGAGCTTCAGGCTCGGCGCGCTCTGGGCTTGCGCTTTTCTGCTCGTGGGACTGGTTGAAGAAGGCCTGTTCCGGTGTTACCTCCTGTCAACTCTCGCTCGCGGCCTCAACTTCTGGTGGGCCCTGGGAGCGATTGCGACGGTGTGCATGCTTTCAATGATCGCGGGGGGCAACGGCGCATGGGGCGTGTATCTGATCGCAATACTGGGGCTGGCTCCCTGCCTGTGGCTGCATTCAAGGGTGATCGAGGACTCCGGGTTCTGGTACGCGGCCTGGGTCACTTCAACGACATTCGGTTATTGGCACATCACCAACAGAAGCGAGAGTTGGATAGGAATCTTAGCCGCGGCGGCCATCGGTTTTGTTTTCTGTGTCAGCATTCGGGTAACAGGATCGGTCTGGTGGGCCATCGGCTGTCATGCCGCATGGGACTGGGCAGAGACCTTCTTCTACGGAACAGCAGATAGCGGGCTGCCTGCTGCTGGCCACTATTTGACCACCAGCCCCCAGGGAGCTGCCTTCTGGAGCGGAGGAGACGTCGGCCCCGAGGGCAGCATACTGGTTCTGGGCGTGATTCTGGCCCTGCTTTTGGCGCTGCTGACGATCTATGGCCGCAAGCGAACCGGGGCGCATGGCAGCGCTGTTGCCACAGGGTTATCCTGTTGATGACCAATGACCAACGAAAGCAATGCCCCCGAAGCACAAGCTGACGCCGTCCCCGGCGGTTCCCTGCCCCTCCGCCGCAAGCACCGCAGGCTGCGTATTTTGCTGTGGACTGTTGCCAGCCTGGCTGCAGCGATCATTGTGGCCTTATGCGCAGGAGCTTTGTGGTTGCGCTCCGCCTCAAAGGCCGCTCTGCCGGTGTTGGATGGCGACCTGCGCGTCGCCGGGCTGTTTGCGCCGGTGATGGTGCGGCGCGACGCCCACGGTGTGCCGCACATTGAGGCGGCCTCGCAGGGCGACCTGTTTGTGGCCCAGGGCTACGTGACCGCGCAGGACCGGCTGTGGCAGATGGACGCCTTCCGCCGCAATGCCAACGGCGAACTGGCTGAGATTCTGGGGCCTTCGCTGGTACGGCACGACAAGACGCAGCGGGTTCTCCAGTTTCGCAATACCTCCAGGCGCATCTACGCCAACCTGCCGGCGGAAGATCGCGCCCGGCTGGATGCGTATGCGCGCGGCGTTAACCTGTTCATCGCGCAGCACCAGGACACGCTGCCGGCGGAGTTCAAGCTGCTGATGTACAAGCCGCAGCCTTGGAGCGGGGCTGATTCGCTTTCCATCGGCATGATGATGGTGGAGATGCTTGACACGCACTTTTACACCAAGATGGGGCGCGAGCGGATCGCCGCCGACTTGCACAACCCGAAACTCGAAGCTGATTTATATCCCGTGGGCTCGTGGCGCGACCATCCGCCGACCGGCGTGGTGATTGATCTGAGCCAGCCGCATGAGGTTCATCCAGCCACCAAGGACCCGGATGACGAAGATGAAGACACGCAGGCCGGCGTTGGGGCTCTTCTCCCGCATGAAGACACGCGTGCTCTGCGCTACCTCCTCGGTCTGCCTTCGTGCGACAACTGCACGCCAGGGTCGAACAATTGGGTCATCTCAGGCAAGCACACGGCCAGCGGCAAGCCACTGCTGTCAAACGATATGCACCTGGGGCTGACCGAGCCGAATATCTGGTTCATGGCCGACCTGAAGGCGCCCGGCTTTCATGCCGCCGGGGTTACGTTGCCGGGCGTGCCATTTGTGATTGCAGGCCACAACGAACACGTCGCCTGGGGCTTTACTGCGCTCTATGCCGACGTGCAGGACCTCTATGTCGAGAAGGTCCAGGGCAATACCTACCAGTCCGCGGACGACAACTGGAAGCCGCTCATGATCGACCACGAGGTGATCAAGGTACGCGGCTCCAAGGACGTTGTGCTTGACGTTCAGTCCACAGACCACGGGCCGCTGCTGAATCCGCTGTTCAAGAAAGAGACGCGGCCCATCGCGCTGAAGTGGACGCTCTACGATCAATCGCTGAATGCGCTGCCGCTCTTTCAGTTGAACGTCGCCTCGAATTGGAACGAGTTCTCGATGGCGCTGAGCGAATGGTGCTGGCCCACGCAGAACGTGGTCTATTCCGACGATCAAGGGCACATTGCTTACCAGGCCGTCGGGCGAGTTCCCCAGAGGCCCGCAGGCTTGCAGAACAAACCGATCCAGGCCCTTCAACACGAATGGCAGGGCTACGTCCCGTTCAACCAGATGCCCAATGCATTCGATCCGCCGTCAGGTTTTCTGGCCACAGCCAACTCGCGCGTGACGAACGAGAAGTTTCCCATTCCGCTGACCGATGAATGGGTCGATCCCTACCGCGCCGAGCGCATCTACAAGGCACTGCAGGGACGCGATCAGTTGAAGCCCGCCGACCTGCTGGCCGTGCAGACCGACGTATACAGTGAAGTGGACCAGGAACTGGGCCATCGCTTTGCCTATGCCATTGACCACACCCCCAGCGCGGACGACGCCCTGAAGAAGGCCGCCGACCTGATGCGCAGTTGGGACGGCAAACTGACCACGGACTCCGCGGCCGCGTCGGTCGTGACCCAGACGCGCAAGGCCCTTTGGCCACTGATTCTGGAGCCCAAACTAGGCAAGGACTCGGAAGACTACGACTGGGGCGAGTCCAATTTTGCAGAAGAAGAAATCGTCATGCACGCCAACCCGGACTGGCTGCCGCATGGCTACAAAGATTGGGACGCGCTGCTGACCGATGCCGTACGCAAGGGCATGAAGACGGGGAAAGCTCCCGATGACGTAGCCCGCTGGAGCTACGGAAACTGGCACGTAGTGGATATTGAGCATCCGCTGGCTGGCTTTCTGCCGCAGATTGGCCGCCTGGCCGGAACCGGCGCACAGCCGCTCAGCGGCGACACCACAACGGTGAAGCAGGTGGGCCGCGCCTTCGGTCCCTCGCAGCGCTTCACCATGGACTGGAACGACGTGGATGGCTCGACGGAGAACATTGTGCTGGGAGAAAGCGGCAATCCGCTCAGCCCCTATTATCGCGACCAGTGGAACGATTACTACGGAGGAACGACGTTTGCGTTTCCCTTTACTCCCGCCGCGGTAGCCGCCCAGACCCGCCACACGCTGCGTTTACTGCCATGAGCGTTCCCCCGCGAAGCTGGGTGCCCCAGGTCCGGGGTCCCCGCGGACAGGTCTTCGTCCGTGGGGTGGAGATCTCGCTTCTGAGACCTGGGAAACCATTAAACTGGATACTCCTCACGGGCCCAATCCTCATTCTGTTCGCCGCAGCGTTGGCAGTTGCCCCGCAAATCATCCGCGGCAACTCCTGCGGCCACGACTTCGACTTCCACCTGGTCTCATGGCTCGACTGCCTTAATGCGTGGCGGCATGGCATTTTGTACCCGCACTGGGCTCCCAGCGCGAATTTTGGCGCGGGCGAACCGCGCTTTGTTTTCTATCCGCCGCTGACTTGGATGCTGGGCGCCGCACTGGGCATCTTGCTGCCTTGGCAGTTCGTCCCAATTGCTCTTACATTTCTGCTGTTGGCCGCGACAGGCCTGGCCACGAGAGCGTTGGCCCGCCATGCTCTGGCCGAAGGCCCTGCCACGCTGGCCGGTTGCGCGGCGCTGTTCTCTGGCTACACACTTTTTTGCGCTTACGAGCGGTCTGCCTTTGCAGAGATGACCGGGGGATTCTGGATTCCGCTTTTGCTGCTGCTGATTCTCCGGGATCGCAACCCGGGCGGTTCTGCCGTCCGTCGCGCGCTTGACGGCTCGGCGGCGCCGCTGGCGCTGGTGATTGCCTGTGCGTGGCTCTCCAACGCGCCGGTAGGCGTAATGGCTTGCTATCTGCTGGCCGCGACGGCGATCACTTTCGCTTTCTTGCAGCGTTCATGGGCGCCCGTGCTGCGCGCAGGCGTTAGTTCAGTCCTGGGGCTGGGGTTAGCAGCGGTTTACCTGGTTCCCGCCGCCTGGGAGCAGCGCTGGGTCAACATCACCCAGGCCACGGGCGATCCCGGCGAAATGGTCGAAAACAGTTGGCTCTTTGCCCGGCACGCCGACCCATCGCTCGACCTGCACGACATCGAATTGCACCGTGCCTCGCTGTTGGCGGTGACCATGCTGGCTGTGGCCATGGTTGGCCTGCTGATCGCGTGGCGCCGCGGCAAACTGCGAGAGAAAAGCCGCTGGTGGATTCCGCTGGCGTTGGTTCCTGTAGCGATCTTGTTTCTACAGCTTCCAATTTCGCTTCCGGTTTGGAACTTGCTGCCCAAGCTCCGGTTCCTGCAGTTCCCGTGGCGGTGGCTGGTGGCGCTGGAAGCGCCAATGGCCATCTTCTTTGCCGCAGCCGTGTGGCCAGGGGCCGCTGCGCGTCGCTGGCGGCCCAGAGTTGTGGCGGCCGGATGCGCGGGATTATTCCTGGCCGCCTCATTCTTTGCCGCGCGTTCGTTCTTTCAGGTTTGCGACGACGACGATGCTGTCTCCGGAATGATAGGCGTCTACGGCACCGGAGCCGGCTTTGAAGGCGTTGATGAATACTCGCCTGCCGGGGCGGACGATTCCCTGCTCGCGTCAGGGCTGCCTGCCGCCTGCCTCGCGACTAGCCCTGACACGCCGTTAGGGGCCCCGTCAGACATCGCCGGTGTGGCCCCAAGCTGGACTTTTGACAACGGCTCTTGCGAAGCGGTCGTCCGAGATGCAACTGGCGGCCCGGAGCATTTTCGGTCCAAGGCATCCTTCGCCCATCCTGGCTATCTGGTCCTGCGCCTGCGCAGCTATCCGGCCTGGCGGATCCGGCTCAATGGCCAACTCGCCGCCAACCTGCACCGCCTCGCGGATGGCCTGATCGCAGTGCCTGTCCCGCAGGGCCCCGTCGACTTGGCGGTGGACTGGACCACCACGCCCGATGCCTGGGCAGGACGCTGGCTCAGCGTATTGGCGCTCATCCTTGTCACAGGCCTGTGTTTACTCGAAAGAAGGCTGAGCCGCAGCGGTTTATCATAGTAGGGATGCCAGTTGACATGAAATTGCTGAAGCAAGAGGCCGCGGAGTTGACCGACCGGGCGCTGGAAGAGCTGCTGCCCAGTGTTGAAACGGTGCCCGCCTCCATCCATGGCGCCATGCGCCACTCCACCTTTGCCGGGGGCAAGCGGCTGCGTCCGCTGCTGGCATACCAGGCGGCGGCTATATTCGCCGGAGCGGTCCCCAAGGGAATCGAGCGCCTGGGCGCGGCATTGGAGATGCTGCATACCTATTCGCTCATCCACGATGACTTGCCCGCCCTGGACAACGACGACCTGCGCCGCGGCAAGCCAACCTGCCATGTGGTTTTCGGCGAAGCCATCGCCATCCTGGCCGGGGATGCGCTGCAGACCCGCGCTTTCGAAGTGCTTGCCGGGCTCGATTCGCCGCCGGAGGCGACCGTGCAGATCATCGGCCTGGTCGCGAATGCCGTGGGCACCGTCGAAGGCATGATCGGCGGGCAGGTGCTGGATATTGAAAGCGAACACCAGAAGCCGACGCCGGAGCTGGTTCAAGCCATTCACCGCGCCAAGACCGGAGCCCTGATCCGGGTGAGCGTGGTGGCGGGCGGCGTGTACGCCGGGGCCAAACTGGAAGATGTGGCGCGGCTGACGCTGTTCGGCTGCAAGGCCGGGCTCGCCTTCCAGATTGTGGACGACGTTCTCGACATGACCGTGGACTCCGCGCAATTGGGCAAGACCGCGGGCAAGGACCAGGCTACGGAAAAAGCCACCTGGCCGGCGGTTTTCGGCATTGAGCAAAGCGAGCGCGACGCCGCACGGCTGATCGAAGAGGCCTTTGCGGCGCTTGAGCCTTACGGCAGCCGAGCCGATGGGCTGAAAGCCGTTGCGCGCTACCTGGTCGAGCGAAAGAACTGATGCTCTCCGAATCTGACATCTTGACCGCGCTGCGCGATTGCTTCGATCCGGAAGTAAAGTTGAACATCGTTGACCTGGGCTTGATTTACGCTGTTGCCACGGGGCCTGACCCGGATTCAAAGCCGGCATGGCCGCGCCAATGGGTCAAGGTGACCATGACGCTGACCACCCCGCAATGTCCCGCATCGGGGTTGATCTTCGAGCAGGTACACAACCGCCTGGCCGGAATTTCCGACATCGGCAAAGTTGATGTTGACCTTGTGTGGGAACCCAAATGGACGCCCCGCCGCATCAGCGAGGCAGGGCGCCGGCAGTTGGGAATTTAATCTTACCTGCCCAGAATCCGATGCAGGGCCTGCCGCTTGGCGGCGAGGTCGTTTACGCCATTCTGCACCTGGTTCAAAGCGTGCTGAACCTCGTCTAGATAAACGGGGAGTGCGAGCCACCAGGAACTCAGAGTCTCCTTCTGATCAAGCAGCGCCAGGGCCGTACCGGCTGACGCCGCCACGATTCCAGCGCGGCGGTTGCCCGTCAGCAGGAACAATCCTCCTGCGATAAGGGAAGCGCCGGCCGAGTATCCCACCCAATTCAACTTCTCGTCCTCGGTCCCGGCTGCATCGAACTCGGCACCATTCGCTTGTTCCAGAAGCGGCGAAGCCACCATATAATCTCCTTCACTCCCGGAATGGTCTTCGGGAGTTGTGTATCAAGTATCGCCCCAAATCTCTGGCCGCGGAGGGCGGCGCGGTTATTGGAGAGCAAAAGTGGTCACCAGGGGCAAGTCGCGCGACGAGGCGCCCACTCGAATGGAATAGATGCCGGGAACCTGCTTCCAGCCGTTTGCGGTCTCGTCAAAGATGGACAGATATTTCGGCTCGATGGTCACCTTCACTTCTTTCGTCTCTCCGGACTTGAGAGAAACACGGCTCCAGCCCACCAGCCTGTTTGGCGGCTCACCCGCGCTTGCCGGCAGAGTGGCGTAGACCTCGGCAATCTCGGTGCCTGCCCGGCTGCCGGTGTTTTTTACGCTGAGTGTAACAGTCGCCGCGGTGCCACCGGCTTGGGCGCCCGTCGCTACCTTCAGGCCGGAGTAGCTGTAACTCGTATACGAAAGCCCGAAGCCGAATGGAAACAGCACCGGCTTCTTCTCGGCGTCAAACCACTTGTAGCCGACCTTCAGGCCCTCGTCGTAGTTCACGTCGAACAGAGGCCCGGGCTTTCCGTCTTTCTCCGCCTTCACAACTTCCGGCGTCGGAACAGTCATCTGCGGATGTGGCAGGTCGGCTTCGCTCACCGGGAAGGTGATGGGCAACTTGGCGCTGGGGTTCACGTCTCCAAAGAGAATGTTGGCCACGGCGTCGGCGCCCTTGCTGCCCGCGTACCAGGCTTCAACAATGCCGCTCACCTTGTTGACCCAGGGCATGGTGACTGCGGCTCCGGTTTCAAGCACAACGATGGTGTTGGGATTGGCCGCGGCCACCGCTTCAATCAACTTGTCCTGGTCGCCGGGCAGCGAGAGATTGGGGACATCCATGGCCTCGCTGGTCCACTGATGGACGAAGACGATGGCCACTTGCGAACTTTTTGCCAGGGCTGTGGCAGCCGGCAGGTTGGCGCCAAATTGAAATTTGACTTGAGCGTGCGGTGCCTTGGCGGCAATGGACTTGAACGGCGAGGTTGGGAACCACACATGCGCGGGATTCTCCCACGCCGGTGCGAAGCTGCCTTCCGGGTCAACCTGCGCCGAGCCGCCGCCGGAGATCATGCTCTCATCGGCATGCTCGCCAATGACCGCGATGGAAGTGACCTTTGCGGCATCGAGCGGCAATGCGCCGAGCTCGTTCTTGAGCAGCACGATGCTTTGCTCTGCCAAGTGTCGCGAGATCACCAGGCCTTCTTCCACATTCACGACGAATTTGTGGATGGGGTAATCGATGATGCCGCTGCCGAACTCGGCCCTCAGGATGCGGCGTACGTGGTCGTCCAGTTCGGCCATCGGCACCTTGCCGTCCTGAACCGCCTTCTTCATGGCCGCGCCGTAGAACCCCTCGTCGGGCTGCTCCATGTCCAGGCCTGCCGCCGACGCCTTCGCAGTGCTGTGGGTACCGCCCCAATCGCTGAGCACAAATCCCTGGAAGCCCCACTCCTTCTTCAAGACGTCGTTGAGCGCGTACTGGTTCTCGCAGGAGTAGTCGCCGTTGATGCCGTTGTAGGCGCACATGTAGGCCCACGGGTGGCCGATCTCGTTGCCGATCTCGAAGGCCAGCAGATCGGTCTCGCGCAGCGCGCGCTTGCCAAGGACCGAGTTGACGATGCCGCGGCCGCTCTCCTGGTCGTTGACGGCGTAATGCTTCAGTTCGCCAAGGATATGCTGGTCCTGCTCGCAGCGCACCCGATGGCCGACAATGGTCCCGGCCAGGATGGGATCTTCGCCGTGGTACTCAAAATTACGCCCATTGCGATATTCGCGGGCCAGGTCAACGCCGCCGGCAAGGCTCATGTTGTAGCCCTGCGCTCGCTCTTCACGGCCGATCAGGGCGCCGTATTCGCAGGCGGCCTCGGGATTCCAGTTTGCCGTCGATGCCAGGTTTGAGGGCAGCGCCGTGGAATAGCGGCCATTCGTCGCGCTGAAGCGCACGCCGTAAGCCGAGCCGATCATCTGCAGCGCGGGAATTCCCAACCGGGGGACCCCCAGCGAAAACCCGTCGCCGCCGTTGCTGAGCAGAATATTGGGACTGACCGGGCCGCCGAAGGGCGAACCCTGCCCGTGAATCAGCAGGATCTTCTCATCGAGCGTTAGTTCTTTCAGAACCAGGCCGGCACGCTGGTCCGGCGTGAGACTGGTGTTCATCCAGGGAAACTCTGTCTTCTGGTCACCCTGGGCCTGCAACGTACCCGTTCCACAAATACCGCCTACGATCAATGCAAATGCTGCGGTCCAACACTTGATCCCAGTCACAATGTCTTTCCCTTCCAGTCAATGCGGGTTCGCGCGTGGAGCCCCGGACCGGCGATCACCTGCACGGCGCCAAAGAGCGCGTGCGTTTTTCCGCTGACGGCAAGATCAGCCCGCTGGCGTTCCGCTTCAGTCCAGGTCGAAGTCTCGGATCGGCTTGCCGTCGGGAGCGTCCTTGGCCTTGCGCAAGGCCTCGGCAAACTTTTTCTCGAACAGGTCTTCTTTGTTCTTTTCTGCGTCCACCGATTGCCGGAAGATGGACTCCTTGCGCTCGTCCTGCTCGCGCATGGCCTTGGCGGCGGTTTCCAGGTCCTCGAACATGCGCTTGCGCGGAGCAGGAGTATGGCTCACCACCAGGCCGGTGGCTCCGTCGATGAGCAACATCGCTCCGCAGTCGGGGCAGGCAACTTCAAACGTTTTGTCTTTTGATTTGGCCATTTTGTTTCCAAGAGAATTGTATGCGCCGCCAGGGCCGGTTGCACAGAACGCGTAAGAATGTCGCTTCATAATCTGCCGGCACACCGAGGCTCCAGCTAAGCTGCCGGCCCGCCAAATTGTTCTAATCAGGCTTCGTACGCGTGATACCATCGCGTGCGAAGCAGAACTGCCTTGTCAGGAGAACGTGAATGAACAAGACCTTGTTTCGCCTTCGTGCGACGCCCATTCTTTTTGCGCTCCTCTTCTGTCTGCCGGCTGCAGTGATCTTTGCGCAGAGCAACAAGGATGAGAAGCCGAAGCCTGCACAGTCGATTGCCGAATTGCGGCAGCAACTGGAAAAGATTCTGGCCGACACGCATACGCCCGGCATGTCCG
This sequence comes from uncultured Acidobacteriaceae bacterium, assembly GCA_903911925.1. GTDB lineage: Bacteria > Acidobacteriota > Terriglobia > Terriglobales > Acidobacteriaceae > Telmatobacter. The sequence goes on from CAIWFH010000197.1 coordinate 33,364, forward strand.
TAGCCATTGTGCACCGCGACGGTCCTGAGTGGATCGCAGGGCTGGGCAAGTCCGATGTGGCCAGCAACCACGCCACCACCGACGAAACGCTGTTCCGCATCGGCTCCACATCCAAGGCTTTTGCCTCGCTCTCCATCTTGAAGCTGGCCGGGGAGGGCAAGCTCTCGCTCCAGGACCCCGTGCACAACCTGATCCCCGAGATCTGGTTTGAGAATCGATGGGAGGCCTCCGACCCGGTGCGCGTGGTTGACCTGCTGGAGCACACAACGGGCTGGGACGACATGCACCTGGCCGAGTATGCCAAGAACGCCAAAGGCATGACCCTGCGCGAAGGGCTGGACTTCTACAAGAAGTCGCGCATCTCCCGCTGGCGCCCCGGAACGCGGATGGCCTATTGCAACTCCGGGCCGCCGGTTGCCGCCTATATCGTCGAAAAGCTCACCGGGCAGCGCTTTGAGGACTACGTCACGCAGAATTTCTTTTTGCCCATCGGCATGAAGACGGCCACCTACTTTGAAGCGCCGTCACCGCAACTCACCTCGCTCTACCACCCGGATGGCAAGACGCCTTTTCCTTACTGGTACATCCTGCTTCGTCCGGCCGGCTCAATCAACGCCAGCGCAAAAGACATGGCGGCGTATGTGCAGTTTTATCTGAACCGCGGCACCGTGGGCGGCACGGCAGTTGTGCCGGCTGCTTACATTGACCGCATGGAGACGCCGACACGCACCTGGCAGGCACAGCAGGGCCTGAAAGCGGGATACGGCCTGAGCAACTACACCAGCATGAACGACGGCTTTGTTTACCACGGCCACGATGGCGGCGTTGACGGCGGACTGACGGAGATGTCGTACATGCCGGAGTACGGCGTAGGCTATTTTTTCAGCATCAATGCCGGAAATGGCGGGGCCTTCGGCAAACTCGGCGATGCGATTCGCGCCTACATTACGCGCGACCTGACCAGGCCGCCTGTGCCGGCGGCTGGCGCGCTGCCGGCCGATGCCCAGGAATATGCGGGCTGGTACCAAACCGACTCCCCCCGCATGGGGATGACCTACTTCCTCGAGCGGCTGGTCGCGATGCAGCGTATCCGCTTCGGCGGCGGCAATCTGCTCATATCCAGCCTCAGCCAGATCGATCAGCCTTTCGTTCCGGTCAGTGGCCAGCAGTTCCGCTACCTGCCCAAGAAGGACCACCCCGAGGCGATCGCTACCGTCATGCTGCTCAAGCCAAACTCAGAGGGACGGTTTGTCTTCCTCGGGGAAACGCTCAAGCGCATCCCCACCTGGTTCGCTCTCGCGGAGATCATCCTGGTGGCCTGGTTCCTGCTGGCATTCGTGGCGATCATCCTTTACGCGCCATTCTGGATCATCGGCGGGTGCTTCAAAAAGCGCCGCCGCCCCGCAGAGCGCGCCATGCGGCTTTGGCCCTTGATTGCGGCGCTGAGCCTGCTGGGTTTTGTGTGCTGCTTTATTGGCGCAAGCAGCGACATGATCACGCAGCTGGGCCACCTGACGGCGTGGTCGTTTGGCGTCTTTCTGACCACGGCGTTGTTTGGCGGAGCCTCCGTGGCCAGCGTCATCGCGCTTTGGCTGGCGCGCAAGCAGGAAATCCGGCGGTTTGTGCGGTGGTTCTCTATCGCCGCGACTGCAGCGTTGCTGATTGCCACAGCCTACCTGGCGTATTGGGGCGTGATCGGGATGCGCACCTGGGCCTGACGCCTTCCGCGGCGAGACTGCGCACCCTGGCGAGGTTTGCCGGGTGCGCAGTTTCTCTCGCTTACTCCACCACGATCCGCACGTTGAATTTCTCATCTTCAGGCGTGGGCGGCAACCATGAGCGAACGTAGTGCAACAGCAGCACACCCTCTCCGCCCCGTTTTGGCTCGAACTTGAAAACCTGAAAGACCGGCCGGCCCACGCCCGGTTCAGTGTGCTCGGTCTGCGACTGGCGGGCCAGTTTCAGCAGCGGCGTCGATCCCTTTTCGACATACCACATGTAGCCGGTGGAGGGATTCGATGGCAGCCGGAGTTCCAGCTTGTCGCCAAGTTTCAGGCGGACCTGGCCGCCCTTGTCGGCATCGGTAACCACCTTGGTGGCCGCGAAGGCGATCTCTGAACGGCATATGAAGGCCAGAAGCACACACAAAAAAAACCAACCAAGAGATCCTAAGGGGCGATTCGATCTGTCAAACTGCATCGCGAGCTTCTTTCCGCGCAGTTGAAAACGGGCAGGCTTGTTCCTCTGCGCACGGCAAGAAGATAGACCTTCTGGCGCCCCGCCGCAACATTTTTCCAAGCCGGGTGAAGAATGCAGACAGGCCCTGCTCGCTTTGAGCAGGGCCTGTCGTGTTACGGAACAAACTGCGCAATGATGGCGCTTTAATGCTTCTCCGCCGCCGTTGCCAGTTTGGCTTCGGCTTCGGCGATGACGCGGAGCGCTTCAGTATAGGCGTCTTCGCTTTCGCCAGCCTGCTTCCACTCTTCCAGGCCGCGGTCGAGCTGCTGCTCGGCGCGGGGAACATCGATTTCCTCGGGCCTGAGCGCATCGGAGGCAAGAATGGTCACACGGTCAGGCAGGACCTCGGTGAAGCCCCAACTGACGTTATAGTGAGTGACGGTGTCGGGGCCATCGGGGCCGCCGTGCACAATTACGTCGCCCGCGCCCAACTCGGCCAACAGCGGTGCATGGCCGTAGAGCACTTCCATATATCCGTTTTTCGCGGGCAGCTCAACCGCCCCCGCCACGTGCTCAAAAAGAGTGCGCTCGGGAGTGACCAGCCGGACACGGAGTTGATTCGATTCGTCTGCCATATTCAGTTCTCAGTTCTCAGTGAACAGTGATCAGTTGAAGCGGCTTGCAGCGGAAACGAACCGGCTGACCACTGACAACTGATCACTGACAACTAGTTACACGCTCGCCTTCAGCTTCTCAGCCTCTTCCAGCACTTCCTCGATGGCGCCCTTCATGTAGAAGGCCTGCTCGGGGATGTCGTCGTACTTGCCGTCGAGAATCTCCTTGAAGCTGCGCACCGTATCCGCAATCTTCACGTAGCGGCCGGCGATGCCGGTGAACTGCTCGGCCACGTGGAAGGGCTGCGAGAGGAACTTCTGAATCTTGCGGGCGCGGGCCACGGTGAGCTTGTCTTCTTCCGAAAGCTCGTCGATGCCCAGGATGGCGATGATGTCCTGCAGATCCTTGTAGCGCTGCAGGATGCGCTTTACGCCCTGGGCCACGTCGTAGTGATCCTGGCCTACAACGCGCGCGGTAAGAATGCGCGAGGTTGAAGCCAATGGATCGACGGCCGGATAGATGCCGAGTTCCGAAAGCGGGCGGCTCAACACGGTGGTCGCGTCCAGGTGGGCAAAGGTGGTGGCAGGCGCCGGATCGGTCAAATCGTCGGCGGGCACGTAGACAGCCTGCACCGAAGTGACGGAGCCCTTGCTGGTGGAGGTGATGCGCTCCTGCAACTCGCCCATTTCCGTAGCCAGGTTGGGCTGGTATCCCACAGCCGAGGGCATGCGTCCCAACAGCGTCGAAACCTCAGAACCGGCCTGCGTGAAGCGGAAAATGTTGTCGATAAAGAGCAGCGTGTCCGACCCTTCGACGTCGCGGAAATACTCGGCAACGGTAAGGCCGGTGAGTGCCACGCGCAGACGGGCTCCGGGCGGCTCGGTCATCTGGCCGAAGACCAGTGCGCACTTCGACTTGGCAAAATCGCCGGGCGAGATGACGCCGGATTCGGTCATTTCGTGCCACAAGTCGTTGCCCTCGCGGGTGCGTTCGCCCACTCCGGCAAACACCGAGTAGCCGCCGTGGTTGGTGGCCACGTTGTTGATGAGTTCCTGAATGACGACCGTCTTGCCTACGCCGGCGCCGCCGAACAGGCCGATCTTGCCGCCCTTCAAAAAGGGCTGAATCAGGTCGATGACCTTGATGCCGGTCTCGAACATCTCCTCGTGCGTGGACTGCTCGTCAAACAGCGGCGCGGGACGGTGAATGGGCATGCGCAGCTTCTCGCCGATCGGTCCAAGATTATCCACCGGATCGCCGATGACGTTGATGACGCGGCCCAGCGTCTCTTTGCCGACCGGGATGCGAATCGGGCCGCCGAGGTCGGTGGCCTTCATGCCGCGAACCATGCCGTCGGTGGCCTGCATGGCTACGGTGCGCACACGGCCCTCGCCCAGGTGCTGCTGCACTTCGAGGATGACCGAGATGGGCGTGGGCACGGTGAAGCCCTCGCTGGTGACGTGGAGCGCCTGGTAGATGGGCGGCATCGTCGCTTCTTCAAACTGCACGTCCACCGCGGGACCGGAGATCTGAATTACCTTGCCGATGTTCTCTGCCATTTTTCTCTGCCTTCTCGCTTTGCGGAACCCTGCTTCAGTCCCAAATCTAAGTTCGCATTTCCTCAGGGGCTAAAGCCCACGTTCAACTTGTCGCATTTTCGGCACGACTAAAGTCGTGCCCTGTTACAAAGCCCTGGCTTCCCTTCTTGCTGATTACTGACCACTGATCACTAACCACTGTCTTTACACAGCGGCTGCGCCGCTGACGATTTCAATGATTTCCTTGGTGATGGCGGCCTGTCTGACACGGTTCATCTCCAGCGTGTAAGCGTCGATCATGTCAGAGGCATTATTCGAAGCCGAATCCATGGCGGTCATGCGGGCCGCGTGCTCCGCGGCAACCGACTCGGTCATGGCGTGATACAGCATGGAAGAAACGTATTGCGGCAGCAGGCCGTTCAAAAGTTCCTCGGCCGGCTGCTCGTAGATGTAGTCCACCTGCGAGGTGCCGAACTTGCGGGCCTCGTCGTCGGCGGCGGCTGTGTCAATCGGCTCCAGCGTAATGCCTGCCGAAAGTGCGGCCTCGGCGGCGCGCTCTTTCTCTGCTTCAGTGGGCTCAACAGCGCCGGTGATCTGCGGGACGCCGATCTTCATGATGGGCAGCAGCCGCTCCACAACCAGGCGCTGCGAGATGACCGACTTGAATTCGTTGTAGACGATGTAGGCGGCATCGATCTCTTCGTGGCAATAGCGCGAGATGACGCTCTGCGCCAGCTCAAACACGCGGCTCACTTCAAGCTTGCCGAGCATGCCGGGATGATCGCCGGTGACTTCGACATAGGATTGGCGGTCGTTGCGCACCTGGCGGATGTTGCCCTGCTCGTCGGTTTGCTCGGTATAGCCGGCGGCGGGATGACGGCGGCGCATCATGTCGCGCCCCTTGCGGCCCACGGCCTCAACGTCGATCTGCTTGTCGGTGTTGCCGGCGATGAACTGGAAAGCCGTCTTGAGAATGTTGGAGTTGAAGGCGCCCGCGAATCCCTTGTCGCCGCTGATGATGATCAGCAGAACTTTCTTCTCCGGACGGGTGGCAAAGAGCGGATGGCGCAGGTTGCCGGTTTCCGGGTCGATGATGTCAACGCGGCGGGTCAGCGATTCAAGCACGCTGGTGATCATTTTGGCGTAAGGCCGGGCCGCCAGTGCCCGCTCTTGCGCGCGGCGCAGCTTGGCCGCCGAGACCATTTTCATGGCCTTGGTGATCTGCCGCATGTTTTTCACGCTGCGGATGCGACGCCGAAGATCGAGTACGTTTGCCATTGTCAGTTCTCAGTTCAAAGTTCTTGGTTCACAGTTCTCGGTTCATAGTTCCTAGTTCAGAGTTTCTTCGTTCCATGGAACGCGCATTTCGCTCATTTGCTGCGAACTACGAACTGCGAACTTCGAACTGCTCTTTACGCCTTTGCCGCGGCCAGTTCCGCCTGGAAGTTGGCCTTGTATTCCTTGAGCGCTGCGTGCAGCTTGTCGCGCAGGTTGTCCAGCTTCTTTTCCTTGGTCAGCTCTTCCATCAGCGCCGTCTGCGCGTTGTCGAAGTACTTGTATAGCCCAACTTCAAAAGCGCGGATATCGGAGACTGCGAAGTCGTCGAGGTAACCCTGCGTGCCGGCAAAGAGCACCACCACCTGCTGCTGCCAGGTGAGCGGCTGAAACTGCGGCTGCTTCAATAGCTCCGTAAGGCGCATGCCGCGGTTGAGCTGCTTCTGCGTCAGCGGGTCGAGGTCCGAGCCGAACTGCGCGAATGCAGCCAGTTCGCGGTACTGCGCCAGGTCGAGCTTGAGGGTTGCGCCCACCTGCTTCACGGCCTTGATTGCCGCAGAGAAGCCGACGCGCGAAACCGAAAGTCCCACGTTCACGGCCGGACGAATGCCGGAGTTGAACAGATCGGTCTCAAGGAAAATCTGTCCGTCGGTAATGGAGATGACGTTGGTCGGGATGTACGCCGACACGTCGCCGGCCTGGGTCTCGATAACCGGCAGAGCCGTGAGCGATCCGCCGCCCTTCTTGTCGCTCATCTTTGACGAGCGCTCAAGCAGGCGCGAGTGGAGATAGAACACGTCGCCCGGATAGGCTTCGCGGCCCGGCGGACGGCGCAGCAGGAGCGAAATCTCGCGGTACGCCATGGCGTGCTTTGAGAGATCGTCGTACATGATCAGCGCGTGGCGGCCGTTGTCGCGGAAATACTCGCCGAATGCCGTGGCGGCAAAGGGCGCGAGATAAAGCATCGGGGCAGGCTCGGAGGCCGAAGCGGCAACAACGATGGTGTGCCCCATGGCGCCGGCTTCAGTCAGCGTCTGGACCACTTGCGCGATCGATGAGCGCTTCTGGCCGATGGCGCAGTAAATGCAGATCAGGTTGTTCTTGGCGTTGTTGATGATGGTGTCAAGCAGCACGGCGGTTTTGCCGGTCTGGCGATCGCCAATGATCAACTCGCGCTGGCCGCGGCCGATGGGAATCATGGCGTCAATCGCCTTGAGTCCCGTGGCCATGGGCTCGCGAACTCCCTGGCGGTCGATGATTCCGGGCGCCAGGCGCTCGACGGGCAGAAACTCCGTCGAAACGATGGGGCCCTTGTCGTCAATGGGCTCGCCGAGCGCGTTGACCACGCGGCCGATCAGGCCGTCGCCTACCGGCACGCTGAGAATTCTGCCGGTGCGCTTCACTTCGTCGCCTTCGCGCAACTCGGTATAGTCGCCCAGCACAACCGAGCCCACGGAATCTTCCTCGAGGCTCAGGGCCAGTCCGGAGATGCCGTGCGGGAAGCTGAGCAGCTCGCCGGCCATCACCTTGTCCAGTCCGTGAATGCGGGCAATGCCGTCGCCAAGCGATGTGATGGTCCCGACTTCGTCCACCTGGACCTTCGAGTCGTAATTCGCGATCTGCTCGCGAAGAAGTTGCGTAATCTCGTCTGCCTTGATCTGAGCCATGTGTGTTCCTTACAGTTCGCAGTTCACAGTTCTTAGTTCACAGTTCCCGGTTCGCTGTTCTTAGTTCCCATTTCGCATTTCTTCGCTTCCAGTTGCCGGCGACCGATCGCCGCTCTGTGAACCATGATCTGCGAACTAAGAACTGGATTTCATCCAGCGATCAATGCTTCCTTCAACCGGTCCAGCCGTCCGCGCACTGAACCGTCGTATACCGTGGAGCCGATGCGCACCACCGTGCCGCCGAGGATTGACTTGTCGAGTTTGAAACTGGCCTTCACCTGCGCGCCGGCCAGCTTGCCGATTCCGGCGACCAAAACGTTGCGCTCCTCTTCGTCCAGTTCGCGGGCGGTTACTACTTCAGCCTGGCGAATTCCCTGCCGCTCCTGCAACTCGGTGCGATAGGCGTCGGCCACTTCGTGCACCAAGCCAATTCGATCGTTGTTGATGAGCACCGCCAGCAGGTTGCGCAGTTCCTTCTGCAACCCGAGTCTGGCGTTCATTTTGTCCAGCAGGTCTACTTTCTGCAGCGCGGAGACGGCGGGGTTCGCAAACAATTCGCGAAGCTCGGCGCTCGCATCCCATGTTCCCAGAAAGTCGTTCAATTGCCTGTCAAGCGCCGCGGTATCCAGCTTGGCTGAGGCCACCACGTCGGCAAAGGCGCGGGCATAACGCGAAACAAAGGCTGCCATCTAGTTCTGCCCTCCCTTGGCGATGTCGGCGGAAAACTCGGCGATCAGCGCCTTGTCGGTCTCCGGGGTCAGAACCAGTTGCCTGGCGGCCTGCTCAATGGCCAGGTCGGCCGCAAAGTTGCGCAATCCGCGCCTGGCCTGCGCGGCCGCCACAGTAATCTCCTGTTCGGCTGCGGCCACAATGCGGTCGCTTTCATCCTTGAGGCTGGCCTTGATGCGGGCCTCGTCCCCCAAGCTTTCCTGCTCTACCTGGGTGCGGATTGCCGCAATCTCTCCATCCAGCCCGGAGAGCTTGGCCTCGATGGCGCTGAGGCGGGCGTTGGCGTCATCTGTCACCTTGCGGGCCGACTCGATGCTGTGCGCCAACGTCTGCGAACGCTTGCGGATCACCTTGGGCAGGAATTTAATCAACGGTATCCCGATGGCCAGCGCGATGATGGCGAAATTGATGAATTCAAAGAGCCGCGCCGTGGTCTCCACCTGCAAGTGAAGCGCCTTGGCTGCGGCTGCAACCAGCGGTGTATGCCGGTAGACGTTGGTGTCTTCCTCGTCCGACTTGGCCGCCTCGGGCTTGGTGGCGTCAGTGGAGGCCGCGGCGGGCTGCGAACTGGCGGCGGGAGCCTCCTGGGCAGCCAGCCTGGCGGGTGCCATTGCGGCCCCGGCGGCTAAAACGGCCAGAATTGCAAACCCAAGAATGCCTGCAGTAAAACGCGCGTTCAAAGTGAGATGTTTCAACGGGAACCCCCGGCGGCCAGCGGCAACACAGCGCGGACCACCTGATTGGCCAAATCCCCGGCTGAGGCTTCAATCGACTTGCGAGCGGCCGCGGCTTCGGCTTCCAGCTCGGTACGGGCCTGGGTCACCTTCAAGCCGGCCACCTTGCGGGCGGCGTCCAGGGCGGCATCCCGCTCGGCGTTCCACTGCTTGATGCGCTGCTCGCGAACCTTGTAAACCTCGGCGCGGGCCTGGCGCAGCTTGGTGGCATACTCCGCCGCCCTGGCTTCAGCCCGCTCAATGGCCTTTTGAGCATCTTCGATCGCGCCATCGGTCCGGGCGCGGCGCAGCTTCAGCGTGGCGGTCAACGGCTCCTGCACCAGGAACTGGTACGACAGCACCAGCACGATGAACAGCAGAACCGTGGGCACGGCGCCGAGCATAAGAGTTCCGACTTGTTGAATGATTTCTTGCATGCTGGTTCTGGTTGCTCAGGTGGTTAGTTTGGACTCTGTCGCGGGTGGAACTTTTTCATAGGTGGAACTCTCATTTTTATCAGGGGAGGCCCCTCAAGTCAACGAATCGTGGCCGATTCGCGGGGGTACTGTGACTGCGGTCACGAATCGGGAATTTAGTGCAAAAAAGGGCTTGCAATCCCCGACAACAAGCCTAAACTAACCATACCACCTAGACCCGGTCCAGGGTCCAGCGAGCCGCCGGTTTCAGGAAGTCCTTCCACTCCTGGGGCCGTCGGCCCGCTTCTTAACTTCCGGCCACTTTCTTCTGCCGTGCTTTCTGCTGGCCTCTGCCCGCCCTGGGAGCGTTCCGGTCGCTCCCGATGCAGAAGTAAATCCCCCGATTCTCTACATGCATTCCGTGCGGATTCCTCAAAGGCGGGAAGTCTCTGATTCCACAAGAATGTGGCTCCCCGCCGAACTAAATCCGGGCTATCTTGTGCCGGGTTGGGGCGCGTTTGGTAGATACCAGCACCTTGGAAGCCGCACCGTCTTTCGTGGTGTGTTGTCGCGATCCAACGCGTGAGGAAACACAAGTTGCGGTTTTGAGCTACTTACACGCCTCTTGTTCAAGAACGTAAACTCCATCAGCAAAGGGATCTCGACTCCGCTTCTTTTCAGAGTTCCGCAATAATTGTTCGGGTGAATATGCACAACGTCGAAGAATTGCAGAAGCTTCTCAAAGCAGGACGAAAGCAATGGAAAGCAGAAAGGATCGAAAAGCCTTTCCAACTCATGGAATTCAATGACCAGAATTCTGAACTGATCAAGCAATTCGTCGGGAGTATTAAGAATCACTTCATACTCGAAACCTTCAATATCCATTTGAAGAAGAAGGTCACCCTGGTAACCCTCGAGATACTTGTCTTTCCAGAACTCAAGTGTCATGTATGGCTCTCGATTGGATGCTCCTAGGAGACTGTCGGGGATAGTGATTTCCGGTGCGCAGTTTGATCTTTCGTGGGAGTTTGCGGACTTCTGATCGATTGGATTTTTTCGGTCGGGTCGGCAGGTTGCATAGGCGCGG
>CAIWFH010000198.1 GCA_903911925.1 uncultured Acidobacteriaceae bacterium
ACGCATACTGCTTGGATAAATCAATCCCCGCAAAAAAACTGTGACCGACATCAGACAAGGTGTTTTTCCGCAGCCTGTTTAGCCCCTGCTACGCTCCTCTGTGGCTTGAAGCGATTATCACGCCTTTTTCCGCAGCCTGTTTAGCCCCTGAGGGATGCCTTTCTGTTCTTCATCAGCCTTCACCCTTTTTCGCAGCCTGTCCCGACCCACGCGTCGCGAACTGATCCACGAGGCCCCGTGCCACGTCCATTCGTCGGCTCTTTGGCGAAAGGGTGGGAATCCTCAAATGCCCCTGTACGCTGTACACGCAACCCGAAAACGTACCAGTCTTTCGTCCTGCATTTTCCCTGGCGCAATTTGCATATAATTTCGACTCCTGGGCGCACTATTTCTACATAAGCTCTTTTACGGCACATGCGCGCAGAAGCAGATTCACCTGGGAGCTTGAAGCTCCCCAAAAAGCCAGTAACTCATTTGCTGCCAGGATTCTGCGGCGAACTCCAACAGAATCACCTACTTGGAGCGGGGACCCCAAGGCATCTTGCTGAAAACAGAGAACTTCCCCCCAGAATCTAGGGGGGAGGGGGGAGGGGGGAGGGTCGCGTTCAGCCACGTCGCTCCGCCCGCCGGACGTGCTCAGGCCTTCCTGCCCAGGTCATTCCTCCACTTGTGGCCGGTGCGCTCAAGCAGATGGTCGCTGCACTCGGGTCCCCAGGAGCCGGCAAAGTAGTTTGGGAAGACTTCAGGACTTTTCGCGGCCCAGGCTTCCAGGATGGGTGTGTAGAGGGCCCAATTGATCTCGACGCCGTCGCGGTGAGAGAAGAGCGTTGGGTCGCCGAGCATGGCGTCAAGCAGCAGGCGCTCGTAGCCGTTGGCGCTGGATTTGCCGAAGGCTGCGGCGTAGTCGAAATCCATGATCACCGGGCAGACGTCCATGTTAGGCGTGGTGGGAACCTTGGCGCCGAAGCGCAGCGAGATGCCTTCGTCGGGCTGGATGCGGAAGGTGATCAGGTTGGGCTGAATCTCCTGGCAAGGGCCGCTGTTGGCCATCCGATTGAAGATGAGCAGCGGCGGCTGCTTGAACTGGATGCTGATCTCGGTCGCGCGTTTTTTAAGCCGCTTGCCCGCGCGGAGAAAGAACGGAACACCCGCCCAGCGCCAGTTTTCGATTTCAAGCCGCAGCGCCGCATAGGTCTCTGTACCGGACTCGGGATTGACGCGCTCCTCATCGCGATAGCCAATTACCTTCTGGCCTTCGACGATGCCAGATCCATATTGACCGCGAACGGCATTCAGGATCGGTATGGGCGGGATGGCGCGCCACACTTTTACCTTTTCGCGCCGGACGGCTTCTGCGTCAAAGCTCGACGGCGGCTCCATGGTGACGAAGCTCAGCAACTCCATCATGTGGTTCTGCACCACGTCGCGCAGGGCCCCGGCTTTCTCGTAAAACGGCCCGCGGCCCTCGACGCCCAGCGTTTCGGCGGCGGTAATCTGCACGTGGTCGATGTAGTTGCGGTTCCAGATGGGCTCGAAGATGCCGTTGGCAAAGCGGAAGACCAACATGTTCTGGACCGTCTCTTTGCCCAGGTAGTGGTCGATGCGGAAAACCTGGCTCTCCTGGAAGACGGCGTTGACCTGGTGGTTCAGCTCGCGGGCGGACTCGAGATCGTGGCCGAAGGGCTTCTCGATCACCACTCCCACCTGTCCGCGCCTGGGCTGGGCCATCTTGTGTTCGCCCAGGTTCTGGATAATGGGAGCGAAATATTCCGGAGCGGTGGCCAGGTAGAAGAGCCGGTTGCCGCCGATGCCGCGCTCCTTGTCAATGCGGTCCAGTTCGGTTTTCAAGCCCGCGTAATCTGCGGGGTCGTCGAACTTGAGCGGAAAATAACTGATGCGCCGGGCAAAGTCGTTCAGCTTGGGGTCGCTGGTATCGACAGAGCCGAATTCGACAATGCCCGCGCGCATGTCAGCGGCAAACTCGTCGCCCAGGGGCCGCCGGGCCACGCCAACAATCGCGAATTCCTTGGGCAGCAGGCCAACCTGTTCAAGGTGGAAGAGAGCCGGCAGCAGCTTGCGCTTGGTCAGGTCGCCCGATGCGCCAAAGATCACCATGATCCCCGCTTCGGGAATTCTCTCGCTGCCCTTGGGGACCTGGGACAGGTCCTCGGGTCGCACCCGCATTTGTACTGTTGCCATGTTCTCGCCTCCATAACAGTTATCAGTGATCAGTTTTCAGTGGTCAGCGAACGGGCTCGTCGGGCGCGAAAATCTTCAACTGACCACTAACCCCTAATCACTAACACCTAGTCCTTTTTTACCGCATGGCCGCCAAATTCGTTGCGCATGATGGCCAGCATGCGGTCGGTAAAGTTGTTTTCCTCGCGCGAGCGGATGCGGCGCATCAGCGACTCGGTGATGATGGGCGCGGAGACATTCAGGTCGATGGCTTCGATGACCGTCCATCGGCCTTCGCCGGAGTCCTCGACATACGCCTCGAGGCCCTCAAGCGAGGGGTTCTTGCTGAGCGCATCGGCGGTGAGATCGAGAAGCCAACTGCGCACTACGCTGCCGTACCGCCAGATTTCGGCAATCTGCGGAAGGTTGAGGTCGAGCTCTTCCTTCTTCTCAAGGATCGTGAAGCCCTCGGCATAGGCCTGCATCATGCCATACTCGATGCCGTTGTGGATCATTTTGACAAAGTGGCCCGCGCCGCCCGGACCCACATGTCCCCAGCCTTTGTCGGATGCAGGAGCCAGCGTTTCGAAAATAGGCCGCAGATACTCGACCGGCTCCTTGTCGCCGCCGATCATCATGCTGTAGCCCTCTTTCAGGCCCCACACGCCGCCTGAAGTGCCCACGTCAACGAAGTGGAAGCCCTTCGCGGCAACCTCGCTGTGACGGCGCATGGTGTCTTTGTAATTCGAGTTGCCGCCGTCGATGAGGATGTCGTCCGGGTTGAGAAGCGGAGTCAGTTTGGCAATGGTCTCGTCAACCGGCTTGCCCTGCGGCACCATGATCCATATGGCTCTCCGGCCATCCAGCTTTTTAACGAGACTTTCTAGAGTTGACACGCCGACGTTGCCCGAAGCAGTGAGCCGGGCCACCGCCTCTGCGCTGAAGTCGAAGCCGACCACCTGGTGGCCGCTGAGACGCAGCCGCTCTGCCATGTTGCCGCCCATCTTGCCCAGGCCAATCAATCCAATTTGCATGAATCCTCCCCTTTGATTGTCCGCAATAGAACTCCCAGGCTTGCCAGTTCGTCCCGCAGCTTTTCTGCGCCTTGAAACAGGATGGTTTTCATCTTCGCCGCCGCCGCGCCAGCCACATTCTCTTCTCGGTCGTCGATAAACAGGATGCGCTCGGCCGGGCCGCCCACGATGTCGATGGCGCGGCGGTAAATGGCCGGTTCAGGCTTACGCAATCCCAGATAGCAGGAACTGAGCGCCACGTCGAAGTACTTGCGGAGGCCGAACTCTCTGAAGCGGTACTCGTTGGTTTCGCGGGCCTCGTTGTTGAGCGCACCCAGCATGTACTTATGGGATGCAGCCAGTTCGCCAAGGATTCCCAGCGCCCCATCGGGCAGAGGTTTGGACTGGCTAAGAACGAAGGAGAAGAAGTCGCCGCGGGAGAAGCTGCGGGGCTGGTGGAAGACAGTTGCATCCAGATACGTCTTGCCGGAAATGACGTCGCGTTCCCACGCGTCGTAGGCCGCGAGGTGGCTGGCCTCGAAATCGGCGGGGTCCAGATGGAAGCGTTCAACGGCTGCCGCGCGCTCGCGCTTGTCCCAGCCATTGGTGAGCAGCACTCCGCCCACGTCAAAGAGAATCACGTCGAAGGGGAACATCGGCGCCTCTTGTAATTGGAGTTGAAAAGGAACTACGTCGGATTCGCGGAGCCGTCTCCGCACTGATACCTGGCCTCGATGGCCATAACTTTCTTGAAGCGGCGAACAAAACGCTCTTCAGTGGAGATGAACTTTGCGCCAATAAACGCGTTGACACACTCAAAGGCTAGGGCTGAGCCGATAATGCGCGCGCCGAGCACAATGACGTTCATGTCATCGTGCTCCACGCCCTGATGCGCGGAATAGGTGTCGTGACAGATGCCGGCGCGAATGCCTGGAATCTTGTTGGCAGCCACGCAGACGCCCACACCCGAGCCGCAGATAAGAATGCCGCGCGGCGCCACGCCCTGCTTGAGCGCCAGACCAACTTTTTCGGCAAAGTCGGGGTAGTCCGATGGCTCGTCGTTGTATGCGCCCAGATCGACCACTTCGTGGCTGGACTTGGCGAGATAGGCGCGAACCTCTTCTTTCAAAGCAAATCCAGCGTGGTCGGAACTGATGACTAGTTTCAAGGCGAACTCCTTACGAACAGGGACTAAGGGACTAGCTGGCTGGGAAGTGTCCGAGGTCTCCCACCCATGGCGCAAAAACAAGAACGCGCTATGGATGGGGCACCCATCAGTTGTGGCAGAGCAGCGTTTCCTGGCCGCTACCCTTTACTTCACGAGCTTTTTGGCCCTGGCCGCCACATTCTCAGCCGTGAACCCAAGTTCTTTCAGCACAGTCGCGCCCGGCGCGGAAGCGCCAAAGCGGTCGAGTCCGACGACGTCGCCATCCAGGCCGACATACTTCCACCAGCCGAGCGTTGATCCGGCTTCAACGGCAAGGCGGGGCACGCCGGCGGGGAGAACGCTGGTCTTGTATGCGGCCGGCTGCTCCTCGAAAATCTTCCAGCTGGGGAAGCTGACGACGCGCGCCCGGATGCTCTCGGCGGCGAGTAGCTTGGCGGCTTCAACGGCGGGCCAAACCTCCGCGCCCGTCCCGATCAGTACCACCTGCGGATTGGATGCATCCTGAAGCACGTAAGCGCCCCTGCTGACCCCGGCGTAGACATCCTGCGAGGCCGGATCGATCACCGGCAAGTCCTGGCGGCTGAGGGCCATGAAGCAGGGGCCGGTGCGCTCCAACGCCAGGCGCCAAACGGCTGCGGTCTCATTAGCATCGGCCGGGCGGAAGTCGGTGATTCCTGGAACGGCGCGGAGGGCCATGAGATGCTCGATCGGTTCGTGGGTTGGTCCGTCTTCGCCTACAGCAACCGAGTCGTGGGTATAGATGAAGAACGAGTGGGTCTGCATTATGGCCGCCAGGCGAATGGCCGGCTTGCAGTAGTCGGAGAAGACGAAGAAGGTGGAGCCGAAGGGGACCAGCCCGCCGTGGGCGGCGATTCCGTTGACTGCCGCGCACATGGCGAATTCGCGCACGCCAAAGAAGACGTTGCGGCCAGCGGGGTCGACATGGAAATTGGCGCCGGGCTTGAAGATGGTCTTTGTGGAGGAGGTGAGGTCGGCAGCGCCGCCGAACAGCTCAGGCACAACCTCGGCAATGGCGTTCATCACCGCGCCGCCTGCGTTGCGCGTGGCCATCGGCTTGCCCACCGCGAAGGTGGGAATCGCCCTCTCCCAGCCGGCCTTGCGCACATCTTTCTGGGTGCGCTCGAACTCGGCGGCAAGCTCGGGATTGGTTGCAGCGTAGCCGGCGAAGAGCTTCTTCCACTCTTCTTCAGCGGCTGCGCCGCGCTCAACGGCTTTGCGCCAGTTGGTGAGGGCATCCTCAGGAACGTAAAAGCTCTGGTCTTCAGGGAAGCCGAAGAACTTCTTGGTCGCCGACACATCGGCGGCACCCAGCGGCTCGCCGTGGGATTTGTTGGAACCTGCCTTGGGGCTGCCGTAGCCGATGACCGTCCGCACCGCGATCAGGGAAGGCCGGCCGGTTTCAGCCTGGGCCGCTTCAACGGCCGCTTCTATGGCCGTGGTGTCGTTGCCGTCGGCAACCCGCTGCACGTGCCAGTGATAGGCCTCGAAGCGCTTCAGCACGTCCTCGGTGTAGCTGAGTTCAGTCGGGCCGTCGAGAGAGATCAGGTTGTCGTCGTAGAAGAAGATCAGCTTGCCCAGCCCGAGGGTTCCGGCGAGCGACGCGGCTTCGTGCGAGACGCCTTCCATCAGGTCGCCGTCGCCGAGAAGGGCATAGGTGCGGTGGTCCACTACTTTGAAGCCGGGCCGGTTGTAGACGGCGGCAAGATGCTTCTCGGCGATGGCCATGCCGACAGCCATGGAGAGTCCCTGGCCCAAGGGGCCGGTGGTGACTTCAACGCCGTCGGTATCGCCGCGCTCGGGGTGGCCGGGGGTGCGCGAGTGCCACTGCCGGAAGCTCTTCAGGTCGTCAAGCGTGACCATGTAGCCGGAGAGAAACAGCGACGAATAGAGGAGCGCCGAGGCGTGCCCATTGGAGAGCACAAAGCGGTCGCGGTCAGCCCACTTGGAGTCACTGGGGTTGTGCTTCATTAGTTTGTGGAAGAGCAGATAAGCAATGGGCGCGCAGCCAAGCGGGGCGCCGGGATGGCCGCTATTGGCCTTCTGGACCGCGTCAACGGCCAGAAGCCGCAGGGTGTCGATAGAGAGTTGGTCGAGGGCCTGTGTATTGAGGGGCTTTTCGGCTACGCTAGGAGTCATTGCTTTTGCTGTGTCCTTTCAGTCGGATGCAGGTTCATCAAGTAAGTCAATTTCGCCGGTGGCTAACCCACGTCTATGTCTATATTGTAGCCGGGCTGGAACTCCGGCCGACGGGCGGCCAGACAAGCCCATGATTTCCGGCGAGGTGACAGGAGACTCATGACGCTTCCCAAGAGCATTCGGGGGTGAAAATCCGGCTAAACGGTTGAATCTGGCAAGTTTCCCGAACCCTTAGCAACGTCTGGTGCATCCATGAACATATAGGGTTACGCCGGCACCTGTGAGGATTGCGTTCAATCCGGCCAGCGTCCCCGGCCCTTTGCCGCTCAACCGCAGATGCCTGCCCCAACAGTACAACCCAAATGGAGGAAATTCCCCTATGGCTTACGAACTTGCACCGCTGCCCTACGATTACGCCGCGCTTGAGCCGTTCATCGACGCTGAGACGATGAAGATTCACCACGACAAGCACCACCAGGCCTATGTGAACAACCTGAATGCCGCCCTGGCCAACCATGCCGACCTGGCTGCCAAGTCCCCGGACGACCTGCTGCGCGACCTGGCCAGCGTGCCTGAGGATATCCGCACCGCGGTGCGCAATAACGGCGGCGGTCACGCCAACCACACGGCGTTCTGGACCCTGATGGGGCCGGTGGGTTCGGCGAACATTGGCGGCGCGCCCACGGGGGCCATTGCCGCGCAGATCACCGCCGATTTCGGCGACTTTGAGGCCTTCAAGAAGACCTTCAACGAGACCACCGCCAAGCAGTTCGGCTCCGGCTGGGGCTGGCTGGTGTTTCAGGGCGGCAAGCTCAAGGTGATTTCAACCCCGAACCAGGACTCGCCTCTGAGCCAGGGAATCTATCCCATCCTGTTCAACGACATCTGGGAGCATGCCTACTATCTGAAATACCAGAACCGCCGGCCCGACTACCTGGCCGCGTGGTGGAACGTGGTGAACTGGGCTGAAGTGAACAAGCGGTTCGCCGTCGCCAAAGGGTAAAAGGTAGGGACGAGGGACTTAGGGAATAGGGACTAAGGAACTGCGTGGAGATCGAGGCGCTGGCTCGCCGATGTGCTTTCTTTCCGCTACCGAACCGGCTATTCCCTAGTCCCTGGTCTCTTAGTCCCTGGTCCCTGTCTTCCCTCCGCAACTGTTTCTTCCATTCTGGGTCTATCCTGACAGGGACCATGGACAGACCTATCAGCAAACTCGCGTTCATACTTCTTGCCTCAACTCTTGCCTTGGCGTCCGCTGGTGCTTTTGCACAATCGGGCAGCTTTGTTGTCTCGCAGCACGGCACGGCCGTGGGTACGGCCAGCTTCAGGCGCACTGCTACGCCGAAGGGGCTGGACTCCTCTTCGGTAGTGCGTGTAGACATGAAGGGCCTAAACTACTCGCTGTCAAAGGCCGAGTCGCTCTCAAGGGCCAATCAACTGCGCAATGCTCAGTTGAGCGCTACGGTTAATGGTTCAGCGGTCAGCGTGGATGCGTTTATGGATGCCTCGCAGATGGTCCTCACCATGTCCGCCAATGGACGCAGCACCACGACGCGCCTTGCGATGCACGAAGCAGCCGTCTTTCTACCAGACTTTGACCCTGGCGCGCTGGACACCCTGCTGGCGCTGGCGGCGGCGAACAACAATCGCAACGTGTGGGCCATTATTCCCAAACAGGCCGGCTCTGTGGCGCCCGTCCAACTGGCCACCTACGCGGATGAGACGGGCACACTGAACGGCAAGCCGGTGACGGTGCACCACATGGTTGCCACCATCTCTGGCGGGACGACGGATCTGTTCTCGGGGCCTAAGGACGAGTTGCTGCAAGCCGAACTTCCGCAAGCGGGCTTTGCCCTGGTTCGGAAAGGCTTCGTACTGACCCCACCCGCCAATCCCGGCGCTCCGCCTGCCGAATAATGCCGATTTCCGGTTCTTCGTGATAGATTCGGAGGGCCCGGAGGTTGTGCCATGAGTATCACCCGCAGACAACTGATCGCAGATTCCAGCAAGCTCGCACTCGGGCTTGGGGCCGCGCTTTCAGCGGTGGAGCAGGCGCAAGGCGCGCAGGCGGCTGAGAAGCCTGCGGACAAGCTTAGGATTGTTGTTTGTGGCGGGCATCCGGGCGATCCGGAGTACGGCTGCGGAGGAATGATCGCTCGGCTGACTGCTTGCGGACACGATGTCGCGCTCTTGTATATGAACGAAGGCGACTGGCCGCCGACTCCGGCGAACGTCAGGCTGGCGGAGGCGCAGAAGGCATGCGAGATTCTGAAGGCGCGGCGGCTGTATGCCGGGCAGAAGAACGGGCACTCCATTGTGGATGCCGATCACTTTGATCAGTACAGGAAGGTTCTAGAGGCGGAGAAGCCGGACGTTGTTCTGACGCATTGGCCGCTGGACAATCACCGCGATCACCGCGCGTGCTCGGCCCTGACCTACGATGCGTGGCTGCAGATGGGCAAGAAGTTTGCGCTCTACTACTACGAAGTTTCAACCGGGGAAGACACGCAGCAGTTTGCGCCCGCGTGCTATGTGGACATCAGCGCTTTTGAAGCGGCCAAGCGGGCTGCCTGCTATGCGCACGCCAGCCAGACGCCCGATAGCTACTACGCACTGCAGGATTCGGTGGCGGCTTTTCGCGGCGCGGAGAGCGGGTCGAAGAGGGCTGAGGCCTTCCTGCTGCAGCGAGGCGGGCCGGGGGATTTGCTTTCTGGTGCTTTGAAGAGCTGTTAGAGCTGTAAGTCCTTTGTTTAGTGGGGTAAAAACGGGTATTTCTTGACCTAATCCTTTTGTTTTTATAGGGTTGCGGCAAAAGCGGGGGAGGGGGTGGGGTAAAGCGTCTTTTGGGGGTTTTGGTTCGTGGCGGAGAGCGCCGAGGGCGACCTGGGCGGCATAGAGGAGCTTTGGGAAGCGGATGGGGTGGATATCGCTGCCTATCATGCCATAGGTGACACAGGCGATAAAGTCGCGGATGTTCTCATATCCGGCCAGGTCGGGCATGGCGTAGCAGTAGGCTCGCTCGGCTCGCTCTTTGGCGTCGAACCGGTCGAGTTTTTTGGCCCGGCTTTCCTGGATGGAAAGGTCGCGGGCCTGGCAGCAGCGCAGTACGGCGGCGTTGCGGGCGGGGGGGATTGGGACAGGATTCTTCGATGGAATTGGGGGAGGGCTGATTCATTGAGGTTTCTCCTGCGAGTATTGTGCGCGGGAAGGGTTTAATTATCTGCAAAAGTGGGGCCGGATAATTTCAGTGAGGCGGTTCCCGATCTTTGCAGCCATGGCCCGCGTTTGACCTTGCCCTCAGAATGCGTATCTCTTAACCGGCCGGGTTTTGAGAATTAAATTCATCCTCGTTGTCGTCGTGGCGGTGG
>CAIWFH010000199.1 GCA_903911925.1 uncultured Acidobacteriaceae bacterium
CAGTCGCCACTCGATCGGGGCGGCGTTGACGAACTCCAGCGCCTCAATTTCGACGGCTTTGCCAAAGCGTTCCGCCAGACGTAAATGCAGCGTCTGGCCAAAGACACACTTCAAGCTCACGATCATGTTGAATCGTTCCTCGTGGACGCGTTTGGGGAGGGCGCTGCCGGCGCGAAGGCGCGTCATAGCGCAGTGATCGCGCCGCCTAATCCTTGCTCGCCGTGAACGGCGAAGGTTGCCCATGCATAGGGACGTTTTCGATGTGTCGACCCAATTCACGCCGCGAAGGGAACATCGGTTGTGTCGGGAGCGCACCTGGGTACGATTGGGGAAAGGTGGAGGCCGGCGTGAATCTCCTGGCGCACCTGCATGAGGATCAGGCCAAGCCTGTTGCCGCCGTCTCCAGTGCAGCGAGAACTAACCCCGTACTTCTGTTTACCGGCCGGAAGCGACTGGCACAGGCAGATTCCCCAGACGTTGTCGTGGAAGGCATTGCCATGGAGGAGTTGGGCGTCATCGGTGGCCAGCAACTTCTCGCGCAGGATCGGCCACGAGAACTTTGAGCGCTGGATTTCCATCATGACATCGAACTGGGCGGCGTCCCAATCGGGCCGCATCCAGCTCTTCGGAGTATTCTTGCCCAATTTCCTGGCGTTCCAGGGCTTGCAGTTCCAACCCACAAAGGACACGCGGTCTTCCCGGCGGAGTGTCTTGGCTGCTTCAAACGCTGCGGCTGGGGAGTTGTATTGGTCGCCGTCGTAATAAAACGCGGACCGGAAGAGCGGGCTGAGAAAGGCATGCTTGGCAGTGAAGGACTGAATGATGGGAGGCATGGTGGACTCCTGCGTGCAGGCGCGTAGGGATACAGGATCCGTCGCGCGGCTGCGCGCTCAGGTCCACAGTTCGTCAATTGCAATGGATTGGCTCATGATCGGCTCGAAATCTGCGGTCTTCTTGATGCGGATATCGCCGTCGATGCGCTCCTGGCGCAACAGGATGGCTCCTACCCGCACCATTTCGAGGAGAGCCAGGAACGCGGCTGTTACGATGCGGTGCGAGGGAGTGTCGCCGAGAATGGCGGTGAACATGACCGGATTGTCCTCGATCAGCAGCCGGCGGTGGAGGTAGTCGACCATCTGGCTGACGGTCACTGAGTCGGCATCGACGTCGAGGGTGGGCCGACTGGCCGCGCGCTCAGCTACCTGGCGGAATATGGCAACCAAGTCAAACGAACCTTCGGAGGTACTTTCCGGGACGCTTTCCTCCTCTGGCTCGTCATCGTCGAAAAAACCGCGCATCCCGGGATTTGACCATGTGGCTTCTTCGAGTTGCTGCTTTTCCTGGAGCATCTGGGCGGCTTGTTTGAACCGCTCGTGTTCCAGAAGCCGGTTGACCAGGTCGCTTCGCGGGTCTTCGGGCTGCCCTTCGGACTGATCCCCCACCGGCCGCGGAAGCAGCACCTTGCTCTTGATGTGGATGAGCTGGGCGGCCACGTAGACGAACTCTGCGGCCGTATCTACCTCGTTGGCCTGAAGCTGGTCAACGTAGGCGAGGAACTGAGAGGTGATCTTTGCAATGGGGATGTCGTAGATGTCGATGTCCTGCTTGCGGATGAGGGCCAGAAGGACATCGAGCGGGCCGTTGTAAATCTGCCCAACGCTGAGGGAAAAAGGAAAGGGCTCAGCCAGGCTGGTGCCGCCCGGCAGACCAGAGACCGCCCGCCCAGCCGAGGGTGGCTGCGGGGTCTGTGTAGCCAGATGCTCGGTGTGGGGTGTGTCGGGCATCGTGATCCATTCTATTGCGGAGTAAACGTCGCAGAGAATTGAGGGTCTCTCCTTGCTCTCTCGGATATCCTCATCGCGGGCCCACACCTCGTACTTGGTCAGGATTTCGCATAAATGCCGACCCCCAACAGACAGTGCCAGGGTGCGAGTATCACTAGGCGGCAGGAAGTAGGCTCGAGGGGATGCTCGGACTGGCCAGTCGGGGCCGGTGACGGAATTATGCTGAAAGATTACTATCCCCCCACTCGATCGCAAAGTCGAGTGGAGAGCTGAACAATGGATGACGCATGGGCGTTTTTTTGCGGGAACTTATCGTTGGCATCGCGCTGCGATCGTCTCAACTTGGTCACTTTTGCAGATGCCCAATCACCGTCTTTGTAAGCAATGAAACCTTGTCCCATCCGGCTACGATGGTGACGACGGAGGAGCAAAATGCGGCGATTGCGGCGACGGCCGCAAAGGCTCTGAACGCCGATTGGTTTTGTAAAACGCCGTTTTCAGGAATCATTCTTAGCCCGAGTGAACGGAGGATCATGAACGGGATCAACAGAAGCAGTTGGATGCCGTATCGAAACCAAACGATGGGATTCCGCAAGAGCCCATTCATCTCTCTTGCTTGCCCTTCAAGTGCGCCAGCGTATCGCAGGATCGCTTCCTGCAACATTGCGCCATGCTCCTCGAATGCCGATCCCCCGCTGAATTCGAGCTCCAAAGTACGCCGCATCTGTGGAAGGCAATTGAGTACAACCGGCCAGTTTGGGATTACATATCTTTCGTAGGCAGGCCGGTAGCCCATTACGCCGAACTCTCCCATGTCTGCCTGCATCTCGTATGAATGGCGCAAGAGCCAGCTGTAGTTCTCCGAACTGACAGAGCGGATCTGTAAGAAATCGTGTAGGTATTGCAGGAATGCCGCCGCGCGGCCTGTCCGATCCTGCAGCCGCTTGCGCAGAACGAGCAAGTAGGCGAGGCCGATTCCGCAAGTGCTCGCGACTATCAAGATGACGTATAGGCGGGTCATAATTTCCCTTCCATCCGACGGAGATTCGACCTTCTTGCACGTCAACAGGACTCAAGCTCGTGTGCGCGCGCGTCCTGCTCGAAGGGAGCATTGACATAGCCAACGGTTGCGATCTGCAGCAAATAGATCGGGAGAAACGCTGCAATGGAGCCGTGGGTCTCGTATTGGTAGACATGGCGGCATTCATGTGACACGAGCCGACGTCCCATGTACCCCCGCACAATGAAAATGCTATAGCCCAGCGTAAGGCCTATCATGCCGGGACCCAACAGTCCGGTTGCGAGCGCGGCTTGGCGCAACGCTGACTCCTCGGGCAGTGGAAGAGCGTCAACGAGTTGAGTTCGGATTCGCTCGGGGTGTTGAACCCCTACACGCGCAGCCAGAGCCAATCCCGTCGTATCCAATGGTTGCCCCGTCTGTTGCGTGCGCTCGGACTGTTCCTCCGCCCAGGCGATGGCGGATGGGAGAAGTTGAGGCAAAACAGAGAGCAGATTGAAAGTCATACTCTGATTCGGTTCCTTTCTGGATTGCCCAGTTGTCTCTGAGGTCCAGAGACCAAGAGCAAACTCCATCAGTCAAGCAACGCTCGCTGCAATGCTTCTACCTGCTCATCGGTGTCAGTCCATGGAACCTTCCGGGCGTAATCCAGGTGATTCTTTACCCCTGGAATAGCTTTCGACAAGCCGAATTCATCAATGACCGCTGTCAGCAGAATGACGTAGCATCTTGCCGCAAGCTCGAATGCGGTCGCCTGCAGGATTGGGTAGGTGTCGGCCTTTAGATCAAATCCTGTTAGGCCCGCCGCATGGGTGTACCAGCTCAGTTCGGCATACTTCATATCGTAGATTTCATCGAATGGCGCTTTGAGCAGAGTCGCCCTTGCGCGCAGGTCCAATCCTGACCAATGAGTGACCTTCTTTGCACCGGGCCACAGAGCCTTTTGGTCGGCCTCGATTCGCACAGCGTTATTCCGAATGAAATCTGCGTGAGTGGTCGAAGTATTCGCCGGGCTTGGATGAGCAGCCTTGAAGTCAACAATTCGTCTGGCTGCTCGCAGCTTTTCAACTTCGGAAAACGCCGCTATTTTTTTCACTGCGTCCGGGACTATATCGATGAGCTCCATATCGACGGCGAGCTCGAACAGGCTACGGGCAATCATCAGGCTCGCTTGAACGTCTCTGACGTACTTGAGTGACAGAAGGCTTTCGACATTGGCCTTGGCGCGATAGTAGATTCCAACGAAGCAATGATCCCTGTCAGTCTTCGACAGCAGTCCGCCAACCACTCCCCGAACTTTTTGTTGGTCGAATTGATTGAGGCTCTTGATCACTGTGAATAGGCGCTCCGGAGCTGTCAAAATATCCTCCCCGGGCCCGGTCCCCAAAGGAAGAGACAGCTTGCGAAAGACCCGCATGGCGTCGTGCGAGGTGAAATTGCCCCTGAGCAGTCCTGTCGATTCTGCCAGGGCTTGTTTGACGGGATACCTTCTGCCGTTCACCAGAACGGAGACCTCGCGAATGTTCTCAGGAGTTACGGCCTGAAGTTTCTGCTCGACATCTTCTCTGCTTAAGAAGACCTCGACACCGCCCACCGTGAATTTATGTTTGTCCATCATCATCACCACCACCACCACCACCACCTACTATACTACCACTTACGTTTGGAAAAAATGGAGAGCGAAGTTGCCGAACTTGCGTAATGGCCTTCCCGCTGGCTCGGGATTGGCGGACGACAAGTTGCCGCCTCCTCGGAAAATCGCGCCGGAAGTGGAGGATCTATTCAGTTGTGTGGCCTACAACTTCGCGGGTGATTGATCCCGCACGGTCGGCAAGGCGACTGAAATCGCCTGGACGAATAGGGTCTTGCGAGATTTGCGTCGCGATGGGCGTTTTCGGTCCCGATCTGTAACTCCGGCGGCTTGCTTATCCAGGAGCACGCAAACCGATGTGAGGGTCTCACGCCGCCTTTCGCCGCGCGGCTGCGCGCGAGAGGCGGCGGCGCTGTTCGGGATCGATGATGAGGGGGACCATGCGCCCGTTCTCTGCGTTCCAGAATCCACCCTGGTAGGCGATGCGGCCGTAGCGGAAGAGGCGGGTGATCATGGAGAGCGCGGAGATCGCCAAGGTCTGGTTGACGAACGGTTCCTGCGCGTTGATCGCCGCAGCGGCGCTGCAGCTCGGCAACGGATCTTCTTCCTCGCCCAACATCTCCGGGAACAGCTCAGAGACAATCCGCAGTCGTTCCTTGTTCCGTCTGTTCCTGGAATTCAAGGGCTCACCGAGGACGAACTGGCCAGCTGCGCTGTTGTTGCCCAGATCTAGGTAATAGTTGACGCCTGAAAAGCTCCTGGTGACAGCCGCTGTGATCTCCCGGCGTGCCGCGCGCGAATCCACGCATCCCACCACGATGTCATAGCTGTCGGAGTATCCGTTTCCCCGGAGGCACTCCCTCGTGAAGTTGCTCGAGACGGCAGACCAATTCAGTCCCCAGAAGAGGTTCAGTCGATTCACGAGGATGGTGGCCTTGTTTTGGCCTATGTCCGAGACCGAGAACGGCTGGCGAACGCAGTTCGTTTCTGAAACCGCGTCTCCATCCATGACGGTGACTGATAGACCATTCGGGTGGCC
This sequence comes from uncultured Acidobacteriaceae bacterium, assembly GCA_903911925.1. GTDB lineage: Bacteria > Acidobacteriota > Terriglobia > Terriglobales > Acidobacteriaceae > Telmatobacter. Next base: position 5,433 of record CAIWFH010000199.1, read on the forward strand.
CCACGCGGCAAGGGCCTGGTGGAGGTATGGAAGGTTGAGCAGAAAGGCGCTGCCGGTGCCTCCGGCGCCAACGATCAGCATCCGGATGCGCTGGCGAAGCAGCTGCTGGTGTATTGAGTGTTCAATTTGCATGACTGGTCTCGATGAAGGCGGTGAGTACTTGGTTTGCTTCCACGAGATAGCGGGACGGGAAGAGGTCTTTGCCGGCCAGGGACTCCCACAGGCCGGCGAAGCCGCCCTTGTGTGTAGTCAGACGTTGGGCCCCATTCGGGTGAGTGAACTCGCTCTCGAAGAAAGCGCGCTCCCATTGCGGAATGGCCCCGATGGAAGGGGATGTTGGAATACGCGCCGAGCCGAGACAGATGCACCCGCCGTCGCCGACATTCCAGTAGGGCGCCACATACAGCTTGGTGTCTGCCGATGGACGCTGGTTTGTCTTGAGAGCGCGGACAGAGAGGGTGTGTCCATTCACAACGAAGACGAGAGCTGGTTGCGGGAAGGAGAGCCCGTTCGACTTCGCCATCTTCCCATCGGGAGACCCGAAAAACATGGGGCGTGTTCCCGCCGGCGTCCACCATGCGAACAGTTCGGGGGTATATGCGAGCACGCTCTCAGGCAGGATTTCGACGCCGGCGTTTTGACGGAGGTCGCGGGAGAGGGCGGCAAGGAACTTGCTGGAGAGCGGTTGGGCCGGGCCAAGCGTCGGCGTATCCTGGCCCAGCACGTCGTGCAAGGTCACGAAAGCGGCCCCGTTATGGTTTCCGCTGTTCCCACCGTAGATCAGTAGGGCGTGGCGCAACTGATACCGGTAATTCAGACCGATCTGGATGTCAACGTTCATCGAAGGATCACTCCGGTTCTGCCTGTGCGTGCTCAACTGCTGCGAAACAGTTGGGCTCCTCCGCGGCAATGGGCATACCTGGCTGCCTGCCACTGGCC
>CAIWFH010000200.1 GCA_903911925.1 uncultured Acidobacteriaceae bacterium
AGCTCCCGCTTGCTCTTGCGGCCATACTTTGCAAAACTCGCCTGCGATGCCAGTGTCTGCTGAATCCGCGCCATTCGCTTCATACGACTAGTTTAATCAACAATGAAGCAGGTAGCGGACTTGTGCAGAGGTTCCCTAGAATCAGACTTGGCATTGGCCGAAGGATGAGCATACTGCTGAGCCATTTTTTGAAATTGTAGATGGGGTCCTTCGTTAGGTCCTTCGTCGCCTGTTGAATAATAGGTAGAGCAACTAAATGCCAGTCTATGGAGAAGTTCGCCTCCCTCTCCTGTCCACTTCTTGTAAGGTGAACCTTGGCCAATTCTCGGCTATAAACGACTTTGCTGTTTACCGTCAGTTTCTCTTCAAAAACACGGAGTTCCCGGAAATCCTCTGGGTATTCAAAAGCGATGGAGTATCCATAGGCCTGATCATCCAGCTTAACCTCAATTTCGAATCGAGTGGGCGAATCCCCATGCCCACGGGTCAGGTCCTTGGGTTTGATCAATTCTCCGACCCTGTTGGTGCCTCGCGCGATCTTTTGAAGAATTTCCAGTGCGAAGCCAACCGTCGTCTTGCCTGCGCCGTTCTTACCGATCAACAAGACAGAGGAACGGCCAGAGATTGGCAGCTCGAAATTCTGCAAGCATCGGAAATTATGAATATACAGTCGGTTGATCACAGCATTATCGTACACGAGAGATCCCCAATTTGCCTTCGAAACAACTAAGCAGGATCTACCGATGAGCCATCCCGAACCGGGTCTAAGTCTGGCGATACCAATAGACCTAAGCGCCCCTAGACACGGCAGGACTATAAACGTCGAGGCTCTCGCGGATAGCAAGGGGGCTCACCTAACTCGAAGACGGGCCCGCCGAACAAATAAAGATCAACTCGCCTTCTGAACCTCGGCTGCGATTTTTCGGAGGTCGGGGAGGACGCAGCCTAACGCTATTGGCGCGGCGTCGCGTTTGCCCAGCGCGAAGTAGACGTTGCGGTAGTGACGGTAGAGGCGCTCGTAGGTGGCGGCTTGTTTTGGGTCGGGGGATACGGTGCGGAGCGGGAGGCAGACGGCGGCTTGTGCTTCTTCTATTGTCTTGTAGGCTCCGGCGGCCAGCAGGGCGAAGATGCCGCTGCCGAGGCTGGTGGGAATTCCGGCGGGGACCAGGACGGGCTTGTTGAGGACGTTGGCGTAGACCTGGTTGAGGACTTCGCTCTTTTGGGGGATGCCGCCGGCGTTGATGACTCGGTCAATGCGGACGCCGTGCTCGGCCATGCGCTCAAGGATGATGCGGGTGTGGAAGGCGGTGCCTTCGATGGCCGCGAATAGCTCGTCCTGCGCGGTGTGAATGAGATTCCAGCCGAGCGTGACGCCGCCGAGTTCGGGATTGACGAGGACGGTGCGGTCGCCGTTGTCCCAACTGAGGCGGAGAAGGCCGGTCTGGCCGGCGCGATAGGCTTCGAGGCCTTCGGAGAGGGCGGCTACGGTGGTGTTGGCGCGGCGGGAGATGGCTTCAAAGATGTCTCCGACGGCGGAGAGGCCGGCCTCGATTCCGGTGTAAGCGGGGTGTACGCTGCCGGGGACCACGCCGCAGACGCCGGGAACGAGTTCGGCTTTTTTGGCCATGGCGATGATGCAGGTGGAGGTGCCGACGACGTTGACTGCGTCGCCCTCGCGGATGTTGGAGCCGATGGCGTCCCAATGGGCGTCAAATGCGCCGACGGGGATGGGGATTCCGGCGCGGAGGCCGAGTTTCGCGGCCCATTCGGCTGTAAGGTGGCCGGCGAGGTGGTCGCTGGTGAGGTACTCGCCGCCGATCTGGGCGCGGATGCCTTTGAAGATGGGATCGACAGCGACCAGAAATTCCTCAGGCGGCAGGCCGCCCCACTTGGGATTCCACATCCACTTGTGGCCCATGGCGCAGATGCTGCGCTTGACGCCGGCGACCGTTTTGACACCGCTCAGCGTCGCGGCGACCATGTCGCAATGTTCGAGGGCGGTAACGAACTGCGAGCGCTTGTCAGGGTTGTGGCGCAGCCAATGCAGCAGTTTGCTGAAGCCCCACTCGTGCGAGTAAGCGCCGCCGCACCAGAGGATGCCTTCGAAGCCCAGTTCGTGGGCCTTGGCGGTGATCTCCTGGGCCTCGGAGAAGGCACGGTGGTCGCACCAGAGGTAGTAGTCGTCGAGCGGCTCAAGGCCTTCACCGACGGGGATGACGCTTGATCCGGTGGTGTCAAGCGCGATGGCGGCCACGGCCGAGCCGTCAATGCCGGTATTCTTGAGCACCTCGCGCGTGGCGGCGGCCAGGCCGGCCATCTGGTCCGCATGGGACTGCGTGCCGAAGTTGGGATCGTCGCGGCGGCGATTCAGCGGGTAGGAGGCCGAGGCGGTGCCGATGGGGCCTTTGGTGCTGTCAACAAGAGTGACGCGAACGCTTAATGTGCCGAAATCGACGCCGGCGACGATAGTCATGCGAGAAATCCCCCGGAAGAAAACGCTTACCAGTCCGCAATCCAGACTACATCATGAGGGCAGGGAGGGGTGGGCTGGCGCGATGTCCGAAACGTTCGTAAAAACGCGACGAGACCGCAGCGGCCCTACGGGACGCGAGATTGTTTCCTTGTCTTTCCCAGGGCTGCGCTTCGCTTGCCCTGGGCTATTATCCCTGCCTCCCTCCGGGAGGCGCTTGCGGCGTTCATCTGCGGACGTATCTCGCCTCTGCGAGTAAAAGTGCTCCTGATGAACAAGACCGATTGAGCGTCGTGGTATCCCAGGTCTCAAAATCGAGACCTGGGGCACCCAGCTTCTTTGCAACATCCGCACAGTTCATTTCCGCCGTAACTCGCCTTCCGCGAGTCGGGCTTCTCAAAATGACAGCGGAAATTTTGGTAGGAACATGGAGACAGCACACTAGAGGCTTTCTTTAACCAATGCCTGAATTTTTGCGTGCACGTCTTCAGGCTTTACAAAGAAGGGGGCGTGCAGGCAATGGAGGGTGAGTTCCTGCTTGTCGGCCGCGTAGTTCCACGCGATTTCGACGCCAAACTTTGAGGCTGTGCCGCCGCTGCCTGCCAGGTCAATGCCGGCGGTTTTGGCTTTCTCAACCAGCTTTGAAAACTGCTGAGACGTGATGCCGTTGAAGACCAGGGGTTCGATTTGGGCCACTCGCTTCTCCTTCTTCTGCCTTCTGAATCGAGGGTGGCGTGCTGCGAACGGAATTCGGAAGCCGCAATCGAATGCTAGCAGCAAGTGCGGAGCCGGTGCGTTCTGCTCGGCAGGCGATGGTGAGGGTAGAGCGGATCGATTTCTGGTCGTTCAGGCAATTGAAGATGAACCACGCCACATCGGCGCGGGAGATTTTGCCGACAGTAACGCCGGTGAGATCAGTCCAGGAGCGCACATGCTGCGTACGCGGGCCGTTGGTGAGCGTGCCGGGGCGCACGATGGTCCAATCGAGGCTGCTGGCGCGGATTAACTCTTCCTGGCGGTCCTTGTCTTTGTAAATTTCGTTCAACAACAGCGGCTGAAAGATGCGGTCGTAAAAGAATCCGCCGTGGCCACGGCTGTCTCCGGCGCCGATGCCGGTGATGCAGACGAGACGGCCGACGCCCGAGCTATTCATTGCGTCAATCAGATTGCGCGTACCGGCGGAAAACAAAGTAGTCGGCTTGCGACTGAGCTTCGACCCGAGCGAACTGATCACCACATCCTGCCCGGCAACGGCGGCGGCCATGGAAGCGGCGTTGAGCACATCGGCGCGGACGATGCGTGCTCCGGCGGGAAGCGAGGCCGTCTCAGGGTTCCGGACGGTGGCCGTAACTTCGTGGCCCAATGCAATGCCTTGCGCAAGCAACTCGCGTCCGGTGGGTCCGGTAGCGCCAATCAGCAATATCTTCATCTTTGTTCCTCGTCCAGTTGAAAGAGAGAATCGGGTACGGCGCTCAATCGGCCGCGTGGGCCTTTCGTTGGGCGGCCTTGGCGAGCGCTTTGGCGGCGGCGGGTTTGGGAATCGCATCCAAATCCGTCTTGCCCTCGGCCAACTGCATCAGGAAATCCTGGCTGGCGAAGGGCTTTGCATCCTTGAGGATTTTGCCGGCGCGGATATAGCTGCCATCGGCCTGCTGCAAGCGGGCTTTCAAGGTGTCAGCCAAGTAGGCGGGCAGAATCTCTTCGTGAATGCGGGCCTTGGCTGCCGCGTCGCGCACCGGAAAGACGACTTCGCAGCGCTCGAAGAGATTGCGCGGCATCCAGTCGGCCGAGCCCAGGTAGATTTCGTCGTCGCCGCCATTAGCAAAGTGAAAGATGCGCGAGTGCTCAAGGAAGCGGCCGACGATGGAGCGGACGCGAATCCTGTCGGACAATCCTTTGACGCCCGGCCGAAGAATCGAAAGGCCGCGGACAATCAGGTCAACCTCGACGCCGGATTGCGAGGCCTGGTAGAGCGCCTCAATGACCGATGGTTCGAGCAGCGCATTCATCTTGGCGACAATGTGCGCGGGGCGGCCGGCCTGCGCGTGCTCCTGTTCGCGGCGGATGAGCCCAAGAAAGCTCTCTGCCATGGTCAGCGGCGCCACCAGCAGCGGGCGGTAATCGTCGATCTCGGCGTGAGCTGTGAGGTAGTTGAAGACCATGTGAACTTTTTCAGTAATCTGCGGGTCGCAGGTAAGCATGCTGAGGTCGGTGTAGAAGCGGGCGGTGACGGGATTGTAGTTGCCGGTGCCCATGTGGCAGTAGCGGCGTGTGACGCCGTCCTCGTCGCGGCGCACCAGCATGGCCAGCTTGCAATGCGTTTTGAGGCCCACCACGCCGTGGAAGACCTGCACACCGGCGTCCTCCATGCTGCGCGCCCAGCGGATGTTCGACGCCTCGTCAAAGCGGGCCATCAATTCCACCACCAACGTGGTCTCTTTGGTGGCCGCCGCCTCAATCAGGGCCGAGAAGACAGGCGAATCGTGGCTGGTGCGGTAGAGGGTCTGCTTCATGCTCATCACGGCGGGGTCTTCGGCGCCCTGCTGGATGAAATCGACGACCGGGTCGTAGGAGTCGTAGGGGTGATGCAGGAGGACGTCGTGCTGACGCAACTCATCGAAGATATTGGCGGACTTGCGGCTGAGGCTGAATGCCCGGGGGGTGAAGGAGGGGAACTTCAGGTCGGGCCGCTGGACGTCTCCGTAAAAAAACATCAGCCTGGAGAGGTTCACGGGGCCATCGCCGCGGAAGACCTGGTCTTCGTCAAGTTCGAAGTTGACGCGGAGCCGCTCGACAATTTCGGGGTCGGCGCCGGTTTCAATTTCCAGGCGCACGGCGTCGCCCTTGCGGCGGTTGTGCAACTCAACGCGGATGGTCTCAAGAAGCGAGCGTGCCTCTTCCTCTTCGAAATAGAGGTTTGAGTTGCGGGTGACGCGGAAGGCGGCGCGGCCCAGAACCTCGTAGCCGCGGTACATGCCGCCCAGGTTCTGCGCGATCAGGTCCTGCAGCAAAAGGTAGTCGAAGTATCCTTCAGCCGAGGGCAGGCGCACGAAGCGGGGCAGCGCGCGCGGCACGGTGACCACGCCCATTACCTGCGGCCCGGAACTGCGCCGCTTGCGCCTGAGCAGCAGGGCCAGGCATAGCGCCTTGTTGAGCACGCGCGGAAACGGATGGGCAGGGTCAATGGCGATGGGGGTCAGCAGCGGGTCAACTTCGCGCTGAAAGTAGTTCTGGGCGTAGATGCGGGCATCTTCGTCCAGTTCGTTCCACTCCAGGAGCTGTATGCGCTGCTTGCGCAACTCGGGAAGTAGGTGCTGGTTCCAGCATCGGTACTGGGCGCTCACAAAATCATGAATGTCGGCGGTTAGCGCGGCCAGCGATTCATCGGGGCGCAGGCCGTCGTAGCCCTGCTCGCGGTAGCCGTCCTCAATGCGCTGCATGAGGCCGGCCTGGCGGATTTCAACGTACTCATCGAGGTTGCTGCCGGTAATGGCAAGGAACTTGACGCGCTCGAGCAGGGGATTGCCCGCGTCCTCGGCCTCTTCAAGCACACGCCTGTTGAACTGCATCCAGGATTGGTCACGTCCGTTAAAGAGCTTTGTTTTCTGCTTGGTTCCAGCCATCGTGTCGGTGTAGTGCCGTGTTGGAAAGTCTACAGGGTTTCACCGGGTTCCCGCACCTGAAGTGTCAATTTTTGGAAAAACTCCCGGCAGGCCTGGCATACGGGATGCGCGAAAACCACGGGACGCGCGGGCCAGCGAAGCTGGGAGGGGACCAAAGGGAAACGAGGTTTCGGCCGAGATACGAGTCCGTCAATCCAAGGAGCGCCAGGGAAGGCGCTGGAAACGGCGTAGCGAGTTAGCGTACGCTTCGCGTGCATGGCGAGTTGGCAAGTTAGCGGGTTAAAGGGCCAGGAGACTGGATACTAAAAGCGAAACAGGTGGTTGATTTTGACATAGAGAATGTGCTGGTCGTTCAATTGCGGGGCGCCGCCGGTGGGCAGAATCGGGTAGCTCGGATTGCAGAGGCCGCCCTGGGTGCGGGTGCACAAGTCAGGATTGATGTTGGTGTAGTCGGTGGTGAAGCCAACATAAAACGCCGTGCCGGGATGGGGCAGATAGGTCAGCAGCACGTTGGCGTACAGGTCTTTGTTGTTGGCCAGGCTGGTCAGGGATGTGTTGGGCAGGGTTGCCATGTATTCGCCGATAAAGTTCAACGACCACGCCTTGTCCATCTGGAAGTTCCACCGCTCGACGACCTGGTGGTTGTCGTATGCGACGGCGCCGGTCGCCGGATCGGAAAAGTGGTCGAACTCGTAGGAACTGACCAGGTCCAGCGGCTTGAGGGGCCTGACTTCAAAGCTCATCTGATCGGATGCGACACCAACCGGCATCGGTCCCTGCCCGCTCGGCGGGGAGTAGTTGACCGTTTGCCCCGCGTATCCTGAGTACCCAAGAGACACTGAAGGAGTGGGCGAAGTGTAGAAGCTCACCCCGGCTGTATGGCTTTGATACTCCACGTTATCCGGCAGGGCGGAATAGTCAGAGGGGCGGAAGCGGTCCTGGCCCAGGTCAAAAAAAACAGATAGGCCAGTGTTGTGTTTGAAACTCAAATTGTAGTAAGGGCTGAAGTATGCATCGAGCGGCAGGCCGGTGTGGTCCCAGATGCGCTCAGAGTAAACGCTGAACCCATGCGAAAGCAGCGGCCCGTGCTGCGGCCTGAAGGTGTAGCTGAACCTGCCGTTGGGCTGGCGGATGTCAGGGCGGGTAAAGAAGCCGGTCTGGGTAAGATAGCCGGAAGCAATATCGGCATAGGAGCACCAGAAGCTGGTGTGCAGATCACTGTAACTCACGCTCTGCCGCCAGCCCTGCCCGCTCTGCCAGGAACTGTCGGTGTTCCGGGTCGCTGAAGTTACCCCTTGCCCGGTGAGCGTCCAGCGATGCTTGAGGCGGGTGCGGTAATCGGCGCCGCCATTGCGATTGAAGGCGCTCCGATACTCCTGGTCGGCATAGATGACGCCCACATTCGACTGGTCGCCGATGTCGCGGTTGACGCGGGCCACGTAGGAGTGCGATCGCGTTCCGTAGGCCGGATCGTCTTCAGGAACCTCCAGGCCCGGGTCCCTGTCGTCGGTGCTGAGGATGCCTACTGCGTAATCACCCACCTTGCCTGTGAGGCGCTGGCCGAACTGCGGCCTCACGATATTCGGTGTGTAGTAGAGGTTGAGCGGAGTCTGAAAGTAGCTTGAATTCTCAATAAAGAAGGGGCGCAGCTCAGGGTAGTAATACTGGAATCGCTGGTTGGGCGGGGCCGGATTATTGACTCCAATCTGGCTGAAATCGGGATTGAAGGTCATGTCGAGCGCCAGGCTGTTGTGGAGCACAAACTTGGTGTCGAGCCCGGCATAGCCCTGCAAATGCTTGTCATCAAAGACCGGGTTCAATGGATTAACCGTATTCAACTGCCGGAAGCTGTGGCCGATGGCATAGGGCTGAAACTGCATGTTCTTGCCGCGTTCCACGTCGCTGAAGCCCTCGGCCACCGCTTCCTGGGTGAGCTGCCCGGCCACGTTGTGCTTGACCTGCGGCCAGTACACAGCTTCGTCCTTGCGGCTGATGCTGCGCTCCAGAATGATGCCCCAGGTGCGCGGCGCGCCGGCGGGGACGTTTTCAAAGCGCAGGCTGGCGAAAGGAATCCGCATCAGCACCGTAAAGCCGCCCGGGGTTCGCGTTCCCCAACTGTCCCACACCGTATCGAAGGAGTAGTCCGATCCGGTTTGCTCAGTGTAGAGCGCATCGGCTTGAACACCCAACGGATTGACCTTGAAGAGAAAAGCGCGGCGGCTGTCGTGAAACGTGTCAAGCAGCACCTGGACGGTATCGTCTTCGCTCAATGAGTCACGGCGGAGCAGATGCGCGCGCAAGGTATCCGGATCGTCGTCGGTGCAGACAAATGCGATGTAAAGAAACTCGTGCGTGTACCCGAGGTAGGCAACGGTCGGTTCGGTTGATGGCGCGCCGTCGTCAGGATAGCGCTCAGTAAATTTTGCGATGCGCAGCATCTGGCGCAGCGGGTTTGATTCCGCCGCGCTTGAAGTTTTTGATTGGAGCAGAAAATCGGCGAGCTTGGGCGCAACGGAAAGAACAGGCACCACAACATGGGGCGCTCCGCTGGCTAGCGGAGGAAGCACTAGGCTTGGACTTACGCCTTCTGAGGCGTTGGCGCTTTCAGAAGTGGAAGAACGGTGCGCTGCAGCCCACGCACTGGCGGCCGGGGCGACGAACAGGAGCAACAGGCAAAGGACCCTCAGGACACGGCCTGAGCCTAAACCTGGAGCGGATGGAATGGAGATTCCGTTCGTCAGAATGGCCTCTTTTGCTTGGTTGTCAGAATGGCACCGGCTCACCACGGTCCCCATGCCTTGCGCCGACTTAATTCTACGCCCTGAGCATATTGCACGAATGCGGGTCCGGATTGACCCGCCCCGCCCGCCGGGTTGAGGATAGAAACAGAGCGAGCTTGCTTTATCCCCTGAAAGGAGCCGTCTCCATGCCCCAGCACACTACCCCGCCAAACCACAGCCTGATCCCCCCCGAGCCGATGCCTGACCAGGCCAATGCGTTTTCAGAGCATGTCCGGGACCTGTTGAACGGGCAACCCAAGGACGAAGCCACGTGCGAAGAAGCGTTTGCAGGGATGGAGGAGATGTTTGACCGGATTGCCGCCGGACTTTACAGCCTGGCATCAATGCTGGTGGGCGAAGGCGAAGACAGCGTCCGCCTGGTGGAGACAGCGGTGGCCAACGCGGAGGTCTCAGCCTGCCAGGACCCGGCGCAGGCGCGCAAAAGCAGCCGGCGCACGCTGGCGGCATCGGCGCTCAGCATTATGGAGCAGCGAAACCCCGGCTGCCTGGCCGCTCCCGAGTGGCTTAATTCATCAGATATTTGCATCGAGGATGACGACCTGGCGGCGGCGGGGGTCTCAAGCGAAGAGCTGGCGAACATGATCGCCGGGCCAGACCGCGACCGAGTAAGGAAATGGCTGGCCGGCCTGCCAGTTGCCATGCGGACGGTGTTTGTGCTGCGGGCCGTTGCCGGGTTCACCACCGCCGAGACCGCGGAAATGCTGAGGTCGCATGCAAGGGGAAAGGCTGCCGAATGGACCCCGAGCGCGGTAAGTGAGATTTTCCGCCAGGGCCTGTGCTCGCTGGCCTCTCAGCTGCTCCACTCCACAGTCGAACGTTGAAAATAAATACTTTATCTCTGATAAGCGCACCGAGGACCTCGGAAGAGAGTGCGTGAAATCTGAGTTGGCGATTCTTCGCGACCTCCTTTCCTCTCCGAACTTGTAAATCGGCCGCGAAGGAAGCTGTTCGGGTTTTCACCGGTGACCCGCCCAATCTTCGATACACTAGATTGAAGAACCCTGCTGCGGCTTGCCCGCATCTATCACTTGCAGCCATTTTCATGAAAGTCCATCGTTTTGAGTCGAAAAGACCTGATGTTTTCAAGATTTCCTTGGAATAACCCGATAGTTTCGGCCACCTCTCTGTTGGCACTCGGCGCGCTGATTTGCGCGCCCGGCGGGCTTGCCGCCCAGACGCCGCAAGTTCCCAACGCCACCGGGGCCACCGCTTCCAGCTTTCAGGGCAGCGTGCCCCAGGGCGAAGTGTCGGCGAATCCCCTGGATTTGACCCTCGACGACGCCATTCAACGCGGGCTCAAGAACAACCTGGGAGTGATCCTGAGCGGCACGCAGACGGCAGCCGCGCGCGGCCAGAGGCTCAGCCAGTTGCAAGCCCTGCTGCCAACCGTAGATGCAAGCGGCACCGAGGCGCTGAACCAGGTTTACCTGCCCGCCGAGGGATTGCGCATTCCGGGCTTTCCCACCATGATCGGGCCGTTCGGCTTTGTCGATATTCGCGCTTCGCTTACGTGGTCGCTGGTCAACGTAGCCTCCATGCGCAACTACCTGGCCGCGAAGCACAATTTTGCCGCCGCCGACCTGACCGCCCAGAACGCGCGCGAACTGGTGGTGCTGACGGTGGGCAACGCCTACCTGCTGGCGCTGGCCGATGAATCGCTGGTGTCGAGCTTTGAAGCCCAGGTGGCCACCTCGAAAATCTCGCTTGACCAGGCCTCGGCCAACCACCAGGCAGGCACCGCGCCCAAGATTGACGAATTGCGCGCCCGCGTGGACTACCAGTCGCTGCAGCAGCAGTTGATTGAAGCCAAAAACTCCCTGGAAAAGGACAAGCTTGCCCTGGCCCGCACCATCGGGCTGCCGCTGGCGCAGAGTTTCAACCTCGCCGACAAGGCGCCGTTCTCGGTCTTCGACCAATTGGACCTGGACGCGGCCCTCAAGCAGGCCCACGCCAACCGCAAAGACCTTGCCGCCATGGTGGAGCAGGTGAAGGCGTCACAGGAACAGCGCAAGGCGGCCACAGACATGCGCCTGCCTACAATTACGGCCAAGGCCGACTACGGAGTCATCGGCGTAAACCTGGGAACCTCGCACGGCACCGGCGACGCCAGCGGCACGTTGATCGTTCCGCTTTTCGACGAGTTTGCATTGCGCGGCCAGGCCCAGGAAGCACAGGCGGAGCTTGACACCATGCAGGCCCGGTTGAGCGACCAAAACGCCCAGGTGGACGCCGACGTTCGCGACGCCCTGCTGGACATTGTTGCGGCCGGGAAACAAGTCGAGGTGGCCCGCTCAAGCGTGGAACTGGCCGGCGAGGCGCTCAGCGAAGCACAGCAGCGCTATGCCAACGGCGTCAGCGACAACCTGGCCGTAAGCCAGGCCGAGCAGTCCGTGGCCCAAGCCAACGATCAATATGTAAGCAGCCTCTACCGGCACAACATAGCCAAGCTCAGCCTGGCACGTGCCCTGGGAGCCGCTGAGAACTACAAGATTTATTTGGGAGGAAAGTAAACGTGGCGGATTCAACACCAACCTTACCCGAGCTGGATGAGGCCACTGAAGGCTCGCAGCCGCAGTCCCGCCGCAGAGGCATCATCCTTGTGGTCCTTGTGGTCCTTGTGCTGGTTGCCGCCGCCATCTGGTGGCACTCCACATTTACCGAGGACACCGACGACGCGCAGGTCAGCGGGCACTTGATCCAGGTTAGTTCGCGCATCGGCGGCCAGGTTGCCAAGGTCTACGTGGACGAGAACCAGGTAGTAAAGGCCGGCGACACCATTGCCGAGCTTGACCCCAGCGACTACAAGGTCGCGGTGGAGAACGCAGAGGCCGCACTGGCAAGCGCGCAGGCCAACGCCGCGGCGGCAAATGTTGCGGTGCCTCTTACCACCATCAACACCGGAAGCAACCTGCGCTCGGCAGACGCCGACGTGAGCGGCACCGCAGCCGGGGTGCAGCAGGCCCAGCAGCAGCTTGAGTCGGCGCACGCCCGCGTGGCGCAAGCCCAGGCCAATGCAACCAAGGCCCAGGCCGATCTGGACCGCTACAAGCCGCTGGTTGAAAAAGACGTGATCAGCAAGCAGCAGTTTGACGCTGCCGTGGCCGCCGCCGACGCTTCAAAGGCCGCTCTTGCCGACGCCAAAGCCGGCGAGCAAGCCGCGACTCAAGGCATCCGCGTAGCACGCGACCGCGCGTTACAGGCCCAGGCGCTGCAAAAGTATGCGCAGACCGGCCCGCAGCAAGTGGCAGCGCAGAGCGCCCGCGCCAAGCAGGCATTGGCCCAGGTGGCCCAGGCGCAGGCCCAGCTTGACCAGGCCAAGCTCAACCTCGGCTATACAAAGATCGTCGCTCCGGCCCCCGGCATCATCACCCGCAAGAGCGTGGAACTGAACCAGAACGTTGCGCCCGGGCAAAACCTGCTGACGCTGGTTTCGCTTGAGGGCCTGTGGGTCACCGCCAACTTCAAGGAGACCCAGCTCAAGCACATGTCGAACGGGCAGTCGGTTGAGATTGAAGTGGACTCCACGGGCAAGACATACACCGGCAAAGTGACGCAGATTGGCGGCGCAACCGGCTCGGTGCTGAGCCTCTTCCCGCCGGAGAATGCCACAGGCAACTACGTCAAGGTGGTGCAGCGCGTCCCGGTGCGCATCGACTTCACCGACCTGAACGGCGAAGACCAGAACCACATGCTGAGGCCGGGATTGTCGGTTGAGCCCAAGGTGAGGGTGAAGCCGTAAAAGCTGACCCATAAACCGGTTTTGAAAGGGCGCGGCTTCAGCCGTGCCCTGACTTTTTTTGAGCCTCAGGTCAGGCTTTTCCCTCAGCCTGTCTGGCTCCTGCGGCATGCCTCGTGTTGGCGCGGCTCAAAGCCTGGTTTGTTACTACAGCCACAGGCCGCCTGGTCTCCCCGCGCTACTGGCTCTTCACGCCGCCTGCCGCGCCCGCATCCCGATATTGCAGATTTAATATCCCCAGTTGATACCCGCTCCGGCTTGGGTACTTCAGGGAGTCCAAATCCGCCGGCAGTTTCTTGGGGGCCGCGAGCCGCCACGCCTCCGGCGCTTGCCATGGATCGTAGCCCGCATCCGCCATCAACGCCAGCGCAACCCGGCCGCGCTGCTCTTCCATTTCGGCAAGTATCTTGCTCATCTTTTCGGTTTGGGCCAAGGCAATCAGATTCACCCCAGGGATGAAGAAACTGGCAATGTCTTCTGCAATGGCGGTATCCAAAAGCAGACGAGAATCCTTGACCAGCCTTGCCGACTGCCGCTGCAGATTGAACGCCACGCCGTCGGCCAGCAGCGCTGCCAATTGGTCGTCATTCCTCACCCGCTCCACCAATTGCTTCGGGATCAGGATGAGCCCTTCCGTCGAGCAGATTTCTGTCCGCGTCTTCGCCGCATCCACTGCATAAAACCGGAATTGGATTCTCGAAGGATGGCCAGCCGGTAAATCTCTCTGATAAGCGGGAACCAGTTTCATTCCAACGCGGCGCACGCGCGCTTGCAGCGTCTGGTCCGCAGGCACCTTGTGCTGCGTGCCCCAAGTGCTCCAACTCACCTTGCCATCCTCGGTCATCACCGCATCCTCGTCGGAAACGTCCCCCGGCGGCTGCGAAATGTCCTTCGGTGCAGGCTCGCTCTTCAAGCTCGACCGGGGAGGCTGAAACCCCATATCGTTAACTTCCCATCCCTTCAGGGCCTTGAATTTGACCGGCTTGGCGGGAATGAACTGCGCCGTGGCGGCAATCAGAACTCCGCCCTGGTCGCGCTTGCCCTCATAGCACATCCAGGTATTGGTTCCCACGTCGTCCATCGTCTTTAAGGAGTCCTGAAAAGTGGCCTTGGTCGCAGATGTAATACGAATGTAATACCCATCGGAGCGATAAATCGGCTCCGCGCCTTTGGAGATCACCTTGTCAATCACGGCCAGACCGGAGAGTTTCTTGTCCCAATCGTCGCGAAACCGCACAGCCGACGCAAGGACGGTCTTGCCCTTGGCCTTGCCCGTTACGTACACGTAAGCGCCTACCTGCACGGCATCGCGCAACGGACTGTCGCTTTCGGTCTGCTTGTCTGCCGCAAGTCCGTATGTCGTGGCCGGACCGGTGATTACGTGCTCCCCATTCACATCGAAGCCAGTGGGCGGATGAGCGGAAGTGATATATCCATCCACCGTGTCGCTGCGCTGTTGCTGCGCGCCCGCGTTCGGATTTGCAACGAGGATGGAAACGAGAAAAATCGGAGAGAGAACAAGCCCAAGGAGTTTGGAACAAGACCGTGCCATGCATGCGCTCCGAACAATGGATGAAGCGGAGTATAGTCCGCGTGCGCACTGAGCGCTGTGATCTTCAGCGGTCCGGTTTTTGACTTCTTACTTTTTCGTTTTGCCCGATTCCGGCGCAGCTGCGTCAGCATGTGCCGCCGGAGGAGTTTTGCGGTATTGCAGTTTCAGAATCCCCACCTGATAGCCGCCATGGCTGGTGTACGCGAGCGTGGTGAGGTCGGCGGGCAGATCTTTCGGTCCGAGCCGCCGCCAGGCCTGCGGCGCCTGCCAGGGATCGTACCCGGCGTCGGCCATCAGCGCCAGCGCAACCCGGCCGCGCTGCTCATCCAACTCGATATCGGCCTTCTCAGCCCTCGAGCCGCCGGCCACGGAAGTAGCCAGGCCCAAACCGGGAACAAATGCGCTCGCTACAGCGCCAGCTTCATACAAGGCAAGCAGCGAGCGCTTGTCCGCTACCACCCGCGCGCGCTGCCGCTGCAGGCTGATAGCCACTGCGTCGGCCAGCACCGCTGCCAACTCATCGTCATTCTCCAGCCGGTCCATGGCCGCTTTGGGCATCAAGACAAGTCCGTCGAGGGGGCAGAGCGCGGTTCGATCCTTGTCATCGTCGATGACATAAAAATTGAAGGGGATCTTCGACGGATTGTCGATGGGCATATCCCGCTGATACTGCGGGACAACACTCATGCCCACTCGGCGCACTCTCGCTTGAATCGCCGGGTCGTCCAGAATCGTGTGCCAATGAAGCAATACGCCCCACCTGACCTTGTCGTTGGGCTGCAGCGCGCCGGGATCGTCAAGACGAATTGGAACGCCGCCCGGATTGCGGTTGGGATCGTCGGACTTCAGCGCCACTACGGGCACTTCGAATCCCTTGAGTGCCTTGAACTCCGTGGCCCGGGCGGGAAGGAATTCGGCCTTCGAGGCGACCAGTTCCCCTGCCGCATTGCGCTTGCCCTCGTAACGAATCCAGACGTTCGGTCCGATGTCCGCAATGGTTTGCAGACCGCCTTTGAAAGCCAATTTGGTTCCGGACGTGATGCGGATGCGGTAGCCATCCGCTTGAAAAACGGGCCACCACCCATCGGAAATCAGCCTGTCGATAACTCCCATGCCAGCGAGCTTATTATGCGCTTCATCCCGGAAGTGGAGCGTTCCTGCAGTGATACTGCCCTTGCAGCCGTAGACTGCCCACACATAGACGTACGCTCCTACCTGGATTGAACTGGGCAGCGCTTTCCCGTCAGAGGTTTCTTCCGTCGCGCCCATCCGGGTGCTGGGCGAGATGGTTACGCGGCACTCACTCACATCGAACGCGTTGGGAGGATGGACTGCGCTGATGTAACCTTCCGCAGCGACCACCTCAATCCCTTGCCCGGCCATGACCCGTGAAAACGCGCAGACGCCTATGGCCAGAAGAATAGAAATCAGCAAAATGGAAGAGAGGGGAGAGCGGGAAGGGATGGTACCGGATCGTGCCACGTGCAAGCTCCAGGCCTGGCTTTGGACCTGAACAAGTATAGCTCCAGGGCGGATTCTTTTGCGGCGTTCAGAGAGAGGCGGCGATCGCGGCTTCGGCTTTGGGCCGGGTAACTCCATGCAGCAGAAAAACCTTGCTGCGGGATAACTCGCCGGTGGTTAATTCGATGGCGTTTTTTGGAATCGCAAATGTCTCGGCAAGAAAGGCGACGAGCGCCGCATTGGCGCGGCCCTCGAGCGGTGGCGCGTGAACGGCAACCTTGAGTTGGGCAGCAGCGCCCTCGCCGTAGATGCCGGTGATCGCGGTTTTCTTCGCTCCCGGCTGGGCGCGCACCGCCAGCGTAACGCCGGAGGGATTCTCGCGCAGCATCAGGCCGGACCCGTATATGGGCCGCGCTTGCCGAACAGCGCCGTGCCTACGCGAATGCGAGTGGCGCCTTCAGCGATGGCCAACGCAAAATCGCCGCTCATGCCCATGGAGAGGGTATCAAGCGAAAGCCCCGTATGCATCGCGGCCCACTTGTCGCGCCATTGGCGCAAGGCGCTGAAGCAGGCGCGCGTCTCGGCCTCCGCAACACCCCAGGGAGCGATGGTCATCAAACCACGCGTATGCAGATTCTTTAAATCCGGAAGCCGCTCAAGCAACTGCGCGGCCTCGGCGGACTCTGGATCGAGGCCGGCCTTGGTCTCCTCTGTGCTGAGCTTTACTTCAATCAGGATCGGCAGCCGCTTGCCTTGTTTTCCCGCGGCCTCGTTGAGCCGCTCGGCCAGGCGCACTGAATCCACAGAGTCAATGCCGTCAAACAGTTCCACCGCGCGCTGAGCCTTGTTTGACTGCAGGTGCCCGATGAGATGGCATTGCATGATTCCGCGCTTTTCGCCGAGCGCCGGCGCCTTCAACGCAAACTCTTGCACGCGATTCTCGCCGAAGAGCGTGAGGCCCAGCGCGGTGGCTTCAATCATTGTGGCCGCCGGATAGGTTTTCGAAACGGCCATCAGTTCGATCTCGGCGCGAGGGCGGCCGGCCGCTCGACAGGCAGCGTCTATCGCAGCTTCCAGCCGTTCGAGATTTTCTTTCAGCCCTGTCATCTTGCTTTCGACCACTTCTTGTGGAAACTGGCTTGTTTAGATTTGTGGTTTCCCGCCCTTGCCGCAAAAAACGCGGCAAGGATGGGGCACCTGTTTCACATCTTCCGGTCCGTGCTGCTTTCTGAATCCTGCGCCCGGTTGATGCGCGATCGCGCGCTGTCAAGGCGGCCAGTCACGCCGAGATGCCTGGCGGCCGAGGCCAACCCGAAGCGAGGCATATTGGCGTAGATCGATTCATAACTACCACTAGCCACCTGGTACGTCTCATGCCAGATGCCCACCGAACCGTTGCCTCCAATGCGGCGGTTGAACTCTGCCCATGCGGGAAGATGCGCCGCATCACGGGCATTGGCGTAGGCATGAAGATGCTCAAAACTGCGCCAGTACTGCAGCAACCCGCCGCCACGCCAGTAAAAGAACGGCTCGGCATGCAGCAAACCAAGCTCGGGATTGCGCTTCAGTTCCACAAGCATCGGTTGCATCGCCGCGGCAACCTGCATCCAACTGCGCAGCGCAAAAAGCCGGTTGACCCGCATGCCGATGAGGAAGACGACAAAGGGCCCGTCGATTTGCGCCGTGAAGCGGCCGGGACAGATCTGCGCCATTGCGCTTCTCCTGATCGAACAGGTTGCGGAAAACATCCGAGTTCGGTGAAGGCTACGAAGATGGAAACGCAGGGGCTAAAGCCCGAGACTGTTTTGTTGCGCTTACGGCACGACTAAAGTCATGCCCTGACACTTCTTGCTTTCCCGAAAGAGTCTTGTCTTGCCCTCCCGAAGGAGTTTTCCGCAGCTTGTGAAACCAACTCAGTGCGCGTGCTCCTCGAGAAATTTTTCTGCTTCAAGCGCGGCCATGCAACCGGAACCTGCGGCGGTAATCGCCTGCCGGTAGCGCCGGTCCTGCACATCTCCGCAGGCAAACACGCCGGGAACAATTTTGCCGTCGAGCGTGGTCATCACGTTGCCCGTGGTGCGAATGTAGCCGTCGTTGTCCAGGTCGATCTGGCCTTTGAACATGGTGGCGTTGGGCTCGTGGCCGATGCCCAGAAATAATCCACTGATGGGCAAAACGTCTTCGGTCCCGGTGACCACATCGCGCAGCCGCACGCCCTTCACTTCTTTTTCATCGACGCCCAGCACTTCTTCAATGATGGTGTTGCCGCGCAGTTCGATGTTGGGATGGGCGATGGCGCGCTCGAGCATGATTTTTGACGCGCGGAACTGCGACCGCCGGTGCAGCAGCGTGACCTTGGACGCAAAGCGGGTGAGGAACAGCGCTTCTTCCATCGCCGAGTCGCCGCCGCCCACTACCGCAATTTCCTTGCCGCGGAAAAAGAATCCGTCGCAGGTGGCGCAGCTTGAGACGCCGTGTCCGATCAGCGCCTGTTCGCTGGGAATGCCCAGCCAGCGCGCGCTTGCGCCCGAGGCCACGATGAGGGTGCGAGCCGAAATCTCTCCTGCCGATGTGTGCAGCTTGAACGGATGAATGTTCAGGTCCACGGAGTGCAGGTGGGCAAGCTGAAAAGTAGCGCCGAACCGCGCCGCCTGCTTCTTCATGTTGTCAATGAGTTCGGGACCCTGGATACCTTCAGGCCAGCCGGGAAAGTTCTCAACCAGCGTGGTCATCGAAAGCTGGCCGCCAGGTTCGTGGCCTTCAAGCACCAGCGGATTCAAGCTGGCGCGTGCGGTGTAGATGGCGGCAGTGAGTCCGGCGCATCCGGAGCCGAGAATAACGGTATCGCGCGTCTCTGTCATTTTTTCTTCCTGTATCTGTTGTTTGCGGCAAGCTTTGCCGCGGTGGTGCTTTGTTCGCGTACATTTGAGGTTTCCCTGGTCTCAAGAGCGAGACCTCCACCCCATGGACGAAGACCCGTCCCTGGGGACCCCGGACCAGGGGCACCCTGCATTAGGTTAGAGGCACTGCCAACAGCGCAGGCCGCTCTTTGGCCAGGTTCACCACCAACTCGCCAAACAGCGTGTTGGCCCATGCAAACCAGGGCCTGGTAAAGTTCATCGCGTCGTCTTTTTGAAACGACTCGTGGATAAAGCCCGTGCCGGCCGTCGTATCGCGCAGCCAGCGCAGGCATTGGCGTATCTCGCGCTCATCGGTTGAGGTCAGGGCGCGGTACAAAATCGCCATGGGCCACACCCAATCAATGCCCACGTGCGGACCGCCGACGCCTTCAGCCGCTTTGCCCTTCACAAAATACGGATTCGATGCGCTGTGCACAAACTGGCGACTGCGCAAATAGAGCGGATCGTCTTTGCGGCTGCAACCCAGATAGGGCAGGCTCAATAGCCCCGGCGCCCCCGCATCGTCCATCATCAGCGCATTGCCGTAGCCGTCAACTTCGTAAGCCCAAATCTCGCCAAACTTTGGATGATTCACCTTGCCGTAAAGGTTCAGCGCCTTCTCCACTTCCGCGGCCAGCGCCTCGGTCTCCGCGGCGAGTTTGGCGTCGTGGAGTATTTGCGCGGCCATCTGCGCCAACTGCCGCAGGCTGACGACCGCAAACAGGTTGGCAGGAACAAGCAGCGGATAAATGCAGGCGTCGTCCGAAGGGCGAAACATTGAGAAGATCATGCCCACCGGCACGGCCGGATTTCCAAAACCGCCCAGGGGCAGCGTATCAGTAGGAACGGGAGAACTGCGCTGAAACTTGTACGGCCCCTGGCCCTGCTTGCGCTGCTGCGCGCGAAAAGTGCGCACGATGGTCCAGGCCGATTCATTCCACTGCGCGTCGAAGGGCCGGGTGTCGCCGGTCTGCTGCCAGTACCCGTGCGCCAGCCGGATGGTGTAGCAAAGCGAATCCAGTTCCCACTTGCGCTCGCCCACGCCGGCGTGGTGGTCGGTGAGGTCGTTGACCGCCCAACTGAGCGGCGCGGCCGAGGCGTCGCGCATGAAGGCATTCGCGTAAGGGTCAATCAGAATCATCCGCGCCTGGCGGCGAATCACACCCTCAAGCAACTCGCGCAGCGGCGCGTCCTGTTTGGCGAGCGGCAGGTAAGGCCACAGTTGCGCCGAGGAATCGCGCAGCCACATGGCGTCAATATCGCCGGTGACGACGTAGGTATCCGGCTTGCCCTCAAATGTGCCGGGATAGACCGTGGTGTCGAGCGTGTTGGGGTAGCAGTTCTCAAGCATCACCGCCAGCGAAGGGTCGGCCATTCCGCGCTGCACGCGCTGAATCGTTTCCTCAACGGCTGCGCTGGTAAAGTGCCGCGCAGATTTGGCCGGCCGTGCATGCGGCAACACAGCGCCGTGCGCTTGCCGAGCACCAAAACCGCTTTGCGCTATGGCCAGCGCAGCTCCCGCTCCCTTTAACCACTCCCGCCGGTTCATCGCGGTCATTCATCGCTCCCTGGCCGAACCGGCTGTTGCGGTTCGCGCCGATTGCCCCGGTCAGGCTGAAGCGGCATCCGCGCTTCTGCCAACCCTTGCCTATTCTATCCAAGCGAAACAGGCCCTAAGATGAAAGACATGGCGAATTTGACACTAGTGTACGGACTGCGGCTGCTGCCCGAGGGCGAAGTTGCTGAAATCCAGGATGCGACGCTGAAACTGTCGAACGGCAACCAGGCCCACGTGACCATGCACACCATCGAAGGCTCGCGCCAGGAGATTGAAGCGCAGCTCAAGCGCAGCCTGGACGCCTTCTTCGATTTCTACCCCGAAATTTGAACCTGCAACTGTCTTCGCTTTAGACCAATTGCGAAAGCCGATTCATCCAGAAATGCTCAAGCAGAGAGACCATCGGGCCGATAAAGAGGCCGTGGCCGCCTCAATCGACTGAGAGAATTCTCAGAATCCCGTAATGGCGTGCCAGGACCCTCTGCCTGGAGCGCCTAGTGCTGGCCTCGCTGTTCAATATTTCGCGCTGTGCGGCAGCTCGCATGCTTGGCTCGCTGCTTTTGCTTGGCGCTGCACAGGCGGTGTTTGCCGGCGGCCCGAAGTACGTGGCCGGAGTCAGCTACTTCAATTCGGCGGTGGTGGGCGAACCGGTTCACTGGGCCGGGGGGCAGGTGAATTACTACATCGACCAGGGACCGCTGAACAGCCAGGTGACCAACCGGCAGGCGACGGCCATGGTGGACGCGGCAGCGGCCCTGTGGAGCGCGGTTCCCACGGCCGGAGTGACGCTCACCAACAAAGGGCCGCTGAATGAGGATGTGAGCGGGGCTGGCATTGTTGCGACCGGCAGCGCTATCGCGCAGCCTGCCGATGTAGCCGCCGCGGCCACGATGTATCCGCTGGGAGTGATCTACGACTCGGACGGTGCGGTGTTGGACGCGCTTTTCGGCCAGGGCACGAGCGATCCAGATACCTGCCAGGACAACGGCGTTTCAGTTTGGGTAGATAATGTGAATCCCGACGCCACCATCGCTCACGCAATCATCCTGCTCAATGGCCGTTGCGCCACCAGCCCGGAACTGGTGGCCATGATGAGCTATGAATTGGAGCGGGCCTTCGGGCGCGTCCTGGGCCTGGACTACGCGCAGGTAAACCCCGAAGCGCTCAGCAACGGTGAAGCAGGCGGGCTGGCGGGTTGGCCGGTGATGCAGCCCGATAGCGGCGTCTGCGGCCCGGCGGGCGGCGACTGCATTCCCAACCCTGACGTTCTGCGCTATGACGATATCGCCGCGTTGAACCGCATCTATCCCATCACCGCGCAGAACCTCGCCAGTTTTCCCGGCAAGCAAATCACCGCGGCAGCGACGGTTTCGATTCAGGGAGCCATCACGTTCACGACCGGCATGGGCATGCAGGGCGTGAACGTGGTTGCCAGGCCGCTCGACGCTAGCGGCAGCCCGCTCTACCAGTACACCGCCACCTTTGTTTCCGGCTCGTATTTCAACGGCAACCACGGCAACCCGGTCACCGGATGGGACGACGAGAATGGCAACCCGCTCACCATGTGGGGAGGCAACCAGCCTGCGCTGCAAGGGTTCTTCGATTTAAGCGGGATTCCGTTGCCGCCGGGCATGGCGACCGCCGACTATCTTGTCAGCTTTGAACCGGTTGATCCGCAGTACATGCTCACTGACTCGGTGGGGCCATATCTCGATGGGTCGCCCGCGCCCTCGGGGACGTTGCAGGCGATTCCGATTCCGGGTATGACCGCGGGCATGCAACAGACACTGACGGTGAATGTAGCCGACTCGGCGGAGGGTGGCTACCAGGACGCGATTGGTTCCGAGGCTTCTCCGCGGCCGATGGCCTCAAGCGGCATGTGGTACGGCAGGTTGAGCCAGATCGGACAAACAGACTGGTTCACGTTTCCGGTACGCGGCGGGCGCACTTTCACCGTAGTCACGCAAGCGCTTGACGAGACCGGCTCCGCTTCCAACACCAAGGCCATGCCTGCCGTGGGAGTGTGGGATGCGTTTTTGCCGGTGGGCTCGGCGGCGGTGGGGGTTGGGCCTGCGCTGAACGGCTATGCCGATGGCGAGAGTTGGCTGCGCGTTAACGCGACGGCCGATGATGTGGTGCGCATCGGCGTGGCCGACGAGCGCGGCGACGGCCGCCCGGACTACGTCTATAACGGCTGGGTGCTCTACGCGGACACGGTCTATCCCACGCGCCTGCCAGCTTCCGGCGGGGCCATCGTCATCAAAGGCATCGGCTTCAGGCTGGCAGATACTGTGCTGGTGGGCGGCCAGCCGGCCATCGTCACCAGCATCTCGCCCAACGAGATCACGGCGATTGCGCCCCCGGCTGCCGCTGGTGTTACCGGCTCGGTAGACGTGGAAGTGGACGACCTGCCCATCTTTTATGCCGCGGCGGTCATCTCTGGCGGCGTCAGTTACGATGCTGGCGCCGCCGATGCGCTGACCCTGGTAACGGCTCCAACGAACACCGTGCCGATTGGGGTTCCGGCAGCCTTTACCGTGACCGCCCTGGGGCCGGACCTGACGCCCGCCGGGGGAGTGACTGTAACTTACACGGTGGTGAGCGGAACCGCGATGCTCGCCTGCGGCCAAAAAACCTGCACAGTCACTGCCACCGGCGACGGGCGCGCCACCATGAGCGCTACGCCTGCCGGCAGCACCTGGTCCACGGTAACTGCCTCGCTCCTCAATGGGTCCACGATAAAGACCGAGTTTGTGGGTGGAACGCCGCCGGTGCTGACCGCGCTCTCGCCGATGCTCTCGCTGGCTGCCGGCGCATCGGTGACATGGACGGCGCAGGCGCTGGTGCTGAACAACGGCAACCCAATGAGCGGGCAATCCGTGGCCTGGCAGGCGGCGGGCAGCGGCAGTACCGCCCAAGGTTCTACGGCAGCTATAAGCAATGGCAATGGCATTGCCGCCAAGTCGCTCACTGTGGGGCCTCTGACCGAGGGCCAACTCGCCACCTCGACCGCGTGCCTCAACGGCTCAAGCCAATGCGTCACGTTCAATGCTCTGGGGGCGCGTCCGGAGTACGCGTATCTTGAGGCTGTCTCAGGTACCGTTCAAAGCCTCTCTATCGCAGGCACGCCGGGGCAGATTACGCTTCGCGTACTGGATATGAACGGCAACCCGATGGCCGGGGGCATTGTCACGCTTTACCAGTCGCTTTATGCGTGGGCTCCGCCGTGCTCGCTGCACAGCCGCTGCACGCAGGGAACTCTGCTGGCGACCGAGAGCGGCGTGGCCACCTCGGCGCTTGACGGCACGGTCACCTTTTCTCCGGCGTCGCTGCCCGGCGTGGCCACCAACCTCAAAGCGATCGCCGTCACCGGCAACTCGGGCAGTTTGAACATCGCCGTCGAGCAGCATCCGTGAAGCAGTGAAGAAGTGAATGAGTGAAGCCGGGCAGGATGCCCTGGGCGCGGCGAACTCCCGATTCACCGCGCCCGCCCAGCGCACGCTACTGCACTAGCAGGCTGACCGTGCCCGTCGCCGTCGTGGAACCCGAAATGCCGGTGATGGTAATCGTGTAGGCTCCGGCGGCAGTCCCTGCAGTTCCAGTGCCAGGCTGATTGCCGCTGCTTCCACCGCCGCAACTTGTCACGCCGCCCGACACCAGGACCAAAAGCGCCAGGACCCCCAGCATCGTCCGCCATCTGCGTCGTCTTGCCGGTATGCCCATGAGCAGGAGACAGGCCAGCGCCATGCCGCCAGTCTTGCGCCAGTCGGTCCCGGTTTTTGCAGGAACAGCTAAAGCCGCGCTTAAAGCGGCATGGGTATAGACCGTCAGAGTAGCGGTTTCCGCGGCAGGGCTGGATATATCGACCACGCCTGTGGAGCCGAGACTGAAGGAGGGCAGACTATGAGCACCGCTCGGGCTGCTGGTGATGGCCGGGCCCAGCGAAACCTTGCCGGTGAAGCCTCCAGTTGGAGTCACGGTGATGGTGGAAGTGTTCCCGGAACTCGCGCCTGCCTTAATGCTCAGCGCCGTGCCGCTGATAATGAATCCCGGCGCGATATTGATGGTAATTGAAGCTGACCCGCTTGACGCAGCGTTGTTGCTGTCGCCCGCATAGGCCGCGGAAATGGTGTGGGGCCCCAGGCCGAGCGAATTGATGCTGTAGGTGGCCACGCCGCCGCCGTTCAGCGTTTTGGCTATACCGGCGCCGCCGTCTACGGTGAATGTGATGGCGCCGGTAGCAACGGCCGTGCCGGAGTTGGGAATGACGGCGGCGGAGAAACTGACGCTTGCGCCCTGGTGGGCAGTGGCCGGGCCGCCCACGCTTACCATTGTGCTGGTGAGCGCCGGAGCCACTTGGACCATGCGTGCCGCGGAGGCTGAAAGCCCGTTTGTGGCGTCTCCGTTAAAGACTGCTTCAAGCGTGTATGAACCGTCCGTCAGGTTGTTGGTAGTCAGGTTCGCAGTGCCGCCGGACAGCGATGCGGAGCCTAGCAGAACGCCGTTGGAAAGGAAAGACACGGCGCCGGAGGGGTTTGCGCCGCCCGTAACCTGCGCCGTTAGGGAGACGGGCGACCGGCTGCGGAGTGTTCCGCCACCTACGGTCAGCGTGGTGGCTGTCTGCGTTTTGTTGTTGAAGACCGAGTCAAGGTAAGCGATGCGCAGTTGGAGCCAACTGGCAAAGGTCTGGACTTCGCCGTCGTAGGTGCCGACGGCCCCGGAGTTGGGCCAGACCTTAATGCCCAGCATGGGCCATCGCTGGTAGTTGTTGGCCTGCGATTGCTCAATGGTCTGCGCCTGCTGCTGGATGGAAGCAATCCACGCCGTAAACACGCCGTTGTTCTTCAGCGCGTTCCATTGCGTGGCAACGTCGGCTTTGAAGCCCGGATCGCGGAACCACTGCTGGTACCAGGCCGACCCGACTTGCGCCCATGGCACGGTGGGATTGACGATTGCCGCGTAATTCACATTGCCAGCGCTGATGTCGAAATCCCACACCGGTCCCATATAGAGCAGCGCATTGCCCTTGTCTTTGTACATGTACGTGCTGCTAAAGAACACTCCGCCATCCACGTTGCCCATCACGTCATTGACGATGTAGAAGTTCACCGCCGAGGCTTCGTCGAAGTATTTGCGCCATCCCAGCGTGGGATCGGTGAAGTTTTCGGCGAACAGCGCCGTTTCCGCCGTATCGACGTAGTTGGTTATGTAGGCCGTCTGTTGCGGGATCTCGGCATCGGGGGTGAAATCCGGGTCTGCCAGCCCGATGGGCAGCCCCTGCGGTGTAAAGAAGACATACGCTTCGGTCTCGTGCTGATCGAACTCCAGCAGGTAGCCGCCGCTGATGTCGTCGGTCACATCGGTTTCAGCCAGTTCGTTGATGTTTACGCGATGGCTGTCCACTTTGATCTGCTCAATAAGCTGGTAGTCGCCCTCGTACACGCCATTCAGGTAGAGCTCTACAAACAACGAATGCGAGGCCCACGGCATCAACGTGCTCTTGCCGCTGGGCGAGGGCGAGTTGGCAGGCGAACCCAGGTATCCGTTGCCGATGGGGATGGCATTGGCCAGCGCGGAAGCCGCCCAGTCGTGAATCAGCGTCTTGTCGTCGAAATTCGCAAGCAGGATGTAGCTCTTGCTCTTGTCGCAGACGGGCTTGGCCTTGCTTGTCACATAAGGGCAGCTCAGGCCCATTACGTTCAGCAGGTCGAGGCTGGTGTTCAGCTTCACGTGATAAGCAAGCTTGGGCATGTTCGTGGTGGAACTGCCGTGAAGGTGGAAGTCCGCCGTGTTGTCCGTATTCGCGGCGCTCGGCAGGTAAGAGGTTTGCCCGTCGGCTGAAGTGATGGTGATGGTGCCGGGAATGTCGGTGACCTTGTCGTTAATCCCTACCCCGTTGGTATCGATGCGGACAACCGGCACGTTGACCGTGGTGGGTACAAAGGAGGGATTGGACATCGAAATCGTCAATTGCAGCGGCGACGTAGCCCGCACCGCTCCCGCCGCGGCAACTACCGTTACCTGTGCCGTCCAACTCGTTTCCCGGGTCGGGTAATCGGGATGAAAGCCTTCCTGCCCGGCGAACACGGTCGCGCTCAGGTTCAGGTTCCCTGAGGCGCCCGCCGTCAGCGTAAGCGGGGAAACGCTGATGCCCGATGGCAGCCCGGTGATCGTTACGCTGATTGGCCCCGTATAGTTGCTGTTCCCTACCGTGACGGCGAGCGGGAGATTCTGCTGGCCGGGATAAATCGTAAGTGCGGACGGCAACGGGGTGACCGTGAACGTCTGGCCAAAGGCGGCCGGGAAGAGAAAAAGCGGCAAAAGTACCCTGAGCAGGAGTGCTCTGGCCTTCGTCGAGTCGCGGTCCATGGTTCTCCTCGCGCCTGCAATTCGACCTCAGGAACTGCCGGCGATTCTGTCAGGGGATCGCAGCGATTATAGGCCCGCGATCACAGAAAAGGCTGTGCATGGCGGTCCGCCAAGCTTCTCGCCTTAGCCCTTCCGGCCCGCTCAATGCCTCAACGCGGAATCAGGAATACAATCTCCCCCCTCTTATCTCAATTCAAAACGTCCCGGCCGCCATTTGGCGCATCTTGTATGGAGGAAGGGAGGAGCTGACCCGTGGCCAACGTCACCAATCCGCTGCGTCGCCAACAACCCAGCGTCGTCATTGTCGGCGGGGGCTTTGCTGGGCTCAACGCTGCCAAGGGCCTGGCCAAATTGCCGGTTCGAGTGACCGTGGTTGATCGCCGCAACCACAACATTTTTCAGCCTCTGCTTTACCAGGTGGCCCTGGCCGTGCTCTCGCCCGCAAACATCGCCCAGCCCATTCGCACCGTGCTCCGCCACCAGCGCAATACCCAGGTGCTGATGGATGAGGTGGTTGGCATTGACGTTGCCGGGCGCTGCGTGGCGCTTGCCTCGGGCGCGGGGCTTCTCTACGACTACCTGGTGCTGGCCACCGGCGCCACCCACTCGTATTTCGGCCACGATGACTGGGCGCCGTTTGCCCCGGCCCTGAAGACAATTGAAGACGCAATCGAGATTCGCCGCCGGGTTCTGCTGGCCTTTGAACTGGCCGAGCGGCAGATGGTAGAGCACGGCTGGCATCCGCCGCTCAACTTCGTGGTGGTTGGCGGTGGTCCCACGGGGGTGGAACTGGCGGGAGCCATTGCAGACATTGCCCAACTCTACATGCGCCACGACTTTCGCCACATCGACCCCGCCAAGTCCCGCGTGATTTTGCTGGAGGCGTCGCAACAGGTGCTGGGAACCTATCCGAGGGACCTCTCGGCCAAGGCCCACCATGCGCTGGGAAGGCTGGGCGTTGAGGTGCGCGTGAACACGCAAGTCACCGGAATCGGCCCCGGCTGGGTGCAGACGGGCGACCAGCGCATCAATGCCGTTGTGACGCTGTGGGCCGCCGGCGTTCAGGCTTCGCCGCTGGGCAGGATGCTGGGCGCACCCGTCGACAGGCGAGGCTGTGTGCTGGTAGACGACCACCTTAACCCTCAGGGCCTGCCGAAGGTCTTCGTCCTGGGCGACCTGGCCCACCTTGAGCAGAACGGACATCAACTGCCCGGCGTAGCCCAGCCTGCCATCCAGATGGGCCACCACGTGGCCAGGATGATTGCCGCGGACCTGGCCGGCCGCGATCGCCCCGCTTTCCGCTATTTTGACAAGGGCGACATGGCCACCATCGGCCGCATGGATGCGGTAGCCAAGGTGGAATGGCCGTTTAAGGCGCACATCAGCGGCTTTCTGGCATGGATCACCTGGCTTACCATCCACATTTTCTTTCTGATCGGCTTCCGCAACCGCCTCTCGGTTTTTGCCGCATGGGTCTGGAACTACATCACCTTTACCCGCGGCGCGCGCCTCATCACCGGCGACCAGCGCCTTCCCGGCTGGCCGGACGAGGTGGCGCCAGGGCCGGCGAGGGCAGAAGAGGAAGCCCCCTCCAACCCGTTCAAGTAAACTGGTAACACTATGCTCGACCTTGGATTTGTCAGGGGAAACCTAGAACTCGTTGAAGAGAAACTGCGTGCGCGCGGGGCCGACCCCGCTGCGCTGCTTGGCGACTTTCGCGCGCTCGACCAGAACCGGCGCGAGGCCATCACCACTTCAGAGCGCCTGAAGGCTCGCCGCAACGAGCTGAGCCAGCAGGTTGGCGCGCTCAAAAAGGCAGGGCAGGACGCCACCGCGGTGATGGACGAGACCCGCGCCCTGAAAGAAGAGCTCGACAAACTGGACCAGACCGCAGCCTCGCTGGATGACCAACTGCGGCAGGTTCTTGCCGGCATTCCCAACCTGACCCGCGACGAGGTGCCCGCCGGACTGTCAGAAACCGACAATCTGACCGTCAAGACCTGGGGCGAAAAGCCCGTGCTCGCTTTCGAACCCAAGCCGCATTGGGAAGTGGGCGAAGCGCTGGGGATTCTGGATTTTGAACGCGCGGCAAAGATCAGCGGGGCGCGGTTTGTGGTCTATATGGGCGCAGGCGCGCGGCTTGAGCGGGCCATTATCAGCTTCATGCTCGACCTGCACACCCAAAAGCACGGCTACAGAGAGGTGCTGCCGCCCTTCATGGTCAATAGCAAGAGCCTCTTTGGCACCGGGCAGTTGCCCAAGTTTGCCGAGGACCTGTTCCGCTGCTCCGACGCCGACGTTGAAGCGGTTGGGCGGGGCGAATTCAAAGACAACGACCACTGGCTCATACCCACCGCCGAAGTTCCGGTCACCAATCTATACCGCGACGAGATTCTCGACGAGGCTCGCCTGCCCATTTGCCTGACGGCGTACACGCCCTGCTTCCGCGCCGAGGCCGGCGCAGCAGGCAAGGACACCCGCGGCATTATCCGGCAGCACCAGTTCCAAAAAGTGGAATTGGTGAAGTTTGCCCGGCCTGAGGAATCTGACCTGGAGCACGAAAAGCTGACCCGCGACGCCGAAGAGATTCTGGAAACTCTGAAGCTGCCCTACCGGAGAGTTCTTTTGTGCACGGGCGACACCGGCTTCTCGTCGGCAAAGACGTTTGACCTTGAAGTGTGGCTGCCGGGCCAGGGACTTTACCGCGAAATCTCCTCCTGCTCAAACTTCGAGGCCTTCCAGGCGCGGCGGGCCAACATCCGCTACCGGCCGACCGGGGCTGCGGGCAAGGGTAAAATTGAGTTTGTGCATACATTGAACGGAAGCGGACTGGCCGTGGGCCGCACCTGGCTGGCCATTATTGAGAATTACCAGCAGGCTGACGGCTCGGTGCTGATTCCCGAGGCTCTTCGTCCTTACATGGGCGGGCTGGAGCGGATTGTGAAGGAGTCCTGATGGAGTCTTCGAGCGAGATTGTGCCTGAAGCGCAGGCGCGCCGCAACTTCAAGCAGCTTTTGAAGAGCTATTTTTATTGGACATATCCGCGCGGCTGCTTTCACTACGACGTGATGGTGACGCTGATTCTGCTGTTCATCTTTGTGACGCCACACCTGTGGAACTACGGCGAAAAGGCCTCGGCCTTCTCCGGGCCTTCGCGTCCCATCCAGGTCATCGGCGACGGCGAACGCGGACTGGTGATCAGCGTGCAGGATGCCGACGCCAATGTGCCCTTCGGCGCGCCGGATTCAGTGGTAAAGAAGGCGCTGAGAAAAGCCATTGAACCTGTCACCGGCGACGCAGTCTCAGTCAAGCACTGGGAGACCTTCACCGACGCCCAGGGAAACCTGGTGTGGAAGGTGTGGGCACACCGGTAGGCATTCCCGTGAACTGCACGCCCGCCCCGCTCGTACGTCTAACTAGATAAGGAAAACTATGCATACAGGAAGAAGACTAGTGTTTGCGGCATTGATCGGATTGGCTTTCTTGCCGGGCCGGGCATTGCTTGCCGCCGAAAACCTGCAAAAAGTGCTGCAGCAACTGGATGTGGCCGCAGCCAACTTTCACTCCACCACCGCGGACTTCGAGTTTGACTCGATTCAAACCGACCCCGTTCCCGACAAGGACGTGCAAAAGGGAGTGGTGTACTACGAGCGCAGCGGCAACGCGTTCCAGATGGGCGTTCACATTCGCGAGGTTAACGGGAAGGTAGTGCCCAAGGTTTTGACCATCTCCCACGGCATCTCGAGGCTCTTCGAGAAGATGGTCAACCAGGTGACGACATTTACCAAGGCCGGCAAGTATGAGGGCTACCTGGTGCTTGGCTTCGGCGCCAGCGGCAAGGAACTCGCGGATAAGTGGTATATCAAGTACCTGGGATCTGAAGAGATAGATGGAGTGAAGACCGAGAAACTTGAACTGGTAGCCAAAGACCCCGCTGTTCTGAAGATCTTGCCCAAGGTAGATGTCTGGGTGGATACCGCGCGCGGCGTGAGCCTGAAGCAGGTTTTTGACGAGGGTCAGGGCCAGACCCGCACCTGCCATTACTACAACATCAAGACCAACCAGCCGCTGCCGGCCTACGCCTTCGCAATCAAGACCGACGCCAAGACGCAGTTCATCAACCGGTAACAACTCTCACTTCCTCTTTGTCCTCGTCACATGCGCTGGGTGCCCCATCCTTTCGACGTCTTTTGTCGAAAGGGTGGGATTCCGCGAATCCCAATAGGCCTCTCTTCTTTAGCCACAGCGACCTGTGTTCGTTACCCCGCCAGCCGCCTTCCCAGCTTCCCTATCTTCACCATCCCCCACCAAAGCCCGATCCCGCCCAGCGCAAAAAGCATCGGGAAGCACTCGATGGTGTAGCGTGCCTCGGGGGCGGCAACGCTGAGCAGCATGGCGCTGCGCAGCAGCAGGTAAGCCAGCATCGCGCCCCACATGCGCGGTCGGAGCCACAGACCGGCCACCGCCAGCAGCAGGTAGAGCGCGTTGAGGCCCACCAAAGCCCAACTGATGACAGTTTCCTGGTGATGGTTCTCATACGCCCACCAGTCCAGATCGATGGGCAGATTTTCAACGCGCGGCCGCAGCCACATGTCGGCCACCCTTCCCAGCGGCAGACCCACGTAATAGCGCACGGGATGCGCGGCAATCCGCTCCGAAGCCAGCCGTCCAAAGCGGTCGTCGATTGCGAGCGTCAGCAATTGCCCGCTTGAGTCGTAGTCCGCCGCCAGCGCCTTGGTGGCAGCGTATTGCGCAGGCGAGTCGAATGCCCGGGGCGGCAGTTTGCTTATATCCAACGGGCCCTGGGGAACGTTCCAGTAGACATCGTAGGTGGAATTGAAATCCAGGCACCATGTCTTTACCCAGCGCTCCCAGCCGGGGTGGGTGTCCTCGCCGGGGTCGGCTGCCATGCGCGGCGCCAGCGGTTCAAAGACGTGAAAGACCTGCCAGTTTCTCCAGGTCCAAACCGCAAACGGAGCCAGCGCCAGCAGTAGGCAAACCAGCGCGACGCGCGTCGTATTCGGGGCTTTGTGGGCGGCAGTTGCGTTGTCGCGCCCCAGCTTCCCTTCCCTGCGCCTGAGCCCTATCACCAGCGCCGGGGCCAGCGCCAAGGCAATCAATGCGCCGTCAGGCCGCAGCATGGCCGCAAACGTAACCGCAAACGTGAACCAGAGGGCGCCGGACCAGCGCGGCTGGTCTTTGAGCCAGGCCGCCGACCACAGCGCCAGGGCCAGGCAATAGAGCGTAGGCGCTTCGGTCAGCGGTTCCGCGGCATAGATGGCGGTGAAGGGGCACAATGCGGCCAGCCAGAGCGTACATTGCGCTGCGCCGGTCTTGAGCGCCTGCGGGGCAATCAAGCGCACAAACCCGGCCAGCAAAAGGCAGCCGGACAGGTCCATCGCAATTTGCAGCCAGGGTGCCGAGGCGTAGTTTTCGATGCCGAAGACATGGAAACAAGCGGCCAGAAACAGCGGGTAGCCCGGTAGGCGGATCAGCGTGGGACTTAGATTTCCCGCCGTCTGCCCAAAAGCGTACTGCCCGTGCGTCAGCAGATTCTTGGCCAGTTCCCCGTAAACCAGTGAATCGCCGTTGACTGCAAAGAAGTTGTTCAGCATCCACAGGCGCAGCGCCAGCCCAGCCCCCAGGGCCAGAGTGACAGAGAGAACGACCATCAACCAGCCAACGGTCGTGCTGCGGCGGTCGAATTGACTCCACTGTGCGTCTTCCATACGATGCGTACTGTACAGGGTAGCCCGTTTTCAGCGTCGATCCCAAGTAGAATAGACAAGACCGCATATGCCAGATAAACAGATTTTTTTTGACCCGCAACGGAAGCGATGGAAGCGGCTCCGCCGCATCCTCGACATTACTGCCGTCGTTTCCACGCTGGTTCTGGGCGGATTTATCTTCAATGTTCTGCGCAATCAGCACCTGCCCGACCTGGTGCTGAACACACCCAAGCATAATTACAAGGCTCTCCGCGACCGCCCGGTAGTTGTCAAAGGCGGCAAGACTGCCCGCCCCGCGCGGCGCAAAACCGACCGCAAACCCTCTGAGATTCCCTTGAACTCCGGTGAAGGTCTGCGCGCTGCCTATTACGTGCAGGACGACGCGGCCAGCTATTCCTCCTTCAAGGAGCACGTGCACCAGATCGACCTGCTCTACCCGCAGTGGCTTCACGTGGATGCGCCCAACGGGACCCTGCTGGGCATGAGCAGCGACAACATCCGCGAATATCCAATCGTGGATGGCACAACCGTGCATGATCCGGACGACAGCAATAGGGTCAAACGCGTCATCCAGGGGGGTAGGGAAGATACTGAAATTTTTCCTCACCTCAATAACTACAATCCCCACACCAAGTCCTGGGATCCGGCCGTCGGCGTCATGCTGGCCGACATCGAAAAGCGGGCTTCCCTGCGCCACCAAATTGTGCGCTTCTTCACCGCATACCCTGTCTATCGCGGCCTTTCGCTCGACATCGAAAACCTCTCCGAAGAATCCAACCCCGCTTACAAAGCTTTCATTCAGGAACTCTACGGCGACCTGCATGAGCGCAATCTCCGCCTCTACGTCAACGTCGCAGTTTCCGCAACGGACAATGACCTGAAGCAGATTGCAGCCAACTCCGACGGCATCGTGCTGATGAACTACGACGAGCACCAGGCAGAGAGCGATCCTGGCCCTGTGGCAAGCCAGGAGTGGTTTGTCGGCAACCTGACCAGGGTTATGAAGGTCGTCCCCAAAGAGAAGTTGATCTGCGCCATCGGCAGTTACGGTTACGACTGGACGCTCTCCATTCCCAATCCCAAGGACCGCAGGCATCGCAAGCCCCAGGTGCTGGATACTGACGACCTCAACATCTCAGAAGCATGGCAGCGCGCTTCTGACGCGGACGCCGATCTCAATCTGGATTACGACTCGCTCAATCCGCATTTTGAGTACATCGACGAAGACAGCAACGTGCGCCACGTAGTCTGGTTTCTCGATGGCGTTACGATCCTGAACGAAATGCGCGCCGCCCGCGGCCTTGGCCTGCAAACCTTTGCGCTCTGGCGTCTCGGCCGGGAAGACAGTTCCCTGTGGAGCATCTGGGACAAGCCCAGCAGCCCAGACTCTCCGCAGTCGCTCTCCTCGGTGCAGCCCGGCCACGATGTGGACGACGAAGGCGACGGCGACATTATCCGAGTGAGCAGCCTGCCGCAGTCCGGCAAGCGGACAGTATCCGTCGATACCGACGAGACCGACCCGCGCAAGAAGCTCATCATCGATGAGCACATGGAAGTATATCCGCGCAGCTACATCATCGAGCAGTACGGTTACCATGCCAACGAGGTGGCGCTTTCGTTCGACGACGGCCCCGACCCGAAATGGACGCCGAGGATTCTGGATATTCTCCGCGACAAGGGCGTGAAAGCCACCTTCCTGATGATTGGAGCGGAGGCGGC
The DNA here is from genome assembly GCA_903911925.1 of uncultured Acidobacteriaceae bacterium. GTDB lineage: Bacteria > Acidobacteriota > Terriglobia > Terriglobales > Acidobacteriaceae > Telmatobacter. The sequence goes on from CAIWFH010000200.1 coordinate 33,919, forward strand.
GCAGAATGTGGGTGTAATGCAGCGGGTGGTGCGCGAGGGTCACGAAATTGGCAACCACACCTGGAGCCATCCGGACATCAGCGAAATCACCAACCAGCAGTTGGACCTGGAACTGAAGCTGACTGAGAGGCTATTTGCCAGTAAACTCGGCATCCAGCCGCTCTATTTCCGCCCGCCTTACGACATCGACGAAGAGCCCGACACCGACGACCAGGCAGCGCCCGTCGAGCGGATTCAACAGGCCGGTTACACGATCATCGGCAACAAGATTGACACAGACGATTGGAACGAACGTCCCCGCAAAACTCCGGAAGAAATCGCCGGCTCGGTTTTGAACCAGTTGGAAATCATGAAGGTGAAGCCGCAGTTCCGCGGCTCCATCATCCTGCTGCACGACGGCGGCGGAGATCGTTCGGCAACAGTGTTGGCGCTGCCCTACCTGATTGACACGCTCCGCGCCCGCGGCTATCAAATCGTTCCTGTCTCAACCCTCATGGGCAAGACCACGGCCGAGGTAATGCCGCGCCTTACCTTTATGCAGCATGCCCGCGCGCTGCCCGACTCACTGGCCTTCACCGGCCTGGCGTTTATCGGCAAGTTCATTGTGATGGTCTTTTTTCTCGGTGACATACTGATGAGCGCTCGGCTGCTGCTCATCGGCGTGCTGGCCATCATCGACCGCCTGCTGCGGCCTCACCGCCAGGCCTCGCCCGGCTTTAACCCGCGCGTAGCCGTGCTCATCCCCGCCTACAACGAAGAAACTGTCATCGTACGCACCATTCGCTCGGTGCTCAACTCCGACTACCTTAACCTGCACATCATCGTCATCGACGACGGATCGACCGATCGCACCTTTGAGGTGGCTCGCCAGGCGTATGCGGCGGAGATTGCCGCCGGTCGCGTCCAGGTGCTCACCAAGGCCAATGGCGGCAAAGCCGCCGCGCTCAACTACGCGCTCGAACGGCTGAGTGAAGAAATTTACGTCGGCATCGATGCCGACACCGTCATCGCATCCGACGCCATCAGCAAGCTGATTCCTCACTTTGAAGACCCGCTGATCGGCGCGGTGGCAGGCAATGCCAAGGTGGGCAACCGCGTGAATTTGTGGACCCGCTGGCAGGCTCTGGAATACATAACGAGCCAGAACTTCGAGCGCCGGGCGCTTGATTTGTTTAACGTGGTCACCGTGGTTCCCGGCGCAATCGGCGCATGGCGCACCGCCCCGGTGAAGGAGATCGGCGGCTACCCCATCAACACCGTAGCCGAAGACGCCGACCTGACCATGGGCCTACTCGAACACAAGTTCAAGGTGGTCTACGAAGACCGCTCGCTGGCATTCACTGAGGCGCCCATCGACGCCAAGGGCCTGATGCGCCAGCGCTTCCGCTGGTCGTTCGGCATCCTGCAGGCGGTATGGAAGCACCGCCTCGCATTCGTCCGCAACAAGGCATTGGGATGGTTCGCGCTTCCCAATATCCTCGTCTTCCAAATGCTGCTGCCGCTGGTTTCGCCGTTCATTGACGTGATGTTCCTGGCCGGCGTCGTGCACTATTTCATCGATCGCCACTACCATCCTGAAGCAGCATCGGCGGCCAGCTTTGAAAAGCTGCTGGCGTACTTCGTGGCTTTCCTGCTGATCGACTTTGTGACCTCGACGGTTGCGTTCAGCCTGGAACGGCGCCACCCCGCCAACAAGGGCGACGGCTGGCTGCTCTTCCACATCTGGCTGCAGCGTTTCGCTTATCGCCAGGTCTTCTCCATCGTCCTGTTCAAGACGCTCAAGCGCGCCATTGACGGCAAGCCTTTCAACTGGGAGAAACTCGATCGCACCGCCAAGATGAGCAAAGCCACCGATGCGCTGACTGCCACGCCGTAGCGGGCCCTAATGAACGAACTCCTCCAATTGCTGCGCCGCAACCGCAACTACCGCTTCATGTGGACCGGGCAGATTGTCAGCGAGATCGGCGACAACTTCAATAACATCGCCGTCTTCGCGCTGGCGATGGCGCTGACGCATTCCGGTCTCGTGGTCACCGGAGTGCTGTTGGCGCGCGCCGTTCCGGCCATCACCATCGGCCCAATCGCCGGCGTGCTGCTCGATCGCTTCGATCGCAAGCGGATCATGATCGCCAGCGACCTGGTGCGCGCGGTTGTCGCCCTCGGCTTTATCTACGCCGCGACTTCGCATCGCATCTGGGTGCTTTACGCATTCAGCGCGCTGCTTATGGCCGCTTCGCCCTTCTTTACCGCGGGGCGCTCCGCGATCTTGCCCACTATCGCCAACCCTCAAGAGATTCACACCGCGAACTCGCTCACCCAAACCACGCAATGGATGACGCTCACCGTGGGAACGTTTCTGGGCGCCACCGTCGTCGCCATCGGCTACAAGTGGGCATTCGCATTCAATGCGCTTTCGTTCCTCTTCTCCGCATGGTGCATCGCCCACCTGCGCGCGCCGGATGCAAGCGGCTTCCGCGCCCGCCGCAAAATAACGGTTGGCAATGACGGCATCCGCCCTCTGTACGAAGTGCGCGAGGGCCTGCGTTACATACGCTCCGTGCCCCTGGTCTTCGCCATCGCTCTGCTCTCTGTGGGCTGGGCCACCGGCGGCGGCGCAGCGCAGATACTGTTCACGCTCTTCGGCGAAGTGGTCTTCAACCGCGGAGCTTCGGGCATTGGAATGATCTGGGGCTGCGCCGGGCTCGGGCTGCTGTGCGGCGGAGTCTTCTCCAACTGGCTCGGCAAGCGGCTCTCATTCAACGGGTACAAACTGGTCGTGTTTATTGACTTTGTTGTGCACGGCGGGACGTATGTGCTGTTCAGCCTCGCTCAGCGGTTTGACCTGGCGCTGCTCTTCATCTTTCTGTCGCGCGCCTGCATGGCCATCAATTCAGTCTTGAACTATTCCTATCTGTTGCGCATCGTCGCCAATCGTTTCAGGGGACGCGTCTTCGCAACCATCGACACTCTCACCTGGACCATGATGATGGCGTCGATGATGGGCGCGGGCATTGCTTCAACGCACTACAGCCCGCGCATCATCGGGACGGTGGCCGGCCTGTTGAGTTCGACGACGGCGATTTTCTGGGGCTGGGCCAACTGGACCGGGCGGCTTCCCCTGCCGGTCTTCGCATCGCAGGAAAAGCCCGAACCCGCACCGCATGCCGATCGGGTTGTGTAGAGGAGTGCGGCCCGCCCAGAGCGCTTTGAATGCCTGCCGTACTACAGACACGGGTGCCCCACCCTTGCGCCTTTTTCTAGCGCAAGGGTGGGAGACCACGAAACCCAACCAGCCTCAATCACTTATTGAAGCCTCAATCACTTATTGAACCGACCGCAAATAAGCCACCACCTGCCACCGCTGCGCCTCAGGCAAGCTCGACCATGAGGGCATCCCGTGCCCCAAATCTCCTTGCCGCAAAAACCATTCAATGTCCCCATCGCTGGCATTCCGGATGCGTTCGCTGCGCAGCGAGGGACGCCTCTTCCCATCGCCCTGCGCCTCGGCCTTGTGGCACTGCAGGCAGTGGTCGCGATAGACCATCGCGCCAGCCGCTGTCGCCTCAGGTTTGTTCGCGAGAGGATTGGCCCGCGCATGATCTTTTGCCGGAACGTGCTCCCACCGGGAACTTGCGGTGGCACCAACAGCCAGCGCCGCGCTCAACACCAGGCACAGGATTCCCAAGGTTCGCCGCATCATGCTCCACCCCCTTGCAAGTGGTGCAGCCATCCGCCAACCTGCTCAAACTCCAGCGCAAATCCAACGCGGTAGATTCGCGTAAGGCTCGAGGCCGTGAGGCCGAAGCCCGGCGAAAAACTCAGCCGCACCCCTTTGGGCAGTTGCCAACCCACCAAGGGCGCAATGTAATGCGATGTATCGCGCAAGGTCAGCGACGAGGTGTCTCCCAACCCGCCATACGCCTCAACACCAGCCATCAGTTTCTCCGCGCAGAATGTGCAGTTGCGGCCGCTGGCCGCGCTGCGCAGGGGGCGCGCGGCGCCTACCGCGTAGCCAAACTCCCACGGTTCGTGGCCCAGGTTCTTCTCGGCGATGAAGTTCTCGCTCACGTTCCAACTTTTCAGGTTTGAAGAGAGAATCAGTTTCAACTCGGCCTCATGCTGATGCTGCATGCGCAGTTCGCTGTTGGGCCCGGCCAGGTCAGCCTGCCCGTCGTGGCCCACCACCTCAAGGACGGTTTTGTCCGCTCCCGAGGTATTCTCATACTCCACATAGATCACCGGATTCACGGCCATCTCCCGCATCAGCGGACGAATCCTGTTCTCCAGCCGCCACCCCGTAAACACCGTCGAATCCTGCGCCGTAGTCTGCCCGTCCAGGTAAAGCTCGGTTGTCCACCAGGCGCGCGTGCCGTACTCCAGTTCCATGGCCATGGCGCCTCCGCGGTTGCCGCCATCTGGCCTCAACAACGCCGACTTTGTCTCCAGTTCCAGGTTCCCCGGTTCTTCCAGGTCCTGGGAGTAGGTGACAAAATACGGCTTCTCCTGTGCCCTTCCAGCCAAAGCCAAAATACAAAAAAGACAAATGGCCCAAAACAGGCTTGCCCTTCGTACAGCCATCAGCATGTTCAACCTCAAAGTCCCCCCAGAAATGCGACTGAATCAGTCGCATATTGAAATAAGACTAAATCAGTCCGATATTTGACGCAAGGGGGAGCCTTCAAACCCGCGTAAAATCTACGTTACGGAGTTGCCCACCGATGCAAGCCGCAGGCGCGCTGTTTCTCGGAAGAACCACCGTGGATGCCCTTTACTGGCTGGACGCGATGCCGGAGGAGAACACCAAGGTCTACGCGCAGCGCCTCAAGGCCGCGCCCGGCGGACCGGCCATGAACGCCGCCATTACCCATGCCCTGCTTGGCGGGCAAACGAGGCTTGTCAGCGCTGTCGGAGGAGGGCCATGGGCGGGCCTGGTCCGCGCTGAATTGAAAGCCAACCGCATCGCGCTGCTCGACCTGGCAGCCGACAGCGCCTATGAAACCCCGCTTTGCTCTGTGCTGGTAAATAGCGCAGACGCCAGCCGCACCATTGTCAACCCGCCCATCTCAACATTGGAGATGAAGCGCCTGGGCACCTGGCAGCAGGAGGCGGGCGCCCTGGGTGGCCAACTGCCCTCCATCGCCCTTACCGATGGCTTCTTTTTCGACGAAACCCGCGCACTGCTGGCTTCGCTGCGGGATGCGGGGGTGACCCTGTGCCTGGACGGCGGCAGTTTCAAGCCGGGAACCGAAGAACTGGCCAGCCTGCTCACCGTGGCTATTTGCAGTGAGCGATTCGCGATCCCCGGCCATGCCGCCAATCCGGATGAGATCATCGCCTGGTTTGCCCATCGCGGCCTTCCTTACATTGCCGTCACGCGCGGCGCGCAGTCCATTCTGGGTTGGGACCGCGGCCGCCGCTTCGAAATCGAAGTAGCCCCCGTTGCCGCCGTTGACACGCTGGGCGCAGGCGATGTGCTGCACGGAGCCTTTTGTCACTTCTTCGCGCTCAAACCGGATTTCGAGTCCGCACTGCGCCGCGCATCGGAAATCGCCACGCTTTCGTGCCAGTCGCTCGGCGCCCGCGCCTGGGCCGCGGAAGCCGGGAAACCCGCCTTCGCCTTACAATGACGCAGGACCCTATCAACGATGATCTGCACCCATGTAGACGAAAACCGCCTCAACCATGTTCAGCCCAAGCTGATCCATCTTGCCCGACTCATCGGCAACACTCACTTGCTGGCAATTGAGTTAACGTATCGCGGGCAGCCGCGCGTGATTTACGCCAAGTGCGAGCAGTGGAACCTGACCGGCAGCATTAAAGACCGCATGGCCTTCCACATTCTCAAGACGGCCTACCTTGAGGGCGCCATCCAGCCCACTGACACCATTGCCGAAGCAACCAGCGGCAACACCGGCATTGCGTTTGCCGCCCTGGGCCACGCCCTGGGCCATCCCGTGCAAATCTACATGCCTGACTGGATGAGCATCGAGCGCACCCGCATCATGGAGAGCTACGGCGCCACGGTGATTCCAGTATCGCGCGAGCAGGGCGGCTTTCTGGGCAGCATTCGCATGACGGAAGAACTGGCCGCACAGGGCGGAGTCTTTTTGCCGCGCCAGTTCTCAAACCGCGCCAATGTCGAAGCCCACATTGAGAGCACCGGCCCTGAAATCTGGATGCAGCTGGACAGCGAGGGGCTTACGCCAGACGCGTTTGTGGCTGGAGTCGGCACGGGCGGCACGGTGATGGGCGTGGGCACATACCTGCGTGCAAAGAACCCCGGCATCCGCGTTTACCCGGTCGAGCCAGCCGAGTCGCCCACGCTCTCGACGGGTTGCAAGGTCGGTTCGCACCGCATCCAGGGAATCTCCGACGAATTCATCCCGGCCATCTACGACACCGCCGTTCTTGACAAGCCGATCGCCATCTCCGATGGGGATTCCATCCTGATGGCGCAGAACCTGGCCGCGTGCCTCGGCCTGGGCGTCGGCATCTCCTCCGGTTGCAACCTGCTGGCAGCTCTCAAAGCCCAGGATGAACTGGGCCCTGACGCAGTCGTTGTCACCGTCTTTGCCGACGACAACAAGAAATACCTGAGCACCGGTCTGCTGCAGGCAGAACCCGTACGCCCCGGCTACATGACTCCCGATGTTGCACTGACCGGACTGCGCGTGATTCCTGCGCCGCGCCAGTCCAAACAGGAACCCTGGCCGGATTCGAGCCTCAACCAGGGGAACTGGAGTTCCTTCGTAATCTGAACCGCACCGGGCCAGATGGCGCCGGCTTCCTGGCTTGCTGCCCCACTGACTTGCCGCCGCCCGGCCGCCTTTGGGTCTACAATCTAAACCGTTATGGCAACCACACTGCTGTCTACTGCAATCAAGCCGCGCTCGCCCCAGGGCGAGTATGCGAACGAGCCCTTTACCGATTTCTCCCACCCCGAAAACGCCCGCAAGATGCAGGAAGCACTACATTTGGTGGCAAGCCAACTGGGCCGCGACTACGACCTGGTGATCGGCGGCGAGCTCCTTAAAACCGCGGACAAGATCCGCTCTGTCAATCCCGCGCGCCCGGCACAGGTTGTCGGCATCCACCAGAAAGCCGGGGCCGAACACGTTGAACCGGCCCTGCAGGCGGCGCTCCGCGCTTTTGAGTCGTGGAGCCGAACGCCTGTAGATACGCGTGTTTCACTGCTGCTGGGCGCGGCCGACATCATTCGCAAGCGCCATTTCGAGTTCTGCGCGTGGCTCACCTATGAAGTAGGCAAGAACTGGGCCGAGGCCGACGCCGATGTGGGCGAAACCATTGATTTTCTTGAGTTTTACGCACGTGAAGCGCTTCGGCTGGCCGGGGCCAAGACGCCCATCCAGTACCCGGGCGAGCGAAATGAATTGCATTACATCCCGCTCGGCGTGGGCGCGGTGATTCCGCCGTGGAACTTCCCGTTCGCCATCATGGCGGGCATGACGGCTGCCTCCATTGTCACCGGCAACACGGTGATTCTGAAGCCCTCAAGCGATGCGCCGACCATTGCCGCGAAGTTTATTGAAGTGCTTGAAGAGGCGGGAATGCCGGCTGGCGTGGTCAACTTCTGTCCTGGCTCCGGCGCCACTTTTGGCAATGCGATTGTCGAGCACCCCAAAACGCGCTTCATCGCATTCACCGGGTCAAAGGCCGTTGGACTGGAGATTCACGAGCGCGCCGCCCGCACCAGGGCCGGGCAGATCTGGATCAAGCGGACCATTCTGGAGATGGGCGGCAAGGACTCCATCCTGGTCTGCGCCGACGCCGATCTGGACAAGGCAGCGGATGGGGTGGTGGCTTCGGCCTTCGGATTCAGCGGGCAAAAATGCTCGGCATGTTCGCGGGCCATCGTCGAGGCGCCGGTCTACGACGCGATCGTCGATCGTATTCGCGAGCGCGTTGCCAAGCTCACGGTGGGCGATCCCGCGGCCAACCACTATCTTGGACCGGTGGTAAACGGGGCGGCTCTCAAGTCGATGCTGAGCTATGTTGAAACCGGCAAGAAAGAAGGCAAGCTCATCTCCGGCGGCCAAGCGCCTGCAATCGATGGAGGCTTCTTCCTGGAGCCCACCGTCTTTGCCGACATCGCGCCGGATGCGGTGCTGTCGCAGGAAGAGATCTTTGGGCCGGTGCTTGCGGTCATCAAGGTGGCCAACTTCGAAGAAGGCCTTGCCGTCGCTAACAACACTGAATACGGGCTGACGGGTTCCATCTACTCCAGCGACCGCAAAAAACTCGATCGCGCGCGCCACGAGTTCCACGTAGGCAATCTCTACTTCAACCGCAAGTGCACCGGCGCTATGGTAGGCGCGCATCCGTTTGGCGGCTTCAACATGAGCGGGACGGACTCGAAGGCCGGTGGGGCCGATTACCTGCTGCTCTTCACCCAGGCCAAGAGCGTGGCAGAGAAGCTTTAGGTTAGTAGAAGAATCGCGGTATCCCAGGTCTCAAAGGCGAGACCTGGGGCACCCGGCATTTCCTTGAACCCGCCCACCCACATTTGTGAGGGAATCTGGGGGTGGGGCCACCTGCCGACCTCCCGCTACCGAGAAAGCGTTCGACCGTCTAACAAAATAATTCATCTGGAAAGGAGTTTATTCCAGAAACTCCTTAACTTTTTCAGGGCAAGTTTGCATAATCATTTCTGCAACTCCTTTTAGTGGTTGCCAAAAGGAGTTGTTCATGAAAATGATTGTCGATATCGATGACTCAATATTGCTGCGTGCCCTGACGCAGAGTGAGAACCAAAAAAGAAGCCTTGCAACCTTCATCGCCCAAGCGCTCGAAGCCGCGCTGGGATGCCCCAACCCCGTTTCCCCGCGACCGCCCGCGAAAGTCGAGGATCTGATTGCGGAAACGCTCGTTCGCGTCAACGCCATCGCCGCAGGAAAGGAATTGTTTTTACCGGACGTTTTGACTGATACGGCTTGGCAAACCCTCACCAGCGGCGAGCGCAAGGGGTTTGGAAAGATGTTCCGCAAGGTTGTGGAGCGCGATGCCCAGCCGATTGCAAAGCAGGTGCGCCGCGCAAGCAACAACTTGGCTGTCTACTTGAAGGTCTGACCTCTAAGCAAAGAGAACGGGCGGATGAAGGTCTTTGGCCCATCCTTCGAGTGAAAAACGCTCGAAGGATGGGCCACCTTTTATTGTGCAGAACTCAAAGTTGGGGCATCTGGCTGTCTCAAGACTCAACCTTCTTGTGCCAAGTTTTGGCGATTCCTTCGCGTCCCAAGAACCGCGGACAAGTGGTCTGAGCCTGCGTAGCCCGCATCCTGCCCGCCATCAGCTGACGTATCGTCGGCTATTCGGAACTGACGGGCGGGTTGACAGGTTCACGCCGCCCCTACGGGGCTGAGGTCATATTTTGGAGTTAACCCAGGACTGCGTTCGCATTCGCGAACTTGTCCTGGGCTAATTTCCCATGGCCCCTGCGGGGCCGGAAGTGCCGCCGTCGTTGCTTTCAAGCCTGTTGTTGCTTCTACAGGTTGGCAGGTTTGGATCGCGGGTGCATTGCCGCCGACTCCGTCGAGACTCGGCTGCTCGCACCGATTTTCATCCATATAGATGGGCCGAAGGCCCACGCAAAACTCTGAAGTTACCGCCGCGCAACCCGCAACCCGCGCGGTCCGATTCTCCATCCTTCAAATTGCACCCTCTCCCCGCTTCGTGCCATCCAACCGAGTGGAGGGAGGAGGTCACATGCCTAAGATTGTTCGCTTTTATCAGCTTGGCGGGCCTGAAAATTTGAAACTGGAAGAGGTTCCCGACCAGCAGCCCGGCAAGGGCGAGGTGCGGTTGCGCGTACAGGCCGCCGGACTCAACCGTGCCGAATCAATGTTTTACCGCGGCCGGTATCTTGAGAATCCCAAGCTGCCGTCGCGCCTGGGCTACGAAGCGGCGGGCGTGGTGGACGCAGTGGGCGAGGGCGTGGACAAGGCCTGGATCGGCAAGCGGGCGTCGACGATTCCGGCGTTTTCGATGAACATGTATGGCACTCTCGGCGAGCAGGCGGTGGTGCCGGAGTACGCATTGGGCGAGTATCCGGCCAGCTTGACTCCCACGCAGGCCTCGGCAATCTGGATGCAGTACCTGACGGCCTACGGCGCGCTGGTGCACTACGGCGGCGTGAAGACCGGGGATTTCGTTTCAATTCCCGCGGCTTCGTCGAGCGTGGGACTGGCCGCAATCCAGATTGTGCGGGACGCGGGCGCAACGGCCATCGCGGTCACCAGAACATCAGCCAAGCGCGCGGAGCTAATGGCTCTGGGCGCGCACCACGTGATCGCCAGCGAAGAAGAAGACTACGCGGCTTGCATGAAGGAGATAACCGGCGGCAAGGGCGCGCGCCTGACCTTCGATCCGGTGGCCGGGCCGTTTCTGCAAAAGCTGGCGGCGGGCGCGGCCCAGGGCGGGACGATCTTCGAATACGGCGCGCTGGCCGCAGAGCCTACTCCGTTTCCGCTCTTTGAAGCGCTGTCGCTCGGCTTGAATATCCGAGGCTATGTGCTGATGGAGATTACCAGGGACCCAGCGCTCATGAAGGCGGCTACAAAGTATGTCTTTGACCGGCTGGCCAATGGGCGCTTTGTGCCGAAGATCGCAAAGACTTTCAATTTTGCGCAGACGGTGGAGGCCTACCAGTACCTGGAATCGAATCAGCAGGTGGGCAAGGTTGTGATTACGGTGGCGTAGGAGCTTTGATCAGAGCTTAATTTCTGCCAGAGCTTAATCTCTGCCGAGTCGTCGAGGGCCGGGAGGCCTTCGAAACAGCCGACCGGGAGGTTGGCGCTACACCTCTCGGTGGCGCTACATGGTTCGGCGGCGCTACAGTTTGCAACTAAGGAATGTGGGCTACGCCACGGCTGAGGGCGGTGCTGCTTGTTCTTCGGCTTCTAGCTTGCTGCCCACGTCTGCGGCGGCTTGCGCCAGCACGCGGTGGTGGATAGTGAAGAGGGCCAGTTCAAGGCGGTCGCTGACGCCGGTCTTGTCGTAAATGGAGCGCAGGTAGTTTTTGATCACCTGCTCGGTGGTCTTGAGGCGGATGGCGATTTCGCGGTTTTTGCAGCCCTGCACGATGAGGGCGACGATGCGCATCTCTTTGGGCGTGAGCCGGTCGCGAACCCGCGTTCCCACCATGTCTTCATCCGGCGAATCGAGCTGTATCAATTGCGGCGGAGTCCACGTATCGCCCGCGGCCACGCGGCGCACGCACTCGGTTAGCGCCGACCCGGAGACGTTGCGAAAGACGACTCCGCGAAATCCCTGTTGCAAATAAGTGCCGGCCGCGTCGTTGTTTTCGGCAATCACGATTCCGCTGCTGCCCATGCCCTCAAGCAGGCTGTGCAGCCGGGCAAGGTCAGGGCGCATTGAGGCCGCAAACAAAACAATCGATCCGGGGAAAGTGGTAACCGCATGGTACATGCGGTCAAGGTCGGAGCATTGTGCGATGATGCGCAGGTCCTCGTCCATCGCCAGTACTTTGGCGGTACCGGCCCGAAAAATTGCTTGCGAATCAGCCAGGATGATCTTGTTCATAATGTGCGTCTCATCTGCTGCGTAAATCGAAAGAACCAAGCTGAAGCCGTCTCGCGCGCAATGTGGCGCCAGAACGGAAACAGTAAATCAAGATCGGGCAACTGTCTGTGCCTCTTTGAGCACTATCGGCAGAGCAACCTGAAAGGGTTGAACTGTCCGTTTCTGCGACAGTGAGAATCGCCCTGTGATCCTTGCTGAACTTGTCTCAAAACAGGAATGTCCCCGAACGAAGGGGACTTCCGCTATTGAAAGATTACAGCCTGCCAGCCCCGGGGTCACGTGATTTCGAATACAGCGCTTGACAGCGCCGTTGAGGAGACATGCAGCCGCGACCACGCGCGCCGGTGGCGGGGCGGCGGCGAAACTCCGCTGCGGCCAAGCGCCTTAGAACGGTTAAGTTGGACAGCATTGCGCCGATGAAGTGGATGAAGGGGACGGAATGACAGACCGCACCGAACTGGTTGAAGCCGCCCTGGATTGCCTTCCAAACGGCATTGCGCTGCTGGACACAGAGTTCCGAATCGTCTTCTGGAACCATGCGGCGGAGGCAATTACCGGGTACCCGAGCGTGGACCTGCTGGCGCGGCCGGCTCCGGAAGCACTGGAGCCGTTGCTGCGATGCGCGTCAGGTCCAGGACCGCAAGAAGATTCCCAACCCGAAGCGGGCCATGGGGCCCTGGCAGTTGCGCGGCACAGGCTGGGACAACCGATACACGCGATTGCGCGAGCGCTGGTGCTGCGCGACGGCCTGGGCAAACGCATGGGCGCCGCGGTGGTCTTTCATCCAGCGGAGAGCCTGGACGCTCTGCCTCGCGGGGAGTGCGGTGAAGACGCGGGCGTAGAAAAAAGCCAGGCGGATTTAGAAGAGCGGATTGAGGAAGTCTTTGAAGACTTCACCCGCGCCGGCGTTCCCCTGGGCGTGCTTTGGGTCACGGTAGACCAAGCGCACGAACTGCGCAAGACACACGGCGGCGGTGCCTGCGAAGCGATGCTTGAAAAGATAGAGGCTACGCTCATCAATGGCTTGCGGCCGACGGAAGAACTGGGGCGCTGGGGCGAAGATGAATTCCTGGTATTGAGCCACGAGCGCACGCCGGAGATGCTTGCGGCCCACGCGCAAAGGCTGGCAGGGGTGGCGAGGACGGCAGATTTTCGCTGGTGGGGCGATCGCATATCGCTGACCGTGAGCATTGGCGCGGCCCAGGCCGACCCATCGGAAACGCCGGCACAATTGCTCGAGCGCACGCAGGCCGCCATGGTCTCGAGCATTCATGAAGGCGGCAATCACATCACATTAGCGCCGGAGGGACAGCCATGTTTGCCATCATAGGTATCGTTGTTGTGTTTGTGTCGGTTATCGGCGGCTTCCTCATGGAGAAGGGTCACCTCGAGGTGCTGGTGCAGCCGGCCGAGTTGCTCATCATTGCCGGCGCGGCCACGGGAACGCTGCTGGTGGCAAACCCGATTCACATTCTGAAAGGAATCGCGGCCGGGTTGAAAGCCATTCTGGGCGGGTCGCAATTTGGGAAGGAGCGCTACCTTGAAACGCTGAAGATGATGTACCAGTTTCTGAACAAGGTGCGCAAAGAAGGCCTGCTGAGCGTGGAGATGGATGTCGAGAAGCCGAAGGAAAGTTCCATCTTCAAAAACTATCCCATGTTCCTGAACGACCATCACGCCAGGGATTTTGTGTGCGACACGCTGCGCATGGCCATTACCGGCGGAGTAGAGCCGTTTGACATGGACCAGATGATGGAGCTGGACATGGAGGTGCACCATCACGCGGCAACGCAGCCGGTGAATGCGCTGAACACCATGGCGGATGCGCTGCCGGGATTGGGCATTGTGGCCGCGGTGCTGGGTGTGGTGATTACCATGGGCGCGCTGGGCGGCCCGCCCGAAGAGATTGGCCACAAGGTGGCGGCGGCGCTGGTCGGGACTTTTCTCGGCATTCTGCTTTGCTACGGAGTGGCCGGGCCGCTGAGCCAGAACATGAGCAAGACGGCCGACGAGCACAATGGCTACCTGCATGTTTTGCGCGTACTGATGCTCTCGTTTCTTAAAGGCTCGGCGCCGATGATCGCCATCGAGATGGGCCGCCGCGCGATTCCCGCGCATGTGCGGCCGAGCTTCGACGAGATGGAGAAGCGCTGCAAAAATCAAGGCGGCGCGGCAGAAGCAATTGCGGCTTAGGGACTTGAAGGAGCGGTTGAGAAGGAGCGCATCATGACAGCGGCCAACAAGGTTCAGCCAATCATCGTCATCAAGAAGAAGGTCGGGCACGGCGGCCACCATGGCGGCGCGTGGAAGGTGGCCTATGCCGACTTTGTCACTGCCATGATGGCCCTGTTTATCGTGCTGTGGCTCATGAATTCCAGCGACAAAATCAAGAAAGCCGTGGCCGGCTACTTTAACGACCCCAAGGGAACCGGCAGTATGCTGGGCACTACGATGAACGGCACCGGCTCAACCGTCCAGCCGGGCAACGTTGACAACCTGCAAAAGCTCAAGGAAAAACTGCAGCAGGAAATTGTGGAGAGAAAGGAACTGGAGAAACTCTCAAAGCAGATTGAGATCACCATCACGGCCGAGGGGCTGCGCATTGAGTTGCTCGAAGACAAGAACGGAACGTTCTACCAAAGCGGCAGCGCAAAGCTGAGCGGCAGCGGGCAGGAGCTGCTGTCGCTGCTGGCAGCGGAACTGCAGACGCTGCCCAACGCACTGCTGATCGAAGGCCACACCGACGCCACGCCCTATTCGAGAGACGGCAGCTACAGCAACTGGGAGTTGTCGGCCGATCGCGCCAACTCCGCGCGGCGGCTGCTGCAGCAGTTCGGCGTGCGCTCTGACCAGGTAACCCAGGTGCGCGGCTATGCAGATCAACTCCTGCGCATCAAAGCGAACCCGGCCGACCCATCGAATCGAAGAATCTCGATCCTGGTGAAGAACGTTGAGGAACCGGCGGCGAGCGCTCAAGCGGCAAAGATGTTTGATGGAGCTACGCCAGCCGTGCCCCCGGCTGCAGCGTCTGCGGCGCCCGCCCCTCCGCCTCCTGTGCAGGCCAAGCCTTCAACTGCAAAGCCCGGCCTGATGGACAAGATCAAAAGCATGATGCCCGGCGCAAAGAAGTAAGAAGAAGTCGAGACTCGGTCCGTCGATTTGCAGTGCACAAAAACGAGGCCCCGCCAATCTGGCGGGGCCTCGGGTTGAAGCGACTCTGCTTACTGTTGGAAGAGGAGCACCGACGGCGACTTGTCGGATTGCATTGTGCAGGCAAACTTCTGCGCATTAATTGCAACGCAACTGATGCCGCCCTTTCCACTTGTATCGCTTGGATCCGTGATGATGAACGATCCGTAGGTGGTCGAGTCCCATGTATAGGACAAGTTCATCGATTGATCGAAGGTCAAGCCGCTTTCGCCGCCCTGAGAGATGGCGCCGGAGATGTTGCCGCTTTGGTCGAGCGTGAATTCTCCCACGTTTCCGTTTTGGGTTGGGTCCATCGCAGGCATCTGACCGATCAGGTAGGTGCCCTTGATGTAAGCAAAGCCAAACGGCGCCGAACTGGCCGGTTGCACCTGCGGCTCTACCCAGCCTGATTCAAAGCTTCCGTCACCATCAACGCTCATGATAAAGGTGTTGTCGATCCCAAACAGCTCCATGTACACCTCGCCATTCCCTGGTTTCAGTGTGGTGAGGCCGTTGGCGCCGATAACTACGGGAATTGGACCGCCGTTGCTGTCGCCGACGCTGTATGTCCCATCCTTGTCCGAATAACTGGCGTTAACGGTCAAGTTGCCCGCGCCGTCTCCGGTTCCCTGGAAGAGCTGCGACCTGGATCCAGTCATGCCGTTGTTGGTGGTCTCCGACCCTTGCATGTAGAGAACAAACGGTCCCTTGATGCTTGAGTTGGAGTACGGCGCGCTCAACTGCTTCCGCACGTTACCCGCGAACAGGCCGTCCCCCGCGGTGGTCTCCATGATGAACATGCGGTTGGCGTCAACGATGTAGACGGCCAGGGTTACCGAGCCGCCGCCGCCACCGGCTTCGGGCTTCGGATTCAAGCCAAACGCCGGAGCAACTGTTGCCGTGGTGTTCGATGGGCACGTGGCCGCGGTTTGCTGCGTTGGCGTGAGGGTCAGGTAGAGCCGCCCATTCGCATCCGGCGAGGTGTAGGTCCCGGTAAAGGTATCTTCCTCCGCCGTGGTGCATCCGCTCTTGGCCATGTCGATGAGGCCGGCGGTTATGCTTCCGCTGGATGCAGTGAACCGCCCAACCGCCGCCTTGGAAGTTGTACTGCTCGAGGTGGTGGTGCCGCTGTTGCCACTGGGGTTCTCGCCGCCGAACTGGAAGGCAAAGCTGTTGCCGCTGATGGTACTGGCGGCAAAGGCGCTGGTGGTGGCAAGGAAACAATTGGCCGTGCCGTGCTGGAGCGTGGAACTGCTGTCGGCTTCTACCATCCGGAACTGCTGTGCCGGCGAAACCAGGTCGGTAAGAGCAATTGCCCACTGCGTTGTGGGGCCGGGGGTGGCGGTGATCGACATCAAGCCATTGTTGTCTGCGCCAATGGAGTAGGTGCCCGATAAGGAAGTCCCCGTCGAAGCCGACGATTGGTCGCTGCCGTTCTCATCGAACTCTCCACTGGTGAGGTTGCCGCTTCCATCGGCTTTAAACGTCGCCACCGATGCCCAGCGCGCGCCATCCTGGTCATTGAAGCCTTGCGTCAGGCACGTGTACTGGCCATTGAGGTGGCTGTTGTTTGCGCCGTTTGGTCCGCTGCTGACACTGATGTTGTACGTTTCAGTATCCGTAGTGCTGTTGCCGTCGGTTACCGAGACAGTCAGGGTGATGGGGCCGGCGGTAGGCGTGCCACCGAAGAACAGGGTATTGCCCCCGCCGTTGTATGCGGTGAGGCCGTTGCCGCCGGCGATCGGCGTCACTGCGCCTGTATTAGGTATTGGCGTGTCGTTCACAGTAAACGAATAAAGCGAGACGCCGCCGGAAGCGTTGACCGCGCCCGAGTAGCCAAAGCCGATCAGCCCCGGCCCGAGAGAACTAGGCGTAGAGGTGGGCAGAGATACGGGCAATGCGGCCAGAATATTGATGGTGTAAGTCTGCTTTACCCCCTGCTGGTTGTTGATGGAGTCGTACGCCGTCACTTCGAAAGTCATGGTTCCCGTGGTGTTGGGAATTCCGCTGATAATGAGCGGCGAGCCGCAACTGCCGTTGGTGTTCCAGTTAAAACCATCGTTCCAGAAAGTATCGGAGTTGACGTTGTAGCTGTAGCAGGGATAGCCGCCGGTTGCGGCGATGGTTGCGCTATAGCTTTGGCCAACCGCTGCCTGAGGAAGTTTGGCCGCGCCCGGGTCAGGCAACATCAGATCGTGGTATCCGGGATAGTACTCAACCTGCGCCTGCGCGGTGTTTCCGTTGGCGTCCGATGCTTGAACCTGCCAGTAGTAATCGGTTCCACTGGTAAGGGCAGTGACGGAGGGCGTGCTGTTGGAGTTTGTGGGATCGACACCCCAATCGAGAGATGTAATGGCGCTTGAGAAGCCATTCGATTTGGAGTTGTTTCCGGGAATCTGCCAGATGGTGTTGTAGCTGGTATCCATCAACTGGAACTGGTAGGTGTCGCTGCCGGCCAGAGCGCTGTTGTCCCATGAGAATGTCGGCTTCAGCAGCCCATCGGGATTCTGTCCGGCAGGTTGCAGATCGGTGGGCAACGCGGTGATCACCGAGCTTACCTTTACAGTCTTGGTCTCGGAACTGGCATCCGCATAAGTGACGAGGAAGCTATAGGTATCGCCGACGCTGGGTACCGCGGTGCCGATGCCCATGCCGAAGTCGTAGGAGCTGCCGCCGCAATCGCTGCATGGGCCAATGTCGGTCCCCCATATAACATTGGGTCCGCCGGTAAGCTGGACGGCGACCGGCAGTTTCAAGCCGGTCTCAACTCCGAACTGAAGGTTGTAGCTGGTGCTGGTGCCCCAGTGGTTGGTCTGCTGCTGGTGCTGCGTGGCCATTACGACGGTGCTGTTGCCGGAGGGCAGCGTCAGGTCGTCGCTTGTGTTGCCGGTTGGAATGGTTTCAGATGCGCTGTTGCTGTCTGTATTTGTGAGGTCGCCCGCGTCCACAATGCCGTCCTTGTTCTGGTCGAGGATGGCGAAGTGGAAGTAGTTTGTACCGCTGGGCACATTGACGGTAAACGCCGCCGGACTGCTGGGGGTGGCGATCGAGGTTACATAGATGGCGCCGGTTCCCTGGTCGTAGTAGCCGGTATAGAGAGGCCCGGTGGCGGCCGTGGAGAAGGTAATTTTGCCGGTGACCGAATTGCCGCCGGTGGGCGCGCCGATGGTTACGGTGCTCGTTGTGGTGGCCCATGAACTGGCCGATGAGCCGGCAACGCCCTGGGCGCGGAAGTAGTACTTGCTTGTGTTGGTCAGCCCGCTGCCAATGATCCAGATGCTTGCGCCTTTGCCGCCGACAGCCTTGAATGTCTTGGTCTGGGCTGCGGGCACGGTGGCCGGGAACGGCAGGGTCGTGCTCCACTGCACGGTGTAGGAAGTGGCCATCTCAACGCCGTCGCTATTCTGAATCGGCTTGTACGCGATGACCGCGCCGCCGCTGAATGGGCTCACTCCCTGGATGGATGGGGGCGAGGAAAGCGTCACGGTTCCCGGGTCGGCGAGCGTAAGGGTCTGGTCGATGGATACGGTCTGCTTGCCCGCCTTCTCCGGCTTTGCTTTGGGGCCGGTGAGGGTGGGACGGATCTGTATGGGAATGGAGATTTTGGAGATAGTGCGCAGCGGGTTGGCAGCATTCGGCGCGCCGGTTCCCTGCGTGTCCATCCATCCGTTCAGATCGTAGTTACCGGGCGGCACCCCGTGAATGGTAAACGTGCCGGCCGCAGAAAGGCTGGTGCCGGGGGTGGTTCCGCCGCCGCAGTTGTTATTGCTCAGCGAAATGTAGATGCGGCCCGTCTTGCTGCCGCTGTAAGCCACCGTGCCGGTGACCGTGTAGCCCAGCGCCGACTGGAACGGAGCATTTACGGATTGGTGATCGCTGTTGAGCATCACCGCCTGGCTCGGCGGATAGAAGATAGCGGTCGGCCCGGTGATGGAGGGCGTCACCGTGTACGATCCGGCGGGAACCTGGAAGGAGTAGTACCCGCTGCCGTCGGTGTAAGTGGTCTGCATCGGGTTGGTGTCGATGCTGACCATGTATGAGGGTGAATTTCCGTTTCCGCCACAAGTGAGCGAGTTGATATTTCCGCTGACCGTATATCCCTGGGCGTAGACGTTAATCGTGAACTGGACCGGTTTCGCAGAGACTGCCGGCGTTGAAGAGTCGACGACGGAAGCGGTGAACTGAACGGTGTAAGGGTAACTATCGGCCGCTGTGGGTGTGCCGCCGATGTAGAGGTTGTTGTCGCCGTAGTTGGTGGCATTGAGGCCGGAACCGAGATCGACCGAGACGCCGACCGTGGGAACCGGATTGCCGTTCACCGTCCAGCCGAACGGCCCCGTGCCGCCCACCAGGGTGACCAGCGCCGAATAGTTTGTATTCGGGAATCCTGCAGGAAGCGCAGGGGCGGTGGTGATGGTTGGCCCAGTGTAGACCGTGTAATAGGCAGTGACCGTGGTGTTGCCGGTCAGCATGATGGTGCAGACGTTGGCGGCCACCGTCGGGGCGCAGTTGGAAAACGTCGAGAAGATATTCGTGCCCGCCGTCTGGGGCGCTGACAGCGTGATCACCGTCCCCCCGACGTAAGAGCGCGTGAAGCTAGTGGTGCCGTCGGACGCGCCGTTTTTGTCCGCTGGAGAAACACCGATGGACACGCCTGTTGCGGGATCGGTGGAGTTGACGGTGAGCGTGTAGACCGGCGCCTGCGTTACCGCGACGTTATGCGTACCGGATGCGCCGTTGTAAATCGGGGCCGAAATCTGATCGGGCGCATAGGTAGCAGTCAACACGTCCGCTGTTCCCACCGCCAGCATTCCGGCCGGAATGGTGAAGAATGCGTTGCCGTCAGCGTTCGTCACGGTCGGTCCGCCCGTGTAGCTGCCGCTGGTCAGCGTCACGGTTCCGGAGGGTATCGGCTTGCCCGGGCCGCCGCTCACGTACACCGGCACCGCCAATGCCACCGCCGTGGTGACGGTGGCTACTCCGGGCGTCACGGTCACTGTGGGGGTCATGGTCACGTCGACGGTAGCCGTTCCCGTAGCTGCGCCGTACACCGCGGCGCTCGCGGTGGCTGGGGTGTAGGTGACGGTCAGTGTATCGCTGACGCTTGCCGGCAGTTTGCCGGCCGGTATGCTGATGGTTGCGCTGCCGCTGGCCAACGTGGCCGCCGCGGAGGAATAAGTACCGCTGGTCAGGGTTACCGTGCCGGCGGGAACCGGGTTGCCCTGGCCACCGCTTACGGTTACTGGAACCGAAAGCGCCTGGACCGATGGGATGCTCGACTGAGCCGGGCTTACCGTCACAATCGGAATCGTTTTGGCCACGGTCACTGGAGCTGTGCTGGTGCCAGTGTTATAGACCGCGGCACCCGCAGTGTCTGGCGTATAGGTGGCGGTCAACGTATCGCTGCCCGCAGCCAGCGAACCGGCGGGGATGTTGATGGTCGCGCCGCCGCCTACCAGCGTAGTGGCCGTGGACTTGTATGTGCCGCTGGACAAGGTCACAGAACCGGTAGGCACCGGAGGACCGCCGACGGGCGAAGTCGCCCTCGTCACCTGCGGGTTTGACCCGCTCACACCTACCTGCACCTGCAGCACTTGAGTGGTGGTGATGCTCGACAAGCCCGGAGACACGATGATGAAAGGCGTGGCCTTGGTCATCGTTAACGCAGCCGTGCCGGAAGCGCCGTTGTAGATGACGCCGCCGAGCTGATCGGGCGTGTAAGTAACTTTCAGCGTGTCGCTGCCACCAGGCAGGGAGCCCGCCGGGATATTGAAGAACGTATTGCCGTCGGTATTCACCGCGATGGGGCCGAGGCTGTAAGTGCCGCTGGTCAGCGAAACCGTGCCGGTGGGCGTGGGAGTTCCGTTGCCGCCGCTCACCGATACCGACACCGAGATCCCCTGCAGAGTCGTGGCGGGAGAGGGAGTCGGATTCACCGTGACCGTCGGGGTTGCCTTGGTCACCGTCACCGCCTTTGTTCCCGTGGCCCCGTTGTAGATGGCCATTCCCGGCGCATCCGGAGTAAATGTGGCAGTCAGCGTATCTGTGCCCGCCGCAAGCAAACCGGCGGAAACATTGATCAACGCGCTGCCGCTGGCAAGCGTTGCCGGCGCGGACGCGTAATTGCCGTTGCTCAGCATCACGCTGCCGGTTGCCGCCGGACTGCCCGTGCCGCCGCTAACGCCCACCGTCACTGCAAGCGCCTGCACTGTCGTGATGCTGGCCGGAGAAGGAGTGACCGTCACCGTTGGCGTGGCCAGCGTTACGGTTTCAGTGTGCGTTCCCGATGCCGTGTCGTAGACGGGAGCCGCTGCAGGGCTCGAAGTGTAAGTTACAGTCAGCGTGCCGGTGCCCACCGCCAGCGAACCCGCGGGGACACTGATGGTAGCCTTGCCGGTGGCAAGCGCTACCGCCGAGGATGTGTAGTTGCCGCTGGTCAGCGTCACACTGCCGGCAGGCACCGGGTTGCCCGTACCGCCGGCCACCACTACCGCAACTGAAAGAGCCTGGGCTACGGTGATGCTGGCTGGAGTCGGAGTTACCGTAACTGTGGGCAGGGCCAGCGTCACGGTTTCCGGGGCTGTTCCCGTACCGGTTGCATAGACAGCCGCACTGGCGGTCGCCGGCGTAAAGGTTACGGTCAAAGTGTCTCTGCCAACCGGCAGTTTGCCCGCTGCCACGCTGATGGTTACCTTGCCGGCGGCCAGTGTCGCTGCTGCCGAGGTAAACCCTCCGCTGCTCAGCGTCACTGTGCCTGTGGGAACCGGGTTGCCCAGGCCGCCGCTGACAGTGACCGGCACCGAAAGCGCCTGGACCGTGGTGATGCTGCCCGAAGCCGGCGCTACGGTAACTGTCGGCAGTGTCTTCGAAACGCTGACCGGAGCCGTGCCGGTGGCCGTGCCATACGCTGCCGCACTCGCGGTGGCAGGGGTGTAGGTGGCGGTCAAGGTGTCGGCGCCCGCAGCCAATGCGCCGGCGGCGATGGTGACGTTGACGCTGCCGCTGACCAGCGTGGCGGCGGTTGACTTGTAAGTGCCACTGGCCAGCACAACCGTGCCGGCAGGCGCCGAGGGGTTGCTCGGATCGCTGGTTACGGCGATCATAACCTGCAGAGACTGGGTGGTGGTAATGCTTCCCGCGGCCGGGGTCACCGTGACCGCGGGCACAACCTTGGCCACCGTCACGGGAGCAGTTCCCGTGGCCGTGCTGTACACTGCCGCACTTGCAGTTGCAGGGGTGTAGGTGACGGTCAACGTGTCGCTGCCCACCGCCAGCGAACCTGCGGGGATACTGAAGCTGGCATTGCCGTCGGAGTTCAGCGTGGTCGCTGTCGGCTTGTAGGTCCCGCTGGTTAGCGCCACCGTACCGCTTGCGGTTGGATTGCCCTGGCCGCCGCTCACGTGGACGGACGCCGTCATGGACTGCAGCACCGTAATGCTGGAGGAAGAGGGATTGACTGTGACTGTAGGCGCCGCCTTGGCCACCGTCAGGGCGTTGGTTCCGGTCGCGCCCTTGTAGATAAAGGCGCCCATTTGATCGGGCGCATACGTAGCCGTCAGCGTATTGCTGCCGACCACTAGCAAATTGGCGGGAACAATGGCGGAAGCGCTGCCGCTCACCAACGTGATCGCCCCGGAGTTGTAGCTGCCGCCGCTCAGCGTTACCGATCCGGTGGCTGGCGGGCTTCCTGCGCCTCCGCTCACGGCTACTGTAACTGTCGAACTCTGCACCGTCGTGATGCTGGCCGGGGACGGTGTCACCGTAACCATCGGCGTTGCCAGCGTCACCGTCACGCCTTTCGTCCCGGACGCGCCGTTATAGACAGTGGTGCTGGTTCCGGTAGACGTATATGTAGCTGTAAGCGTGTCGCTCCCCACAGGCAGCAATCCCGCGCCAACAATGATGGCAACTTTGCCCGCGGCCAGCGTTGACGCTGACGACGTGTAGTTGCCGCTGGTCAGCGTCACCGTGCCGGCAGCGGTCGCGCTGCCCGTACCGCCGCTGACGGTTACCGTCACCGTCAAGGGCTGCACTGTTGTGATGCTGGCAGCAGACGTGGTCACCGATACGGTGGGCGTCTTCAATGCCGCGAATGCTGCTGTTCCAGATACCAGGGCCAGACAAACAGGGATCACCACGGCAAACCGCCGGGTAAGAGCGAGCATGCTTTCCATTTCGTACTTCCTCCGGGGCAACGTACATTGCCCCTTGGCAAAACCACCTCAACAGCTTGCGTGAGGACTCCGGAGGCTTTCAAGCTTCGGGTGGATGGTTGTGATCATGCTCACACCTAAAATAGAAGGCAGTCAAGCACAATCAAACAAAACGACTTTGCCATGATTCTTCCTTTTTTGATGGGTTCAAAAGAGGAATTAGAAGTTGGCCGGACAATCTACCCCGAATTTGCTGGAGTTTTGCCCCCTCGAAGGCGAGTTCAGGACGAGGGTTGGGCTCAGCCCCGGTTTCGCTTCATGGCAAACCGTCCGCATGGCGTCGCTTTTTCGTTACCCTTGCGCCGGCCTTTGTATTACCTTAGGCATGCGGATTCCTTCCGCAAATCTCTAAAATTCACCCTGCATTCACTGCCCTTGCTGCGGTCCCCCATTACTCCGTCGGAGCGATCAGGTACTGCTCAAGTTTGCCGTCGGGATAGGTGTAGGTGGTTAGGCGGAGATGCTTGCCGGGATAGACGATCAGGAAGGAGCGGAAGGTCATGCCGCCGCGCAGATCGTCTGCTGCCTGGCAGAAGGAGAGCGGCTCGCCCAGGGGAGCAAGGCTGCCCTTGAAATCGGCCAGCGCCACCGGCGTAAAGTAGTCGCTCAGATTGGGAGCAAGCAGGCTGCGGTCGATGCGGCCCTGCTGCAGGTTGTGGTAGATTGCCAGGGCCTGCTTTTCGGCGTCGGCAGGCGGAAAACCGGCAACCACCGGGGCGACCAGTTTGGCAATGGTCGAGGCCGCGCCAACGGCGTCCTGGTTGGTGAGCACGGCTACGGCCACGCCGTCATCCACAAGCACCTGATTGTCAGACACAAAGCCTGAAACCTCGCCGCTATGTTCGATGGACCGGTGGCCGTCGCGGTCCCGCACATCCACGCCCAGCCCGTAGTGTGTGCCTTTGCCGTCTTTCAGCTTTATTTCGGTGAACATCTGCTTGTAGCTCTCCGGCTTGAGAACGGTCTGGGCGATCAGGGTCTCGTCCCACAGCGCCAGGTCGTGCGCGGTCATGGCCAGTTCGCCGGCGGCGAACATCCATCCGCGGCCCTCTTTGGGGGCTTCGCGCAAGGGGCCCAGGGCATTGCGGTAGTAGGCCGTGGCGTCGGCATGGGTGAGCCTGGTTTCGTCGGAGTTCCACACCGACTTCATGCCCAGCGGGCGAAAAACCCGCGTCGTCAGCAGGTCCATCAGCGGCGCGCCGGTAATGGCCTCAACGATGCGGCCGGCAATGACGAAATTGGTGTTGGAATACTGCCACTGGGTGCCGGGCTCAAAGTCCAGCGGCTTCTTGCCCCAGGTGTCGAGGATTTGCTGCGCGCTTTCGGGCTTGAGCATGGGAGTCATCACGTAGTCCTCGGGCCAGTAGTCCTGATAGCCGGAGGTGTGGGAAAGAATCTGCCTGATGGTGACCTCGTTGCCGCGGGTAAGGCCGGGAACGAACTTGCCCACCGCGTCGTCAAGGTTGAGCTTGCCGTCCTCTTGAAGCAGGAGGATGGCGGCGGCGGTGAACTGCTTTGAAATCGATCCGATGGAGTAGCGCATATCGGGCGTGGCGGGGGTCGCCGGGTCAAGACGCGCTTTGCCATAGGCGTGGGTGTAAGCAAGCTTGCCGCCCTTGACGATGGCCAGCGAGGCTGAGGGCACGCCGGTTTGCTCAAGCACCTGCGCGGCGATGCGGTCGATCCTGCCTTTGAGCGCGGGGTCGAGGGTGTCTACCGTTTGGGCCGATGCGGCAAATTGGAACGTAATTACCAGAACAATCGCAACTGCCAGGAACCGCTCAAGCTTTCTCATCCGCATGGCACTCTCTTTCGCCGTAAATTCACAATCAATCCCGCATCAAAATTATCAGCCCGGGGCAGGTTGCGGTAGGCTGGGCACATAAGTCCCGGAGGCAGTCCGGCGGGAGGGTTGAAATGGATCGGCTGATCGAAGGGCACAAGCACTTTCTCAAAGAGGTCTTTCCCGCGCGGCGCGCCCAGTTCCACCTGCTGGCCGAGATGCAGGCGCCGGAGTGGCTGTTCATTACCTGCTCCGACTCGCGCGTGCTGCCCGACCTGATTCTGGGCACGGGGCCGGGGGACCTGTTTATCGCCCGCAACGCCGGCAACGTGGTCCCTATCGCAAGCGGCAACGTGGATGGCGTGACGGCGACCATTGAATACGCGGTTGAGGTGCTGCGGGTGAAGCAGGCCATCCTCTGCGGCCACTCCGACTGCGGCGCGATGAAGGCGGCGCTGGACCACAAAAGCCTGGAAACCCTGCCCAAGGCAAAGCGCTGGCTGAGCCACGTTGAGGCGGCCCACAGCCATCGCCAGCCCCTCAACCCCGCGGACGGCGACAGCGCCGAACTCGCCTCCCTGATTCGGGGCAATGTGATTGCACAACTGCTTAACCTGCGCGCGCAGCCCTCGGTGGCCGGTGCAATGGCTGAGGGGCGGCTGTCGGTTCACGGGTGGTATTACGACATCCTCAGCGGACGAATTGAGCAGTACGACGAGAATATTCGACGGTTTTTGCCGCTGCTGGGTTGATTCCAATTGGGTTAACTGCGAATACATTGCGCGAAATTAGAGAATCGGAATAAACTAGTTGATAAACCAGTTGTTTCGATTAAGGGGTAAAGATATGGCGACTCCGGAGAGCAGGTACACCGAGATCGGGGCCTTTGACGCCAAGACGAGGCTTTCCGAAATTCTGCGCAAAGTGGAAGAAGGAGAGCGGTTCACGATCACCAACAGAGGGAAGCCGGTGGCAGATATCGTGCCCACCCAAATGAAAGACAAGCGGCGCGCTGCCGAAGCTGTGAGGCGGCTGCTGGCCATGCCGAAGATCGAGGGCGTGTCTTCGGAGACCGTCAGGGAATGGATTGAGGAAGGCCGCAAGTGAGCTTTGTGATCGATGCGTCCATGGCGCTGGCATGGCAATTCAAACGCGTCAACCCTGCTGAAATAAAGTTGGCGGAAAAGGCGCTTGGCGAGCTTGACTCGGTGCAAGGGGTCGTTCCGGCGATTTGGTTTGCGGAGATAGCAAACAGCGTGCTCCGCGGAGAGCGCCAGGGAGTGATTCCGCCCGCACAAACCGCGTTCTTCCTCAACGAATTATCCCAGGCCAACATCGTTGCCGATGAGGAATCACCGCGCGCCAGGCAATCAAGCGTAGTAGCACTCGCACGGATGCATTCCCTCACCGCGTACGACGCCACCTACCTTGAACTGGCCATGCGCCGCGGTGCGCAACTGGCTACATTTGATCGCAAGCTGGCCGATGCCGCACGATCTGCCGGGGTGCAAGTCTTCGGCGACCCGGCTTAGGGGCTCCAGCTAGCGCCGGGCGCGCTGGCCCAGAATCGGCCACAGCCCGGCAACCACAAACACTCCGGCGACGGCCGCTCCAAGCAGCGCAAACATAGCGGTTGCGGGTTGGATTGCCGAGGCGACCTCTTGGTACTGCCCTGCCGCGTATCCGCGCAGAAGCCACGCTGCTGCGACAATCACATAGGCTGCGGCCAGAGCGCGGAGCGCGGCGAGCACCCGGCCCATGCGGGCCACTGCGATTTCGCGTGCACGGCGGCGCGCCCGCTGCAGAATCCAGTGCGGATCGGGCGGAGTGAATCGTGCTTCTGCGCGCTGGGCGCCGGCCTGGAGCGCCTCGGCAAGGTGCAGCGCCTGGCTGCAATCCTGGCAGGCGGCAGCGTGCAGGCGCAGATGGTCGGTCCACTGCCCGGAGTGCAATGCCTGGATGACGTCAACCTCGTGCTCGCAACCCAATTGCTTCATCGCTTTGCTCCCTGCGGACGCAGAATCCCGCCCGCTTTTTGCCGTGCGCGGTACAACAATATCCGTATGCTCATGGTATTCAATCCGGTGGCGGCGGCAATCTCGGCGTGGCTCATGCCTTCAACGTAGGCCAGCCACAGCAGTTCGCGCTCGCGCGGCTTCAGTTGCCGCATGGCCGCCTGCACATCCAGCCGCGTTTCTTCGTCCGGCTCCGCGCCGCACTCGGCTGGTTCTTCATAGGCGGAGTCGTCGCGGCTGCGATACCGGTCGTGGAGCAGGTTGGTGGCAATGCGAAAGAGATAGGAGCGGACCCGCGCCTCATCCGTTTCAGGAGTCCTGCTCAGAAGGAACCGGCAGTAAGTCTCCTGGAGCAGGTCATCGGCCACGTCGGGCCGCCCGCTGGCATGCTGCAGATAGCCCCACAGAGGGCGGGAAGTCGCTTCATAGAGATGCCTGAAGCCTTCCTCGCCCGCCGCGGTTTGTTCACGGCCCGGTGTAACCCAGGCTGCCATCATGCCTGCATCTTCCATGCCCGGCTCCGCACGTTACGCCTTCGGTTCAGCCTTGATGAGGCCCATCACGCGTGAGACGTAATAAGAGACAACCGCCGCCGCCTCCAATGCTACGCCCATTGCGACTGCCAGAATGCCCAGCACCTGCGCATCCCGTTCAACCAACCCCGCGGCATGCAGCCAGCAAACCGTGGCGCCCGCGATCAGGAAGTAGATTCCCCACCGGATGCAGTCAAGGATGCTGCCATAGACGGTTCCCGACTCCTGAGCCAGCGTGGAGAGGAACTTTCTGCCGGCGTCGGTTTCAACGTAAGAAAGCATGGCCTGCGCCGAGTCAAAACGCATCAGCATGGTCTTGGCCACCTCTCCCTGCACCCAGGCCGTCTTGTAACGCCTGACGGACGAGAAGATGACCCAGACAATCCAGCCGATCATTGTGAATACTGCGATGGGAACCAGGATCTGTTCCATAATTGCCTCCGTGCCAGAAGATTTGATTTCACCGGTAGTACGCGCGGGGGACGGGAATGGTTAACAGGAAATTTGCAGATATCGGAATTCGGCCGGCAGGCAGTTGATTCGGACGGCGAGGAAGAGGCAAAAACAAATGCAGGTGCTTCGACTCCCCTTCACTTCGTTTACGGTCGCTCAGGATGACGGAGTGGTGGGTGATGGCCTAATGCACTCCCGGCGGCGGCTCCAGGTGCTTGACGGGCTTTTTGAAGAGCCATGCCGCGGCGGCGCAGATGAAGGCCAGCACTGCCGTCCAGCGGAAGATGTCGGTGTAGGCCATCAGTGCGGATTGCTGCTCCATCAAGCGGTAGACAAGGCCCATTGCGCCCATCCGGCCCTGGGCGGGGCCAACCTGGTGGCCCACATAGCCGGCAATGGCCGCGGCTTTCTGCTGGTAGACCCAGGTGGACGCCGTGATGTGGCCGCCCAGTTCAGTCTGGTGCAGCGCGGCGCGGCGCACCAGCGCGGTGGTGGCCATTGAAATGCCGATTGACCCGCCGATATTCCGCAGCATATTGGAGAGGCCGGTTGCGTTGCCCATCTCTTTCCGGGGGATGGTGGCCATCATCAGCGTGGCCATGGGCACGAAAACGAAACTCAGGGCAAAGCCGGTGAGCATGATGGGAAACAGCAGCGTGTAAGGGCCGATATCGAGATTGATGGTGCCGAAGATGAGCGAGCAGACGCCGAAGCCCACAAAGCCGAGGGTCATCAGCTTGCGCCCGTCGAACCGCGAGCCGAGAAGGCCGATGATCGGCGACCCGATGAACGAGCCGATGCCGCGCGGGCCGACGACGAGGCCGGCGGTGAAGGCGGTGTAGCCCAGGATCTCCTGGTAGTAAAGCGGAAGGATGGCGATGGTGATGTAGATGCACATGCCCAGCATGGCCACCAAAATACACCCAGTGCGGAAGTTGCGGTCCTTGAGCACGTGCAGGTCGAGAAGGCCTTTGGGATGGGTCCACGAATGCCGTATCCACAGGAGCAGTGAGACCACAAGCACGGTCACCGTCCAGCGCACCCAGGTGGCGCCGAACCAGTCGTCTTCCTGGCCTTTGTCGAGGACGATTTGCAGGCTGCCAGTCCAAACCATGAGGAGTCCGAAGCCGATGTTGTCAAACGCGCCCACCTTGGCGTTCTTGATGTAAGGCGGGTCGTGGACAAACCGGGTGATCATGATGAACGCCAGGATGCCGAACGGGATGTTGATGTAAAAGGCGTAGCGCCAACTGAAGGTATCGGTGAGCCAGCCGCCGAGCGTGGGTCCGATGACAGGGGCGACGACGATGCCGAGGCCATAGGCGGCCATGGACATGGATCGCTTCTGGATGGGGAAACTCTCAAGCAGGATGGATTGCGAAAGCGGCTGCAGCGCGCCGCCGCCCGCGCCCTGGCATACCCGGGCCAGCAGAATCACTCCCAGCGAGGGCGCAGCGCCGCAGAAAAACGAGGCGACGGTAAAGATAACCACGCAAGTGAGCAGGAAGCGCTTGCGGCCAAAGCGGTGGGCAAACCAGTTGGAGGCGGGCAGAATCACCGCATTGGCCACCAGGTAGCTGGTCAGCACCCAGGTGGCCTCAGAATTGGAGGCCGAGAGACTGCCGGCAATGTAGGGCAAGGCCACGGAAGCGATGGCGGTATCCAGCACCTCCATAAAGGTAGGCAGCATTACGGAGAGGGTGACCAGCCACGGGTTCACACCCTGGGTAAGCGGATAGCGGGCTTGGGCGGCGGCAGATGGCATCGGGAGGGAACTAATTGAGGTTAAACGATTGGCGGGTTCCCTGCCAGTGACGGGCGACGCGGATTATGGGAAGAGTGGCGGGATATCTATAGCCGGATTGATCGAAGCGCTCAAATCACTGGAGAGAAGAGCTTCCGCGCGTCACTCGGATTTAGTTTTTGCCAGGCGGGATTTTGCTAGGTGCATGAAGCGGGAGCCGAAGTTGTCGAAATCGACGGTCAGGCCGACACGGTAGATGGCGTTCAAGCTGGGACTCACAGTGCCAATGCCTACCGAGAAGTTGAGCCTGGTGTCCCTGGGCAGTTGCCAGCCGATCAACGGCGCGAAGTAGTGCGACGTATCGTCCAGGCTAAGCTGCCAGGTATCTCCCAGGCCCCCGTAGACTTCCAGGCCGCCCGTCAATTTCTCGGCGCACCACACGCACTTTCGGTCCACGGAGCCACTGCGGAATGGACGCGAGAACGCAACCGCATAGCCGAACTCCCAGGGGGAATGGCCGAAATCTTTCTCGGCAATGAAGTTCTCCGAGATATTCCATTTCTTCCAGTTCGAACCAAGAATCAACCTCAGTTCCAACTCGTGCTGATGCTGAATGGCCAACATGCCATTGGGCGGGGTCAGGTCGTCATCGTCGTCGTGGCCCACCAGGTCGATCATGGTCTTGTCGGCGCCGGTGAGGTTCTCATATTCAATCTCGATTGCCGGGTTCACGGGGAGATTCCGCAGCAGCGGCCGGATTCGGTTTTCGAATCGGAATCCGGTGAAAACCGCCGAATCCTGACCGGTGGCCTGCCCATCCAGATACAACTCGGTTTGCCATCTGGAAAGCACGCCATACTCCAGTTCAAGCGTTGTAGCTCCGTACCGGTTGCCGCCATCGGGGCGGCCAAACGCCGCCTTGGATTCGATTCCCAGGGTGCCGGCATCCTCAAGTTCGTGGGAATAGGTGACAAAATACGGCTCGTCTTGCGCTTGGGCAAAAGCGCAGACCAGGAACAACAGGCCGGCCACAAGGCAGCAACTCCTGCGTATGGTTTTCCTTTGTGCCTCGGCAGCCAAGAGTACCCCCCCGTGGAAAGGCGACCAGATGGGTGGCATCCAGCCAAGAATGGACTGTCTCCAATGTGACTGAAACTTCATCTGCATTTCATTGAGGAACAACAAGCAGGGGGCCGGAACGCCAAATACTCTAGCGCACGGCGGGCAGGGTAACGCAGGATAGCTTACTGACATGCAATCAAGAAAACTTGACAGCAACTCACTCAATGTGGCATCCTAGCAAAGTCGGAAACTATCTCAAAGCAGGCAGGAAACCATGGCAAAGATTATCGGTATCGACCTCGGCACCACCAATTCGTGCGTAGCCGTCCTCGAGGGCGGAGAGCCCAAAGTTATCCCCAATGAGGAGGGTTCGCGCACCACTCCCTCCATCGTCGCCTTTTCAAAGAGCGGCGAGCGGCTCGTGGGCCAGGTGGCCAAGCGTCAGGCCATCACCAACCCGGAGAACACCATCTTCTCCATCAAGCGCTTCATGGGCCGGCGCTATGACGAAGTGTCGGACGAAATGAAGATGGTCCCGTTCAAGGTGAGCAAGCAGGGAGACCATGTGGGCGTTTTGGCCCAGGGCAAGGAGTACACCCCGCCCGAGATCTCGGCCATGATTCTGCAAAAGTTGAAGAAGAGCGCCGAAGCCTACCTGGGCGAGACCGTCACCGAGGCTGTGATCACCGTTCCGGCCTACTTTAACGACGCGCAGCGCCAGGCCACCAAGGACGCAGGCAAGATTGCCGGCCTCGATGTAAAGCGCATCGTCAACGAGCCGACGGCGGCTGCCCTGGCCTATGGCCTCGACAAGAAAAAGGACGAGACCATTGCCGTGTATGACTTTGGCGGCGGCACCTTCGATATTTCCATTCTGGAAGTGGGCGAAGGCGTCATCGAGGTCAAGTCGACCAACGGCGATACCCACCTGGGCGGCGACAACCTGGACCAGCGCATCGTCGAGTGGCTGATTGCCGAGTTCAAGCAGGAGCAGGGTCTGGACTTGGCCTCCAAGGGCAACGAGATGGCCTTGCAGCGTCTCAGGGACGCCGCGGAAAAGGCCAAGATCGAGCTTTCGACAACCATCGAAACCGAGATCAACCTGCCTTTTGTGACCGCGGACGCCTCCGGGCCCAAGCACCTGGTGCGCAAGCTGACGCGCGCCAAGCTGGAACAGCTGGTCGAGGACCTGCTGGACCGCTCGCTGGAGCCGTGCAAGAAGGCGATGACGGACGCCGGCGTGACCGCCAGCCAGATCAACGAGGTTGTGTTGGTGGGCGGGCAAACACGCATGCCCAAGATTCAGGAGATGGTGAAGAAGATGTTCGGCCGTGAGCCGAACCGCAGCGTGAATCCGGACGAAGTCGTCGCCATCGGCGCGGCGGTGCAGGCCGGCGTGCTGGCCGGCGAGGTCAAGGATCTGCTGCTGCTGGACGTGACGCCGCTGACCCTGTCCATTGAAACGCTGGGCGGCGTGGCGACGACGATGATTCCGCGCAACACGACGATTCCCACCAAGAAGACGGAGACGTTTTCGACGGCGGCCGATTCGCAGATGGAAGTCGAAGTCCACGTGCTGCAAGGCGAACGGCCCCTGGCGGCGCAGAACCGGACGCTGGGCAAGTTCAAGCTGGCGGGGATTCCTCCGGCGCCGCGCGGCGTGCCGCAGATCGAGGTTACGTTCGACATTGACGCCAACGGCATTTTGCACGTCGGCGCAAAGGACCTCGGCACGGGCAAGGAGCAGAAGATCACCATCACGGCCAGCAGCGGCCTCTCGAAGGACGAGGTCGAGAAGATGCGCCGCGACGCCGAGGCGCACGCGGACGACGACAAGGCCAGGCTCGAGGAAATCCAGACGCGCAACGAGGCGGACAACGCCGTGTATCG
>CAIWFH010000201.1 GCA_903911925.1 uncultured Acidobacteriaceae bacterium
ACCGTGCCGCGATGCACGCGCGAGTCCACGTCGGCCACGCCCACCAGCACGCGAATCCGCCCGTCAGCCAGCCGCTCGGCCCACTCCACCTGGTCTAGATCTTTCGAATTGTCGTTGTCGATTGAGGACCACAGCAGATCACGCAGGTCTTTGAATTCGCCGTTGTTCGGCAGTGCCGGCTGCGACTTGATCTCAGCCAGCTGCGTGTCTGTGCCCTTGGGAAAGTCGGGCTGGAATCCATGCTCGATCATGGCCGCATGCGCGGCCGCAATCAGGTTGAAGTGCGTGCCATGATTTTGATTCATTCGAAAATCGCTCTCCTGCCGACGAATGCCAGCCTATCACGCCGAATGGGCTATCTATGGATTGGACTCCGGGCTGAACCCCGTGGTAAGCGCGTCCATGCGGATATGCTCAAAAGGAGCAGGCACAGCATCTAAATACGGTATTGCTGGACGAAGCCCCCTTCGCTGTGGTGCTCTGAATCTCTGGAGGTCATGCGTGGAAACACGGACGGCAGAAGTGTCGGTTCCCGACGTTGCGACGGCGCCGATGCCGGTCAATGCCCCGCGCCATGTGCTGCTGGCCAGCATGGTGGGCACAACCATTGAGTTCTTCGACTTCTACATCTATGCAACCGCGGCCGTGCTGGTCTTCCCCAGCCTCTTCTTCCCGTCCACCGATCCGGCCTCGGCGCGACTGGCTTCGCTGGCCACCTTCGCAATCGCCTTCTTCGCGCGCCCCATCGGCTCGGCCATCTTCGGCCACTTCGGCGATCGCACCGGACGCAAGACCACCCTGGTGGCGGCCCTGGCCACTATGGGCATCTCCACTGTGGCCATCGGCCTGCTGCCTACCTACAGTTCCATCGGAATTGCCGCCCCAATTTTGCTTGCCCTCTGCCGCTTCGGGCAGGGCCTTGGGCTGGGCGGAGAATGGGGCGGAGCGGTGCTGCTCGCCATTGAGAACGCTCCGCCCAACAAGCGCGCCATCTACGGCATGTTTCCTCAACTAGGCGCGCCCGTGGGGTTCTTTCTCTCCGGTGGCGTATTTCTGCTGCTCTCGCAGACGCTCACTGACAAGCAGTTCTTCGGATTCGGTTGGAGGTTGCCGTTTCTGGCCAGTTCGGTGCTGGTCCTCATCGGACTGTGGGTACGGCTGGCCATACATGAGACTCCTGTCTTCCAGCGCATGCTCGCAACCGGCGGTCCGGCACGCGCGCCGCTGTTCACCGTCATCTGCGGCCATTGGAGACAGTTAATCGCAGGCACGCTCCTCTGCCTGGCGACGTTTGTCCTCTTTTATCTGATGACCGTCTTCGCGCTCTCGTGGGGAACCACCGCGCTGGGCTACAGCCGCAGCCAGTTTCTTGAGATGCAGCTCTTCGACATCCTGTTCTTCGCGCTCGCCATTCCCGTCTCAGCCGTCCTGGCCGAACGCGGACGCAAAACCACGATGCTATGGATCACCGCTGCCATCTTTCTCTTCGGACTGGTGCTGGCTCCCATCTTCTCTGCCGGCCCGGGCGGCGCGCTGGGCATGATGGCCCTGGGACTGCTCCTCATGGGCTTCACCTACGGACCGCTGGGTACCATGGTCGCGGAGATATTTCCCACCGCCGTGCGCTACTCCGGCTCTTCTCTGTCTTTCAACTTTGCCGGGATTCTGGGCGCCTCGCTGGCGCCATACATCGCCACATGGCTGGCAAAGAACTACGGACTGCCCTGGGTGGGTTACTACCTGTGCGGAGCCGCCGCGCTCACTATCCTCGGCATCGCCGCAATCCGGGAGACAAAAGGCAGCGACCTGAACGCGCACTGAGAACGGCGCAAACCGCAGGCCAGTGAGCAGCCTGCCGATTGCGCCGTGCGGGAAGTGCTTCGCCTGCCGTCTCGGTAAC
>CAIWFH010000202.1 GCA_903911925.1 uncultured Acidobacteriaceae bacterium
GGCGTACCTTCCTCCTAAGCAATCTGTGCGCCTTGAGCACGTATTAGGAAGGTACGCCCCTTTTCATCCCATCTGAGCGAACAGGGACCCAAACGCTGTTCAGTTCCGGGGTCCCCGCAGACAGGTCTTCATCTGTGGGGTGGAGTTTTGGGGGTGGTGAGCGAAGAATCTGCGTTTGCCTTCGCGTCGTTCTGGCGCGAACTTTTGTGACACCAAAGCTCCGCCGACTCCGTCTACCGGCTACCTTGCCTCCGAGGGTGCGCTCGGCTTTCCGTCAGCATTGTAAGCGGTGATGCGGTAGTTGCCGCCCATCAGACTTTTGGGGTCCGGGTCGGGCCAGCCCATGTCGGCATCTGTGGCGCACTTGTCACAGACCAGTTCCCATTTTCCGTCCTTGGTTTGCCGCTCCACGCTGTAGTTAACCGCGCCTGCCGATCCGCGCCAGCGAACGATTCCGAGGCTCTTGGTGGTGATCACCGGAGCAGGGGGTATGGCGTGCGGTGGCACGGCCATCCTGGCCATTTTGTAAGCGTGGGTACGGAGCATCTCCGCGCGCGCCCGCATCTCGTCCCGCGAGTTAACCATTGTGTCGATGCCGCCGTAGTAGAAAGACCACCACTGACCGGTGTCGCTGACAGCGGATTTCGCATGAGCGAGACTGTTGGTGGGCATCACCATGGGCTGCCAGCCATACTCGATGGCGTGGCCGTAGAGAGCCCAGTAGCCATTGCCGGAGATTTTGGGATCGGACTCCATCGCCGTGAGTGCGGCCTGCAGGTCGTCGCGGGTGGGCCAGTTGGTTGTATCCCATCCGAATTCGCAAGCGGAGTAGGCCTTGCCATGCGACGTGACGAGTGCGGCGTGTTTTGAAAATGTTTCGGGCGTCGTCGCCAGTCCGAGCGAGCCGAAAAGCGAATTGAAGTGGGGGTAATATTCCGCGGTGACCAGGTCAGAGGTTTTTGAGTCGAGGACGCGGGGGTCCATGAAGAAGAGACCGCTGTTGTCTGAGTAGATGTGCTTCTTGTCGATGGACTTGATGAAAGCGCCAATGGTGTCAACCCACTTGACGATCGCCAGGTTCTGATCGGGCCCGGACATGAGGCCGATGAGACCGCACATGTTGCAGTTTTCCCAGGCCATGACGGTGGGATCGTCTTTGAGCGCGATGCCGGTGATGGTGCTCTTGTGGTTGAGAATAGCGGCGATGTGCTTCTCAAACATCGCGATAATTTTGGGGTCGGTGAAGAAGTCGTTCATGTTCTTGCTGCCCGCCCAGTCAATGTACTGGCCGATGCCGCCATTGTTGCAATAGGTGCAGTCGCCGATCATGGTGACGACGTAGCGCAAGCCGCGATCATGGGCGGCCTTTACGGCGTAGTCGATGGATTTGAAAGCCTCGGGATTGAACTCGCCGAGTTTGGGCTCGATGCACTGGTCGCAGGCGACGGTGTCGCCCAGGGTTTGGGAACGGATGACGCGCGCGCCCATCATCTTGGCGGTATCGAGAACGTCGTCCACTTCAAAGTGGGTGGGAAAGCGCGGCCCCATGTTCTCTGACGGGCCGTAGTTCTCCACGCCCAGCCACTCGATATTGGCGCCGCTGTAGCGGAAGGTCTCGCCGGCCAGGGTGAGGCGGGCGTCGTCGTGTTTTACGAATTCTTCGTTGTGCGGGATTTGCGCGGTGGCGCTGGCCGCAGTCAGAGCGCAAATCAGCGCCAGAAGGCCGGCCCCGATGAATGCCGTCTTGATGGTCTTGCCGATCGTCATAGGTTCCTCCGAGTTGCATGTCTCGCGGTTCTGTCTCCGGCGGGGGGGTGGGTCACTTCGGGATCAGGATCGTGAGGAGAATTGGTTCGTGAGAATTGTACGTTTATTAAGCAGATGGTTGAGGTTCGTGGGATCCCAGGTCCCAAAATCGAGACCTGGGGCACCCAATTACTGTGCTGAGTTAGTGGCGCTTAGCGCTCTGGCGACGGCGCGCTCGGCTTGCCGTCGGCATTATAGGCGGTGACGCGGTACTTGATGCCGAAGATTCCTTGCGCCGGGTGGGGATCGATCCAGGGCGTGCTCTCGTCTGTAGCGCACTTGTCGCAGACGGTCTTCCACGGGCTGGCGTCGTTGTCCTTGCGTTCAACGGAGTAGCTGACAGCACCGGCTGAGCCGCGCCACGTGATGGCGCCCATCCCCCCGCTGGTCACGACAGGAGCGGGGGGGATGGCATGCGGCGGAACGGAGACGCCGGCCATGGCAAAGGCGTGGCTGCGCAGAAGCTCGGCACGGGCGGCCATGTCTTCTTTGGAATTGATGAGAGTGGTGATGCCGCCGTAGTAGAGCGCCCACCACTGGCCGCTTTCGCCCATCTTTGAGAATTGGGCGTTGGGGATATTAACCGGCAGCGGTTGCCAGCCATAGCCGTCCACGTGCGCTTGCAGCGCCCAGAAGTCGTCGCCGGAGATCTTGGGATCGTTCGCCATTGCGGCGAGCGCTTTTTGAAGATCGTCCTGCGTGGCCCAGTCGGTGACATCCCAGCCGTACTCATTGATGACGTACACCTTGCCCTTGCCTGTGACCATGGCAGCATGCTTGGGAAATGTTTCGGCGGTGGTCTTGGCTTGCCCGAAGTTGAATACGGCGTCCCAATGCGGGTAGTACTCCGAAGTCACGATGTCGGAGGTTTTGGCATCGAGAGCGGCGCCGCTCGGATCGAAGATAAAGAAGCCTGTGTTGTCCTCATACAGGTGCTTCTTGTCGATCGACTTGATGAAAGTTCCGATGGTGTCGATCCAGGAGACATAGGGCTTCATATCCTGGCCTGGCGAAGTGAGAGCGACCAGCACTCCGCAGGCGTTGCAATTCTCCCAGGCCATAATGGTGGGATCGTCTTTGAGCGCGATGCCGGTGAGCGTGCTTTTGTGGTTCATCAGGGCCGCAATGTGCTTCTCAAACCTGGCAATGACGACCGGATCGGTAAAGAAATCCTTGAAACTATCACCCTTCCGATCCTTGAAGTACTCGCCCGCGCCACTCAGAGAGCAGTTGGCGCAGTCCCCGTTCAGGGTCAGAATGAGGCGCAGCCCGCGGTCGTGCGCCGCTTTTACCGCATAGTCGATGTGCTTGAAAGCTTCGGGATTGAACTCGCCCACCTTCGGCTCCATGCACAGGTCGCAGCCCACGCTGTCGCCCATGGTTTGCGAGCGGATCACGCGGCCGCCCATGGCCTTTACGGTGTCGAGCGCGTCGTCCACTTCAAACTTGCTTGGATAGCGGGGCCCCATCGCATCCAGCGGTCCGTATCCTTCCACGCCCAGCCACTCGATATTCGGTCCGCCGTATCTGAATGTCTCGCCGCCCAGCGTCAAGCGTGTGCCGTCCCGTTGAACGAACTCGTCGTTGTGCGCTATCTGCGCTGTGGCGCGAACGGCGGTGAGAGCACAAAAGAGTGCCAGTACGCCGGCGCCGATGAATGCCGTTTTGAATTTCTTGCCGAGAATCATATGTTCCTCCAGATTGTTTGCCTAGCGATCTGCCTTCTGCAGTTTTGTCTTCGCCGCGGAATCAGGATCGTGAGCAGAATTGCTTCGTCAGAGTTGTGCTTCTGGTCCGTTCAATACGTCAGCGCTCGTTTGAAGGCGCGCTGGGCTTTCCGTCTGCGTTGTAGGCGGTTACCCGGTACTTGGCGCCAAACATCCCTTGCGCCGGCTTGGGATCGATCCAGGGGGCGTCGGCATCGGTGGCGCACTTGTCGCAAACGACCAGCCACGGAGCAGTGTCCGAGTCTTTGCGTTCAATGCTGTACTTGACGGCTCCGGCCGAGCCGCGCCAGCCGAGAGCGCCAAAGCCTGTGACGGTAATGACCGGGGCGTGCGGAATGTCGTGTGCTGGAACAGTCATGCCGGCCATTCTGTATGCGTGGCTGCGCAGCAGTTCGGCGCGGGCAGCCATGTCTTCCTTGGCACTGATGAGGGTATTGAGCCCACCGTAATAAAGTGCCCACCATTGACCGCTTTCGCCCACCTTGTCGTAGGCGGCGTTGGGAATATTGTCCGGAATCGGCTGCCAGCCGAAGTCGATGTTGTGGGCCTGGAGCGCCCAGTAGAGCTCGCCCGAGATTTTCGGATCGGATTCGAAATTCTTCAGTACGGTTTGAAGGTCGTCCTGGGTGGGCCAGTTGGTGTTGTCCCAGCCATACTCGCCCGCGGTGTAGACCTTGCCTTTAGCGGTGATCGTGGCCGCGTGCTGCGAAAAGATTTGAGCGGAGGATTTGTACCCAAGATTAAAGACAGCTTCCCAGTGAGGGTAGTACTCAGCGGTGATAATGTCGGGAGTTTTCACATCGAGAGTAGAGCCGCTTTTGTCGAAGAGGAAGAGGCCGCTGTTGTCCTGGTAGAGGTGTTTCTTGTCGATGGACTTGATGTAGGCCCCGACAGTGTCAACCCATTTGACAACCGGCGCAGCTCCCGCTCCAGGCTGGGCCATCATGCTTATGAGGCCGCACATGTTGCAGTTTTCCCAGGCCAGGATGGTGGGGTCGTCCTTGAGCGCAATGCCGGTCAGCGTGCTCTTGTGGTTCAGAAGCGCGGCAATGTGCTTCTCGAACAGGTCGATGACTTTGGGGTCGCTGAAGAAGTCATTCATGTTCCTGGCGCCGGCCCACTCAACAAACTGGCCCATGCCGCTGTTGTTGCATTTGGTGCAGTCGCCAATCAGGGTGAGAATGAGCCGCAGTCCGCGGTCGTGCGCCGCCTTGACGGCATAGTCCACATGAGCCAGGGCCTCGGGGTTAAACTCTCCCGACTTGGGCTCGATGCAAAGGTCGCAGCCGACACTGTCGCCCATGGTTTGCGAACGGATGACGCGGGCGCCCATCCCCTTGGCGGTATCCATCGCATCGTCCACCTCAAAGTGGCTGGGATAGTGGGTGCCCGCAGGATCGTAGACACCATAACTCACCAGGCCCAGCCACTCAATGTTGGGCCCGCTGAAGCGGAAAGTTTCTCCGCCGAGGGTGAGTCGGGCGCCGTCGTGCTGGACAAACTCGTCGTTGTGCGCAATCTGCGCACAGGCTGTGCCGCTTAAGACCGCAAACGCCAAAAACAGCAGGCTGCCGCCTATGAACGCCGCCTTGATTTCTTTGCCGCAACTCATCGATGTCTCCACCACTCCCGCGGTCCGCGCCCGGCTTTTTTTGAAGCTGCACCCCGGGTGCCCGATCAGGACAACGACAGTATCTTGATTTTGATAGTAACTGTCAATTGACATTTACATTCAAAATAGAGCTAGAATGGTTTCATGGGTTTGCGCGAGAAGAAAGCTCAACGAAGCCGGGACCGTATTGTCACTGAGGCGTTGACCCTGTTCGGCAAAAACGGCTACGAGCAAACCACCATGGAATCAATTGCCGAGGCCGCCGAACTGAGCCCTTCAACGCTCTACCGGTACTTCCCCAGCAAGGACCTGATCGTCCTGCAGCGGTTCACTGACTACTCCGAGCAATTCGCCAGGGTATTCGCGGAATATTCACTGCGCCACCCGGTGGACGAGGCGCTGGCCGAGGCCATCTTCGCGGTCCTTGAGGTGGAAGACAGCCGGTCTGCCGAGACGCTGCTGGTGAGGTCGATCATCGATGAGGCCCCGATTGCGCGGGCCCGCCTGTGGGACTACCTCGCCGAGCAACAGCGGCAACTGGGCAAGCTGATTGCGCAGCGCATGCGAGCAAAGGAAAGCGACCTTCGCGTTAAGCTCACGGCACAATTGGCAATCATGATCGCAGGACTGGCTGCGGATCAATGGCGGGCGGACGCGGGCAAGCGCCCTTCCCGCGCTACCGCTGAGAACCTGATGCGCTTGTTTCAGGACCGGGAAGTCATTTTCCCGCGCCCGGCAGCCAAAAGCGCCCGGCCCAGGCAAACCCCGAACAATCGCTGATTTCCCCCCGCGGCCGCTTTCCCAGCCCGTGAGCGAATTTCTTCCCTCGCTCGTCTTTTTATGCAAGGCGCTTCCCATCCAAATCCGCCAGCTCGGATTTCCAGACATGGCTCGGGCTGAAGCGTTACCCTGAATGAAGAAAGCCGCCGGCGAGCGGAAGGCAAGGAGCAGCGATGAATTTCGGCAAGTGGACACGGTTGTTGTTTGCGGCGATTCCGCTTATGGCTGGCTGCGCGGGCTTTTGGGACGCGCCTACCAATTCCAATGGCGGCACCACAACCACTACCCTTTCCAGCGGAAACTTCTATATCTTGAGCAAGGGTTCATCCGTCAGCCAGATTTACGGCTTCTCCATCGTCTCCGGCAAGTTGACACCGCTTACCAACAGTCCATACGCCGTAACCGGCGTGGCTTTTTCCATTGCCATGGATCCGACCGGCAGCTTTCTCTATGTAAGCTCCTCCGCCGGCGTTTACCTCTACACCATTAATTCCACCACTGGCGCGCTGACCCAGGGCGCCCAGGTTGCGCAAGACACCGTAGCCCTGTCAATCGCGGTGGATCCTGGTGGCGCATGGCTGCTTGAGGCCCTAGGAACCGGTGTCGTCAATGCCATCCCCATCACATCGGCCGGCGCTTTTGACAACGGCGGCACCCGGGTGCAACAGCAGGTAGTGTTGGCAGGCATCCAGGTCCAGCAAATGACCTTCGCTCCCAACCATACGTTTGTGGCCGTGGCCCTCGGAACTCTTGGCACCAAGGTTTTCCCCTTCACCTCCAACGCCGTTTCCAGCCCGATTGGAACCGTGCTACCGACGATCGCTACGACAAATACATCAAATACCGGCGCGGCCATTGCAGTGTCGGTTGATCCTCAGAGCCGGTTCCTGTATATCGGCGAAACCGCGGCCTTCTCGTCCTCCACAACCAATTCTGGCGGCTTGCGGGCGTTCTCGGTGGCCGCCAGTCCTTTCGCACTCACTGAGCTTTCCGGCTCGCCTTACGCCAGCGGCGGAACCGGACCCCATGCCATCCGGCCCAATGCGGCGGGTGACTACGTGTATGTGGCCAGTTGGCAGGGAAGCTCTGCCGGCTTGATCACTCCATTCCAGGTATCCAGTTCCAATTCCACTTACAAGCTCACCGTGCAGACCAATACAATCGCCACCGGAACGGAACCTTTCGGCCTGGCAGAGGATAACCTGGGCCACTTCATGCTCGCGGTCAACTCGGGCGGCAGTCCCACTCTCAACGGATACATTTTCGATACCACTACAGTGGGCAAACTCGACCTGACCCACAGCGACTCGACCGCGGCCAGCCCCATCGCAATTGTGGCAGCGCCGTAAACACAGTGGTCGGTGATTAGTTGACAGTGCTCAGTTAAAAGGCACTCTGGGGAGCGAGCCTGTCTGTGAGCAAATAGGTTTGCTTACTATAGGTTCATTGCCTATGGCACAAAGGCTGACAACTGATCACTGACCACTGACAACTGGTCATTTCTGCTATCCTCAAGAAGATCGCCACCGGCTGTGTTCACGCTTAAGTCAAGTCCATCCGCCGCACTCGCCTGTCGCCACAGCATGCGCGCCTCGTTGTGGCTCATCCCCTTTTTCCTTTTATTGGTTGCAGGATGCACGCGCTTCCGCCATGAGCGGCATGAAACCGTGTATGTCTCCGCGCGCCAGATGTATCTCCATGACCGCGTGGCTGCGGTCTCAAATCGCGTCACGCAGGTGGTCAACGGGCAGCCGCTCGAGGTGCTGGAGCACGGCCGCCGCTTCCTCAAAGTCAAAACGCAAAAAAACGAGATTGGCTGGATTGAAGAGCGGGCGGTGATTGACGCCAAAACCTTCGCCGCCTTTGACGACCTGGCCAGCAAGCACAAAGCCGACACCGTGGTTGCCAACGGCACCCTCCGCGACGATATTTATCTGCACGTGCTGCCCGGCCGGGAGACGGAGCGTTTTTACCTGCTTGCCGGCAATGCCAAGGTGCAGCTTCTTGCGCGCGCATCCGTTCAAAAGGGAGCCGCGCCGGGCGTGAATCCAGCGCCAAAGTCGGCCGCTGCTGCCCCTGCGGCAGGTGCCAAGTCCGCCCCGGCCCCAAATGCCGCAGTTCCCAAAAAGCCCGCCATCAAACCAGCGCCGCTTCCCGCGCAGCCTGCGGCTGAACCGGCTCCCATGGAAGACTGGTGGCTGGTCCGCGACGGCTCGGGCCACGCCGGTTGGCTGCTGGCCGGCCGCGTGGATGTGGATGCACCCGACGAGATTGGCCAATATGCCGAGGGCCAGCGCATCGTCGGCGCTTACGTGCTTGCCAAGGTCACCGATCCCGAGGCCACAACCCCGAACCGCGAAGTTCCCGAATACGTCACCGCCCTGAGCCCGCCCAAAGCCGGCTTGCCTTTCGATTTCGACCAGGTGCGCGTTTTCACCTGGAGCATTCGCCATCATCGCTATGAGACGGCCTTCCGCCTGCACCCCATCCAGGGTTACCTGCCGTTGAAAGTCAGTATGCAGCCCGGGTCCGCTGGCAGCGTGCCGGTGTTCAGCTTCCTCATCGCCAATGGGACTGCCTTCACAACCGATCCCGCCACCGGCGTTACCAGGCCCACCGCAACGCGAACCATTTCTTACCAGATGGTAGATACCAGGGTGACGCGCACCGGCCCCGACCTTGCTCCCATTCCAGTGACTCACTCGGCGGACGCCAAACCCAAGTCCGCCAAGCCTGCCAAGAAGAACCGCAAGTAGCCGGCCCCCTTGCGCCTTCCATGTCTTCTCCATTCCATGACGCAGCCGCCCTTTGCTGTAGCATCCAGTTATGATTGCGGGCGTATCGTGGGTGTGGTGGCTGGGGTTTCATGCGGCGGTGGCCGCGGTGCTTTTGGCCGGTTCTCTATTGCCCGGGCACAAACGCCAAACCCGCAACGCCCAGATCGCTCAATGGCTGTGGACTGCGGCGCTCGTCCTCGGCGCATTTGCATTTGCCGGCTGGATCGCCGTCACCAAGGGGCACGTGGTGGCGCTGGAGTTCGTTGCCGGCTACGCCATTGAGACGTCGCTCAGCATCGACAATCTCTTCGTCTTCCTCGTTCTCTTTCAGGGCTTCCGCATCAACCACGAACGCCAGCACATTTCGCTGATGTGGGGTATTGCCGGCGCGGTGGTGTTGCGCGCGCTGTTTATCCTGGCCGGCATTAGCCTCCTTAGCCGCTTCGAATGGATTACCTGGATTTTCGGCTTGCTGCTCTTGTACGCGGCCTGGAAACTGTTGCGCGGCGGCTCGGCGCACACAGTCATCCCGGAGTGGATTCGTCGCATGCAGCCCGCCAAAGGTTCGCTGCTGCCCGTGATCCTGGCCGTCGAATTCACCGACGTGCTTTTTGCCGTCGATTCCATCCCTGCCGTGCTGGCCGTCTCCCACAATCCCTTCGTGGTCTACACCTCGAATATCGCCGCCATCCTCGGCCTGCGCTCGCTCTACTTTGTGCTGGCCGACATGCTTGACCGATTCCGCTATCTGCATTACGGGCTGGGCGCAATGCTGGCCTTTGTCGCGCTCAAAATGCTGGGCTCTCGATGGATCGAAGTGCCCATTACGTTGTCGCTGGCTGTGATGGGGATCATTCTGGCCGCGTGCGCGATTGCGTCGTGGGTGGCCGCACTCAGGGAACAGAGGATGGCAAAATGGGCTTAGTCCCTAGTCCCTGGTCCCTGGTCCCTGGTCCCTAGAAAACCTACCACTCTTCAAACTCAACCCCACCATCGCCCGTAGTCACTGAGTGCTTCTGGAAGTGCTCGTCGTCGCGCTTGGGAAAATCGTTGCGGTAATGCGCGCCGCGGCTCTCAGTCCGGGCCAGCGCGGAATGTAGTATGGCGCGAGCCACGTGACTCATGGCTTCCCCTTCTGCCAGCCGGCGGCTTCCCTTTCCCGCCGCGAACATCTGGGCCAGTCCTTCAGCGCAGGCCTCTTGTGCGGCGAGACCCTGGAGCAAGGTCGTCTCTTCACGCAACAATCCCGCATACGCCCACATCGAGGCTTGCAGCCTGGCGATGATGCTCTCCAGTTCAGATTCTTCGGTATGCGAAAGCGACCACACCGAACCATCCGAAGCGTCAGCCTCCTGCAGCACCAGATCGTCGTCCAGCATGCTGAAGGCGGCACGCGCGCCAAACACCAGCCCTTCAAGCAAAGAGTTCGATGCCAGCCGGTTGGCGCCGTGAACGCCGGTACATGCTGCCTCGCCCGCAGCGTAGAGTCCGCGCAAAGTGGTGCGGCCCGCAAGGTCGGTCTTGATTCCGCCCATCAGGTAATGCGCTGCCGGGCGCACGGGGATG
The DNA here is from genome assembly GCA_903911925.1 of uncultured Acidobacteriaceae bacterium. Lineage (GTDB taxonomy): Bacteria > Acidobacteriota > Terriglobia > Terriglobales > Acidobacteriaceae > Telmatobacter. The sequence continues at coordinate 10,269 of CAIWFH010000202.1, forward strand.
AGGTCGCTGGCAAGGTCGAGCCCATAACGCGCCAGCGTCGCGCTGATGCCCGGGAAGCGCTGGTGCAAATCGATTCCCCGGATATGCCGCATATCAAGATGAACCAGGCGTGTCTCGCCGGGCCTGGCTCCCATTCCTTCGCGCGTAATGGCCCGCGCCACCACGTCGCGCGGGGCCAGTTCCAGCAGCGGATGATAGCGCTCCATAAAGCGCTCGCCGCGATCGTTGCGCAAATAGGCGCCCTCGCCGCGCAGAGCTTCAGACAGCAAAAAGCGCGGCGCCCCCGCCAGCGACAGCGCAGTTGGATGGAACTGGTAAAACTCCATGTCGGCCAGCGCCGCTCCGGCCTGTGAGGCCAGGGCGATGCCGTCGCCGGTGGCCACGGCGGGATTGGTTGTATCGCTATAAACTTGTCCCGCGCCGCCCGCGGCAATGAGCACGGTGCGCGCGCTCACCCGTTCGCGGTTTCCTTCGCGGTCCAGCAGATCAGCCCCGATCACGCGATCTCCGTCAACCACCAGGCCCGTCACCGTGGTCCATTCCGCAAACCGTATGCGCTTGTGGACCCGTGCAAAGGCCGCCAGCGAGCGGCTGATCTCCGCACCGGTGGCGTCGCCGTTGGCGTGCAGAATGCGCGGCAGCGAGTGCGCGCCTTCACGGGTGCGCAGCAGTTCCCCGTCCTCGGTGTCAAAGGCCGCGCCCCACTCAATCAGTTCAGCCACGCGAACCGGACCCTCGGCCACCAGCACCTGAGCAGCGGGACGGAACACCAGCCCATCGCCGGCATTCACCGTGTCTTCAAAGTGCAGCGCGACATCCTCATCGCCCTCCATGGCCACGGCAATGCCGCCCTGCGCATAGTGGGTATTCGACTCGGCCACCGCCTCCTTGGTGACCACCAGCACCTCGCCGTGGCGGGCCAGTTCCACCGCGGCGCGCAGCCCCGCCACGCCCGCCCCCATCACCAGAAAATCCACTTGTGACTTGGTTGCCATGAACGATTAGGCTATCACTGCGAGGCACAGTGGGTATCTGGCATCGCGAAACCGGAAACGAATGCAGCAGAGCCGCTCGCATCGTTCTATGGTATGAAAAAATCGCCGGACATCCTGCGGTGACAAAGTGTAAGCTGGCTTGCAGACTCCGGGAAACGGCGCGATGGATGATCGTTCTCCTGCTCCTCACGCCGCGGCATCATCCCGCTTCAATAGGGCCGGAAAGAAATTTGGAGGTTCAGCTCGAATGGATCTAACCCAGCAGATATCTCCGGACGCCATCAAGATTGTCCTGGTCCTGTTCCTCTCCTTCCTCATAGGGCTCGAGCGGGAAGAGCGCAAAGGCGCGGGGCGCTCGTATTCCTTCGGTGGCGTGCGCACGTTCCCGCTGATCGGTCTTGTCGGCTACTCCTCAGCAGTGGTTTCGGGGCCTCAGATGCTCCCCCTGGCGGCTGGTTTTGTGGTCGTCGCCGGATTCCTGCTCTTGTCTTACTGGCATAAACTTTCCACTGCCGAGCCCGCCGGAGTGACCACCGAAATGTCAGGCCTCGCTACATTTCTGGTCGGAACTCTGGTCTGTTACGGACATCTCTGGATTGCCACCACCTTGGGCGTGGCCAGCCTGCTTTTTCTCGACCTCAAAGAAGTCCTTGAGAAGCTTGCGGTGCGCATCGCTCCGGTCGAGATTCTCACCTTCACCAAATTCCTCTTCCTGAGCGCGGTGGTCTTGCCCATTCTGCCGCGCCAGGAATTCAGCCAGTTCCACATCAACCCATTCAAGACCTGGCTTGTCGTCGTCGCCATCAGCACCGTTTCCTACCTGAGTTATGTTTTGCAGAAAGTCACAAAGGGCCAGGGGGGTATTGTTCTGGCGGCCTTGCTCGGCGGCGCCTATTCCTCCACCGTCACCACCGTGGTGTTGGCACGACGGGCAGCGCGCGAAAATCGCCCCCATCTCTTCGCCGGCGGCATCCTCATTGCGTCCGCCACGATGTATCTGCGCATGGTCATCCTGCTGGCGCTCTTCAACCGGGACCTGATGCTGGTGCTTTACATCCCGTTTCTCATTTTGGCGGTCGCGGCAGTCGCATTCGGTTGGCTCTGGACCCGCCGGGCAGACAAGGATGCCCAGAATTTGCAGCCCGAGGCCGAACCCAGGAATCCCCTGGAACTGCTTACGGCCTTTCTTTTTGCCGCGCTGTTTCTGGCCATGCTCGTCCTTACCCAGCTAGCCGTTACTTACCTCGGAAGAACCGGCGTAAACAGCCTGGCCGTCCTGATGGGAATCACCGATGTGGACCCCTTTATCATGGGGCTCACCCAGGCGGCGGGCACACTGACGCCTCTGAAAGTTGCGGCAGCCGCGGTGGTCATCGCCACCGCCAGCAACAACGTGATGAAGGGCATCTACGCCTACAGCCTGGCCGACCGCAAGACCGGCCGGCAAAGCCTGCTCATGCTTTTGATCCTCGCGGCTGTGGGTTTGATTCCGCTGTTCTGGCTGGGATAGGCAGCCGGGATTACGCAACAGATCCGTCCATTCCCCAAGCCTGGGCCAGGAAACTGGCCAGGCGCCCCCTGCCTGCAGGTCAGAGCATTTCTTCCCTCGCTGTAGAGCGTCTTTGAAAAAGCGCGCCTGTGTGCCTCGGCGCCAGAGCACGGAGCCACATGTCAACCCCTGTTCTGCCTGTCTTCAAGCTATCTCCATGATCGGCAACGTCTTCCACTCACAGCCCATTCGCTGATTATTTCCCTCAAAGTATTAACCTGTTCCTAAGAGGTTTGTTCAGTGCACCACCAGCAGCGCCGAACTCGGCTCCACGCCGCACACGAGTCCGCGCAAGTTCTCCTTTTTCAATAACTTGGCTTCCAAGCTCTTCAAAACAACCAACTTACTCCCGAACCATGCCCTCAACCCGTTGAAAACAAACAATTTGCTCCAAACGCACTACGTGGAGGGGGGAGGAGGTACGCTGCCGCTCAAAGAAATGAATCTCATAGCCGAGAGTTGCACTAATCCAACTTCCATGAGGACGTGATCTGCGTTCCGGGCCGCAGCATCGCAGTTACCGGACAAAGTTGGTCCTCGGCAAAGCGGACGGCGCGCTCAACCACGGCTGCATCCAGCGCTTCGCCGCGAAGGTGATACACCAGTTCGATAGCCGTGAGGATTGTTGGATGTTCCGCACGACGCTCGGCACGCGCTTCCACCTCGATAGACTCAACTTTTGCCCCCAGCTTGCGGCGAAGCACCAGGTGCAGCGTGTTTGCTGCGCAGCCCGCCAGGCTGGCCAGCAGCGCCTCAAGCGAGGTTGGGTCTCTCCCATCGGTGGCGGGATAGTCCATTTTGAGCACGTGTTCGCGAACATGCACGTCAACACGCATGTCGCCAAGGTGAACGGCGCGGGCAGATAGATCGGTACGCATGGCAGGCCTTTCAGCTAAGAATGCAGAAATGTTAGCAGGCGGACGGCGCTTTTGTGGAGCCTATGCTGATGCCCCGCGAGCGACTCTTCTATACTTGCGCAATGAAATTGAGCAGAAGATCGTTCGTTGCCGGCATGCTGGCCTCTCCGCTCGCCGCCCGGTACGGAGCGCTGGCACAGGCCGTAGGGCCCATGAAGATCACTAGCATCGAGACCGTCTACTGGAACTCGCGCGAAGATGCACCCTTCTGGCCCCACTGGACCTGGGTGAAAATCGAAACTGACGCAGGAATTTACGGCATCGGCGAAACCTATCCTCGCAATGCGGTCGAGGCGGCCATGCTCCACTCCACAGCCTCGGCGCTCATCGGCCGCGACCCCCGCGACATCGAGCGCATATGGGCCGACCTCTACCGGACTTTTGATTTTCAAGTGGCCGGCGGCACCGAAATACGCGCCCTCAGTGCCATCGACCTTGCCCTCTGGGACATCCTCGGAAAATCGCTAAATGCCCCGGTCTTCCGGCTCATCGGCGGCCGCGCCAACCCGCAGGTCCGCCTCTACAACACCTGCTTCCCCTACAAATACGACTTCAATACCGAGCCCGAAAAAATCATGCGCGAGCTTATCGACACGCGCGGCATCAAGGGCATCAAGATCTGGCCCTTCGATGGCGCTGCCGCTCGCAACCAGAACGAGTTCATCACCTGGGCCGACATCGACCAGGCGCTCGTCCCGGTAAAGAAACTCCGCGACACATTCGGGCGTGAGATCGAGATCGCCATCGAGCTACATTCGCAATGGAACCTCACCTCTGCCATCCGCATTGCCCACGCCCTTGAGCCTTTCACCCCAATGTGGATGGAAGACGCGTTGATGCCCGGCAACTTCAAGCAGTATCACGAGCTTGCCGCAGCCACATCCGTGCCGCTCATCGCCGGCGAACGCATGGCCGGCAAAATGCAGTTCGAGAAGCTCTTTGAATCGCGCACCGTCAAGTACGCCATGTTCGACGTAACCTGGTGCGGCGGCCTCACCGAAGCGCGCAAAATCGCCACCATGGCCGACGCGATGGAACTGCCAATCGCCCCGCACACCGCCGGCGGCCCGCTGCTCTTCTACGCCTCCACTCATCTCTCCACCGCCCAGCCCAACGTCTGGATCCAGGAAAGCTGCCAGCGCTTCTACGAGCACGACTGGCCGCTGATGCTCGAAAACCCCATCGCCCCCAAAGACGGCCACATCACCATGACCGAGGACCCCGGCTTCGGCATGAAAATCAAGCCCGAAGTCTGGAACCATCCCAAGTCAATTCGCAAAGTAACCGGAAAGACCGAAGGCTGCTTCCAGCGCGGCGACCAAACAAACTGCGCTGCGGAGCCGCAAAAGTAGACAAGCCTGTAACAGGCCGTGACTTCGGTCACCGCCGCAAATTAACCTTTGCCAGATCGATAATTTCGCTGCCGCGGCCATCGAGCACGGCTTTGATCATGAACAGGCTGAAGCCCTTCACCTGATCGACGGTGATCGACGGCGGCATCGAAAGCTCCTGACGGCTCACGATGGCTTCAATCAGAGCCGGCCCGTCATAAGCCAGCGCCTGTTCGATCATGGGCCTTACCTGGTCCGCCGTTTCAGCCCTCAGTCCAAGAATCCCCGCGGCCTCGGCCATCTTCGCAAAATTCGGATTGTGCAGGTCCGTTCCGAAATCGAGAATGCCCGCAGCCTTCATTTCCAACTCCACAAAGGCCAGCGAACTGTTGTTGAAGACGATCAACTTCACTGGCAGATTCAGCTGTCGAAGCGAGAGCAGGTCGCCCATCAGCATGGCCAGGCCGCCGTCGCCTGACAACGAAATGACCTGTCGCCCGGGATGGCTCACTTGCGCTCCAATGGCCTGCGGCAGCGCATTGGCCATCGAGCCGTGCACGAAGGACCCGAGCAATCTGCGCTTGCCGTTCATGGTAAGATAGCGCGCTGCCCAGATGGTCGGCGTTCCAACATCGCAAGTGAACACTGCGTCTTCCGCCGCGAGCTCGTCCAGAACCGTGGCAATGTATTGTGGATGGATCGGCTTTTCTCCGGACTCGCCCGTCGCCAACTCATCCAGGTCTTTGCGGGCCTCGGCATAGTGTTTGAGCGATGTCTTCAAGTGCGCGCCGTCCCGCTTGGAGCGAAGGTGCGGGTTGAGCACGGCAATGGTGCATTTCACATCGCCCACCAGTCCCAGGTCCACCTTCGCTCGGCGGCCAATCTGCTCGCCGCGAATGTCGATTTGGATAATCGTCGCGTCCTGCGGATAAAACTGCTGGTAAGGGAAGTCGGTCCCCAGCATCAGCAGCGTGTCGCAATTCATCATCGCATGATACCCGGACGAGAAGCCGAGAAGCCCCGTCATGCCCACGCTGAAGGGGTTTTCGTATTCCACAAACTCCTTGCCGCGCAAGGCATGCACGATGGGCGCCTGTAATTTCCCCGCCAGGTCCATCAGTTCGCGGTGCGCGCCGGCGCAGCCTGCTCCTGCCAGAATCGTCGTCTTTTTCGAGTCGTTCAGCATCCGTGCAAGCGTTGCGACCTCGTCCTCTGAGGGGCACACGGAGGGCTTCGCATCGTGAAAGTGCAGGCGGGACTCTTGTTCCACGGCATCCCGCAAGGCCACGTCGCCCGGGATGACGATCACCGCAACGGTGCGCTGCGAAATCGCGGTTTGCATCGCAATCTCCAGCACCCGCGGCATCTGTTCGGATTGCGAAACCGTTTCGCAATAGTGGCTGCTCTGCGCGAACAGATGCTCCGGATGCGTCTCCTGGAAGTACCCGCTGCCCATTTCATCGCTGGGAATCTGCGCGGCAATGGCCAGCACGGGCACCCGGCTGCGGTGGCAGTCGTAAAGTCCGTTGATGAGGTGCAGGTTCCCCGGCCCGCAGCTGCAGGCGCACACTGCGAGCTTCCCGGTGAGATGCGCCTCGGCGCCGGCGGCAAATGCCGCCGTCTCCTCATGCCGCATGTGAACCCAGTCCAGTTGCCCCTTGGCCCGAATCGATTCCGTGATACCGTTGAGCGAGTCGCCTGAGACGCCGTATATCCGCCGGACTCCTGCCCCGGCAAGCACATCCACCAACAGTTCCGCTACTTTCTTCTTTGCCATGAAGACCTCCTTCAGTTGGGACCGCAAAGGGAATGAACCGTGCCACTTCGAAACTACGAGACTATATACCCAGCTTCACACCTGCTGGGCCTTTTGAACTATTTGGATGCACGCCCGCGCAAGAACCGGGTAGTTGGTATCTCGATAACGTCGGCTATCTTCTTGGATGACGCGATAATGTGTTGGAATATCTGGGAATTACACTGCTGGGCCTTGATTCGGTGCAATCAGAGAACTGCATTTAAGATGGATTTAGCGTGCAAACCATAAGAGTGGACACACCTTCGGCGAAATATGACGTGATTGCGGGCGGCGGCCTCATCGCCTCGCTACGCCCGCGCATCGAGCGGGTTGTGGGCAAGCTGCCCCGGCGCGTCTTCGTGCTGACTTCCGCGCCCATCTGGGCCCTTTGGGGCGAGGCATTCCTTTCGTCCTTTGCCGAGCCGCCGGTGACGCTCTTTCTCGAGCCCGGCGAGAAATACAAAAACCTGGCCAGCATCGAGCGCCTCTTGCGTGAGATGGCGGTGGCAGGCGGCGACCGCGGCAGCCTGCTCATCGCTTTTGGCGGCGGAATCGTGGGCGACGTCGGCGGATTTCTGGCAGCGATTTATATGCGCGGCATCCCCTATATCCAGGTGCCTACCACGTTCCTCGCGCAGGTGGATTCGTCCGTCGGCGGCAAAGTTGGCGTCAACCTTCCCGAAGGCAAGAACCTGGTCGGCAACTTCCATCATCCGCGCGCGGTCTTTGCCGATATCGGCGTGCTCGGCACACTGCCTGAGCGCGAACTCAAAGCTGGCCTCATGGAGAGCGTAAAGGCGGGCATCATTCGCGACCGTGCGCTAGTTCGGTACATGGAAGAGCATGTGGACCAAGTGCTCGCCCGCGACGCCAAGGCTCTGGAAAAAGTGATCTCCGCATCGATCCGCATGAAGGCCGGGGTGGTCAACAAGGACGAGCGCGAGAATGGGTTGCGCATGATTTTGAACCTGGGCCACACAGTCGGTCACGCACTGGAGCAAACCACTGGCTACAAATTGCTGCTCCACGGCGAAGCCGTTGGCTGGGGTATGGTGGCCGCGCTTTACCTCGCCCGTGAGCGCGGAACCATTACAAAATCCCAGTTTGAACGGCTTGAGAATTTGATCTACCTCTACGGCCCTCTTCCGGCGCTCAAGCTCCGCATCCCCAAAGTGGTGGCGGCTACCGGTGGAGACAAGAAGAACATCGGCGGCGTCAGACGCTTTGTGTTGCCGGTTGGAATCGGCGATGCTTGTGTGGTCGAAGATGTCGCCCCGGCCGAACTTGAGTCCGCAGTTGACTACCTGCTCAAACAGACGGCGGAGCGGCCAAGCTGATGCCAACCACTGGAGCCAAGCCGCAAGGAGCAGAAGATGAAGCCAGCGCGGCGAAAGCCGTGCGGCAAATGTTCGACGCCATAGCTCCGCGCTACGACCTGCTGAACCACGTGCTCTCGGCCAACGTGGACAGGCTATGGTGGCGGCGCACGGCGCGGCGCTTCCGAACCGTGCTCGCCAATCCCGATGCGGCAGTTCTCGACATCTGCTGCGGCACCGGCGACATGACCATGGCGCTCCTCAGGCTTCGTCCCAACGGCGCGCGTCCGGTCCTGGCCGCCGACTTTGCCCGAGGCATGTTGAGCCGGGGCGCGCAGAAGTTTGCCGCGCGCAAGCTGGGAGAAGCCGGCGCAATCGCGATCGAAGCCGACGCGCTCCACTTGCCGCTTCCATCGCAGTCACTCGATCTGATCGTCTCCGCATTCGGCTTCAGAAATCTGGCAAATTACGAGGCCGGATTGCGCGAGTTTCATCGCGTTCTCAAGCCAGGCGGCCAGCTGGGAATTCTCGACTTCAGCGAGCCCGGCGGCTTATTGGGTAAAGCCTACGCGGTCTACTTCCGCCGCGTGCTGCCGGCCATCGGGCGCGCCATCTGCGGCCCCGTCTCTGCGAGTAAAGACGGCCCGTACAGCTACCTGCCCAAGTCGGTGGGCAACTTCCCGCCGCCGCCCGCAATGCTGCGCCTTATGCAGGCTACCGGCTACGAACAATGCGCCTGGCAGCCTTACACCTTTGGCATCGCCGGGTTGTACACCGGCACCCACCCGGTTGTAGCCTAAGAGGACCATGACACCCGACGCCAGCAATGCAGCCGATTTTTCCGCTCAAAAGCGGCAGGTAGCCATGGTCTCCATGGTGGCCGCGCTGGCCATGACACTGCTCAAGTTAGCGGCGGGACTGCTGTCTGGATCGCTAGGCGTTCTGTCCGACGCGGCCCATAGCGGACTCGACATGATCGGCTCGGCTCTCACATTTTTCTCGGTGCGCGTCTCAGACAAGCCCGCCGATGACGACCACACCTACGGCCACGCCAAGTTTGAGAATCTCTCATCGTTCGGCGTCGTCCTTCTCATGGCAGTCTCCAGCGGATGGATTATCTGGGAAGCCATCGAGCGAATTAACCACTCCGTCGAGTTGCATCACTCGGTGTGGCCTGTGCTGGTCGTGCTCACGTCAATCGCCGTGGATTTCTGGCGTTCGCGTCAACTGAGTGCGGTGGCCGAGCGCACCGGTTCTGCCGCGCTGGCCACCGATGCGTTTCACTTCGCAAGCGACATCTGGTCGTCAATGGCAGTGCTCTGCGGACTTGCCGCCAGCTGGGTGGGGTCGGTGTATGGAATTGCCGCGCTGCGATATGCCGATCCGCTGGCCGCCGTGGTGGTTTCGCTGCTGATTCTGCGCCTCACCATTCGCCTCGGCCGCGAGGCCGTAGACGTGCTGCTCGATCAGATTCCCGCCGAAACAAGGCAGCAGCTTCTCGCTGAAGTCGAGAGCGTCCCCGGTGTCCTGGCCGTGGAGCAGGCGCGTGTGCGCCGGGCTGGGGCGGCTTACTTTGCCGACCTCACGCTGGCACTGCCCCGGAACTTCACCTTTGAGCACACCGGCGAACTGGTTCGCGCGGCCACTGAAGCCGTTCATCGCTCCCTGCCTGAGGCCGACGTCGTCATCCACACCCTGCCGCGCCAGGCACGTGCCGAGAGCATCTTTGACCGCGTGCGCGCCGTGGCCGCCCGCAACAATGTTAGCGTCCACGAATTGAGCGTGCAGTCGCATAACGGCCGGTTGCGCGTGGAGCAGCATCTGGAACTGAACGAAAACCTCCCGCTGCTTGCCGCGCACGAATTTGTAACCACGATGGAGGCCGAGATTCTCCGCGAGGTGCCGGAGATCGATTTTGTTCTGACCCACATCGAAAGCGAACCGGCCACCATCGAGCAGCCCCAGGAGTTGGTGGAGGAGAATCGCAAGATCGAGCACGCTTTGCGGGCCACGGCGGCTCTGATTGAGGAGATTGTGGATGTGCATGAGATCTTGGTTGGCCGGACCGGCGAGCACATTTACCTGTCCTGCCATTGCACTCTGCCTGACGTGTTGACCATGCATCGCGTGCACGAGGTAATCACCGCGCTCGAAGACCGCTTCAAGCTCGATTGCCCCGAGGTCTACCGGGTAACGATCCACCCCGAGCCAGTGACCGACAACTTGCGCTAGAGCGGGGATCGGACACCGTACACTGTTCGCAGGCAAGTGAATCGCTTATTCCTGAGCTTGGAGGTAGGGTCGATGTCGCCGCACAATTCCTTCCGAAGCAGGAGCGCGTTCGACACGTCAAACGCGCTCCTCGCCGGCACATTCCTTTTAGTGTGTTTGTGCGAGGCCTATATGATTCGCGGCCTGTGGTTCAGACCGGCAGATTCTCATCATCACGGTATGCGCGGCTCCGATCTCCCCTTCCTTATCTGGATTCCATGCGTAGCCGGCATCGTGCTTCGCTTCGCTATCGGCAAGAGGCAGAAGAAGGGTGAAATCAGCGCCTTCGCTGCCGTTGTGTTCAATAACATTGTCGGAGGGCTGTTGTTGATGTCGTACCTCCTGATGGCGCGGCTGGCAGAGGTGGCTTTCAACTAGAAGCGGGGATTATGGGACGCGAATTGCGACGAACGGAGGAATCAAAACGGTGATTGCCCACAGCGAGTGGAAGCATGGCGACGTCTTTGAGGGAAATGCTGAAAATGGCAACACCGTTCAATTTGACGCGGACTCCGCGCACGCGCACGGACCCAGCCCCATGGAAGCGGTGCTGATGGCGCTTTGCGCTTGCACCAGCGTCGATGTGGTTTCAATCCTCAAGAAGAAGCGCCAGAATCTGACCGGTCTGCGGGTTTCTGCCGCGGCGGTACGCGCCGACACGTCGCCCCAGGTGTTCACGCGCATCATGCTCACTTACGCGGTGCGCGGAAAACTAAGCCGTAAGGCCGTTGAGGATGCCGTGGCGCTGTCAAAGAATAAATACTGCTCGGTCTCAAAAATGCTTGAAAAGGCCGCCGTCATCGAATACGAAATTGTCTATCCCGACGGAGAACCGGAGCCATGATGCATCGCCCAGTGGTCAATTTCTTCCAGGTGGCATCGCTGGTCATGCTGCTGGTGGCTGTGGCGCTGCTGGCCGCCGTCACCACCATGCACTTTGCCATTCACGGCGCTGAGGTGCAGGTGCCCGCGCTGAAGGGAATGACTGTGGCCGAAGCGCGCAGCCAGACCTCCGGCCTCGGCCTAGACCTTGACGTAGACAATCGCTACTACTCTGCCGATGTGGCTGCCGGGCACATTTTGTCGCAGTCGCCCACTCCGGGAACTGTGGTGCGCCGCGAGTGGCGCGTGCGCGTGGCTGAAAGCCTGGGCCCGCAAAAGGTTGAGGTGCCGGACATGCTGGGCACAGACGAACGGGTGGCGGCGCTCAAACTCCGGCGCGTGGGACTGGATGTGGGCGCCACCGCGCGTATGCCGTACGGCAAAGCCGCTGAGGGTACCGTCCTGGCACAGGACCCGCCCGCCCACGCACAGGGTATCGCCCAGCCGAATGTAAATCTGCTGATAGCCGCGCTGGGCGACGAAGCGCCCGACGGTTACGTTATGCCTGACTTGTTCGGCATGACTTTCTCGAGCGCGCAATCTGCCTTGGCCAGGGTGGGCATCAAGACGACTCCGCCCAAGTTTGTGGATATGCCGGTTGGCTCTGTCGGCGGCGCAGGCACAATGCCCAGGCTCCCCGTCGCGCCGGGTTCAGTCATAGCCCAGCAGCCGCCGTCAGGTTCCCGCGTTGATCAAACGACACAGGTGAAGCTGACCTTGGCGAAATAATCGGTCACCGTCTTTAAGCCCAGTAGCTGCGATCCAGCGTTCGGTACTGGATGGCTTCGGCCAGGTGTGCCACGGTCAGGTTTTCCGCACCCTCCAGGTCGGCGATGGTCCGCGCCACCTTCAGAATGCGGTCGTGAGCTCGAGCCGTCAGGCCCTGCTGTTGCATCGCCCGCTCCAGCAGGCGCTCGGCGTCGGCGCCCAATTCGCAGTGGACGCGAATCTGCCGAGTCGTCATCTGCGCGTTCGAGTAAATCTTGTCGCCGTTCCTTCTGAAGCGCGCCCGCTGGCGTTCGCGTGCGGCCATCACCCGGTCGCGAATCTGCGCCGATCCCTCGGCCGCCGCCCCGCCTCGCAGTTCCTTGTATTGAACCGCCGGAACCTCAATATGAATATCGATGCGGTCAAGCAGCGGACCGGAGATCTTGGCCACATACCGTTGAATCATGGGCGGCGTACACATGCACTCTCGCGACTTGTCGTTGAAGAAGCCGCAGGGGCAGGGATTCATGGCCGCCGCCAGCATGAACCGCGCCGGGAAACTCAGCGACATTGAAGCGCGCGCAATCGTAACGGTATGGTCCTCCAGCGGCTGCCGCATCACCTCAAGCACGTTGCGCGGAAACTCCGGCAGCTCATCAAGAAAAAGCAGTCCGTTGTGGGCCAGCGACACCTCGCCCGGCCGGGGCACAACTCCGCCGCCGATCAAGCCCGCATCGCTGATGGTGTGGTGCGGCGATCTAAAGGGCCGCTGCGTCACCAAGCCCGCCGCCGCGTCAAGCACACCGGCCACCGAGTGAATCTTCGTGGTCTCCAGCGCTTCTTCAAATGTAAGCGGCGCCAGGATCGAGGGCAACCGCTTGGCCAGCATGGTCTTGCCCGAGCCGGGTGGCCCGATCATCAGAATGTTGTGGCTTCCCGCCGCCGCCACTTCCAGCGCGCGCTTGGCGGTCTGCTGCCCCCGCACGTCGCAAAAGTCCACTGAAAAGTGTTGCAGTTCGCCCAACAATTCTTCCGTCGATACCCGGTAAGGCTCGCGCTGAATCACGCCCACAACCGCCGTGTTGAGCAGTTCCAACACGTCTGTGAGCGACGAGACCGGGTAAACGTTCACTCCCTCAACAACGGCTGCCTCGGCGGCATTGGCCGCGGGTAAAATCAGGTTGGCGATGTTTTTCTCGCGGGCCATGATCGCCACCGGCAGCATCCCGGGCACCGGACGCACGCTGCCATCCAGGCCCAGTTCGCCGACCAGCAAAAAGCGGCTTAGGTCGTTGGCGCGCAATGCGCCATAGGCGCCCAAGATGCCGACGGCGATAGGCAGATCGAAGCCCGAGCCTTCCTTTTTCAAATCGGCTGGCGCCAGATTGATGGTGATGTGGGTGGGCGGAATCATGTAGCCGGAGTTCTTGATGGCCGCGCGGACGCGGTCGCGGCTCTCACGCACCGCGGCGTCGGGCAGGCCCACGGTGTGGAAGACGTCCTTGTCCGAGACGATGCCGCTGTAATCCACCTCGACATCGATGAGGTTGGCGTCGATCCCGTAGACAGCCGCGCTGTGAGCTTTAAAAAGCATGGTGGAAAGTTGCAGCGAGTGTAACAGATGACAGGGAACAGGGAGTAGGGAACAAGGATCAGTCGAGATAAACCGGTGAGTGGAGGCGTTCGAGCCTTTCGATCCATGTTTCCTATCCAAGCCACTTTCGCGCAAGTGGACAAACGCATCTCCTTGCTTTTAAATCAGGTGTTATGCGGTTCTCTTCCAACGTCTCAGCAAGTGCAAAATACGCGATAAAGCTCGCGCTGTATCTCTCGTTATCCATGCTGGCCTTGTCCCTAGTGAGGTGGGGCATTGGCCGCGCATTCGGAGATCGATACCCGTTCAACTGGATGTTCGCTGTCAAGTTTTCAGTTACCATGGGCGCCTTTTGGGCCGTGGTTCTCGCCCTGTGGAGTTTCCTCAGCCTCGCCCGTGCCCAGCCGACTCTCGACATCCTTGACGAAGAAACTCCGGAATCGGACCTCGAGAAGAAGGCGCTCTCGGGATTTGTCGCAATGGAGTATTACTGGCTCATCCTGAACCGGACCTATGTCGTCTTTATCGCTCCCGAAGGTCTTTATGGCTGGCGGGCCCAGGGACCAAGAACAAACTCCGATCCGTCCTACTTCGAACCCTTCCAGGAAATGATTGAAGATAATGAATTCATGCGCAATCGGCGTGTGATTGAAAAACTCTCCAGGCTGGCAGGAGGTTTCTTCCTCGACCGCTCCGCGATAGTTTCAGTTGAGGCCGTCGATCGCCGGAAGTGGGGTATGGGCGGCATTCCGCATACAGGCCGCATACACTTGAGGCTCAGCACCGGACAATCCCGCGAATTCGTTACCCTAGGAAGTGTCAATCCAGAAAGTGTCCGGGACAGGATCGCTGCCGCGCTCGGCGTCGGCGTACCGACGAGCGTCTAGGCCAACAAACATGACCAGTCTCTTCGATCTCTACAAAATCGGCGTCGGTCCTTCCAGTTCGCACACCATGGGGCCCATGCGCGCGGCCTGCCGCTTTACGCGGGACCTTGGCGCACGCGACCTCCTCATTCGTGTTGACCGTGTGCAGGGAGAGCTTTACGGCTCACTCGCCCTGACGGGACTGGGCCACGCCACTGACCGTGCCGTCCTGCTGGGCCTGGCCGGCAACGAGCCTTCAGCCATCGATCCTGCGGCCATCGAGTCGACTGTCGCCGCCATCCGCCAGGCCCGACAAATTAATCTGGCTGGCACGCACGCCATTCCATTTGAGGAGCCGCGCGATCTTCTCTTCCACCGCGACATCATGTTTCCCCCCGGCGCGGCGACGCAGCATCCCAACGGCTTGCGGCTCACGGCCTTTGACGCGGCCGGCTCGGTCATCGACCAGCGCATCTTCTTTTCCATCGGCGGCGGGTTTATCGTGGAGGACGGCGCCGATGTCTCCGGTGACAAGCAGCAGGCCGCGATTCCCTTCCCGTTTCACAGCGCGGCCGAGTTGCTATCCACGGCGCAGGCTAATTCGCTCTCTATCAGCCAGTTGATGCTTGAGAACGAGTGCGGGCTGGTTAAAGGCGGCTCTGCTCTGCCGCCGGTTGAAGTTGTAAAGCAGGGCATCGAACACATCTGGCAGGTTATGCAAGGGTGCGTTCAGCGCGGCATTGCGGCTGAGGGAATTCTGCCCGGCGGCTTGAACGTCCGCCGCCGCGCACGCCGTCTTTCAGAACGGCTGCGCGAGAAGGAGGCCGATGGAGTGCTCGGCGATCCGCTGGCGCCGCTTGATTGGGTCACGGTATGGGCCATGGCGGTGAATGAGGAAAACGCTGCCGGTGGACGCGTGGTGACAGCGCCCACCAACGGAGCGGCCGGCGTGGTTCCAGCAGTGGCCCATTACTATCGCCGCTTCTCGCCCGGCGCGGACCACGAAGGCATACTCCGCTACTTCCTCACCTCGGCCGCCATCGGCATCCTGTATAAGGAGAACGCTTCCATCAGCGGAGCGGAGGTTGGCTGCCAGGGCGAGGTGGGTGTTGCCTGCTCCATGGCCGCAGGCGGACTCACCGCCGCACTGGGCGGAACCAATGGCGAAGTGGAGCATGCCGCGGAGATTGCCATGGAGCATAACCTCGGCATGACCTGCGACCCCATCGGCGGACTGGTGCAGATTCCCTGCATCGAACGCAATGCAATGGGCGCGGCCAAGGCGGTGCACGCCTCGCGCATCGCGCTCAACGAGCAGGAAGAGCACAAGGTCTCGCTCGATCAGGTCATCCGCACCATGTACCTTACCGGCCTCGACATGCAATCGCGCTACAAGGAAACGAGCCTCGCCGGGCTTGCGTTGAACATCATTGAGTGCTGAGTTGGAGACCTTGTATTGCTCAACGCGCGCCATCGAATTCAAATTTCAATTTCGTTCGACCTTCAATGCGAAAAAATTGTTGCCTATTTTTCCACCGCATTGTCGTTTTTCTCTTGACACCGATGCATGATGAATCTATACATTCTTCAACTGCAATTAATTGTTTGCAGTCGCGATGCAAACCATCGAAAGGGAGAATAGGCAAATGGCAACCAAGAAGGCAGCCAAGAAAGCCCCCGCGAAGAAGGCCGCAAAAAAGGCCGCAAAGAAGAAGTAAGAGCGGGTCATCCAACAAAAGGCAACACTCTAGGGGGCGCTTCAAGCGCCCCCTCAGTGTTTCTGGGCAACATTTAGAATCGATAGAGTAGAGATCGAGGAGAACGCTTGTGACACGCCGACGCTGGATTGCCGAACATTGGGATGAAGCCACCGCCACCATCATTGGCGCGCAGGCCGAGCACATGGCCCGCGTGTTGCGCGCCCAGCCCGGGACCGAAGCCGACGTAGTGGCCGGAGGACACGTCTTCCACGCCCAGGTCGTCGCTGTCTCGCCCAAAGAAGTCCGCTTCAACCTGGTCGCCGAACTTGAAGCCGATCCCGCGCTGCCCGTCACGCTGGTGCTCGCTATCTACAAATTCGATCACATGGAATGGGCGTTGGAAAAAGCTACCGAACTCGGCGTGGCCGGCATTGCGCCGGTGATTGCCAAGCGGACTGAAAAATACCTGGCCCTGGCCGCCGACAAGCGTGCCGAGCGCTGGCGGCGCATCGTGCACGAATCTGCGCAGCAGTCGCGCCGCTCCGACGTTCCGATCCTTTACGATCCGGCGCCGCTGAGCGCGCGCGTGCGGGCGGCATCGGCCGCCACGCGCATCGTGCTAGCCGAGCAGGAGCGGACAACCACCCTCCGCAATGCATTGGACGAAGCCATCGCCGCTTCAGAAAGCGAAATGCCCTCGCTCGAAATCGCCATCGGTCCCGAAGGCGGGTGGGCTCCGGAGGAAGAGGCGCTCTTCGACGCCAATGGGTGGCGCGCCACTTCACTTGGGCCGCGCATTCTGCGAGCCGAGACTGCGGCCATTGCGGCAATGGCCGTTGTGGCTTCGTGTTTGGAATAAGGGATCACGCTTCCAGGCTAGAGCGACACCCCGCGCTTCCACGGAATGAAATCGTTCTGCCCCAGCAACTCCGCCTTGGTAAATCGCTCCCCGCTCGCCACCTCGATCGAAAGCTCCAGCAGTTTCTGAGCACATTCGGCAATTGTCGCCTCGCCGGTGACGATGGGGCCGGCATCGAAGTCGATGATGTCGCCCATGCGCTCAGCAAGCGCAGAGTTCGTTGCAATCTTGATTACTGGCGCAATCGGATTGCCCGTGGGCGTTCCGAGACCGGTGGTAAACAGCACCAGGCTCGCGCCCGCCCCCACCTGCGCCGTCACGCACTCCACGTCGTTGCCCGGCGTGCATTGCAAATTGAGCCCCGGCGTGGTGCCGTACTGCGGATAGTCCAAAACATCTTGAATCATTGACACGCCGCCCTTGCGCGCCGCTCCCGCCGACTTCATGGCGTCCGTCGTGAGCCCGTCGGCGATATTTCCCGGCGAGGGATTAGCCTCGAAGCCCGACTGCACCGCCCGCGCCCGCGCCTGGTAAGCGTGCATCAAATCAAAAAAGCTTTGAGCCAGTTCATCGGTCGCGCATCGGTTAATCAGTTCCTGCTCCACGCCGTGCAACTCCGGAAATTCAGACAGCAGCGTCCGTCCGCCTGCGCCCGTCAGCAAATCAGATACATAGCCTACCGTCGGGTTGGCCGAGATGCCGCTGAATCCATCCGACCCTCCGCACTTGAGCCCCACGGTCAAAGCTGAGAGCGGCGCGGGGGTCCTCGCGATCCGGTCGGCCTGCGCCAGTGCCGCAAATGTCTCATCAAGCGCCTGAGTCATCAGTGCCGATTCGCGCCCGGACTTCTGCTGATCGAAGACCAGCACCGGCTTGTGCATCTCGGGGTCGCGTGCGCGCAGTTCGTCCAGCAACATGGAAGCCTGTGCGTTCTGGCAGCCCAGGCTAAGCACCGTTGCCCCGGCCACGTTCGGGTGATGGATATAACCGGCCAGCAGCCCGCAAAGCGCTTGCGCATCCTGGCGCGTGCCGCCGCAGCCGCCCTGGTGGGTCAGAAAACGAATCCCGTCGATGTTGGCGAAGACCCGTCCCTCGTCGCGCGCGAGCCCGATCTTGGTTCGCCGCGGATCTGTTGTAGCAAGAATGTGAGACCACGCATCCGGCTCGCCGCCAATCATGCGTTGCTCAACAAGGCGCCGCACATGCTGTCGATAGCTTTGCTGGCTGCGATAACCCAGTTCCTCTTCCAGCGCTTCCTTCATGCGCTCCACGTTGCGGTTCTCGCAAAACACAAGCGGCAGCACCAACCAGTAGTTGCGAGTGCCCACCTGGCCATCCGCGCGGCGAAAACCACTGAACGTTCGCGTGAGCCATGCCGAGATGTCGGGTGCGGCAAATTGTACTGGCTGCCGTGCCGCCGTGTAAGCGCCGGCGCGATGCCGCACATTGCGAGTCGTCAGCAGCCCGCCGCGCGGAATGTCCTCAACCGCCTCGCCCACCACCATGCCATAGAGATAAACCAGTTCGCCGGCCAACAGGGCAGCAAGCGCCATCTTGTGCTTGGCGGGAATCGATTGCGTCACCGGGCAGGACAGGGCGCCAAACTGCGCCACATCGCCGGCATCGAGCGGGGCCAGCGCCACCACCACGTTATCGCGTGGATCGAGTTGCAGAACAGTTTCTTTCATGGACAATTTTCTCGAATGAAACCAGGGGCTGGAATGTGGCCTCTTCCCAGCAAGGATACAACCCGCGCTTGCCAAGGGTCTGTCCAGCCTGACTCCAGGCAACCGCCTCGACGTTCACCGCAAACGATTGGCAATGAAGACTGCCACGATGATTTACCATGGCCCCGCGACGTATTTCGCCCGCAAGCCCGGCCCGGAATAGCCCGTGGCCGCGCAAGGAGCTCTTATGAAAATTCCGGTTCGGCAAATTCTGCTGAGCGCCCGCCTTATCTGCTTGATGCTATTGCCTGCTATATTGATCTGCAGTTGCTCGAAGGCAAAAACCCCTCAGCCATCCGCGCTCACCATCCATTGGGACAAAACCACGGTGGTCTCGCAGTCCACTCCCACACTTCAGGTGGTGGTGAATCCCCCGCTCCGGCCCGGCGAGCCTCTGGGCACGGCATCCTACAAAGCCGTGAAGGAACTTGGCGCCGACTACGTTCGTTATGTGCCCTGGCTGCCTTATCCCAAACTGGCCGTTGCAGAACTGGAGCCGCCTACCCCGCAAAAAACCAGTTGGGACTTTACGCTTATCGATCCCATGACCAAGGATTTTCTGGCCGCGACGGATGGCCATCCAACGGTCATGAACTTCAGCACCATCCCGACATGGCTCTTTAAAACCGACAAGCCCTCAACCTACCCTGCCGATCCCAACCAGGTTGTCTGGGACTACACCCAGGGCACCGAACTGCGTGACCCCTCCGGCAAAGAGTTGGGCGACTACTACAACCGCCTGGTCAGTTGGTACGTCAATGGCGGCTTCACCGATGAGAACGGCGTCCGCCACAACTCCGGCTATCACTACAAGCTGCCGGTGTGGGAAGTGCTCAACGAGGCGGACTTCGAACACTCCACGACTCCCGCGCAGTACACGGCGCGCTACGACGCCATTGTTGAAGGCATCCACCGCGCCAGCCCGGAGACCAAATTTATGGGATTGGCTCTGGCCATGCCGCGCGACAACCCGCAGATCTTCGAGTATTTCCTGAACCCCGCCAATCATAAGCCCGGAATTCCCCTGGACTACATCTCCTATCACTTCTACGCGAGCCCGGGCGCTTCGCAGACCATTGAAGACTGGCAGTACACCTTCTTCGACCAAGCCGACGGATTCTTCACCGGCGTCAAGTTCATTGAGAGTATCCGCAAGCGCCTCTCACCGCAAACCAAAACCGACACCGACGAGCTGGGTGTCATTCTACCCACCGACAACACGCCCGCAGATAAGGTCGCGCCGCCGGCAGCCTACTGGAACCTGGCCGGTTCGCTCTATGCCTACCTCTTCATCGAACTCTCACGCCAGCAGATCGATATCATCGGCGAGTCGCAGTTGATCGGCTACCCCACCCAGTTCCCCAGCGTGAGCATGATGGACTGGCGGAACAACCAGCCCAACGCCCGCTTCTGGGTGCTCAAGCTGCTCAAGGACTCATTCCATCCGGGCGACAAACTCGTGGAGACGAAAGTTGATTCCGGCGACCTGGCCACGCAGGCGTTCGTCACCCCAACCGGCCGCAAGCTCCTCATCCTGAACAAGCGCAATCGCGATGCGGAGATCGCTCTTCCAGATGCAGACAAGGCCACCGCACTCACTGTGGATCTTGAAACCGCCGATGGCCCTGCCCGCAGCGTGAGGCCTGAGGCGGGAAAACTGAAACTCTCGGCCTTTGCCGTAACCGTGGTGACCTGGTGACTATGAATCCGAAAATTGAATCTGCTGATCGCAAGCCGCTGAAGCGGTACGCTTTCATCCTGCGCCTCAACCCCGGGGTATCTGAAGCCTATGAGAAGGCGCATCGCGAGGTGTGGCCTGAGATGCTGGCCCTGCTCAAAAGCGTGGGCATCAGCGAGTACTCCATCTACCGCCGCGACAAGTTGCTTATCCTGGCCCTGCGGTGTGCCGATTTCGAAGCCTCGTGGAGCCAACTCGACAACCACCCGGTGAACCTGCGCTGGCAAAAAGCCATGGCTCCGCTTTTTGCGCCGCACGAAGGCCTTCGTCCCGGCGAGCGCTTCCCCATGATGGAAGAGGTCTTTTACCTCCCGTGATTCGGGCTCGGCGCGAGTGCCGCCTTCAGGCTGAAGGCGGCCAGTGCCAGTGCAGTAGCGTAATGCATCAGGGGACGGAAATCGAGGAGATTTCCGATCAGTATCCCGAAAGTTATCGCTGAAGCGGCGCAAGCCAGGCTACCTGCAAAGGCGATCCATGCCAGCGGGCGGTCATTCGTCCGCGTGGAACGCAGCAGGTTGAGGGTGGCAACCAGGAACCCCAGCACTGAAGCATTCAGCGACCACAGCAAGGTCACCGGTTCGTGCCTGTACCCCAGGTATGAGCCGAGCCCGTGTCCAATGCCGCCAAGGACAAGAATCACCGCAAAGATTCGATCGACAATCCTCATCGGACCTCCTTCTCATCACTAGAGGTGAGCGAAGTGCAGTAGCACCCCCGCCAGCGCCCCGCCCAGCAGCGGCCCCACCACCGGGATTGCCGCATAGCTCCAGTTCGATCCGCCCTTGCCGGGGATGGGCAAAATCCAATGAACTAGGCGGGGCCCAAGATCGCGCGCCGGATTGATGGCGTACCCGGTAGTGCCTCCTAACGAAAGTCCAATGCCCCACACCAGGCTGGCCACCAGCCATGGCCCCATGCCACCCGCGGGGCCTGAGGCCGAAACTCCATGCGAGCCGATAGCCGCGGCCACCACCACCAGCACCGCCGTGCCCAGTGCTTCGTTCAGGGTGTTGATTAGCGGATTGCGAACCGCCGCATTGGTGCAGAAGACGGCGAGTTTGGCCGCGGGATCAGGCGTCGGCTTCCAGTGCAATGCATAGTGCAGCGCCATCAGCGCCGAGCCGCATATCGCGCCCAATAACTGCGCCACCCACATGCTCAGCACCTGCGAGTAGTTGCCGGTGTTCACCGCAACGGCCAGCGTAATCGCCGGATTCAGATGGGCTCCCGGGCTGCCGAATGCCTGCGCCACCAGCACGCCGCAAAGCACGCCCATTCCCCACCCGGTGGTGATGGCCATCCACCCCGCGTCAGCCGCATACGACTTGCGCAGAATGACGCCGGCACAAATACCATTGCCCATCAGCACCAGAACCAACGTGCCCAGAAACTCGCCAAACCAGACAGAATGCATTCAGGTTTCCTTGCCGTCGCATCGCCTACGGCCCGTTCGATGGCGGGTCATTTAACGGCGAATGTGGAATTTGCAGAACTCAAGCATTTTGCACTGTCGAGCCCACCTTCGCCAAGAGAAATGGGTCACAACCGAAGTTTGCTTCATCGCGACGTATGCCCTCCTGGTAGCCCGGCTCCGCTCGGACCATCATGACCCGCCGATCTCTTCGATTTTTTGTTGCAGGGCAAGTTTCTGCAGAGTCGAGTGGGGCAACGAAAGAAACAATCCAATCCTGCGGTCGAGCACCACAAATGCATCCCGGAACGCGCGGCCGATCTCTTCCTCGGTTCCCTTCACCGCCGCCGGGTCGGGAATTCCCCAGTGAGCGGTCATTGGCTGTCCGGGCCAAAAAGGGCACGCTTCATTGGCCGCGTTGTCGCACACCGTAAATACATAGTCCATCTTCGGTGCGTCGGAGATTGCAAACTCATCCCAGGATTTGCTGCGCAGCCCCTCCACCGGCATCCCCGCCCGTTCAATCTGCCGCAGCGCTTCCGGTCGCGGCATTCCCGATGGATGGCTGCCCGCGCTGAAGGCGGTAAAGTTTGGCGCGCCTCTGTGGTTCATGATCGCTTCAGCCATGATCGAGCGCACCGAGTTGCCGGTGCAAAGAAACAACACGTTATAGTGGGCCATGTCTTGCGTCCTCTCACTTGCAGCATGCGGGGCCGCAGCAGGATTTCGCTGCGCCGGCTGCCGGCTTGATTGCATACACTTTCACACTTGCCGCGGCCTCATTCACGTCATACTGCGAGAGCAGCGTCTTCAACTCCTCATGCAGCGGAGCTGAATCGGCGGGCGCAGGAGTGCAGCAGGATGTCTCGAGCACTGGGAATGGGCCTGAAGTCTCCATCGTAGGCGAGCAGCACCCGGACTGGTTCTCCACCTTGGCATACGCATTCAAGTCGGCGCCACTGTCCACTATTTCCACGTGCTCAAATCCTGCCGCCAGCAATCCGGCCTTGTAGTCCTCAATCTGGATCGCTCCTGCAATGCAGCCGACGTAAGCAGCCACGCTCCTCGCAATTTCCTCGGGAAGTTCGTGCTTCAAGGCGATGTCGCTTACGGCCAGCCGCCCGCCTGGTTTCAGCACGCGTGCAATCTCACGGAAAACGGCCGGCTTGTCAGGCGCAAGGTTCAGAACGCAATTTGAAATGACACAATCAACCGATGCATCGGGCAGCGGGATCCGATCAATGGTGGATTGAAAGAATTCGACGTTCGTGTAGCCGCCCGCGTTGGCATTCGTCCGCGCCCGCTCAATCATGGCCGGCGTCATATCGATGCCGATGGCCCGGCCTTGCGGACCCACCATCTTCGACGCCAGAAACACATCGAGCCCACCGCCTGAGCCGAGATCGACCACCACCTCGCCCGGCCTGATGTGCGCTGTCGCCGTGGGATTGCCGCAGGAGAGGCCCATGTTGGCCTCTGCAGGAATCGAGGTCAGTTCCTCCGCCGTGTACCCGAAGGCTTCCGCCACCGCCTTGACTCCTGCGTTGTCGCTCGAAAGGTCGCTCTCTGCCACTGCTCCGTACTTCGACTTCACTGAATCAAGAATCGTTTCCGCCATAGCGCGCTCCTTAAGAAAACATATTCGCTAAAACGACTATATCTCTTGCCAACATATTCGTCAAGGCGTATAAGTAATTCATGGAGAAGAAATCGTCGCAGTTCAACTTGGAGCGCTTCTTCCAGGCCCTGGGAGACAATACACGCCTCCGCCTGCTCAACCTGATGGGCGACCAGGAACTCTGCGTCTGCTATTTTGTTGAGATTCTAGGCCAGCCGCAGCCCAAGATATCCCGGCACCTGGCCTATCTGCGCCGCGCCGGAATCGTTCAGGCCCGCCGCGAGGGCAAGTGGATGCACTATCGAATCGTCATGCCGCCGAACATCGGCGCCGCACAGTTGCTGCGCCAGACCCTGGCATGGTTGCAGGAAGACCGAGCGATGCAGGCCGACCGTGCGCGTCTTTCCAAAGCGTGCTGCAGCCCGGCAAAGTTCGTCGCCCTTCAGGGCGCTCCATCTCCAACTCCCGTTGAGCGCTCATTCGCCTCCGAGGCCAGGTAATCATGTCCAGCACTCCTTTCACGCAAGGCTCGCTTTGCGCTCCGTTGCAGCGCAAGAAACTGTCGTTTCTTGACCGCTTCCTCACCCTGTGGATTTTCCTGGCAATGGCCATTGGAGTTGCCACCGGTCATTTCCTGCCAGGTTCTGCCGGATTCATCAATCGCTTTCAGAGCGGAACCACAAATATACCCATCGCCATCGGGCTCATCATCATGATGTTTCCGCCGCTGGCGAAAGTCCGGTACGAAAAGCTGGGCCATGTCTTTCGCAACAAGCGCGTTCTGGGCCTGTCGTTGGTTCAGAACTGGCTCATCGGACCGGCGCTCATGTTTGGCCTCGCCGTACTCTTTCTTCGCGGAGATGCGCCGTACATGCGCGGCCTCATCCTGATCGGAATCGCGCGCTGCATCGCCATGGTTCTGGTTTGGAATGAACTGGCAAACGGAGACACCGATTACGCCGCCGGCCTCGTGGCCCTCAACAGCGTCTTCCAAGTTCTTTTCTACAGCCTTTACGCATGGGTCTTCATCACTGTTCTACCAAAGTGGTTGGGCCTTCAGGGAAGCATCGTGCATGTCGGCATCGTGCAGATTGCAAAAAGTGTCGCGATTTATCTCGGCGTTCCATTCGTCTCCGGGTTCATTACGCGCTTCGTTCTGATTCGCATCAAGGGTGAGGAGTGGTACCGCACGCGGTTTATTCCCCTCATCAGCCCGCTTACACTTTTCGCGTTGCTTTTCACCATTCTGGTGATGTTTTCACTCAAGGGCGACCTTATCGTCCGGCTCCCGCTGGACGTACTGCGCATCGCTGTCCCGCTGGTCATCTACTTTGTCATCATGTTCCTGGTGAGCTTCTGGATGGGAAAGCGGCTTGGCGCCGACTATGCGCAATCCGCCACCCTGTCCTTCACGGCTGCCGGCAATAACTTCGAACTGGCCATTGCCGTGTCCGTGGCCGTCTTCGGAATCAACTCCGGCGAGGCGTTCGTCGGCGTCGTCGGCCCGCTCATTGAGGTTCCGGCGCTGATCAGCCTGGTGAACGTCGCTTTCTGGATCCGGAGGCGCTACTTCGTCTCCGAGGCGCGGGCCGTGGCTGGCGCAGCCTGATCCGAGCCCGCAACCTTCACCGCGTACTTCGGCCAGTGATTCAGTAACTCGCTGACGACCGCGTGCCCGACCGTGTAAGCGCTCTCCAGCGAGGGCAGGTATGCGCCGAATTTGCTCACGCGCTGGGCCGCCAGGCTCTCGGCCGCACTCATGCCGCGCGGCTGCTGGTCGTAGTTGCTTACCGTGCGCAGCACCATCACGCGCTGTTGGTCCACCCGCCCCGCAGCAGCCATGAATTGCAAAGACTGCAGTGTCCCCGTGTCTTCCATTGCGGTAGTGGCAAACTCTCCCTTGCCGCCGGTGAAGTAACTTACCCACTCCGCTGCCCAGGCATCGAACAGCTTGCCGTGCCAATAGGTCGACGATGAAATTTCATCGCCCATGGTCACAAACGGCGGTCGGCCCGCGGCTGCTCCATCAAAGTGGCTGCGAATCTCCTGCAAATGATCCGAGTCGACCAGAGGCGTCGCGCGCGTAAGGTCGAATGCCCACTCCGCCAACCCCGGGTTCAATGCAAACACCTGCTCATCAAGCGCGGCGGCGGGCTGCTCAAACGGCCGCATCTTGCGCAGCGGCACGTAACCTGTCGTCCAATCCGGCGGCGTTTCCCGGCTGTCAATCTCGTAACCCAGGTCGCCATCCACCACCCACCGTGCCCATACGGCAGAACCCAACGACGCTCGTTCCGGGTTGGCCCCGGCGATACCAGCGACAATCCAGTAAGCATGGCTCAGGTCGAAGCGCGGGTCCAGTCCCAGCGCCATGATGGTAGCCGCGGCATGCGCGGTGCCCTGCCCAGTCAGCACCGCCATCTCCCCATCGCCGTTCATACGGACGGCGTGATACCCGGCCGCCAGCGGATAAACCCGGTCCAGGTGGTCCCGCTCTACCCAATATTGCAGCTCGCCGGGTGCGTCGCCAGTATCGGCGCCAAGCTCAAACATGGTGACAACTACCACCTTCAACTGGATCGGACGGGGCCTGGCATCGGACGCAGTTACAAGCGAGACCGAAAACAAAAAGCCGAGAGATAGGCGTGCGCGGAGCATCATTGATTGCGATGTTACCGGAGACAAGCCCTTCGGCAAAGCGATTCCCGACCTGCAGGCGATAACATGAAAGGGAAACGGAGAGATTTCCCACATGCACAACAGCAGAAGATTCTTCATTCTGGCGGCCTTGGCAGCTATTGCGCTGGCTTCCCCAGCGATAGCCCAGCAACCAGCCCCCGCGTCCACCAAAGTGATTGGCTTCATGACTGACTTCGATGTCAAAGACGATGCCGTGGGCATCTGCAAGGCGGTAATGAGCGGGATTGCTCCCGATGTGCGCATCATCGATATCACCCACCAATCGGAGCCTTATAACATTGCCATGGGCGCTCGATTCCTCGCAGGCACGGCGCCTTACTTTCCCAAGGACGCTGTGTTTGTCGTGGTCATCGATCCCGGCGTGGGCTCCACGCGCAAGGCCATCATTGCGCGTTCGAAGGTGGGCCAGACCTTTGTGCTGCCTGATAATGGCTTGCTCACACTTGTCCAGGACCGCGACGGAATCGTGGAAGCACACGAGATCACCAACCCAGCCTGGATGATCGGCACGGGCATCTCCTCCACCTTTCATGGCCGCGATATTTTTTCGCCGGCTGGCGCCCACGCGGCACGCGGCGACAACATCTCCCAGGCCGGCCCGGCGCTGGACGTTGCCAAACTCGTACGCCTCGACCTGAAAAACGCGACCATCGATGAGAAAGGCCTCCACGGCCAGGTCATCGCTACCGACGGGCCTTTCGGCAATCTCGTGCTCAATGTGCCCGCCGAGACCTTCGCGCAGTTGGGTTACAAGCTCGGCGACATGGTTCCATGCGAACTTGCCGGCAGGAGCTACGTCATTCCCTTTGTCAGGACCTTCAGTGACGTTCCGGTAGGCAGAGAGCTTTTCTACATCGATTCACGCGGACGTCTTGGGCTGGGCATCAACCAGCGCTATTTCTCTTCAACCTACAAGGTGGGCGAAGGCGCGGAAATTACGATTCCGCGGAAGTGATACAAGCGAGTTCGCTCAGAGGAGCCATTATGAAGTCGATCTTCAGCGTATTTTCCGGAGCCATCATGGTCACCGCCCTCGCAGTTCAGGCTCAGCAGCCGGCGCATCACTGGTCCATCGTGATGCATGGCGGCGCGGGGGTTATTGCCCGCGCCAACCTCACGCCCGATGCCGAGGCCGCTTATCGCGCATCCCTCAAGCGGGCCATCGCCGCGGGAGCCAATGTGCTCGACAAGGGCGGCTCGGCTCTCGATGCCGTGGAAGCGACCATCAATATTCTCGAAGACGATCCGCTCTTCAACGCCGGCCACGGCGCGGCATTCTCAGCCGAAGGCAAAAACGAACTGGACTCTGCGATCATGGACGGCTCAAACCTGAAGGCCGGCGCTGTGGCGGATGTCACGCGCACCCGCCACCCCATCAGCCTGGCGCGCGCGGTCATGGAGAAGTCGCCCTACGTGATGATGGTGGGCACCGGAGCCGACGCCTTTGCCGCCCGCACCGGCCTGGAGCAGGTCGATCCGAGCTACTTCTTTACCGAGGCGCGCTGGCAGTCGCTGGTGAAGCAGTTGCAGAAGGATGGCCGCCCCGTTCCGCCGCGCCCTGCCGGAGCGCCGCCTCCGGGACCGTACATTCCCGTGGCCCAACTGGATGAATCCGCCGACTCGCACAGTTACGGCACCGTGGGCGTAGTGGCGCTCGATCGCGCAGGCAACACCGCCGCGGGCACGTCGACTGGAGGGTTACAGGGCAAGATGCCCGGCCGCGTGGGCGACTCGCCCATCATCGGCGCGGGCACCTATGCCTCGAACCA
The DNA here is from genome assembly GCA_903911925.1 of uncultured Acidobacteriaceae bacterium. Lineage (GTDB taxonomy): Bacteria > Acidobacteriota > Terriglobia > Terriglobales > Acidobacteriaceae > Telmatobacter. The sequence continues at coordinate 38,018 of CAIWFH010000202.1, forward strand.
ATCCTGCGCCGTCTCAGGCACCGGCACCGGAGAGTACTTTATCCGCCTCGGCGTCGCGCGGGAAGTCTGCAATCTCGTCCAGTTCAAGGGCATGCCCTTGCAGCAGGCCGCCGACCAGGTCATCCACAAGGAACTCGAAGCTCTGCACGGCGACGGCGGCTTGATTGCCATCATGCCCGACGGCCAGCGTGCCTGGAGCTTCAACACTCCTGGCATGTTTCGAGCGCGTCAGACTGAAGGCGGGAAACTGGAAATTGGCATTTACAACGACGAGCCGTGATCGCCCCTTGGGGGTCCCCCCCTTAAGTGCCGGATTCTTCGCATAAGTTGATTGATTTCAGTTAGATACGGAAGGTATGGCGCGGCAAGTCTATGATTCTGTTCTTGTTACGCGCAGACTATTGACAGCACAGGGGTTACGCTTGTTCACTCCGGGCGCTCTTTGAGGTTACGGGCCGGGAAGAAAACCATGAGTTGATTCTGCGCCAAGGGAGGGAATTAATCGGCAAACTGGCGGAGGATTTTTTGTGAGTCCGGGGAACGGCGGTTGCAAGGGTTGCAGGGGTTGCACCCACCGAAGCAGACTTGTGCGGATTATGTCCGGATTGGCAACCATCCAGGCACAACCGACTTCCCGAACCCTGGGACGTTTCGGGGAGTTATCCGTGGCCGGGAGAGGTTTGTGCTTTCCCAGGTCCCAAAAGCGGGACCTGGGGCACCCATTCATTTGTGGTTGATCGGACATGGGCCACATCTTGATTGCGGCATTGCGATCTTTCGCAGGCAGTTAGAAATCCGGGCCAGCTGGCGAGTTGGCTGGCCCTCCCGTGGCGCAGACGAGAAGAGCGAATGGAAATGCGCGACTGATTCTCACGGTCCCATCGCTTCTCTCAATCAGCCTTGCTGCTTTGCGATGGCCGCGGTGGCCAGCGATCCGCCGAGGCCCATGGTTTCGACGGCGGAAGAAGGCACAATCACCATCGAGCCTCTCTCCTTGATGGCCTCGTAAAGCATGTTCATGGCGCGCAGATGCAAAGCGCCTGGATTGTCGTTGTAGACGCGCGATGCTTCGGCGAATTGCTCAGAGACCTGCACCTCGGCGTGGCCAAGGATCACGCGCGCCTGCCGCTCGCGCTCGGCTTGCGCCTGTTGCGACATGGCGTTCTCCAGCGTTTCCGGAATCCGCACATCGCGGATCTCGACCGATTGAACGGTGATGCCCCAGGGGTTTGTCTTTTCGTCGAGAATGCGCTGCAACTCGTGGCCCATCATTTCGCGTTCGGTGATCATCTGCGCCAGTTCGTGGCGGCCGATGGACTCGCGCAGCGCCGTTTGCGCGCTCATGTTGATGGCCTCGACAAAGTTCTCGACCTCGAGAATCGACTTCTCCGCGTTCCACACCAGCCAGAAGACGATGGCGTCCACGTTGACCGGAACGGTGTCACGGGTGAGCGTGGACTCAGCGGTGACGCTATGCACGCGGACGCGCTGGTCGATGTATGTGCTGATGGTTTCAAAGACCGGGATCACGTGAAAGATGCCGGGGCCACGCAGTCCCACGTATTTGCCCAGGCGCAGCAGAGCCACCTTTTCCCACTGTTGAACCACCTTGATGGCGAAGAGAAGATAGATGCCAACAAGGCCGCCAACAATCAGCGGAGCCCGATGGTTGGTCAATGCACTTAAACCGGCGCCGGCGCCAACGCAGATCACAAACGCCGTGACTGCGACTCTGTTCAACGGAACACTCTCTGTTTTTGAAATCATCTCTTACCTCCTGCGGTCCTGCTCAGACGCCAGTCCGCGTAACTCTTCGATTAGTTCGTCGACGGTAAATCCCGCAGCTCCGGCGCGCGAAACGCAGTCTGACACAATCTGCGCCAACTGCCGCTCGCGCACCGCATCCGTCCGCTTCATCTTCTGTGTGCTGATGAACGTGCCCGTTCCCTGGTGCGTCTCAAGCAAACCGCCCAGTTCGAGTTCGCGGTAGGCGCGCACCACGGTATTCGGATTGATTGCCAGATCGACTGCAAGCTGCCGAACGGTGGGCAGTTGATCGCCCGCCGTCAACGAGCCGGACGCGATGCCGCCGCGCGTCTGGTCGATGATCTGGCGATAGACCGGAACCCCGCTATGGAGGTCCAGTTGGAAACGAAAGCGCGCGTTGGAGGGCCGGGTGCTCATTACGAAATCAATGTACTATAGAACTAATACACTATGTCAAGAGAAAAATTTATGATTGGCCGGAAAAACAGCGGCGTCTTAGCGGCGCCCGGCCCGTCAGCAACGGTGCTTGCGAAAAAAAGAAGCGCCACAATCCCGATGTAGCGCTGGCCTCCCGGCCGGCTGTAGCGCGGACGTCCTCGTCCGCGCTCGACGAAGCAGCATTTCCCGCAAGCCGTTAGAAATGCGGGCCAGTTGGCGAGTTGGCCGCCTGGCGAGTTTAGGGCGAATGTTGGACGCGTGAGCACATAGTTCACGCCGAATGAGGGCGCGCAGCTTGATCAACCAATAAGTAATTACGGTTTGCCGTTGATCCAAGCGCAAGGAGCAGAAAATCAGGATCGATATGTCTGATCTGCCTTGTCAGTTTCCCCTTCGCCAAGAACCTTTAGCATCAAAGCGGCTAAGACAACGAACTCAAAGAGTGCTATGGGGATGAGTACAAGGACTGTCCTTACGGGGAAAATAGGCCGAACAAGAAAGAGGACCAAGGCGTGCAATGCGGGCGTCAAGAGGATACAAATCCAGAACCGACCGCGAGAGAAGTCAGACCAAAAGCCTGTTATCAAGGGGATAAAGACGAATCCTGTGTAAAGCGCCATTTGTATTGGTACTGCTTGGACTGGCCAGTGGTTGACGGCAAAAGCGCAGAATCCGCCGAGCGTGCAGCCGACTATCATCCTTAGGCGCTTCTTACTCATGTCTGTATCATCCAGTCAAGCACCAATCCAGCTGCGCCGATGGCAGCAGGTGCCCCAGGTCTCGATTTTGAGACCTGGGATACCACAGGGTTCGATCAGCCGCAGTGTTCTTCTATAAATCTCTTTCTAGCGTACGATTTCGAACTTCTCCCAGGGGCAATTGCACACTGGGCAGCGTTCGTGCTCTTCCTCGGTCTCTGACGTGTAGCCGCATACCGGGCACACGTAGAAATCGCGGGCCGCGCCAATCCACGAGTCTTTTTTGCCGCCAACCAGCAGCGCAATGGCCTCCCCGTACAACCGGGCGTGGGTTTTTTCGGCTTCAAGAGCCCCGTGGAAGGTGCGAACGGCAGCCGTTATGTTGCGTTCCGTTGCCTCGGCAAGGAAGCCCGGATACATGGTGTCGACTTCGTACTGCTCGCCTTCAAGCGCGGCTTTCAGGTTCTCGAGCGTACTCTTCACTTCAACGGCGTGGATCTCGCACTTGGCTTCGCCGCCCAACTGCTTGATAACGCGGGCATGATTGGTAGCGTGAATCTGCTCGGCGCGCGCGGCGGCGCGAAACAGGCTGGCGGCGCCGTGCAGTCCATCGGCATCGGCTTTGCCCGCAAAGGCTGTGTATTTGGCGTGTGCATTAGACTCGCCCTCAAAAGCGGCGAGGAGGTTACTGACTGTGACTTCATTTTCTGCTGCGATAGCTGGCATTTGCTGCCCTCCGAATCTTCGCTCAAAGCCTACGGGCGCAAATCGGCCTGCGCTGTGATGCAGGCTACAGAGCATTGGAGCGGGCCCGATCCCGAACGAATCGGAAGGGCCGTGGTCCTGCCGCGCGGAACCGCTGGTAGAATGTTGGCCATGGAAACAATCCAATATAACCTCCCGCAGAATCGGATTCCGCAGGCCTGGTACAACATCCAGGCGGATTTGCCCAAGCCCATGGCGCCCCCGCTGCATCCGGGAACGCATAAACCCCTTGGCCCGGACGACCTGGCCCCGCTGTTTCCCATCAGCCTGATTCTTCAGGAGGTCTCTGCAGAGCGAGAGATCGAAATCCCCGGCGAAGTGCGGCAGCTTTACGCGCAGTGGCGTCCGTCGCCCCTGTTCCGCGCGCGGCGCCTGGAGAAGGCGCTGGATACGCCGGCGCATATTTACTACAAATATGAAGGCGCAAGCCCGGCCGGTTCGCACAAGCTGAACACCGCCGTGGCGCAGGCCTACTACAACAAGAAAGACGGCACCAAGCATCTCTCCACAGAGACCGGCGCCGGACAGTGGGGCTCGTCGCTGGCCATGGCCTGCTCGTTCTTCGGCCTGGACTGCAAGGTCTACATGGTGCGCGTGAGCTACGACCAGAAGCCTTACCGCCGCGCCCTGATGGAAGCCTTCGGCGCAACTGTCACCGCCAGTCCCAGCATCGAGACCGAATCGGGCCGCGCCATTCTCAACGTTCATCCCGATTCGAATGGCTCGCTCGGCATCGCCATTTCAGAGGCCGTTGAAGTAGCCGCCAAAGACCCCAACACCAAGTACGCGCTGGGCAGCGTGCTGAACCATGTCCTGCTGCACCAGACTGTCATCGGCCTGGAGGCGATTGAACAGATGGCCCTGGCCGGCGACGATCCGGACATAATCATCGCTTGCGCCGGCGGCGGTTCAAACTTTGCCGGGCTCGCCATGCCTTACCTGGGCCGCAAGCTCAAGGGACAGAGCAAGGCGCGCGTCATTGCCGTGGAACCGGCCGCCTGCCCCAGCCTCACTAAGGGCAAGTTCACTTACGATTTCGGCGACACGGGCCACCTGACCCCGCTGGTCAAGATGCATACGCTGGGCAGCAGCTTCATGCCCCCGGGAATACATGCCGGCGGCCTGCGGTATCACGGCATGGCGCCGTTGGTTTCGCACGTAATGGACCTGGGGCTGGCCGAAGCTGCCACCGTGCAGCAACTCGACGCCTTCGCGGCGGGAATCCAGTTTGCCCGGTCCGAGGGCATTATGCCCGCGCCCGAAGCCAACCACGCCATCGCCGCGGCCATCGGCCAGGCGCTTGAAGCCAAAGCTGAAGGCCAGCAGCGCACCATCCTCTTCAACCTCAGCGGCCACGGCCACTTCGACATGCAGAGCTACATTGACTACCAGGCCGGCAAGCTGCAGAACTACGAATACCCGGCTGAAGAAATTGCCATGGCGCTGGCGGGTCTGCCTTCGGTGGAGTAGGACTGGCCAAAATAAAAGGCCATCCCCGGGGGGGATGGCCTTTTATTTTGATACCACGACCACTCTACCGCAGTGCAGCGCTCCGAGCCTCCGCCTTCTGCGTAAGAACCTTTTGCACGTTGTCTTCCAGCGCCTGGGCCTCGGGCAGGAAGGTCAGCGCCTTCTGCACCATCGGGTCCCAGTCGGCCAGCGTGCGCAGGCCCTGCAATTGCCCAAACTGGCTGGTCACAATCTTTTCCTTGATGCTCACCTTCAGCCAATCCATGTTCGTGGTCAGGTCGGCTTCGGTCCAGGGGATGCTCTGAGAGGTCAGGTACTGCCGGAACTCGCTCAGCACCGGTTCGTCCACCTGGAAGTTCTTGTCCACGCTGCGGTTGGCCAGGTAGTGGGCAGCAAAGTGGAAGAACGCTGACTTGTAGAGGAGCGAGTCCTGGAAGTGATTGCTCTTGGGGCTCTCGATCTTCTCGTCCGGGGTGATGCCGCCGCCGCCGTAAACCGTGCGGCCCGCGTCGGTCAGCTTGACTTCGCGATTGGTCGCGTCGTTGGGCGAGGCGCCGGCGTGGTTGTAGTAGTAGTCGTAGAGCGAAACGCCGGAGTAGTTACGCTGGATGAGCCTGCCCGAGGGCGTGTAGTAGTGATAGGTGGTGAGCGCCAGGCCGGTATTCTCGCTGAGGTTGTAAACCGTCTGCACCAGGCCCTTGCCGAACGTGGTCTCGCCCACGATCAATGCGCGATCATGATCCTGCAGTGCGCCGGAGACAATCTCCGCGGCCGATGCGGTGTTTTTGTTGACCAGCACGACGATGGGGAAGGTCTTGCCGTCGTTGCCGTGCGTGGCAGAGTAATTCTGATCGGGATAAGCGCGTCCGCGTTGGGAGACGATTCCCTGTCCCTTGGCCAGCAGGTGGTCGCAGACTTCCACCGCCTGGCTCAGCAGGCCGCCGGGGTTGCCGCGCAGGTCGAGCACCAGCCCCTTCAGGTTGCTGAAACCATCAATGGCTTCAATCACTTCCTGCGCCGTAGTCTCCTGGAACTGGGTCAGGTGCACATAGCCCACGCCGGGCCGAATCTCGTATTTAAGGTCCACTGAGGGATGGGGGATTTCGTCGCGAATAAGGTCAAAATCCAGCGGCTTTGTCTGGCCTTCGCGAACCACGGTTACCTGAACATGGGTTCCCTTGGGCCCTTTCAGGGCCTTGGCAACCAGGTCGGAGGTCATGCCGTCGGTTGTCTTGCCGTCAACCATTGAGATCACGTCGCCCGGCCGAATACCCGCCCGAAAAGAGGGCGTGTTCTCGTAGGGCGTGATCACATAGGTTTTGGCCTTCCCCTCGATGATTTGCTGCTGGATCACCATGCCGACGCCGTAGTAGCGGCCGTGCTGGTCCTCGCGCATCTTGGCGTAGGCCTTGGGATCGTAAAAATTGGAGTGCGGGTCAAGCACCCGCAGCATTCCGGGAATCGCCCCGCCGTAGATCGCCGTGTCTGCCTTGTCGCCATTGAGCGGCTCGGCGTAGTTCTGCTCCACCAGCGCATAAACGTTGGTAAACGACTTCAGGTTGTCTCGCAGCTGGCTCTCGTCTGCCGAGGACTGGGCCCCCACCCTGCGCTGCAGAACGCTGCCCACGGTAGCGCATACGGCGAAGAAGAGAATGATGGAGAAAGCTGCGCGGCGGGCGCGGGGAGTCATAGGCAAGAAGAACCTCCAGATTGCCGGCTGGCCAGGCGCGCGGGAAGGGCCTGAATCGGCACTCTATCAAAAAAGTATAGCACTGGGCTGTTTGACTCCGGACAAAGCCGTTCCGGTAGCCGAACGCCTTAAAAAACGGGCCTCCTGACTGTGTTTCGCACGCGTAAAGAGCGCGATTTCCTCCTGAATTCCGTCTGATTCGCTTCCGGCATCGCGTTCCCGCTGCCCAGCCATTTACAATGACGTCTATGCCTCAGGTAGCGATTGATCGCAGCCTGCCGTGTTAAGAAACTATGACGCTAAAACTCCTTCGCACTCCCGCGGCAATCGTGTTCGGCACGCTGCTGCTCGCAAGCTCCACTCTGGCGCAAACGCATCCCGCCGCGCCGGAGAGCCCATACGGCGGCACCACGGTCGAGGAGATTATCGCCCGGGTCAACGACCAGGTTATTACGCGCTCGGAATACGAGCGGTCGATGAAGGAGATGGATGCAGACGCGCGCAAGAACGGCGCTTCGATGCAGGACATCTCAGCAGCTCACAAAGATCTGCTGCGCGGCCTTATTGACCAGCAATTGTGGCTTTCAAAGGGCAAGGAACTTGGCATAACGGGCGAGACCCAGCTGATCAACAAGCTCAACGACATTCGCAAACAATACAACCTGGAAACGCTGGAAGACCTTGAAAAAGAAGCCAAAGACCAAGGCATCTCGTATGAGGACTTCAAGGCCAATATCCGCAACTCCATCATCACCCAGGAAGTGATGCGCCAGGAAGTGGGCCGCAAAATCGCGTTCACTCCCGGCGAGGCCGAGCGATTTTTTGAAGCGCACAAGCAGGACTACGCCCAACAGGAAAGCGTTCGTCTGAGCGAGATTCTGGTCTCTGTCGGCCCGGCGCCAGCAACTGGGCTTCCGGCAGATGCTGTGCCCGACGATCCAGCGAAACTGGCGGCTGCCAAAGCCAAAGCTGACGATATTGAGGCCAAACTTCAGGCCGGCGGCGACTTTTCTCAATTGGCGCGAACCTTCAGCGACGGTCAAACGGCTGCCGAGGGTGGCGAGTTGGGACAGTACAGGCACGGCGAGTTGGCCAAAGTGCTTGAAGATGCAACATTCCCGCGCAAGACCGGCGAATTTACCGAGCCCATTCGCACCAAGCAGGGGTACATCATCCTCAAGGTGGTGCAGCACAATGCGGGCGGCATTCCAGCCTACAAGGATGTCGAACCGCAGGTTGAAGACGCCTTCTACATGGCCAGGATGGAGCCCGCCGTCAGGGAATACCTGACCACCATGCGCGAGCAGGCCTATATCCAGATCAAGCCGGGATATTCAGACAGCGGCGCCAGCGCCCGCCAGACTACCCCGGTTTACAGCGCTTATGTGCCACCGGCAGCAAAGAAGAAAAAGAAGGTAGCGCGTACCCGCTTCCGCGAGACCACGCACACCTACCGGCAGAAGACCAAGCAGGCCGCCGCTGAGGCTCCTCCGGCAGAGGCTGCAGTTGCTCCCGCCAAGCCAGCCAAGAAGAGCAGGCACAACAAGAGTGCCGAAGCCGTCAATCTGACCACCATGAAGCCCGGAAAGAAAGAGAAAATCCGCTTCGGCAAGGCGCCTCAACAAACACTGCCCCCGGGCCCTGAAGGGAAGATCGAAGATGCAGGCGCAGTGCCGGCAGCAGCTAACGCGGCGCCGGAGCCAGTAAATCCACTGGATACAGCTGCTCCGACCCGGAAGACCCGCTTCAGCGAACGCGCCAAGACAGAAAAGAAAGCCAAGACCAAGGGCGTCAAGTCTGACAAGCTGGCTCCCGAGCCACCCGATGCCGCTGAGGTTGCAGACCGCCAGACCCAGGCAGCGCCTCTCGGCCTGGCCGGAGATACGGCCAGCAAAAAGAAAAAGAAGACCACTACAACCGGGAACAAGACGAGACTAAGCGAGAAGAAGAAGGACGAAACGCCGAAGCAGGGCGATGTCCCTCTGGCCCCCTCGGCGGCCCCGGTCCCGCCCCCTGCACAGGCTCCAGAACCTAAAAAGTAGAAATCTACCGCAAAGCAAACCGGCCGGGCCTGGGATCTCAATCCCAGGCCCGGTTTTTGTTCGGCAGAAAGTCGACGAGACGCCAGGCTCTTTCACCCGAAAGCCGCATTTCGCCGGGGTAAGACGAATCTGAACAGATGCGCCGCATCAGCGGCAATCTTGCTTCTCTTCATATCGCATCCAGCAGGGCGCAAATCACTATTGACTTTCTTTCTGGACTTTGAAAAATTTGTTTGCACGCGGTTCCAAGGAACCGGAACAATCGGCTCTTCCCTGGCATCGTATGCCCGCCGATTCTTCGCTCTTAAACGCTGGACACTGAATTCGCTATGCGAATGGCGCGGGGTTGGTGCGCCTGCACGATGCACGGCAGTGTTCATCCGTCAACTTCGACAGGCGCGCTGTGAGAAGCCGGCCCACGATAGCCCGGGCGGTCTGACGTCGCGACACCAGGTATTGCAACTATCGGAGAGGTCATGATACTTCGGCCCTTTGCAGCATTGATATTGGGAGCTGCGTGCTTGCTCCACGCGCAGGCCCCTGCCACGGCAGCGCAAGATTCCCCCTCTACAGCCTCAGACAAGTTGGAGGAAGCCAAGGCTCTGGTTGCGTGCGCTCAAATGGTTTCAGATCAGCTCAGGGACTTGAAGATTCCTGCGAACCGCGCACCGCGCTTCCAGGGCAAGGTTTCCCAAGCCGAGGCGCTTTGCCGGGGCGGCGCGCGAGCCGTTCAGTTTCGCGGCACACCGTGGGTTGACTGGAGCAACTACTGGGGCGCAGGCGACATGTCCTCGCTGCCAACCGGCTTCATTTCGACGAAATTGCCTGCCCAACGCGGGGTCATCGGAGCATTGGAGGATTTGGAATTGCAGAGAGTGGAACTGATCAAGTTCAATCTCTTCGACAATTCAGGAACCTATCCGGACTACTTTCAGGGCAGAGACGGGGTTAGCGGCTCCGCTCTTAAGGTATGGCAGCAAATGCGTCTGCAACCCGCCAATCCGAGCTACAAGGTCGTCGGCGGCGATGGCACGCAGGTTTGCAAAGGCGACCTGATTCGCTGGCGCACCGTTAGCGGAATCTGCAATGACATTCTGAATCCCGCAATGGGCTCGTCCGGCATGTTGTTTGCTCGAAATGTCGAATTCGAGTCTTCGTTTCCAGACTTGGGCCTCAACGAACTGGCGCAGAATCGCCATGGAAGCCGCCTTTCGCTCTTGCAGCCCGATCCGCAAGTCATCAGCCGCAAGCTATTCACGCGAATCCAGACGAATCCGGATAAGTGCCAGGCGGGATACGGCCTGCCGAACGATTCAAAGGATGCCAGTTGCGATTACAAGAAGGCTCCGTTCTTCAACGTGCTGGCCGCTTACTGGATTCAGTTCATGACGCACGACTGGTTTTCGCACCTTGAGGAAGGGCACAACCAAAGTCAATACATGGACGTAGGTTGCCAGACGAAGCTGGTGAATAATGTCCAGCAGCCCCTAACTCCCGAAGATATTCAGGCACTCGGATGCCGGCCCGACGATCGCATCGATAAAGGATATGTGGCGGAAGACAACGCGCCCCCCACCTTCGTATCCGGAGAGAAAACACGGCTGGCGCGCGCGCCCCGGACCATGGCCAACACCAACACGGCGTGGTGGGACGCATCGCAGCTGTACGGTTTCGATGACACTTCGCGCCTGCGCGTGAAGCGCGATCCGGCAGACACCGCAAAGCTGCTGCTGGTGCCTGCTGTTGGCCAGCCCGGCCCTGGGTATCTTCCAATATTCGGGCCGAACGATCCCATCAATCCCGAATGGGCAGGACAGGAGGCTTCCGGTTTTCCTGACAACTGGACCATCGGACTGAGCTTTCTGCACAACCTGTTCGCTCGCGAACACAATTCGGTCGTCGCCGAGTTTCGCCGCGTTGCGGCGAGTACGCCTGACGCGGACTGCGGCTTGCGCGATCCCGCGCAGCCAAAGCAGATCATCCATTATCGGGATGTAACTCCCGACCAGTTGTTTGAAATTGCGCGGCTGGTTGTGGCGGCAGAGATTGCCAAGATTCACACCATCGAGTGGACTCCCCAGCTGCTTTACAACGAGCCGCTCTACCTGGGGATGAACGGCAACTGGTTTGGCCTTCTGGGCCAGAATGGCGGCCTTCTGTCAAAAGCGCTGAGCGATATTGTCGTCAACAATTTCGGAAAGTCAACGGATGCGGCAAAGGCCTCGGCGTGGTACTCAGTGTTCGCTTCCGGGCCGGGAATTTTCGGCCTCGGCAGCCATGTGAATGGATACGACATCACCAATCCGAAATACACAAATGGCGGAGTCAATCACTTCGGCTCGCCTTTCAATTTTCCCGAGGAATTCGTCTCTGTTTATCGTCTTCATCCGCTGGTGCCCGACCTGCTTGAGTATCGCGACCTGAAGGATGATCCGAACAAGATCGCAAAGCGGATTCCCGTGGTTGAAACGTTCCAGGGCAAGGCAACCTCATTTTCCCAAACGATGGGGATGGCCAACTGGGGAGTTACCCTGGGCCGCCAGCGGCTCGGACTCCTCACGCTGCACAACTCGCCACTGTTTCTGCAGAACCTGAAGATGGGCAGGCTCGACAGCAAGACGCAGCAGATTGACGTGGTGGCGCTCGACATTATTCGCGACCGGGAGCATGGCGTGCCGCGCTTCAACGAGTTCCGGCGCCAGTATGGATTGCGCCAACTCACCAGCTTCGACGACTTCATGGACCCCGGCGCCGCGCCCGGGTCGCCCGACAGGTTGGAACAGCAGGATGCGGTCAACACTCTGCGCGAAGTCTATGGCCAGCATGTTTGCGACGCTTCAAAAATCATCACCGATGCGCAGATCAATGAAGATGGGTCGCCCATCAACGATTGCCTGGGCCATCCGAACGGCACCCTCGTTGACAACATTGAAGACGTGGATACCGCGGTGGGATACCTTGCGGAGTACCGGCGTCCGCATGGCTATGCGATCTCTGAGACTCAATTCGTTGTGTTCATCCTCAATGCTTCGCGGCGGCTCTTCAGCGATCGCTTCTTTACTTCCTCTTTTCGCCCGGAGTTTTACACCAAGCTTGGAGTCGATTGGGTGAACAACAATGGCCCGGGGCCGGAGCAGTTGGAAAAGGGGACCCCGAACGGTCATAAGCAGCCTGTATCGCCCATGAAGCGCATTTTGTTGCGCAATATCCCGGAACTTGCCCCGGAATTGGACAACGTGATCAACGCTTTCGATCCCTGGGCGCGCAATCGAGGCCAGTACTACAGCCTGGGATGGGAGCCGCGGCCCGGCGCAGAGTCCGACGACTCGTTCAAGAATCAATAGTCCGCTCAATTACAACCATAACGCCCATTATGTAATGGGTCGTCATGGCTGCGAGGAGAATCCATGGCAACCAACATCGTGACTAATTGGTTTGGCAATATTGTTTCGCATCCCAGCGTGATTGTGGATGCCAACTCCGTTGACGACATTGTGGCTGTGATGAAAGACCCGGTGAAGTACCCATCGCCGGTTCGCGCGGTCGGCTCTAACCATTCAACGGCAGCATGCGGCGTTGCCGATGGCGGCACGCTGATCCGGATGAAAATGAACCAGATTCTTAACATCGGCGCGACGAGCCTGACGGTTCAAGCGGGCGCTCTGCACCTGGATATGGCAAAGGCGCTCGAAGCGCAGAATCTGCAGTTTTATGTGAACACCGAAATTGGCTCTCTCTCTGCCGGCAGTGCGTCCTGCGCCGGGACCAAGGACGCTTCCTTCCCCGGCGAGTACGGGCAGGTGGGTTCGTACGTCACTGGAGTCAAAATGATTTTGCCCAGCGGCGATCAGCTTGAAGTTACCGAGGACGCGCAGCCCGACCTCATGCAGCAAGTAAGGTCGAGTTATGGCCTCTTTGGAATTATCCATGAGGTAACTTACAAGATCCGTCCGCTGACTCCTATGCATGTGCATCATACGACTTACAGCCTTGAAGACTTTATCGCCGCGCTACCGGATTTGAAAGCTCTGGGTTACTCCATCATGTATTACATGTTCCCCTTTGAAAACAAGATCGCGGTTGAGTTCCGCAAATACAATCCCGGCGCAACAGGCGATCCAAACCACGCCGCCTGGGCTTTGCGCAATCATATCTGGGGAACTTCCGGTCCCAAGTTTGGCCATGATACCGAACAGAATGTCTCGATTCCGTCTATTCGATACTCCATAATCGACGCCTTCAACGCCGCGTGGCGACTGCAGTTAGAGTACATCGTCACGAGCGATTACACCATTCCGCCCGACCAGATCATCCAGTACCCGGCCGTCTCCGACGATAGCCGCTACACGTTCAGCCTTTTCGCATTTGCCGAGGATGAGTTTCCCGCCGCGCTTACCGCCTTCTACAAGTTCTGCAACGATTACTACACGCAAAAAGGGTATCGCTCGAACTTGCTCTATGTGGGCTATCGCATAGCCCAGGACCAGAAGGCACTGCTCTCCTATTCCTACGACGGAACGGTAATGACCATTGACCCTGTATCTACAGCAAATAGGGGATGGGATGACTTTCTGGTTGCCTATAACCAATTTTGCGTGAGCCTCAATGGGAAGCCGTTGCTCAACCAGACCCCGGGCCTGACAGCCGCCATATTGCAAGGGGCGTATGGAGACAAACTGAAAACCCTTGCTGCTACGCGCAAGCAATACGATCCGCAGGACAGGCTGTTGAACGACTACTTCCGCCAGTTGTTGTCTTGACACTCGCCGTAGGGGCGCGTTGGCGACGGTGATATGCTTGACCAGCATGGAGTGCTTCGCAGCGATTTCGCCTGCAGCCGACTCTATCTGGTTAAAACTATGAAAGACATCTACATTGCAGATCTGGCCAACTTCGACGAAGGCAAGCTCTTCGACGGCTACTTCCTGGTCCTGCTCAAGCAGCAGCGGACGACGAAGAACAACAAGCCCTATTTGAACCTGATCCTCGGCGACAAGACCGGCCAGCTTGAGGCGCGCATCTGGGAGGTCGGTGACCCGCGCATCGCCAAGGATTTCGAGAGGGGCGACATTGTCAAAGCCCGCGGCAGCGCCTCCCGCTTTGACGACCGCCTGCAGATGAAGGTCGACCAACTGCGCAAGGCGCATCCCAACGAGGTGGACAAGGCAGACATGCTGCCCTCCACTGCGTATGACGTGGCCGCCCTCTGGAGCCAGCTTCTGTCGTACGTCGACAGTTTCACCGACCCCGACCTGAAACTGCTGCTGGCCACCATGCTGGCCGATCCGGCCATTGCCCAGGCCTACCGCGAAGCCCCCGCCGCCAAGCAGTTACACCACGCCTGGCTCGGCGGCCTGCTGGAACACGTTGTCAGCCTGCTCACCCTCGCCGACCGTGTCGTGCCCAGCTACCCGGTGCTCCATCGCGACCTGCTGCTGACCGGCGTCATTCTGCACGACATAGGCAAAGTCCGCGAACTCGCCTGGGATATCGGCTTCGAGTACACCATCGAAGGGACCCTGCTGGGCCACATCCAGATGGGCATCGAATTGACCGAACAGACCATCGAGAACCTGCCCAACTTCCCGCCAAAACTCAAGACCCTGGTCCTGCACATGATTCTCTCGCACCACGGCAAGCTCGAGTTCGGCTCACCCAAGCTGCCTATGATTCCCGAAGCGCTGGTCTTGAACTTCCTGGACGACCTCGACGCCAAGATGCAGGCCGTGCAAGGTGAGTTCGACAAATGTATTCGTGAAGGCAAAGGCGCAGATGAAATGACAGGGAAAGTCTGGGCCCTCGATCAGCGGCAGTTGCTGAATACCAAGCGGTGGCTGGGAGAGGCGAAGTAAGAGCGAGCGAAAGTTATGGGAATTGAGAGGACGAATCCAGCATGACGGATAACCTGAGCCTTACTTCCGCAGCCGGGAATTTGGGTATATTTGAATGTCCGAATTGCAGGCAGACCATTGACGCTTCTGCAACACAATGCCGCTTCTGTTCCGCGCCCATCGACCCGGTAGCGGCCGAGGCGGCCGCGGACAAGATGGCCAGGGTAAACCAGGCTTGCAGCGACGCCAGCTATCTTCGAACGGCGGCAATCTCGATCCTTGTCTTCCTCGGGATCATGTTCATCCCTTTCATGACCTTACTTGGCGTCTTCGGCTACTACTTCCTTATGTTCGCGGTTCCGTTCTTGGCGATCCGTTGGTGGGTGAAATTTCACGGTCTAGGTGCTGTCGACCCAGATTTCAAGCGCGCCAGATTGACGGTAATCGTAGTAAGCGTTCTATGTGCGATTCCTCTGCTTCGCTTCATTACATCTCTGATCTGAATCGTGCGCGACCAGTTCCTGCGGGACCCTGGGTGCTCTAGGTATTGATTTTGAAACCCGGGAATGCGCCACAAAACTGAAGCTTACCGATTTTGTTCCGCCCCGAATACTCTCCGCCGATACTCTTCCGGCGTTTCGATGACAAACGCCGTCTGCCCTGAAAGCGCCAGCAGGTCTTGGTCTCCTGTCACCAGTATGTCGGCATTTCCGCTTTGCGCGAGGTCCAGGAACGGCTGATCCTTCGCATCCCTGCATCGGACAGGGCATACTTCTATCGCATCGACGGTTTCGCAGTAGCTGACGTAATCACCCAGCAATTCAAACTGACGCTCGACGCTCAGCTTGAATTTGCTGTATCCAAGAACCGACTTCAGTTCTGCCAAAGTCGCTCGGGACGCGAGAGCAATCGAACGTCGTTGACTCCAGTGCGCTCTCAGCCAGGCCAAGTGGCCAGTGGTAAAGACGAGCGAAGAGATTACGGTGTTTGTGTCGAATACGACTCTCTGGCGATCAGGGTCGGTCACTTGCTTTCACGTGCCCATGCAATTGCATCCTTAACATCCTGCTCGGTGATCCCCAGGTCGGCCAAGTGCTGACGCACTTCATCGGCTTTGCTCCGCCGCAGAGGCTTGAGCGTGATCGCGGAGCCATCCGTGCTCACGTCGAAATACTCGACCCCGCCAAACTGCTTTGCCACTGCCTTCGGCAGGGTGAGTTGGTTTTTTACCGTCAGTTTGGCCAGCATGATGCGCCTCATTAAAGGAAACAAGGAAATCTTACCAAAGTTTTATGGGAAAATCAATCACCCCAAAAACCACTCCCACTGCTCCTGCGTCAACGGCACCACAGAGAGCCGCCCGATAACGACCAGCGGCGAGCCTGCAAAAAGCGGCTCCTCCTTGATAGCGGCCAGGGTTTTTGGCTTCTTGAGCCGCTTGCCCACCTTCACCTTCACAATGGGAACTTTGGGATCTTTAGGGTCAACGCTCACCACGGTTCCTGTGCCCACGGCGGTGCGCTCATTGCCGGTATGGTAGAAAATCCAACGCGTCCCCGCCTTCATCTCGCGCAGAAACTTCACGGCTGTCGGGTTGGTCACTCCGTCCCACACGGTTTCCTTGTCGCGCAGGAAGTTGTCAAAGGAATAGACGTCGGGTTCGGACTTGAAGAGGAAGCAGGCCATGGTCAGTTTTCAGCTTTCAGAGATCAGTTGTCAGTTGTTGTTGCGGAACATGGAGGCCCGTGAGCAAGCGGGCAGAATAAGAGAACACTCCAATGAACTGGAGAGTAGCCTGAAAGCACCCATTCTGACAACCGGGAACTGGCGACTGGCAACTGGCTTCTCCGTTACAATCAAATCAATATGATCCGCTTTTCAACTGCCGGCGAATCCCACGGGGAGGCCCTGATTGCCATGGTCTCAGGCCTGCCAGCCGGCGTGCCGGTTGACCTGGACTTTGTCAATCGCGAGTTGTGGCGCCGCCAACAGGGCTACGGCCGCGGCGGCCGCATGAAGATCGAAACCGACAAGGCTCACATTCTCTCAGGCGTGAGGCACGGCAAGACCATCGGATCGCCAATCGCGGTTGAGCTCGTCAATCGCGACTGGAAGAACTGGGAAGAGAAGCTTCCCGTGGAAGCCGGCGACCCGGCAAAGCACCAGGCGGTGGCCTCGCCCCGCCCCGGCCACGCAGACCTTGCCGGAGCCCTGAAGTACAACTTTCCCGACGCCCGCTACGTGCTTGAGCGCGCTTCAGCCCGCGAGACCACCGCGCGCGTAGCCGCCGGCGCCCTGGCCAAGCTGATGCTTCGTCCCCTGGGCATCGAGGTCGCCAGCCACGTTGTCCGCGTAGGCCGCGTTGAGCTTGACCGCGCCGCCAAGTGGGAAGAAGTTGCGGCCATTTCCACCAAGGAAGAAATCGTGCTCGGCTGCGTGGACCCCGCCACCGAAGCCCGCATGAAAGAAGAAGTCGAAGAAGTCTCCCGCACCGGCGACACCGTGGGCGGCGTCTTTGAGGTGGTGGTGCATGGCGTCCCTGCGGGCCTTGGCACGTATGCCACATGGGACGAGCGGCTTGACGGCTTGCTTGCGTGGTCCGTCATGAGTATCCAGGCCGTAAAGGCTGTCGAAATTGGCCGCGGCGTGGTGGCCGCCGAGAGTTTTGGCTCCGCAGTCCACGATCCCATTCACTATGCCGGCGAAGCCACCGGACAGCCAACCCGTTTTACCCGCCCGCAGAACAACGCCGGCGGTCTTGAAGGCGGCGTCTCCAACGGCGAAGACATCGTGGTGCGCGGATATTTAAAACCCATCTCAACCTTGCGCAAGCCGCTCGAGTCGGTCCGCTTTGACACCCGCGAGCATACCAGCGCAAGCTATGAACGCAGCGACATTTGCGTGGTTCCTGCCGCCGGCGTGGTAGCCGAGGCCATGGTCGCTCTCACCATCGCTTCCCTCGCCCAGCAAAAGTTCGGCGGCGACTCAATGCTTGAAATGCAACGAAACTTTAGCGGCTACATCGAACAGATACGGAGCTTCTAGAATCCCCGATGATTTTGAAGATAGTTAAATACCCAGAGCCGGTGTTGTCGCAGCCCGGTGAACCCGTGACCGAGTTCAACGCCGAGTTGAAGCGGCTCATCGCTGACATGTTCGAGACCACCTATGCTTCGCAGGGGGTGGGACTGGCCGCGCCGCAGGTGGGCGTATCCAAGCGCCTCACCGTCATCGACCTCAGCATGGGCAAGGACCCGAAAGACAAGCTGGTGCTCATCAATCCCGAGATCATTTCCAGCGAGGGCAAGCTCTACGAGGAAGAAGGCTGCCTTAGTTTCCCTGACATCAGCGAGAAGGTGGTCCGCGCCGCCAAGGTCAGCATCCGCGCCCAGGATGAAAAGGGGAAGTGGTTCGAGATGGATGGAGAAGACCTGTTGTCGCGCTGCTTCCAGCATGAAATCGATCACCTGGACGGTATGTTGTTCATCTATCGCATGAGCGCTCTCAAGCGCGACCTGACCCTGCGCAAAATCCGCAAACTGCAGCGTGAAGGCCTTTGGTAAGCACGTGAAGATCGTCTTCTGCGGCACCCCTCAGTTCGCCGTCCCAACTCTTGAAGCATTGCTCGCGGCAGGCTTCACCGTTCCGTTGGTCGTTTCGCAGCCTGACCGCCCGGTGGGCCGGAGCCAGCAACTTACGGCGCCGCCCGTCAAGCTCACCGCGCTTGCCGCAGGCATCCCCGTAGTCCAGCCGGAGAGAATTCGCGAGAATCCGGAGTTTCGCGCCCGGCTTGAGGACATCGCTCCGGACGTCATTGTCGTGGTCGCTTATGGCCGCATCATTCCGCCCTGGATGCTGGCCCTGCCGCCCCTGGGCTGCATCAACCTGCACGCTTCCCTGCTGCCCAGGTATCGCGGCGCAGCGCCTATCCAATGGGCGGTGGCCACGGGCGAGTCAATCACCGGCAATACGACAATGTTGCTGGAAGAGGGCCTCGACACCGGCCCCATCCTGCTGCAGCAGGCCATGGTCATTGGCCCCGATCAAACCGCCGCCGATCTCTTTCCCCTGCTCGCCCAAGGCGGCGCGCCGCTTGTGGTTGACACCCTCACCCGCTTAGCCGACAAGAGCCTCAAGCCCCGGCCGCAGAATCCTGCCGGAGCCACGCTGGCCCCTATCCTCACTCGCGAAGACGGACGAATGGACTTTGCCGCCAGCACTGCTGCCGAGCTTTACAATCGCTGGCGCGGCTTTCAACCCTGGCCCGGCGCCTTCACCTCTCTCGAAGGAAAAAAGCTCATTGTCCACCGCATGGCCGTCGTAGACGCTTCCACCATTTCCGCTCCGGCCCCCACGCAGCCCGGGGAGATGCACGTGGACGACCGCCGCCTGCTGGCGGCCTGCGCTTCCGGCACATGGCTTGAACTGATTGAGTTGCAACTCGAAGGCAAGAAGCGCCTGCCTGCTGCTGAATTCCTTCGCGGCCACTCGCCGGCCAACGCCCTCGCCGGCAGCGCGCGGCTCGGTTGAGAACCATGCCCCCCATCTCCGCAGCCCGCAAGGCAGCCTTCCAGATTCTCATGGCAGTCGAGCGCGGAAATTCCCACTCCGACGATCTGCTGCGCAGTAAGGCAGTGAACGCTCTGTCGGCGCCTGACCGCAACCTGGCTACAGCGCTGGTGCTGGGCACACTCCGCTGGCAAATTCAGCTCGACCACCAGTTGCAGGTCCTGCTCAAGCGCCCCAACGCAAAGCTCGATCCCGAGATTCGGATCGCCCTCCGCATGGGCGCCTTTCAGATTCTTCACCTTGACCGCATTCCCGCCCGCGCCGCCATCGACGAGAGCGTTGAACTGGCCAAGCAGGCCGGCCACCGCTTCGCTTCAGGCATGGTCAACGCCGTCCTGCGCAAGCTCGGCGCTACGCGCTTTGACTTCTCAGAGGAGGGCCCTGCCGATCTGGCGATGGCCCAAGCCCACCCGGCGTGGATGGTCGAGCGCTGGGCCGCTTTATGCGGCATGGAGTCAACGCGCGCAATCTGCCGCCACGGCCAGAGCCAGCCGTTGCTCACCGTTCGACTCGCTACGCCAGGCGTTGAGGCAGAACTGACCGAGGCCGGCATCGTCCTTGAACCCGCTGAACTGCTCACCGCGGCGCGCACCGTCGTCTCCGGCGACGTGACCGCAACCGCGGCATTTCAAGAGGGCCGCGTGCGTCTTCAGGATGAGAGCTCGCAGTTGGTTGCCGAACTCGCTTCCGTATCTCTCGACCAGGAAGTAAAAAGCATTCTGGATGCCTGCGCCGCGCCCGGCGGCAAGACGCTGATCCTGGCCGAGCGCAACCCGCAGGCCCGCATCCTCGCCTGCGAATCCAGTGCCCCGCGCTTTGAGCAGTTGCAAAAACGTCTCGCCGGCCATGCTGATCGAATTGATTGCCGGCACGCCGACGCTACCGGCCTGGCAAAAGACGAGACTTTCGACCTGGTGCTGGCCGATGTGCCCTGCAGCGGAACGGGCACACTGGGCCGCAACCCTGAAATCCGCCATCGGCTTCGCTCGGAAGACTTCAACCGCCAGTCCGAACGCCAGCGCGAAATTCTCCGCGCCGCTCTCCGCGCTGTACCTCCCGGCGGCCGCGTCGTTTACTCCACTTGCTCGCTGGAGCCGGAAGAGAATGAGCAGGTTGTTGCCGCTGTTCTGGCAGAATGCACCGCGGCCCGCATCGGCCCTATTGAAGCCGCCGTTCAGGAACTCTTCAAGAAAGGCACGTTCACGCCCGCCGGCGCAGAGAAGCTACTCGGCAGCATCACACCGCAAGGCTATCTGCGCCTCTTGCCTGGCAAGTTTCACACCGATGGATTCTTCATAGCCATCATCGAGCGCGTTGCCTGAGCGGCCAATCGGCGCTGGTTTGAGCTACTCGAAGTCCTCATCCGCCAGTTTCAATTCCGCGTAGTTGCGGCCCAGCATGGCGCAGAGAGCTTCCACCGCCATGCCGTGATCTTTGCGGCCCGGAAGGCCGGAGACCGTTACGCTGCCCACGACTCCAGCACCCACCACCCGCAGCGGAAACGATCCGCCATGCTCCGCATAGTCTGCCAATGGCAGGCCCTGCTTGCCGAGAAGCGTCTCGTTTTTCTCAAGCAACTTGAGCCGCGTGGCGTACGAACTGCGATGGAACTGCGCCACCACGTTTTGCTTGCGCCGTACCCACTCCGGATTGTCCGGCGAGGTGCCGTCGAGCGCCGCGTAAAACAGGGGCTGCCCGAACTTCCGCACATCGATAACGATGGACAAGCCGCGTTCCAGCGCCATGGCCCGAATCCGCGTGCCAAGTTCCCATGCCGTCTCCGCATCCAGCCGCGGCAGCACCAACTCGCGCTCCTGCAGCGCCAACCGTTCCAGGTCTTCCTTGAATCCCATCACCGCCGGGCCTCCTCGTGCCCCCTGTCATGCAGTTGCAATCATAGTGCAATCCCGTCGAGGCATTCGCCGCCAAGACCCGACCAATCGCCTTGCCGAGTCGCCGCGCAGCAGAGCGGCGCTGCCTTGCCGCTTTCACGTTACTTTCGGTTCTAAGGAAACTCCAATCCCAGCCCGATAACTCCAGAGACTGCGTGAGAAGACTCTCATTCCAGTCAACGCAATGCCATGGGGGGACTCGGTGTTGGACACTTTTCTGCATCTTGATTGGGTGATGATCCTGTTTGCCGTTCCATTCGTCGGCCTCCTGCTGCTGAGCGTCTTTCGGCTGGACGAACGGGCACTGGCGCCAGGGCGAATGGCAATTCACAAGCGGCCAGCGGTCAGGCTCGACCGGAATGGGGAGCCGCTGCTCTGCGACCCCGATGGACACACCTGGAGCAGGATGGGCCGGCGAAAGTAACCAGGAAGGTACGTTTTTGCGCCGCAGAGGCCAAGGGACCGCCCAAACCCGGTCGCGTCTCTCCGGATTGGGGTGTCTGCGGCGCTTCTTTGACCAGAATCAAGCAATCTATCTTGATGACAAATATAATGGTTAGTGGATGACAGCAGTATGCCGCCACTCGCCGAGCCCGGGATTCGAAAAGCGTCTAAAAAACAGTTGACCCACAACCAATCTCGGTATACATTCAGATTGCCATCCATTTGGGCAGGTTGGGCTGTGCAGTTTTGCGCAGATTTCTGTAGCTTCCCGCATCATATTTGAGCTGAAGCTCATCCGTTGATGTACCGGTGCGTTTCGAAGTTCGCCGGAATGGGAACGCGAGCATTTGGATTCCCAAGGCGGCAAACTGTATCCCTGATGCGGCACCAGCCCTTATCCACGACGTGCCAAAGTGCGTCAAGATTTTGAACTGGATTGTCAAGTTTTGCGTCTAAACCTTGGAGACGAGAATTTAGGGGTTGCCCTGTATCGTATCGGCTCCCCAGCTGCCCCGGCAGCGCCAGGCAGGCGCCGACGGGGCAGGCAACTCAAGAAGGAGAGATTGTAATGCGTTCTGATTTGGTATTTGGGGCACTGTCGCAGGTGTCCAATCGCTACCAGCTCTGTCAACTGGCAAGCAAAGCTACACGGAAGCTGCACAAGCCGAATACGCGGCTGCAAGACACGGCCAATGAGGTTCTTGCCCGCTTCCACTCCACCAACCCGGGGTCCCCGTCGCCGGTTTCGGCGGCCGAGGCTCACCAGATGGAAACCCGCCGCGCTGCCTGACGGCGACTCCTGAAGGGTATACTCAAGTCAGGCAGCGATTTCCAGGCGGCTTTCTCTCGGAGGCAGCCGCTCTCCCCAGGCACTTCAAAAAAACTCCAATTCAGTTTGGGAGACGATTCAAGCCAAGGCTCTGGCTAGTTGCCTTGTTAAATTACCGCCCTGTTTCTTCATGGAGCACTTCCCCCTCCCGTATTCCCTCACACACATCCCGCCTTCTCGCAGGTGAACATGACCATCGCCGAACTGAAAGAAAAGAACATCACCGAACTGAGCCGCATTGCGCGCACCCTTGAAATTCCAGGCGCCAGCGGCCTTCGCAAACAAGACCTGATCTTCAAGATTCTTCAGGCCCAGAGTGAAAAGGAAGGCCACATTTTTGCCGAGGGCGTGCTTGAAATCCTGCCCGACGGCTATGGCTTCCTGCGCTCTCCGGATTACAACTACCTGCCAGGGCCCGACGACATCTACGTGTCTCCGTCACAAATCAGGAAGTTTGACCTGAAGACCGGCGACTCGATCAGCGGCAACGTGCGTCCGCCTCATGAAGGCGAGAAGTATTTTGCGCTGGTCAAGATCGAAGCCATCAACTTCGAGTCGCCTGAAGAGACGCGGAACAAGATCCTCTTCGACAACCTGACACCGCTCTATCCCCAGGAACGCATCAAGCTCGAAACGGTGCGCGAGGCCATCAGCGGCCGGGTCATGGACCTGTTGACCCCGGTAGGCAAGGGCCAGCGCGGCCTCATCGTCGCTCCGCCCCGCACCGGCAAGACCATGCTGTTGCAGTCCCTGGCCAACTCCATCTCCACCAATCATCCTGAAGTTATCCTCATCGTCTTGCTCATCGACGAGCGCCCTGAGGAAGTGACCGACATGCAGCGCTCGGTCAAGGGCGAAGTCATCAGTTCCACCTTTGACGAGCCGGCGGCTCGCCACGTACAGGTAGCCGAAATGGTCATCGAGAAAGCCAAGCGCCTGGTAGAACACAAGCGCGACGTGGTCATTCTTCTCGACTCCATCACCCGCCTGGCCCGCGCCTACAACACCATCGTGCCCCCTTCGGGCAAGGTGCTATCAGGCGGCGTCGATTCCAACGCCCTGCAGCGGCCCAAGCGCTTCTTCGGCGCAGCCCGCAATATCGAGGAAGGCGGCTCGCTCACCATCATCGCCACCGCCC
>CAIWFH010000203.1 GCA_903911925.1 uncultured Acidobacteriaceae bacterium
AAAAACAAAGGCAAAAACAAAAACACTCCAATGAAGGAAAAAACAAAAACACCTTGACTTGGACAGCCGTCTCATAGAAGCGTTCGGCCGGGAGGCCGGGGCTACAGGGCGATTGCGGCGCTACGAATTTCGCAGGCGGCTTTGGTTTTTGGTTCTCTTACCTTACGCGGAGGACGATGATGGTTTCGTCGTCGAAGCGGTCATGCGCGCCCTGGAATTGGGCGACGTCGGCGAGGATGGCGTCGGCGATTTGCTGGGCGGGCTGGTCGCGGTGGTTGCAGAGCAGGCCGGATAGCTGGTCCTGGCCGTACATCTCGCCTCTGTCGTTCTCGGCGTCAAGGATTCCATCGGAGACGAAGACGATGGCGTCTCCGGGCTCGGCAGTGACGTTGAGCTCGTCGTAGGTGACGCTGGGAAAGAGGCCGAGCGGGAAGCCCTCGGCGCGGATGGTGTGCGACTGGCCTGCACGGCAGAAGACGGGCTGCACGGCGCCGGAGTTGGCAACCTGCAGGGTGCGGGTTTCATCGTTCCACACGGCAAAGAGCATGGTGACGTATTGCGACTCGAGCTTGCGCTCCTGCAGGGCGTCGTTAAGCTGTTCGAGCATGCGTGCGGGCTCGGGACGGTGCAGTGCTGCCGACCGCATGATGCCGCTGACCAGCGCCGCGAAAAGCGCGGCGGGCGCAGCTTTGCCGCTTACGTCGCCGAGAATGATGGCCGTGCGTCCGGGGCCGTAATCGACAAAGTCATATAGATCGCCGCCGATGGTGCGTGCAGGCAGGAAGCGCACCGCCATTTCGGCTTTCGCGTGTTCGGGGGCCACGGAGGGCAGCAAACGGAGTTGCACCTCGCGGGCCATGGCGATGTCTTTTTCCAGTTGCCGCTCCTGGCGGCGGACGGCCTGGTAGAGGCGGGCATTCTCAATGGAGATGGCTACCTGCGCGGCGAGAGTGGTGAGGACGCGCTCGTGCTCCTCGTTAAAGAAGCCGGCGCGGGTGTGTTCCAGGTCGAGCACACCGATGATGCGTCCCTTGTAAAAGAGGGGGACGATCAGTTCCGAGCGGGTCTCGGCGTTCATGGGCAGATAGCGCAGATCCTTGCGCACGTCGGGCACGTTGACCAGACGCCACTCGCGTACTGCCGCACCGACGAGGCCACTGGTGACAGGGAGGCGGCGCAGCGGTGCGTGCGCGTAGCCAAATCGCCATGCGTAGCGGGTGATGAGTGTCTCGCCCTTCTCGTCGAGCAGCATGACGGTGAACATCTGGTAATCGATGAGGCGGCGCAGCAGCTGGCCGACGCGCTCGAGGAGCGGGTCGAGGTCGAGAATGGAGGCCAGCTCTGTGGCGATTTCGTTGAGCACTTCGAGGGTTTGCGCCTGGCGGGAAACACGGGCGTAGAGGCGGGCATTTTCAATGGCCTGTGCGATGCGCGAGGCGGTGAGCGTGAGCAGGCGCAGATGCTCGGGACGGAAGTAGCCGGTCTCTTCGCTCTCAATGTCGAGAACGCCGATGAGGCGATTTTTGGCGATCAATGGAACGGCGAGTTCCGAGCGCACATCGGGATTGGCCGAGATGTAGCTTTCTTCGGCGGTGACGTCGTTGATGAGGATAGGCTGGCGCGTGAGCGCAACCTGGCCAACAATGCCCTTGCCCACGGGGAGGCGCGCCCGTTCCGCTTCAGGAGAGTGGCCAATTTGGAAGCGCATGCGCAGGTCGTGGGTGCGGTCGTTGAGCAGGAAGATGGCGAAGATCCGGTAGGGAATGACGACGCGCACCAGCTCGGAGGTGCGGTTGAGCAGGGTCTGCAGGTCGAGCGTTGTGTTGAGGGCGTCGGCCATGTTCAACAGGTATGCGACGTCAGCCGGTTCTACCCGGATGTTCATGGGGTTGAGAAGCGCATGCGGGTTGGCGGAATCCGCCGGGCGGTAATCGCCCTCGAAGTCCAGCTGTTCCGGCGGAGATGGGGAATCCTGAGTCATACGCGTCGAAGGGAATGATAACAGCGCGGGGGGAATGATAGCTGCGCGGGGATGGCTCGGGAAGGCAGGGACCAGGGACTAGGGACTGAGGGTAAGGGACTTGGTCGCCGATGGTGCGACAACTCATCCCAGGAGCAAACTACGATCGCAAGTTGATTGTTCGAGGTCTTACGGTCCCTATTGCTCGTTTCAAAAATGGCGTCCGCTTCAGAGTTGTGAAACCTCAGGGGTTAAAACCCCTCGCTTTTCGGGCAGCTTTCGGCACGACTGAAGTCGTGCCCTGACACAAAGCAGATTTTTGAAACACGCTCTAGTCCCTTGGTCCCTGGTCCCTGTGCTTTTCACTCGGCTCCGAGTTCGCGGACGATGGCCACCGAAGCGGAGGCGCCGATGCGGTTGGCGCCGGCTTCGAGCAGGGCGCGGACATCGGCCAGGGTGCGAATTCCGCCGGCAGCTTTAACTCCGGTTCGCGCGCCGGCTACGCCGCGCATCAGTGCCACGTCAGCCGCGGTTGCGCCGCCGATTGAAAAGCCGGTAGAGGTCTTGATGAAGTCCGCGCCCGCCTGAATAGCGATCTCAGAAGCGCGCAGTTTTTCTTCGACGTTGAGGAGACAGGTTTCAAGAATGACCTTCAGCAGTGCACCGTGATGGTGGGCCACGATGGCTGCCGCATGGATGGCGTGCTGCACAGCCTGATAGTTGCCGCTCTTGAGCTGGCCGATGGGCATGACCATATCCAGTTCGCGGACGCCGAGGCGGGTGAGGGTAGTTGCCTCGGTGCGAAGCGTAGACACCAGCGACGCGCCCAGCGGAAAGCCGATGGTGACGCCGACCGGGATGCCGGTTCCCGACAATACGCTTACCGCAGCGGAGGCCCAGCAAGGATTGACCATGGCGCAGGCAAAGCGATAGCGGATGGCTTCGTCGCAGAGGTTCTCAATCTGGATTCGGGTGGCTTCGGGCTTGAGAAGAGTGTGGTCAATGATGGAGGCCAGCGTTTGCCAGCCGGCCAGAGTGTGCGCTGCAAAGGATGCTGAGTCGAAAGTGCCATTATCAAAATCAAGATCTGTTTCGTGAATTGCCGTAACGAGCGACATGGGTAAAAGCTCCTGTCCGGAAAAAACAACTGAGAGCGGCCGGCACCCCGCTTGCCACACGGGAGATGAGTATACTGCCTGTCCGAGCGCCGGGCCAAATGAATTGATGCAAACGGGACGTTTTGGTTGCAGAGGCTAGAGAACCGAGGGCGGCTGCGGAATTCACGGGGAGTCCAGAAAAACAGATGCGAAGCGTCCAAGGTGTCGAGATGAAGCCATGACACTGAAATGACGGATTTACGATTAACTCGGCAGCAACAAAGCAGGTTGCTTCAATTACTATTGTTTATAGGTGCGAGATATTCCGGAAACCTATGGCAGGCGGAAGAGCCTCGTGCCATGCAACAGATGCTTTCCCCGCAATCGAGCAGTGCGCGGTCCCCAGTCCCCGGCAGCGTTTCTCCCGGCTCAACCTTTGCATTATGAACAAATCTTCAGTTTGAAAACAGCCTTCTGCCCACTACAAAAGAGATTCCAAGCCGTCTAAACAATCACCCGGATAACACCAACTCTGTTTGCGCAGTTAAGGCAGACGTGTTTCCCGACATTGCCGCACTATCACAACCAGGAGTACGAGGAACTGAATGCAACTGGCGCCAGATAGAGATACCTTGGATACCAAGCCGTTTGCGAAAGCTTTCAGCACCTCGCTGCCGCTGCCGGCAGTGCTCGATCCACACTTCGAAGAAGCGTTGCGCCACGTACTGGATCACCCGGGGAGCCTGGTGCGGCCGCGCCTGGTGTTTCAGATGGCAACTGCTTACGGAATGAACAGCGCTCATGCGCAGGATTTGGCCATCGCGCTGGAGTATTTTCACACGGCGTCACTTTTGTTCGACGATCTGCCCTGCATGGACAATGCGCAGGAGCGGCGCGGCGTGCCCTGCGCGCATCTCGCATTCGGCGAGGCTGGCGCCATTCTTACCGCGCTGGCGCTGATCAATCGCGCATACGCGCTGACGTGGCGCGCCGTTTCCGGTGCAGCGCATGGCGTGCAGCCGAAGGCATTGGCCTATATTGAGCAATGCCTGGGCGTCGAGGGTGTGCTGAACGGCCAGAGCCTCGACCTTCACTACGCCACGCTGCCTCACACTCGCGGAGTGACCGAGAGCATTGCGCGCGGCAAGACGGTTTCGATGATTAGATTGACGCTGGTTTTGCCGGCGATATTGGGCGTCGCATCGGCGCGCGAGATTCAGCTTATTGAGCGGATTTCGATGTTCTGGGGACTTGGCTACCAGATTGTGGACGACCTGAAAGATGTGCTGCAGGGGGCGGAGGAATCGGGCAAGACATCGGCGCGGGATGTGCTTCTGGACCGGCCCAACACCGCGGTGGTTAGCGGGGCTCGCGGCGCGGTGAGGCGGCTGAAGCGGTACCTCAGGCTGGGTGATGGCGCGCTCGAGAATCTGCTGCGACTGCAGCCCCGGCTTGGCTTTCTGGGCAAACTGCGCAGCGAGTTGGAAGAGGAACTCACACGCGTCACAGGAGACGCATGCGTGCTGGCGGCCGGGGATGCGGCATGATCTTTCTCAAGCTGATCGTCACCAATCTTCGCCGCCATCGAATCCGCAGCTTCATCAGTGTTGCGGGCATCGCCTTCAGCGTGGCTGCCATGCTGACCGTGGTGACCATTCTGCAAGGCGCCATCGGCATGTTTTCAGGGATTTTGTCGAGCGACAGCGAGATTATAGTTTTCGAGCGCAACGTCTCCGATCTGTTTTTCAGCAATGTGCCTGCAGCGGCGGCTGCACAGATTGCCGAGTGGCCGATGGTGCAACATGCCGATGCGGTCCTGTTCGGAATCGTGTCGAGCGCAGGGCATCCGATTATCACCTGCTTTGGCGTTACCGCAGCGGATGCGCGCATTGCCAAGGCGACATGGATTGCAGGGGATCGCGCGACCTTTGCGCAGCATGCGGACGATGTGGTGCTTGGCGAACGGGCCGCGGAGTTTATGGCTGCTAATGTCGGCAGCTTTGTGCCGATCGGCCACGCAACTTTTCACGTGATCGGCATTTTGAAAACCGCGAATGGATTTGAAGACGGCGGGGTGTTTATGCCGCTGGCCTCGGCGCAGAGCTTCTTTCACAAGGAAGGCACTTCATCGGTGATCACCATCAAACTGCGCTACAAGGACCAGGCTGCGGAGTTCAAGAACATGATCAAGGCGCAGTATCCGAATTTGATTGGGCTGGAAGATGCGGAGTTCAATCGATCGTATTCGCAGTTCAGAATTTTGAAAGCCACTGCGTGGGCGGTGGGAGGATGCGGCTTGCTGCTGGGCGGCCTGGGCGTGGCAAACACGATGATCATGTCAGTGTTTACGCGCATTCGCGAGATCGCCATTCTGCGCGTCAACGGGTTCTCTCGACTGCAGATTGGCGGAATGATCTTTGGCGAGTCGGCTCTGGTTTCGATCTTTGGGGCAGTGGCGGGGCTCACCGTGGGGACTTGTTTTCTGTTCGGACTCAAGTTGATTCCGGCGCTGCATGGCTACGTGGATGTGACGCTGCAACCGCTGGTGATGCTGATCGTGATTGTGCTAGCGCTGCTGACCGGCGTGGCCGGTGCACTTTATCCGGCTGCATACGCCATGCGCATTCGCGCGGTGGAGGCGCTTCGCTTCGAATGAGAGTGAACGAGCAAGAGATGGGGCGCGGGCGCGTCGTGTTGCGCGCAGAGGATGTGTGGAAGAGCTACGATGAGGGGACCATCACTGTCTTGAAGGGCATCGCTTTTGAAGCCATCGAGGGACAAACAGTGGCACTGTGCGGACCGTCGGGCTGCGGCAAGAGCACGCTGCTGCATTTGTTCGGGGGCCTCGATGCGCCGGACCGCGGGCGCGTCGCGGTGAACGGCATCGAGGTCAACAGGCACCGCAACTTGCTGCGGCTGCTGCGTCATGAAGTCGGCTTTGTTTTTCAACTCCACAACCTGATTCCCGATTTGACGCTGGAAGAGAATTGCCTGATTCCCACGGTTGCTGCGGGAACCAAGCACAAGACGGCGCTGGACCGGTTGCATCAACTTGCGGATCGCACCGGGTTGAGTCATCGACTGGGTCATCGCATTCAGAAACTGAGCGGCGGAGAGCGGCAGCGCACGGCGCTTTGCCGCGCGTTGATGAACCGGCCAAAGATTCTACTGGCCGACGAACCCACCGGATCGTTGGACGAACAGACCAGCGCCACTGTTTTTGCGTTGCTGATGGACATGGTGGCGACCGAGGGAGTTACCTTGGTGATGGCCACACACGACCGCGGCCTGGCCGAGCGCTGCGACCGCCTTCTGGAAATGCACGATGGAAGAATCCATGAAGTCCAATACGCTCGATGAGCCTGCATCGCTGACGAACGAAGAGCGCGCCGCCGCCAATGCAGCGTGGCACGGACTGTTCTGGCTGGTGCTTGCCAATGCGGTTGGAGTGCTGATCGCGCTGCTGCTGATCTTTCCCGCACTGAACAGGCAACTGGGCGAGTGGACCTACGGCCGCTGGATCATGGTGCACATGAACCTGGAGCTTTATGGGTGGACGAGCATTCCCATGGCCGGCTTTCTCTTCAAGGTGTATGGCGCGGATCGCGAGCCGATGGCGCGATGGGCGCGCACGGTGCTGTGGGTCTGGTCTGCCGCGCTGGGAGTGGGCGTGTTCAGCTGGCTGAGCGGCCATAGCAGCGGCAAGCTTTTTCTGGACTGGAGCGGCTACGCGCGGGTGCTGTTTTCGGCGGCTATGCTGACGCTCTGGCTCTATTTGTCGATCAGCTTTTTCAAAAACAGATCGGAGAAATGCTCAACGGCTTCATGGGCTGGAAAGCTTGCGGGACTGCTGGTCTTGTTAGCTGTGCCATTTCTCATCTACGTGGCTGCCGATCCGGGCATCTATCCGGCGGTGAATCCAGATACTGGCGGCCCCACGGGGGCGAGCCAACTGGAGTCGTCACTTGTAATTGTTGCGATTCTGCTGATGCTGCCTTATGGGCTCACTCTGCGCAAGGCCGGTAGTTCGAGAATCATCGCCGTCAGTTGGCTTGTGCTGGTTGCTGAGTCGCTGATCTGCGCCGCGCTGGGCCGGGCCGACATCAGTCATCTTCATCCGCTGCAGTACGTGAGCCTGGGCAGCCTGCTGGCGTGGCTGCCGCTGATGCCGGCGTACTACGCGACCTTCGAATGGCACGCGGCAACGCGGCGATGGCGGCAGGCTTTTCTGTGGTGGTGGGGCGCGCTGCTGATTACGGGGTGGGTGTTCTTTTTGCCGGGCGTGCTGGACCACTTCAAATTCACCGATGGGCTTGTGGGGCACTCGTTTGTGGCCATGGCCGGTTTCACATCGAGTTTGATCATCTTTGTCATGGTGCAACTGCTGGGCGAGGGCGGATGGATTTTCAACCGCACACGCTCGTTCTACGCCTGGCAATTTTGCGTCATCGCGTACATCCTGCTGATGACCGCGGCCGGCTGGCGCGAGGGATTTGATCCGGCGTTCACCATCGCGCCGGGCATGGCGCGCAACGCTCTGTATGTACTTCGTCTTGTGGCGGGAGCGTTGATGCTCCTCGCCTCGCTTGACTGGCTCGTGGATGCTTCGACACTGGTTCGCGAACCGGTCGCAGTTCAGATTGATGTAGCTTTGGAGAAGACAGCATGAACCGCCCCATCCTTCTTGCCTACCAGTTTTTGATTGGCGTATCTGACACCGCTACGGGGATTTTGCTTATCGTGCTGCCGGGGCTGGCGCTGAGGCTGATCGGCCTGCACGTGCCCGAGGATGCGATTCCGTACTTTTCTTTTGTCGGCGCATTTGTGCTGTCGGTCGGATTGGCGTGCCTGTACGGCGCGGTGGTAATGGCCCGCAGAGGCAGCCCGTGCAAGCTTGAAGTGGTATGGCTGCTGACGGCGATCACGCGGGCGAGTGTCGCGATCTTTCTTGTCGCGCAGATCACGACGCACATGCTTGAGGCTGACTGGTTGACGGTGGCCGCGTTCGATGCGGCTTGCGTTCTGTTCCAGGGCCTCGGACTTCGCAGAGGCTGGGTAGCGCATGTCGCGCGGTAGAAGAGGCTTGCCGGGCTGGCAGGGCGCGAGCCTTGTCGCGATCACGTATGTCTATTTCCTGATCTTCGCGCAATTTGCATTTCTTGCTCGGCTGGCGGCTCTTGGATTAGCCGGAGCGCACCTGAAGACCGTGATGGGCGCGATGGCGTTTGGCGGCGTGCTCTTCAGCCTGCTTGCGCCGCGCGTGAGTCTCTGGCCCTCGCCCAATCTGCGGCTGCGGATTGGGCTTGCTGTATCAGGCGCGGCGGCGTTCTTGTCGCTATTGCCGCTTGGGACTGCCGCAGCTATTGTGGTGTCGTTTATGATTGGCGCGGGACTCGGAGTGGTCACTGTCACCGTGGCCACGCATCTTCGCTTATGGGCGGCAGATCGAAATCCGCTGCTAATGGTGGGTGTGGGCACGGGCGTTGGGTATTTGATTTGCAATCTGCCGGCGTTGTTTACCGCTTCAGCCTTCGTGCAGGCGCTTGTTGCTGGCGTGTTGTGCATGGCCGGCATTGGAATCACCCTGCTGTCCGCAACCGCGACGGTAGAAGATGCAGAAGCGCGGCCGCATTCCGATTTTGGTTTTGTGCGCGTGCTGGCGTGCTTTGCTGCGCTGGTCTGGCTGGATTCTGCGGCGTTTTTTATTATTCAGAACACTCCGGCGCTGAAGGCTGGAACCTGGGTTGGGACGGTTCATCTTGTCGTCAACGGCCTGCTGCATTTTGCGGCGGCGTTGGCGGCGGTTTGGCTATTGCCGCGGCGGGGTCTTGCGATTGTTCTTTCTGCCGCTTTTGTTGCGCTCGGCGCGGCGTGCCTTCTGCTGCTGCACCCTGAGCGCGCGGCGCTGGCCTCATGCTTCTATCCAATTGGCGTTTCGCTTTACTCGGTGGCGTTGGTCGCTTATCCTTCGCTGCTTGCGCCTGCTTCGATAGTGGCCGAGCGCGGACGGATGGCTGGATGGATTTACGCGATTGCAGGATGGGCAGGCTCGGCGATGGGAATCGGCATGGGACAGAACCTTGGGTATGTTCCGCCAGTCTTTGTTCTGGCAGCTGGAGCAGTTGTGCTGTTGCCGTGGCTGGTCAAATTTGTTTTGCACCGCAAGCGCGAATTTGCAATGACTGCGGCGGTTCTGCTGCTGGCCTTCTATGCCAATCGAGCGCTGACCAAGGTTGATGCGCCGGTTCAGCTTTCGCAAGTCGAGCGAGGACGTCACGTTTATATCTCCGAGGGATGCATTCATTGCCACTCGCAGTATGTGCGCCCCAACTCGGCGGACGTGCAGATGTGGGGGCCTGCAGAGACCATTGACGAATTGCGGCTGCAGCATCCGCCGCTGATCGGGAATCGACGCCAGGGACCGGACCTGTCGCAAGTGGGAGGACGGCGGTCGCCGCTGTGGTTGAAGGCACACTTCTACAATCCGCCGGAAGTGAGCGGGGCCTCGATCATGCCTTCGTATGGGTTTCTTTTCCAGGATCAGCGGGGAGACGACCTGGTGGCTTATCTTGCGAGTTTGCATGGGGTGGGCACGAAGCAGCACGTTGCCGGGGAGAGGTTGTGGCAGCCTTCGACGGGGGCTGTTCAGAGTGCTGACGCCGCATTGGGCGAACGGCTGTACCGCCGCGACTGCGCCACCTGCCACGCTGCGGACGGGCGTACGCGCCTGTCTTGGCAGGCGAAGTTCAAGCGACTTCCACCGGATTTGTTAGTTGGGCCCTACTTCTACCTTCCGCCTTTGGGGCCTGACGCCCCGCGCTTGATGCGCATTGCGCAGATTACACGCTTCGGGGTTCCCGGTACGGATATGTCCGGACATGAGTACTTGTCCGACGTTGAAATTGCCTCCATCAGCCAATGGTTGTCGCAACAGATCGCGCGATCACTTCAAAAACAGTAAGAACCGATTCAACATAGGAGAACAACCATGACGACCTGCACAAAGCTCCTCTTCCTCGCGTTACCTCTTTCTCTCGCGCCTGCAGCGCTGGCGCAGCACCAGAGCTTCAGCGTCAACCCCGACGCGAGCCAGGTGGTCTTTCTTCTTGGCGGGAACACCCATCATGTGAATGGAACATTTCATGTGCAGAGTGGCATGATCGACTTCGACCGCGCGGCGCAAACCATCTCAGGCTCGGTGGTTGTGGCTGCGGGAAGCGGCAATAGCGGCGACGCAAGCCGCGACAAGAAGATGAATGGGGACGTGCTGGATACGGCACATTTTGCCGAAGTGACTTTTGCGCCCAAGAGCTACAAGGGCACGATTGCGGCGGCGGGCGACTCTTCAATTCAAGTGACCGGGGTGTTCACGCTGCATGGGACCCCGCATGACTTGACGGTTCCGATGCAGGTCCACATCGACGGGACAAGCATCACGGCAAAAGGGAGCTTTGCGGTGCCCTACGTTCAGTGGGGATTGAAGGATCCGAGCATTTTTGTTTTGAAGGTGGCGAAAGAGGTGGGGATCGATCTCACTCTTGCGGGGAAGGTGACGGGGGCAAACTAGGGCGATGACCTAAAGAAACTTGTCAGAAACGGGAGAATGCAAATGCAGATTCTTCGCTCACCACCCCAAGACTGAAAGACGTTTGGGGCCCCGTTCGTTCAGAATGACAGCGGCTATTTTTGGAGGCGTTTTCCCACCCCTTTGACGAAGACCTGTCGCAGGAGCCCCCGGGGCTCCGGGTGAACGGGGCTATTTGAGTATTGTGGTATACCATCCATTCCGCGTAGTTTGCGGAATGGATGGTATACCCGGAAGATGTGGATAGAGGTTAAAACAACCCGGAGATTTTGCCGGTGGAGTCGACGTCGATCTTTTCGGCGCTTGGGACTTTGGGCAGGCCGGGCATGGTCATGATTTCGCCGGTGAGTGCAACGATGAAGCCCGCGCCTGCGGATACTTTCAGGTTCCTGACGTTGACCCGGAACCCCGTGGGCTTGCCCAGCTTCGAAGCATCATCGGACAGAGAGTATTGCGTCTTGGCCATGCAGAT
>CAIWFH010000204.1 GCA_903911925.1 uncultured Acidobacteriaceae bacterium
CTCCGGGAGGCACAATCTCGACAGGCACGGACCGAGCGAAGCATCGTTTACTGGTCCCGAATACTCGCCGACCTCAGGCATGAGAGAACCCGTGCCATTCAGCCGCCGCTTTGGCCGGAAGACGAGACCAAAGCAGCAGACAGAGCTGAATCTACCTGTCGCGCACTATCGTGCGTAAAAACCCGCGCGCAACTGATGGTTTTTGTGAACGACTGGCAATTGCTAGCAGCAGGGCACGGCAATCGTCGCATTAGTGAACCGCGGCGGCTCGGATGAGAGCTGCCACCATACACTGTCCCAGCCGATGGAGAACACGTGGTCGAAGACTGCCGTGCCTTGCTGTTGGTAAGACCTTGCCGCGTTCAACGACGTCGTATCGTCTGGGTGGGTTGGCGTGGCGCGCCTTGACTTGCCCGATCAGCTACCGACAGGAGGAGTCGCCGACTCATCTGAAGCAAAGGTATAGAACGCAGTATATGGCGAAATCTAGGGTTGGCGCCACGAACTTGACCTGGGTTCTACGGAGCGGGCTGGCAGACTGATCGGCCGTCTGGATGAAGCCAACAGGAAGTCGCGGAGCGAGAAGCGGACTCGATATGAGTTTTCAATCACCTTGCAACAGACTGCAGTCCACTGGAATGAACAAACACGGGCTTTGATTTTCAATGATGTGTCGTAGCGGCCTGCAGATTACCTGGGCACCATGGCACCTGCAAGTCCGCCGGAGGAATCTGTACTTCTATTGCGTGTGCCCGGAAGAGCCCTCGCGTGTAAATTCCTTTCTCCCAGCAGTACGAGGAGCCCCTCGACTCAGAGAGCTGCCGAATTTGCCTAGCTACCTGGCGCCATCGATTACGGTATCTGTCCCCCCCTAGGCCAACTGTCGCGAACCCGAATCGAGTTCGGCCCGCATTTTCATTACAATTCATAAATGGACAAAGTCGCCGAGCAGGACCCCAGGGTTTACTTCGCAGCCGAGAGGACTTTCTTAGCTTGGATTCGTACGGGGCTCGGATTGATCGGTATCGGTTTTGCGGTCAGCCGCTTCGGACTGTTTTTCCGGCAGCTTAGCGCAAGCGAATCACATCTTCCCGCGCGCACCACTGGCCTATCCGTTTGGTCTGGGGTAACATTGGTGGGCTTGGGTGTGATCGTCATCCTCAGTTCTGTCCTGCGACACTTTCAACTGATTCACGAGTTGAAATCGGGTACCTGGATACCGGGACGTGTGTCGAGAGATGCCGTAGCGCTTGGACTAATGTTGGCTGCCGCTGGGATCGGCATGTGTGTGTACCTGGTTCTCGTGCACTAGCTATAGTGAACGAGCCAATGTATTCGGTTCAGGACAAGCCGGTCTCTGCACCCTTGGGTGAGCAGAGCCAAAGCCATCGCTCAAAACCTCCCTTCTGCAGAGCCTTACTGCTCTTTTCAGCATTCGTTTCCCGCGAAAGACTCGTGACTTGATGGTAAAGACCTTCACGCCAAGCGCATTCGCTGCCTCAAGGTGCGAGAGTTCCTCAAGGGCGCACATCTGAATTGCGCGCTTACAGACTGAGTTCAGTTCGTCAATTTCTGAAAGCAGTATATTTTCCATCTCCCTGTGCTCGCAACACTGCTCTGGATTTCGACCTGGATCAGGAAAATCGAGCACGACAGGCTCGTCATCGCTGTTACGGAAAGACTCCAGTGGCAGGTACACTCGCCCCTTTTGCCTTCGGAGCCACTCGCGCCCGGTGTTTTGCACAATCACACCTAGCCAGGTGCCCATCTGCGATTCGCCGCGAAAATGCCGCAAGTTTTTGAAGGCCCTTAAAAGGGCCTCCTGCACAATGTCCTCGGCTTCTTCACGATTGCTAGTAATCCGCTGCGCCAGCCACAACATCTGGGCGCGACGCTGCTCAGCAACCTGAACAAATGTAGCAAGTTTGAAGTCCCATGTGCTCGGCCCTGAATTCGAATTCGCGGCAGCCATGGTACTTAACATGTCCTCAAACGCCCTCCCTTTGGGCAGAGGGGACAGCCCTCGGTTATTCCCCTGGATTCCGCAGTACCTATCCACTGCCGGGCTGGTGATTTCGGAGTTGCAGGCAAAGGCGAATACAGTTTCGCCGCGCTCTGCCGCAGCTGAGACAGCAGCGGCATCGGTAGTCTCTGGAATTCCCACGCTACAGTTCAACATCTCTAGACCTCCACTCGCGCCACCTTCCTGTAAGCCGCTCAATTGTAGTAAGTAGAACCTCCGGTTCCACGGTGGGAGCCACGCGATCGTCGTATAAAGCATCATCAAGAGAGCCCTCGCTCGAACGGATCACCAGGATTCTGGTGTGGGGCCACCGCTGGCGAATGAACCGAGTTGCATCGTCAAGTTCGAAAGAGGATAGCGTGCTGTGAAGGACTACCACCTGAATGGATTCCTGCTTCGGAATCACCCACAATTCCCGATAATCCGGTGCTATGGAGAGACGGGAGTTTGGTCCACAAAGCAGGGCATCGTGCACCATGCTGCCGAAATCCAGCGGGCCCACGAAGAGCACGTGGATCGGTTTTGGCATCCGAGCATCCTTCTGGTCCAGAGTTCCGATGGCGCTTTCGTTGGCGTTCGTAGCGACACTGCAGAGCTTGTTCATGCAACCTCCGCGAGGCGAAGATCGCCTTCCAGAACGTAAAGAGGCGCTGAACTTTCCATGCACGGACTAGTCACGATCAGCAGGATACAGAGTTTGAAAGCGCCGCAAAACGCCACGCTTCTGTCTGCGGGAAGCCATCCCAATACGCTGTCCAATTCGTCCGGCATTACGGGAAGCACGAACGCGGCTGGAATTGGGGACAGTATCCGCTCATCGTCTGTTCTCAAGTCGACCACGATGATATCTCTGGACTTTGTAAGAACCCTCATGAAGTCGCCGATTGAGATCCATTGCACCACCCGCGTTGGTCTCGCCCTGGACTCGGGTACGATTTCAAGTTGGGAGGGAGATTGGGGAACGGGTGGTATGTTGTCGCGGATTTCGCGCTTTCCAAATCGTCGAATTAGCCACACTGCAAACATTGGAGCTGCCAGCACTATTGCGAGCAGGAACCAGAGGGAATACATAGTGTTCCTCCACAGGGAAAATGCTTCGATATACAGTTCGTTCCATAGCACGCGGCAACGGAGCCATCTCCGGCATGAGAACCACAGTGCCAGTTACGCCAGCAAGAAGCGAAGTGGAGGGGGAGAGCGGAACGGGATCAGGAAATCGAAATATACAACGCCGCGCCTACAGACGGGGAGAATGCGGGAGACGGCATTATCGAGATGGGGAAACTGCTGGATGGAGCCGGAAAACACCGGTGAACCAGGAATGAGACGCGATCCGGCCTTGAGTTTGGAATTCACAACGACAGAAGCGTCCCTTGGCTCAATCCACAATTTAGCCACCGAGGCGCGTGACGAAGGGACCGCATGACGGTGATAAAGGGACAGCTTGTAACCAAACCCCCAAAGAGCGACCGCAATTCCCAGTGCGAAGAGCCCAAGAGCACAGGGCTTAAATACCTGTCTCCATGACGGGCATCTGCTCCGCCCCTGCTTGGCGTTGGCGGATATCGTGAATGGGCCTTTGGTTGACAATGTGTTGAGCAGTCCGTCCAACCTACATGGATTCAGGCTAACTCACTATAGACTCTGGTTCGGGTGGAATGTTGCTTGCTGTTTAACCAACTTTTTGTTATCTCGGATAGAACTTGCCTTCGCTGAATGCATCAGAAGAATGCGAAGACTCAACCCGCTTCGCACGTTGGGACCGAATGGAACTTAAAATGAGACTTGGTTCATCTCCCCTCACCTCAGTGATGGATGCGTTGACGGAGATTGAGCTCAACCATCGATAGCCGTCGCTCCGCCTGTCTTTTCTCCTATTGCACCAACGGTCAAGATGCCCCGATGCTTCTGTCGTCTTCCTCCTGCGACGGGCGCGCCTTTGTCGCGCCCGTCACATTAACGAATCGCGGATTGTCGAGTCTTTAGAACCGAATGCCGACTGTGATGGGAATGTACTCGGTGCGGTAGTTGGCGGGCGCATAGCCGCCAGTGCTCGCGGTATTGTTGGCGCTCGGCTGGTTGTCGACCCACACGTACCGGCCTTCGAAGAACAGTTTTGCACGGCCCGAATCGGACAACTCGTAAGTGAAGCCGGTGCCGAAGTCCACTCCCCCCG
Source organism: uncultured Acidobacteriaceae bacterium (assembly GCA_903911925.1). Lineage (GTDB taxonomy): Bacteria > Acidobacteriota > Terriglobia > Terriglobales > Acidobacteriaceae > Telmatobacter. The sequence continues at coordinate 4,200 of CAIWFH010000204.1, forward strand.
CGTTGTTTGAGAAATGAGCAACGGTCTGGTTTACGACGCCTGGGATGCAGCCGTAATACGGGTCGTAGTAGACGCATTGATCGTTGAAGGGCTGGGTAAAATTAACGACCTTGCGGTAGAAGCCACCGCCACCGACCACATAGCCGCCCCATCTGCCAATTGATTTGTAGTTGAAGATCGGGTTGATTGTCAGCGACCAGAGGTGCGTGGCCCCGCCCCCTTGCGGATTCACCTGGTTCAGGATGGCGGTTGGTATGCCCATCGAGACATAGTCATAGTCAAGCATGGCGCTGAAGCGATCATTCAGCTTGTAGCCGCCTCCGGCTTTTATATTCCAACCCTTATTCTCGAACTGCCTAGCGCTCCCCGCCGGAATTGTGAACCCGCCACCTCCTTCGAAGGTAAGACGGCTCGACCAGTCATGCGACACATAGCCGCCATCATAGCCGTTGTTCCGATCCTTGTGCTCGGTCGCCAGAGAGGAGCCAGCGACTTCTTCGTTTGAGTACAGACTATTGTCTCGGGATGAGCTGTAATCCTTCCGAGATTGTGCGTTGGCCGTAGCGGACGGCGGAATTAGAAGCCCGGCACACGCAATCAGTGCAACATGCACCATCCGTGGGGAGAAAACCTTACCTACAGACATCGGAAACCTCCTGATAGAACGTTGTGGAAGCGGCCTGGACTGCTTACATTTCTCGAATGCCCCGGAATTGAATACAGCGTGATGGCACCTTGAGAAAGGTAGACTCAATCAATGGTCTAAGTCCGCCCACGGCGGAGGGACTCTGGCTCGCCTGAAAACTAATTGGACCATCCTGTACCTCATCTTCGCAGTACTCCAAGAATCCAATGCCCGAGGAAATGCGCATCTGAAATATGCTTTCCCGCCGCTGACACAGTGGTTGCGGAACAAATTATTCGAGCGAGCAGTAAAACAATATTGAAAAGAGAGCGGACAACGAACCCGCAGCAAGTCCGGGTTAATGGTGCCCTCCTCCTCCACCGCCACCATGGAAGCCGCTACCGCCGCCCCCATGGAAGCCACCGCCACCTCCGTGGAAGCCGCCTCCGCCGAGGCCTCCCCGGCCTCTGCCACCAGGTCCGTGACCGTAGTAGCCGCGTCTGTAAACCCCGCCTCCGTAGAAGCCTCTTCCCCATGGCGGGTAGAAGCCAAAGCCAAACGGGCTCCAGTATGGGTCCATACCAATAAAGGTGTAATCCCACATATAGGGATCCCAATACCAGCCCGGACTAAAGCCTGAAACACCGGCGTACTGCCCGGCTATCTGACTATTAGCTTCAGCTAGGTATTGCGAGCGCAGGCTGCTCCAGTTGTATAACTCGTCCTCGGCCGTGCGGGCATCGAAATTGACCGTCTTTTCTCTCGCGCCTTCCCCAAGCGCGAATTCGTGATGGCCTTTCACTACCTGATATTTTCCGTCCCCAACCTCGACCGCAGCCTTGCCCGTGAAGACCATTACAGTGCGGTTGCGGGCGTTAAACTCGTAGTAACCGGTCTTCACGAGTTGCGTATTCATACCCGCGTCCAGGATCTCAAGATTGTTCTGCGGGTAAAGCTCATCCACCTCTACTGCTGCCCGACCGCGCTCTAGCTCCACCTGGGTCGGAGTAATGTCGGGAGAGATCATCTTCACCGCACTGTTATCGTCGAGCCGCAGGAACACCCCCGGCGTAAGCAACATCTCCGCCTTTCCCGTTGTTGTTGAAAGCACCTCGCCCGCATTGAGTTCGACACTTCCAACACTCTTTTCGGTCAGTTGCTTGCCCTCAAGAAAAGCCGCGCCTTCGACATAATTCACAGTGCCGGGGTGGGCTTGGTCGGCGCCAAATGCCGGCGCGCATAACACTCCTGTGCAGAGGAGCGCGGTCGTCATCAATCTGGCTATCATCGTCATTTACCTCTATGTGTGTTGATGTTAAAAGCCGGAAAACGTTCTGCCGTTGCCGAGGTTGGCGTCAACTTCAATTCCGTGGTGTAAACATCAAATATTTCAATGACTCATCAACGTATCTTTCGCTGAGCAACAGTGAGTCTGGCAGAGTATTTCCAGGTTGAAGCCGCCACACAATCAGCTTCCACTCCTAGAATCACTGAGGGGGATCCTTTAAGGAGTTACACAGGAACCCTCTCTCTGCGCGCCTGGACGTCAAGGCTGAAATCGAGATCTTGAAACTCAAGCTGAACGCTCCGGGAACTGAAGTCGGCACCCCATAGCAGGTCATTGTCTTCCCCATTTGCAACCACTCAAAACTGGGGGCTGCGCGAAGTGGCCTCGCGCAGTTCTTATACTGCTCTACGAGATGCGAAGGCGAACGAAGACAGGAATCTTTACAACGTCTAGAACCAATCCGAAGGCAATGGCAGCGGCAAACTCACAAGCAACAACCCACGGGGCCAAGGGAGCCATGGCGATTCCGTAAATCGCCAGCGTTGAGATGATAAGTACATCGGCTGCCGAAGATAGTAAAAGCGTCAGGCTAGGCCGCAGTCCCCATAAGTGTTGCCGCCCGCGCATAACGTAAGTGGTGGCTTGGCTTCCAAAAACAATCCCAACCACGGTAATGGTTCGAAGTGCTTCAATCCCCAAATGCATTTGGAATTTTCCAAAAGCCAATATTGCTGCAGAGAACGCAAGGAAACAGATTCCCAGGATGATTCCCGCGATCGTAATCCTGCCGATTTGCCAGGAGTTGGGCCTACTGGATGGCCGCACGCTGTCCGTGGTCAGCGACATAGCGAGGAAGTCGCCGGTGATCATCACAATGACCATTAGCATGGGAGTCAGGACCGCATGCCCAGTCATGATCAGGCCGACCGCGAGCAGCAGTACCTGCACAATCTTTTTCATCACCGAGTTCAGCGTGTAGGTGAGAATGCGCTGAAATGTGATTCTTCCCTCTTTCACGGCGGCAACAATGCCGGCCAGACCAGGTTCGGTCAGTACAACACCTGCCGCCGATTTGGCCACGTCGGTGGCAGTCGAGACGGCAATGCCGATTTGCGCCTGACGGAGCGCAGGTGCGTCATTGGCGCCATCTCCGCACATCCCGACCGCGTGCCCGCTTTTCTGGAATGCCTTGACGAGGTCATACTTGCCTTCGGGAAGAATGCCTGCGAACACTGCAAAATCCTCTGGCTTGACACCTATGGGAAGCTTTCCGGGTGGGCAAACAGGCCCGGTCAATCCGACGGCATGTGCGACGATTGCAGCCGTAGCCGGAGCGTCTCCCGTCACCATGTCAGTGCGTACGCCGAGGGTATGCAATTCCGAGATGAGAGAGATTGAGTCAGTCCGGGGCGGATCACTGAGCGCGATCATGCCTATAACCTGCATCGAAGCAGGGGTGCCCGCGGCAACTGCCAAGACCCTGAAACCACTTTTCTCGAGTTCGTCGGTTATCGCGGCGGCGGCCGGCGACGGACCCGTGAGGGCTACTATCGCAGTAAAAGCTCCCTTGACGATGTGCTCGGCGCTCCCCTTTGCATCTGTCGCGGTTGCTTCTGATGTTTTCTTCCCAGGGTCGAACGGCACAAACGTCGCAAGCTTTGGCAAGTCAGATGCAAGCTTGTGAGAGGCGGCAGATCGAATCGCTTGATCGACAGGGTCCTGACCGCCCTCAGAACTGGCCAGAGCTGCCAACCCGAGAACGTGAGCTTCATCGAACCCGGGCAAGGGGCGAACGCTTGTTACTGAAAGCTCATTGCGAGTGAGCGTTCCGGTCTTGTCCGAACACAGGATATCGATCGACGCAGCTTCATCGACGGCCGAGAGACGTGTCGGCAACACGCCCAGCTTGGCTAGAGAACGGGCTCCGACTGCGGCGGCGAGGGTGAATGTTGCAGGCAACGCAACCGGAATGGCTGCAAGAACCGACGTGAGCAACAGAGGAACAATTTCAGCCCACGGCATCGCGTGCACATAGGCATAGATCCCCATTGCCAGAATTACAACGCCGTTGAAGATGGCCAAATTGCGCACAATCTTTAGGACAGCCTTCTGCTGTGTGCTCACGACGTGTGCGGTACGAACAAGTTCCGCCGCGCGGCCGAATTTGGTGCGGGCGCCCGTAGCCGTGACCTCTGCAGTTGCTTCCCCACGCCGCACCAGAGCCCCTGCAAAAGTGTCTACACCTGGACCGGCTTCAATCGGTAAGGATTCGCCTGTGAGCATTGACTGATCGAGTTGCACCGATCCACCGGTCAAGTGCACATCGGCAGCGACCACGCTGCCTAACGACAGCTTCACCAGGTCGCCACATACCAATTCAGCGGCCGGAACAATCTTCCATGTGCCATCGCGTTCGACAGAGGCATTGAGGGCGAGGCGCGACCTCAGAGCTGTCAAGGTAGCCTGAGCCTTGCTCTCTTGGAAGTATGCAAGCGCTGCATTGAACACCAGCAAGGCCGCGATGACCAAGGCCTCGTAGTATTTGTGCAGCACAAGCTCAAGCACAATGGAGGCTTCGAGCAACCATGGAACAGGCGCCCAGAACTTAGCCAATGCGTTGCGAAGCGGATGAGTAGACGTGTCAGGCATTGCATTCGGTCCGTCTTTTTCAAGACGAGCATGCGCCTCATCGCTCGTCAGCCCTTTCGATGCGACTTCCTGAACTGGTTTTGCTGGCTGACTAGATTTCGCAGGGGCCACAACGCTATTTGCATTCATAATTGGTCACCTATATCACTGTTTTCGCCACCGCAACCAATCGGCAGCGGGAGATGCGTTGGCGATGTCCACCACAATCACACAGCCCACTGGCCACAAAGCCCATCCTGCTGACCTTCCCGATCTTTCGCACCATCGAGAGTGTTAGTGTAGGTCAACGTTATGACAAACGGGGCGACTGCCGCACGCTACACGTTCGGCGATACGCCCAAATACCATAGATGGCACCGATCGGAACTACAACGTAGAACGGGATGTGAATTGCCGTAGCCAATGCCGTGAGGAGAATGAGAGGCAACCACGGCGCACTTGATCGCCATGCCGTTATCTTCGACCTTGTCTCCAGTACTTCCAGAACAAACAAGAATAGGATGAATGTTAAGGTTCCCACGCAGACCGATCCCATATGGACTTGCCATCTTAGGAGGTTGTTCATATTTAGCCCCCACAGCTCGATTAGGTCTGGAAATGTGGTCTCTATGGTGATGAATGCACAGCCACCGCCAAACGACGCCATAAGCAGTGTTGTCGGGGTGTGATTATGCTCGTAGCGCGACTGCCTTTTGCGTTTTCCCATCCAAGTCTCCAGCGAAGCGATCCAGTTCTCAGGTTCTAATCGTTAGGACTGGACATGCGGCATCGACGATGATCCGGAAGGCCCCCGATGTTCTCATTTCCATGCTTAGATGTGATGTCTTCCGAATGCCGAGCACCAGGAGGTCAATAGAACACTCACTGATGTGTTCAAGGATTCGATCATGTGCGCGACCCACTGCCACATAGGTTCTCGGATCACAGAACTCTCTGGCCTGTTGCGGTACAACGCCGTCGAGAGCACCATAGAAACGACTCTGGAGGTCGGATAATCGATCTGGATGCTCTATGGCATCTTCCTGAATCACATTCAGCACATCAAGCTTTGCTCCGAACACCTCCGCAAAGGTCACGGCATAGTTTGCCGCGTTGGCCGCCGCAGACGTAAAATCCGTGGCAAAGAGAAGCTTATCGAATCGAAGGTTCTTCGAAGACACAGACTGCACATGCGGGCCAACGGTAAGTGTTGGCCAGCGTGTAGACCGGAGGATCTTCTCAGCCATAGACCCAATGACGCCACGTTCGAACCTGCCTCCACCATGCGTCCCTAAAACAATCAAGGACGGTTCCTGCCTATCAGCCAGATCTGAGATGACTTCTTTCGGATCGCCTTCGAGAAGAGTTGGGATGGCTTCGACAGAATCCACTCCCAACAGAGCAGCCTCTTTTGAAAGCAGACGCTCTAAGTCTTTTCTCTGCTGGCTCACTCGTTTATCACTAATCTCAGCTTCCATGGCAGCTTGTGAAAGAGTGAATGCATGAGTCACTAGCAGCTTCGCTGAGAAATGTGCGGCCATGCGCGCAGCGTAGAATCCTGCGTTTTGAGAACAGAAGGAAAAGTCGGTTGCGTAAATAACCGTCTTCAGGTTCAAGTCTGGCCTGTCACCAATTACCGGCATCGTGGCTATCTCCTCGCAGAAAAGCTTCACAACAAAACAATCAACACTTTGGCGCTGGCTTCGGCGTGGTACCAACTTCCAGGAGAATTCCAGTGCGAACCTTCGAGTATCCCTTCCGGGCATAGGCTGCGGTAGCTCTGGATGATGTTGCAATCGCGGAAACGAGCGAAGCCCCCAGGGCATAGTGCAGGTCTATCTTGAATGGAAGGCACAGGGCGGGAATGATGAGGACTCCCCCACCAAGCCCTGTCAAGGCACCGAGAAGGGTCGCCTTGACCGAACTGACAAACACTCCCAGCGAGAAAGAAAAGGTACTCATTCAGGAAGGCTCTCCTCAGGTTCTGATGCCTTTCCATTCCCCATCACAACCACTTTTCGCGTCTCTTCATTTCCTTGACTGGCTGTCGCGATCCGCCGTCTATTTGCACCATGCTCTCGAAGGAGTTCCAGCAATTGACCGACAGGCCCTCTTGGATCTGGACCATTGAGAAGCACGATGCTTAATTCGCGCCGGATCGGTCCGTTGTCGAGTGGAATTGCCTTGACGGTTCCCAGTTTCAGCGCTTTGTCGATCGCGATGTATGGGACAAAGCCTACGCCAAGTCCAGCCTCGACTGCGGAGACAATGCCTTCGGTCGAGTTGATATCGATGGATGTGCGGAGCTGTTGTCGCAAGACTCCGTTCCGTTCGAGGTACTCCTCAACAAATTGACGCATGCCGGAGCCAACTTCCCGAAGGAGAATCGGCTCCTGGACCAGTTCCGCAGCCCTAACCACAAGCTTCTTCGCCCAGCGATGGTCTGGCTTCACAATGAGCGTCAACTCATCTTCTCCAAATGCTTGGATCTTCAAATCCGGACGATACGCGGGTGCCTCAATCAGAGCGACTCCGATCTGGTGCGCCGTTAAGGCCTGCAGGACTTCATGCGTGCTGCCACCTATGACATGGAGTCGGAGCTTCGGCCATTCGCGCAATAGCCTGGGAAGGATCTTCGGGAGCAGATAGACGGCGATTGTATGGGAGGCCCCTATACTCAGCTCAACTCCTTCCTGCCCGCCGAAAGGAGCAAGCGCAGCGATGGCATCGTTGGTAATCGCCTCGATCTGTCGAACATATTGTAGGAGTGTGATCCCCGCCGGTGTAAGGTTCGTATCGCGGCCAATGCGATCGAAAAGCGTGATCCCAAGACTCTCCTCGAGTGAACGAATCTGCGCAGTCACGGCAGGCTGCGTGAGATGCAGTTCGTCTGCGGCTCTGCGATAGTTCAGAGTATCCGCAACGACGCGAAACACTTTCAATTTAAAGTTCTCAATCACGGATTTGCTCCGATCTGATAATTGAGCGTCGCGAGAGCCAGCCGGTACTGATACTGAGCATCCGCATTTCCGATCGCTGCGTCGGTCTGCTGAAACTGGGCCTGACTGAGCTCGACGATCGAACTCAACCCCAATTGATAGCGCGTCTGTGCCAACGTTAACGCCAGGTTTGCCTGGCTCAAGAGTTCGTCTGTGACAGCCACCCGCTGAAAGGCGGTATTAGCTGCCAGCCACGCTGTCCGCACATCACGGACCATGCGATCGCGCAGATCCCGGCTCTGTTCCGAGACTGCTTGAGCACGGATGGCAGCTTCCTTCGCCTGCGCCGAATACAGGAAGCCGTTGAAGATCGGAATATTCATGTTGACGCCAATACCGCCCCACCAATTCGTGTTGTAATACGCTGCGGGTCGAATGGGTACGCTTCCGGCAGTTCCCGCGGCACTTATGCTCGGCAGCATCTGGTCGCGCTGTGCATGGCTGAACTTGACGGCAGCCTGTTGGCCATAAGTCAGGGCCTGCAGGTCCGGCCGTTGCTGGAGTGCGAGTTGCGTGAGCTGCTCGGCATCTTGTGGTGGTGCTTGCAAAGGCGCATTGTCTTCGACCAGGTCGTATGCCACCTGCCTGTCGAGGCCTAAGACCGCGTCCAAAGACGCCATCGTCGAATCGACGTTATTCTTTGCATCCAGGAACAATAGCTTTGCCTGCGATAGGTTGACGTCAGCGAAGCTCAAGTCGAGTGTGGATTTGAGCTTGTTCTTAGTCAACTCGCCCACCTGCGTTTCCGTTGTCTGTCGGGTGCTGACGTTTTGTTCCGCAACTTTCAGCAGCGCCTGGGCCTGAAGCGCATTGAAGAAAGCCTGGTCGGTTGCGATGACAATATCTTCAGTCGTGGCGAGAGCACTCGCGTTCTCGGCCTTTTCCTGCAACCTTGAGGATGCCAACAGGTTCCCTGTTCTGCCAAAGTCCGTGATTAGTTGGGTGAAACCTCCCCCGGCTCCTGCGTGCTCAAAGAGGCGCGAAGCCGTGAGCGATCCCGCTGAGACCCGAGAGGCATCTTCCGCCTTCTCTGCAGTTATGGCGGCAGTTGCAGTGGGAAGTCTCGCCGCTCTCGTTTCCCTAACTACTTGGTGCTGAGCTAGAACGAGCAATCGGCTCACGCTTATTCTTGGGTTGTTCTTGATGGCCATCTGTTCGGCCTCGGTCAACGATAAGCGCGGACCATGCCCTGACGTTTGAACGTCCGCGGAAGCCGATGGGATCTGGCTTGACGTACCGGCCGTCATTTGAGCGATCTGCCCAACATAACCGGCAGACGATGGGTTCGCCCGTGGGGCATCTGGCAGTGACTCCTTCACCACATCGATCTGTGCCAGGAGTGCGCAAGGGGCCGACAGCGCCAGAAGTGTGATTAGTGCTGTGTGGAGTAGGTGCGATTGTGCGTGGTTCCTCATTCTCTAAACCTCTCCCTCAGCAATGATCTCTGTCGTTTTCCTGCCGTGAACAATCAGGTATACGGCAGGAACCAGAAAGACTGTGGCTACGACTGAAACGCCCAGGCCTCCAATGATGGCTCGAGCCAAGGGCGCATACTGTTCGCTTCCGGCCTCAAGTCCCAGCGCCATCGGAATCATGCCCAGCAGAGTTGCAAGCGATGTCATCAGAATTGGCCGCAATCGTATCTTGCACGATTGAACGACGGCCTCTGCCACCGGCAGGCCACCCTCATGAAGATGCCCGGCAAACTCCACGATCAGAATGCTGTTGGACACTACAATGCCCGTCATCATGATCACGCCCATGAGTGACATGATGTTTATCGTGCTGTGCGTGAAGAGCAGAATGAGCAGGACTCCAGACAGCCCCGGCGGGATGGCCATGAGAATGATGAATGGATCGACGAATGACGCGAATTGTGCCATCAGAATGAGGTAGACCAACAGAATTGAAAGCACAAGGCCGATGGCAAATCTCTTGAACGACTCATTCATACTCACAACGCTGCCGCGTACCGTTACGCGGACATTTCCAGGCGTTTTGATCCCCGCCACAACGTCATTGACTTCGCGGTTGACTGCCTGCAGTGCCTCCGTGGACGGCATGACGTAGACGTCGATCACTCGACGAAGCTTGAAGTGATCCACCTCAGTTGGCGTGTTGATTTCCTTGATGTCAGCTACGGACCGCAATGGCGTATAGTCCCCCTGATTCGCGGACCGCAGTGGAATCTGCTTGAAATCGTCCATGCTCATGTGGCCGATCTTGTTGTCAAAGTACTGCACAGTGAGCATGTAGTTGTTGCCAGTGTTGGGGTCAATCCAGTAGCTCGGTGCGATCATGCCGTTCGAGGTGAGCGCGGTAATCACGTTGTCGACCACCTCCTTGGGCGACAGGCCGATCAGGCTTGCGCGCTCCCGGTCGATATTCAACTCAAGTCCCGGGAATCGCAGATTCTGTGGAATAAGAACATCGCTGACGTTCTTAAGCCCCTTTACCTTTCCAGCAATCTGGCTTGCAATTGCAAACGACTGGTCCAAGTCGTTGCCGCTCACCTGTATATCGATCGGCGCCGGCAGGCCCTGATTGATCACCGAATCTACAAGGCCACCCGCTTGAAAGTAGGTGCCCAGCTCGGGCATTTCATTCGACAGTCTTCGACGAACCCGCTGCATGTACTCGTAGCTGCCTACTTTATGACCCTCTTTTAGGCTCACCTGGACAAAGGCCGTGTCCATGGATGAGTTGCTTGTGTAGATGGCGGACAAATCGGGCGTAATGCCAATGTTTGAAACGATCATGTCGAGATCCCGCTCTGGGATCACCTGGCGGATTTCGTTCTCCACTCTTGCAATGTATTGGTCGCTCAACTCGATACGTGTTCCGCTAGGGCACTTGATGTTGATGACAAACTGCCCAGGGTCTGTGCGTGGGAAATACGACCGCCCCAGAAGCGGAAACAGCGCAAAGCTCAACAAGACCATCCCTAGAATGCTGAGGGTCGTTGCGACCGGGCGCAGTATCGAACGATTCACAACGAAGACATACTTCTCCAGCATCGCTTGAAACCGATTGTTGAAGCCGCGGACGATGCGCTGGAAGACAGAAAGGCCCTTCGGAATGTGATACCCGATGTGCCGTTCCTCATCGATCTCTTGTTCTTCCGAAGCATCCGCTGCGAATGGCTTGATGAAGCGCGCGCAATATAGCGGGACGACGGTCATTGCAACCACGTAGGAAGCAAAGAGCGAAAACACAACCGAGAGAGCAAGGGCCGTGAACAAGTAACGGCTAACTCCGTAAAGGAGCGCCACGGGAAAAAACACGATGGCCGTAGTGAATGTGGCTGCCAAAACTGCCAGTTGTACCTCTTTGCCGCCTGCCTCCGCAGCCACCTCCGGCGCCTCGCCCATTTCGAGATGCCGGAAGATGTTTTCGAGCACAACAACCGAGTTATCGATGAGCCGGGAGAAGGCAAGGGCAAGGCCCGCCAGGACCATCGTGTTGATCGATCCGCCACCCATACGAATACAGATGAACGCAGCCAATGCAGATAACGGGATTGATAAGAGAACCGCGAAAGTAGCTCGGATGCTACCCAGAAAGAGCAGAATCATTAGAGCGGTCAGAACAAGGCCAATTCCGCCCTCACTGCCAAGATTCTTCAGTGCGGTTTTGACAAAGACCGATTGATCGAAGACGACAGCGGTCTTGAGTGAAGATGGAATATCGACGAGGTCTTTGATGGCGGCCTTCATTCCATTGACGATCGTGATGGTGTTACTGTCCCCGCCCTGCTTCAGTACCGGCACATACACCGACCGCTGACCGTCAATGCGAACAATGTTCGTCTGTATGGTCCCCGAGTCTTGCGCTTTCCCAACGTCCCCCACGAGCACAGAAGCATTCCCGACTGACTTCAAAGGAAGATCGTTGATCTGTTCAGGCGTGGGGACCTGGCTGTTGGCGTAGATGTTGTAGTCCTTGGGTCCGATGCGCACATCGCCCGCGGGCAGAATCAGGTTCGAGTCATTCACGGACCGAACGACGTCCATCAAACTAAGGTTATGCGCCTCCAGTTTCAGCGGATCGACATAAACCATAATCTGTCGATATCGTCCGCCAAACGGCTGTGGCACCGATGCCCCGGGTACGCTCGCAATCTGGTTACGTACCTGGAACTGCGCCAGGTCCTTGAGGTTGGTCTCGTTCAGGCCCTCACCCTTCAACGTAACCAGGCAAACGGGCTGGCTCGAAGCATCCATGCCGAGAACTACGGGAGGCAGGGTACCTGGGGGTAGTCGCCGCAAATCCGCCATTGCCAAATTGGCGATGTTGCTTAAGGCCGCGTTCGCATCAGTTCCGGGCTTGAAGTAAATCTTGATCAGGCTCACGCCGGTCAATGATCGCGATTCGATGCGGTCGATGTTACTGCCAAGCGTAAAGAATCTTTCGAAAGTGTCCGTGATGTCGGCTTCGATCTGCTTTGGCGGCATGCCTGAATAAAACGTCGCTACGACAACGACAGGCATATCGATTTGGGGAAACAGGTCCACCGGCATGGACGCAATGCTGACCACGCCCACGACCATGATTACCAGGCAGACCATGATGATGAAGAACGGGTATTTGAGAGCAAAGTTAGGCATTACTTTGTGCCTCCTGACTGCTCTTGACTGACATCTGCCGTGGGGAGTTGCTCAACCCTTGGTTTTACGGCCTCGCCCACCTGGTAGTTGGACTGACCGCCAGTGATGACTCTCTCTCCCTCTTTCAATCCCTCCTTCACCTCAACGAGCATGGAACCCTGCAAACCAAGCGCAACATTACGCGTCTGGACTCGATTCTGGATGTCGATAACCAGCACCGAGGACTGATTGCCGTTCCGTATGACCGCCTGCACTGGAATGACCAAGACGTTGTTCTCTCGCTCCAACTCAAGGGTTGTATTGGCATACATGCCTGGCGTAAGTGACAGATCGTTGTTCTCGACGTCGATTTCCGTCTCCATAGTGCGCGTGGCCGGGCTGATGTCACGCGTAAAGCGAACCACTCTTCCAACGAGTGTGCGATGGATTGCGTCAACCTGCACATTCACTTCTGCTCCCTCGTGGATATACGCTACGGCGTCTTCTGGTACCGGGATGCGCAGACGCAGCAGACTGCTCTCGGAGAGTTTTACGACGGGAAGAGATTGGGTATCAGAAGCAGTGCCCGCCTGGATGAGCGCGCCAGTATCTGCGTAGCGCCAGACAATAATCCCGCTGAGCGGCGCCGTTACGTGGGTGTAGTCGTTGAGATCCTGCACCCGTTCACGATCGGCGTCGGCCACGTCCGAGCCTTGCCTCGCCGCCGCCAGGGCAGCCTTGGCAGCATCAATCTGAGAAGCCGTTGAAAGATCCTTCGACTGTGCGTTGTCCAGTTCTTGCTGCGCAATCAGCCCAGGCTGCTTTGTCGCGGCCTGGGTTAGGCGAAGGTAATCGGCATGAACAGCGCTATGCTCGGACTCTGCACGCGCAACTTCATGCTGCGCTCGGGTAATCTCATCCTTGCTGCGGCCAAATTCTGACACCGTACCTTTCAATTGTGCGTTCAGTTCCGGGACTTCCAAGATTGCGAGAGTCTGGCCGGCATGTACCTTATCGCCGATATCGACATAAATGTGCTTGATATAGCCCGACACCTTCGCATGAACATCTACAACCTGATAAGGCTGGAACTGCCCAGCAAGATTCAAGGTGTGCGCTATGTTCCCGCGTGTGACCGCGACTACTGTTGC
>CAIWFH010000205.1 GCA_903911925.1 uncultured Acidobacteriaceae bacterium
AAGCCTGTACGGCTTCCCCCGCGCCTATGCAACCTGCCGACCCGACCGAAAAAATCCAATCGATCAGAAGTCCGCAAACTCCCACGAAAGATCAAACTGCGCACCGGAAATCACTATCCCCGACAGTCTCCTAGGAGACCCGGCATGCAAGATGAAGTCCCGGCCCAGAACGCCACCAACGCTCCAGTGAAGCCCACTGCACCCAAAAAGAGCTCCCCACCTAAGCCGAAGAGAGCTCCAAAAAGTAAGAAAGCGTCAAGGAAGAAATCGCAAAGGCAAAAGCCAACCAGAAGGGGCAGAACGCCCCGTCCCTATCCCGCAAGGACCCTGGAAGAAGCTCTACTCGTTCCTCAGGCCATCCGCGAACAGAACAACGGAAATCCCTGGGACACAGAGGACGTTGCGCAAGCCTCCCTCCACGTAGCAAAGAATAACAATAAGTTTTTCTACACGGCCGCCGCGGCTCGAGACTATGGCCTGACGATTGGAACTCGCGATACTGACAAGATCGAGCTTGCGCCAATCGGGCGCGAGATATTCTTCGCGCCTGACGAAGAAACGAAACGAGCGAAGATGTTAGAGGCATTTTTCTCGATCGACATTTTCAAGCGCGTGTTCGAACACTACGGGAGTGCGGAACTACCGAAGAAGGAATTTCTAACCAATACGTTGCAGAAAGACTTTGGCCTTGAAACCGAGTGGCACGATGATTTTGTCAAAATCTTTAAAGATAACTGCAAGTTCCTTGGAATAGAAAAGGGACTCGGGCCAACGCAGAAGTTGCCTGCCACAGACAATGCGCTTGAACACCCGAGTGAGATTCAAGTTATTGGACAGCCAAAAGGGAAGTTCGACCGCACGGCTTTTGTCATCATGCCGTTTGGAGAGAAAGGCGACTCCCCCCGTCCAGTTGGATTCTTCAATGAGTTGCTCACATCACTGATCACCCCCGCCGCAAACGCCGCAGGCTTCGCCGTGGAGACGGCCCGGAAACAAGGAAGCGATGTGATTCAATCCACAATCATCAACCAACTGCTAAAGGCAGATCTCGTTATCGCAGATCTCACAGACCACAACCCAAACGTACTGTTTGAACTTGGGATTAGAATCGCAAAGAACCTTCCAGTAGCGCTGATCAAAGCGGAAGGGACGGGCCCTATCTTCGATGTGGACAGCATGATGAGGGTGTCGCCTTACAGTCAGAACCTGTGGCGCACCACGATCGAGAGAGATGTCCCGAAACTCACCGAGCACATTAAGGGTGCATGGGATAACCGATCCACTGAACGGTCGTACATGCAAATACTAACCGGACAGATCAAATCTTAGAAAAGTGGCCGGGTGCCCCATCCTTCCGCAGCTTTATCGTGGAAGGGTGGGATACCACGAACCCCAACCATCCCGTTCATCATAACCATACTTTCCCACGACGGCCTCAGAGCGCATGGCCCGGGTTCGACCGACCCATAAAGCCAGGTACCCCATCCTTCGCTTTTTCCTAGCGAAGGGTGGGAAACCACGAACCCCAATCACCCCGTTTTTCACAAACCATACTGCCCGCCGACAGCCCTCAAGCCGCCCGCACAACCCGCTGCACCTGAATCGTCTTCTCCCGCATCCGGGTCTGCGCAATCTCATAAGCCGACTGCATCCGCATCAGCGTGTCCATCTTCACGCCGAACGCCTTCTCGATGCGCAGTCCCATATCCCCCGAGAGGCTTGCCTTGCCGTTCAGCAAACTCGACAACACCGGCCGGGAAACGCCCAGGGACGCCGCTGCCGCTGTCACCGTCAATCCCGCGGGAGCGATAATCTCGGTTCGGATGAAATCTCCGGGATGGGGCGGATTCCTCATGGGCATGGAGGCTTCTCTTCCAAAGTTGCATCCTGCATGCATCGCCGAAAACTGTAGCGCCGACCTCCCGGCCGGCTGTGCTGAGGACCTCCCGGTCCTCAGCGGCGACCCCACCAGCCCTTGAATTCTGGCTTGCCACATCGCCCCTGCAGAATACCGGGTACTGGTAGCCCGTCACATAACACCTGTCAAACCCGATTTCGCACCTGCGAACCCTGTTTCCCTTTTTCCCTGCATTTTCCCCTCGTCCATTTTGCGTATAATTTCGCCTCTTTGGCGCACAATGGTTTTATGGTTCGCTATTCAGCCCAGAAGCCGCAGAAACTCCGAGAAACCACCCCTAACTCCTTTGCCATGACGATTCTGCGGCGAACTCGAGTCGAATGACGAAGTTGCGGGGACGCCTACGCCGCATCTCGTTGAAACAAATTAACTTGCCCCCAGGATAGGGGGGAGTGGGGGAGGGTACAAACACCGCGCCGACAGCCGTTGCGCCCCTCACTCCCCCAGAAACACCGGCGCCCGCTTCTCAAGGAACGCCTTGATGCCTTCCTGGTAATCTGCGCTGTCGTAAACCTGCCGTCGCATCGCCTGCACCCGCTCAAAAGTCTCCGGCCCCAGGTTGTGCGAAATCGAGAGCAGCCGCAGCTCTTCCTTCAGCAGCCCCATCACCAGCGGCGAGTTCTTTGAGATCTGCTCGGCGATCTTCATCGTCACGCTCTCCAATTGGTCCCTTGGAACGGCGTGGCTCACAATCCCCCGGTCCACCAGCCGCTGCACCGGAAGCGGCTGGGCGGTAAACAGCATCTCCTTGCACAGCGGCATGCCCCCGGTGTTCAAAAAATTCTGCACGCCTGAAAGGTTATAAGGCATCCCGAGTTTCGCGGGAGTAATGGCAAACGTGCTGTCGTCTGCGGCCACCACCATGTCGCAGCTCATCACCAGTTCGCAAGCCCCGCCCCACACGCTGCCTTCGATCATGGCCACCACCGGCGCCGGAAAAAGTTCGATCAGCCGGATCACGCGCCGCAAAGGATCGTCGTAGGTCAGCGGATCGCGCCCGTTGGTCGGCAGTTCCCGCACATCGTGCCCCGCTGAGAACACCGTTGAGCCCGCCGGCGCCCGCAATATCACCACGCGCACTTCGCGGCTTCGCATCTGCTCAAGTGCCGCGCAAAGTTCCGTGATCAGTTCCTTGCTCAGCGCGTTGCGCTTCTGCGGATTGTGCAGCGTGATTACTCCGATGTTGTTGGAGGTCTTTGCATCTATCATCGTCAATGCCGTGTCCATCCTTCGTGCCTTCATCGCCCGGCATCAACCGATTCATGCATTGCATGCTCCCGGGCCGCCGCTCCAGTCTAGTCCACCTCAACGGCAGCAGACTCCGCGCGCATCCAGGTGATTCTCGTAAATCCCAATTCGGTCCAGGTGGCGCTCGCGCGCTCGGCGGCAGTCCTGCTATTGCGGCAGAACCTCGATGCCGGTCACCGTGGCATAGCCCGCCACCGGCACAAAGCCCAGCACCAGTTTCCCCTGTGCATTTGGTTCCAGGCCGGCCGCCTTGCGCACCACCACGTCCGCCCGCCCGGCTTCCTTCGCCAGGTCAAAGTTCTGTAACAGCACCTTGCCATTGCAGAACACATTAAATATATGGGGGACCTTCGTCTTCATCTCGCTCGATGAAGATGCGGGCCAGTCGCCGTGGCGAGCCGCAAAGTAGAGTGCCAGCGCATATCTGCCCGGCACCACGGGAATGGCATAAGTAAAGTTGCCCCAGCGCTCGCTCTCAAACAGTTCCGGATCGTCGGTCCCGCTTACCGGCGCCGAGTAGCTGGTAATCTGCCCGCCTTCAAAGTAGTTATCCGGGCTCCACCAGTGGCTGTCATTGGAGTAGTAAGGCGTTTGCCGCGCCAGTACGCGGACGGGCCGCATATGCCCGCGAAGCCCAGGCAGAATCTCGATCGCCGAAAGGGTAGCTTCCTTTCCGTCCTGCCCTTCAAACTCCAGGTGCAGCAGCCCGTCTGCAGCCGGCGCCACATCGGCAAACACCTTCACATCGGCGGTGCGGCTGGCTCCGGCATCGGCCACTATGTCAAACCAGGTCAGCAGCGTTTTGCCGTTGGCGCGCACAGCCATAATGCGGCTGCCTTCCCCGCCCGTCCCCGTCGACTCCGGACCGAATACCGTCTCCGCAAAGTGAAGTCGGAGTTCGTAGACACCCTTCTTCAGCGGGATGTCGTAGCGGAACTTTCCCTGCCGGCTGGTGCGGTAGAAATCCGGGTTCTGCGTACGCCATATATGTTGCACCGCACTCTTTACCGCGTCCCCGCCCGTAAACAGAGTGTCGGCGCTCCATAGCTTGCCTGCATGATCGGTAAAGCTGCGGCTCGCCCCGGCCAGAATCCGCACCTCTTCTCCCACCGGCGGCCCAAACTCTGAGTCGGCAAATTGCCGCTGCGGTTCAACGGTCTGCACCGGTGCCTTCGGCTGCCTCAGATGAATGACGAAAAGTACGCCATATCCGAGGATCAAAATCGCGAACGCAGACCCAAGCCACCAGGCCCTGCGCCTTGATGGGCGGAACCAGCCTTCCCATAGCCTGACCGCAATGCCCTTGATTCCAGACAGCCCGGCCGAGGAAGCAGCGACGGGTTCCGGCACGCTCTCCTCCTGGCGAGGAGCCACGACTCTGAATTCCGGAACGTATTGTCCCAGCGGAATCGTGATTTGAAGCCGGTGAGTCGCCCCCTCGCCGGCGTAATACTCCGCCAGCCGCTTGCGCAACCGGTTGGCCTCGACCCTCACTATGGAGTCGGAGTCCTGGTCGAACGAGGAGCCCCGGCCAAACACTTCCAGCCCGATGGAGTACTCCTTGATCTGGCTCGCCTCACCGGCAAAAAACCTCTCGCACACGAATGACAGCAAATGAGACATCATTGGCGCACGTGCAAAGCTCTTCGAACGGAGCACTTCCTCGAGTTCCTCGCGCTGCTCTTCGAAGTTGATCATCTTTGTGCTCGGTGCCGCCATCCTTACTATCCTCGGAACGAAATCAATGTTAGCGCCCCTCGCCCGGTTGCATAGCGTGTAACGGTGTAGACGTCGCCGAAAGCAGCAATGTAACCCCGTGTAACACCACCCCGGCTCAAATGCGCCACGGTGTTACGGGAAGCGAGCCTAAACCGTAATCTGTTCAATCGCAACATGTTATTCAGGCCTTCAGTTCATGTCACCCCTCTGAAACGGGCAAGTAGCAGCTATAGCGTTGTGGTCCGTCCAGGCCTGGGCTCTACTGGAATCGTTGTTGAACGCAGATCGCAAGAGGCGGAGGGCAGCAACAACCGCTTCCCACGAAATGCCAAATCTCAAAGGAGGTCCACCATGAAAAACCTCGTGATGATTCTTGTGGGAGCAGGATTGGCAGTTTGTCCGGCTCTCTATGCTGCTTCCGATCCCTCCGCGACCAACCCGGCCTCGGTAGACTCGGCGGTGGTCAGTCCCGCAGCCGTCGATCTCGTCGCGGCCGCCGATCCGGTTGCCACCACACATATGGAAGCAGCCAGAACGCTCGAAGAGAAGGGCGATCTGGCGCGCAAACGCAGCAATTACTATGGCGCCCTTGCCTACTACCTGGATGCAGTGAAGATGGCCGGTCAGAATGCCGTGCTTTACAACAAATTGGGCATCACCGAGTTGCAGATGGGCAATCGCGGCCCGGCGCGCAAGTATTTCGGGATGGCGCTCAAGACCGACTCGCGCAATTCCATCGCCTTTAACAATCTCGGCGCTGTTGCCTGCACCGATGGCAAGTACAAGCTGGCCATCAAGTATCTGAAGCAGGCCCTGGCCCTCGATGAATCCGATGCCACGGCGCACCTCAATCTGGCTGAAGCCTGGGTCGGAATGGGCGAAACAGAGCGCGCCATGACGGAGTATTCCCGCGCCCTCGAACTGGACGCCGACATCCTCAGCAACAGCATGGATGGCGTGGTCGCCCAGGTCCACTCGCCGGCGCAACGTGCACGCATCTCCTTCCTGATCGCCAAGGCCTACGCCAAACGCGGCAACATCGAAGGCGCGTTGGAGTATCTGCGCCGGGCCAGGGACGATCACTACGACGGACTCGGCAAGGTCTACTCCGAACCTGAGTTCGCCGGCCTGGTTCAGGACCCGCGCCTGGCTAAGATCGTCAAGCGCTAATCTGCAGCGGCTTCCCTCCCCTTTGCCGCGTCTCGCCGTGCCCCAATCACGGCAAGACGCGGCCTTTTTTTCGTGCCCTCGGTGCAATCGTAGTGGCCGAATCTTCCCAAGACTCTTCGCCGATATTCCGAATTTGCCGGGTGCCCCAGGTCTCGATTTTGAGACCTGGGATACCACAGGCCTTCCCCCGAAGCGTTCCTCACGAACTTCCCAAAGCAACCCACTGCGCTCCGGCACGATCCGCGTCTCCAACGAACGGCTCGAACCCTTTGTCAGGCAAGCCCAATTCATCCGCATCCCCGTCCCCAGCCTCAAGAAACGCGTCGATCAGCGCCGAATACAAGCCCTCTCGCCCCTCCAGCTTCCTGCTCCGCGCCCGAAGAAAATCAAATCGAAAAGGCGAACTCTTTTCCAACTCCGCAAGCAGCGACTTGGAAAAGAACTCCCGCCCCCCGGCCACGGCCATCAGGATCAGGTTCCGCCAGCTCATGCGTAGCAGATTCTTCAGCGCAGCCGATCCGTTCGGCAGCCGCTCCATCCGCGCTGAAACGCAGTCGCTGAAATTCAATAACTGCATCACCAGGCCATCCAGCGGTTCGCCCCTTGCGGCCGCCCGGCTGAACAGGGTCGCCGAACCCCGCTCCAGGTCCTCGCGCACATCCTGCAAATCGTCTCCCAGTTGCAGCAGCGCGCCCCACTCAAACCCCAACACGCTTTCTTCCTGGTTGAGCCAGCCGCGCACCAGGCATGCATCCGCCAGCACCGACGTTCCACCCTTGGCGCAACTGATGCGCAACAACTCCGCGTCGTCGCAATCGCCGCTCCCCTTCAGTTGCGCGATGCTCAGTTCCTGCGCCTTGTGAATGCCCAGCAGGCACTCATAAACCTGCTGAAAGCGCAGGCGCGGATACGCATCTTCAATCAGCTCGACCATCGCCCAAACCGCAGCTTCATGCGGGCTCCGGGCAGCTAGCTCCTGCCCTCGCAGCCGGCATCTGAAGCGCGCGCTGAACTCCAGCTTCTCCGCCTTCGATATATCCGCCGCATCCAGGTAGTTGTCGCTATAGGGATACAACAGGCTGTAACCAAGAATCGACGCGGTGATGCGCATCGGCTCGCCCAGCAGCGACTGCAGCCCGCAAGCTGTCCACGCATTGCGGCACGCCTGGATCAGGTCCGGCGTGCTCAACGCCGGATCGAACCGTCTTGCCCGCCGCGCGAGTTCAGTACCCGCGGGCAGAAACCCCTGCGTAAGCAGGTCAACTGCTTCCCCTTCCAACCCCAGCGCAGTGGCCGCAAAACGCGGAAAGACGGCAACCACCCGCCGCTGCGCCTCCATCCGGCCGGCCCTGTTCTTCGGCACTCTCCGGGCTTCGCGCTCGACTGCCCGCAGCCCTTCGTCGTAGGCCTTTTCCCTCTTCCGCTGTTCGCCGGCTGTGAAGTGCGGCCCACCCGGCCAAGGGGCCCGGGCGCACACTTCCCAGGCCGCCATGGTCCGCGCAGTTTGCCTCTCCACCCAGGCCCTGTTATAGAGTTCTTCCATTCTGCCAAAGAGTTACGAAAGCCCAGGACAAACAGTTCCGCCCCCCCCTCAAATCTGTCATTTTGAGCGACCGCAGGGAGTCGAAGGACCTGCATTTGGGATGCCCTATCAATTCAACGAAATCTCCGGACACCCCGCTCATTGTCAATTCACTACGCCGATCCTTATTCCCCGCCTTTTTCTCTGCCTTGCGGCCCTTGCAGCATCTTGGCGATCAGCACGTTGATCAAGCTGCCCTGATCCCCGCCCCCGCCGGCCTGAATGTCCGGCACCAGCTTGATGTGGTTGGAAGCCAGCGCCGTGGCAATCTGCACCGCCGCGTAGTTGCCCGACTCCATCGAGTCGATCTTCAGCTTGATCACGTCGGCTTCCGCCGTTCCCACCGCCTTGGTCTTCTCGGCCTGCGCATTGCCCACGGTAGTAATCACCTTGGCATCGGCTTCTGCGTTGATGGTCTTCGATTGCGCTTCGCCGCTGGCCTGCTTCACCACTGCCTGCGCCGCGAAATCGGCAATGGACACGCTCCGCTCGGCGTCCACAACCCGGGCCTGCGTATCCGCCATCGCCCTGGCCTGCTGCAAGTCCTTGCGAGAATCTTCGGCAAGCTGCTGGGTCTTGTAGGTCACCTGCTCCTGCTCGGCAATCTTGCGGTCGGTGAGCGTCTTCATCAGCGCCTCCGGCGGAGTAATGTCGCCAATCAGCGTATCGATGGCGTTCACGTTGTACTCCACCAGCGCCGCCTGGATCGCCTCTTTCGCCTGCCGTTGCCTCTCCGTGCGCTGCTTCAGAAACTCGATCACATCCGAGGTCTGCGCCGCATTGCGGAAATAGTTGCCGATGGTCGGCTCCAGCACTTGCGTCACCAGGTTCGCCATTGTCCCGAAGCGGGCAATCACCTTGGGCGCATCATTGCGCGGAACGTGAATAATCTGGCTTACATCCAGGTTGAAAGTAAAGCCGTCTGAAGAGCGCACGGTAATCGTTGACAGCCGCTCGTCCAGCTTGTGCGCTTCGCTCTTGCCCGTCGCCCAGTTCAGTACGATGTTGGCCGTGGGCACCACTTCAACCTTGTGCGTGTATGGATTAATCGGGTATTTGCCCGGATCAAGCGGATCCACCCACACTCCCTTCTGTCCCTTCTTCACCAGGTTGCCGTGCTTGAACGAGTCCCCGGTCTGATCCTGTCCCTCCGCGCCCACATACGCAATGACCACCCCCACATTGGCGATCGGCACGTTGGTCATCGGCTGAATCTCTACCGTGGCAAAGCGCGGATTAATGAAATACCGCCCGGCGAGAATCACCTGCTCCTGCAATCCCTTGTGCCCGCCCGCGGCGATAAACCGTTCTCCGTCCTGGTACATGTTGTGTCCGGGGATCGCCTTGCCTGCGATCTCCCCGGAATCCAGCGGCGCGCCATCTTTGGTGGTTACAATCCCCACCTGGTTGTCGGGAATCTCCAGCACCTCGGCCGCAGCCACCGTGAACAGGCCGGTGTTGATGCGGTAAGTGCCCGGCGGAATAATGGAAATCTGCGGCCCGCGTTCGCCCCCGTTGGCCAGAAACATCCGCGCGTTCTGGAACGAGTTGCACTCCACCGCCCGGGCCAGCACGCGCCCGCTTGAAAGCGCTTTGCCGTCTCGCGCCTCCACAATGCCAATCTGGTTTTTGTCGATAGTTGTAAACGGCGCCAGCGCCACCGCGTATTGCCAGGCCCACAGCCCGAAGTGAATTCCAGGCGCCAGGGCATCGGCCTGGATACCGGCCTCGCCGTTCAACGCCACAATCGCGCCGTCCGGCAAAGTGCGGTTCTTGCCGAACAGGACCCACTTCTTGTTTACGATCCCTATCTGGTCTTTTGCCACAATGACAGTCCCAAAGAAATAGCGCAGGATTGCCTTATGCAGCACAACAAGAAGAAAAAGTGCGACAACCCAGCCAAACTGCCCCACCCAGCCAAACAAATCCATGATCGTTCCCTCCTTGCGGTCGCCACCAAGGATACACCCGGAACAAATCGGGGACTGTGATTCTCCCCGACATGCAAAGGCGTCAAGTATCGTGGGCGCATGCAGAAGCCCGTTGACTGCCACCCGTCTGCCCTGAGAAACTCAGCCCCATGCACTACAAGGGAAAAGTTGATTACGCGCACCAGCGCAAGCTCCGCGAACGCAACAAGCCTCACTACCGCCTCGCGCACTGGCCAATCTGGATTTGGGTGTTTTTTCTCGCCCCCGGTCCGCTGACCTTCTCCCTTTTCGCACACGGCTTCATCTGGCCCAACTTTGCCTGGCTGGTGGCAGTGCTCATTGGAACAGGCATAGCGGCCCTTCGCGCCCAGCTGCCCGGCGTCGAACTGCGCCCCTATATCCTCCGCTTCGACGAGGACAGGCCCAATCCGCTTTACCGCCGTGTCTGCTACACCTTCGCGTGGAATGCCGTCATCAGCTTTGCCTTCCTCAACCTTTGCGGCCTCGCCGTTGCCGCCGCCACCGGCGTCTGGTACATGAAGCAGATTTACACCTACGCCTATTTCCCGCTCTGCGCCCTCATTCTGCTGCTTGGCGCCCTGGGTAAGCTGCCCCGCGTAGGCCCGTCGACAAAGACCGAAGGCCATGAGCGGCGCTACTTCTACGGCTCGGTATGGGCCGTTACCGCGGCACAAACTATGCTGCTGATTCTCTGGAAGACCTTTCCCCCCTCACAGCTTGGCAACCTCGGCAAGCTCATCCTATTTCTCTCTGTGTTGCTGTTCATGGGCTGGCTTGCTTATCGCGGCAAGCTCTACCGCACCCGCCCCATCGTCCCCGGCGAGGTCATGGTCGCCGACTAAGCTCCAACCAGTTCCAATGCGCGAATTCCTTACCCCATTCCCACGGCCACAACGAGCCATTGCCCCCTTATGCCTCAAATAAGTTGATCCCGTAGCGCCGTCTTAGCCTCTAGCGTTTCTCCTCGTCACGTGATTTACATCACATACTTCTCTCGCAATCGCCCTCAATATGGCTCCTGAGGATACCGCAAGACTTTGGTTTTCACTTCCCCGCTCTTCAACCAAGGAGGCCATCCATGAAACTGGATCCATCTGCATTCGTTGCCGACCCCGAATTTATTCATGAACTTGAATTGCACGCGTCGCCTGTTTTTTGCGGCGATGATCGTGTTCTCTTTCGCCAGGGAGATCGTCCCACCGGGCTTTATATCCTCAGTAATGGCGCAGCCACCTTGACGATCAACGCCCCGCAGAGCGGCGAAGCCGCATTCACCCAGGCATTCCCCGGTTCTGTTTTTGGCCTGGCGGGACTCATCTTCGATGATTCCGCAACCCACACCGTGATTGCCCGAAAAGGCGCCCAGGTCGGCTTTGTTACCCGCGCCGACTTCAACCACCTGGTGCACACCAACCCGCGTCTGTCGCTGCTTCACGTGCTGGCCAACAAAGTCCGTATCCTGGGCCAGGCATTTCTCCACGCAGAGGCAAACTTTCCCGCTCAGGCGGCAGCTCTTTAGTTCTCTTGTCTCAGAACTTCGCAGCAATGCGATTGCTGTCATCCTGAGCATCCTCACTCGCGGAGGCGCGATACGCCCCAGGATGACGCCGGCCAATTCCACAAAAGCCTCGTGCCCCACCCATTCCGCGCTTTTTGCGGAATGGGTGGGAAACCGCGACGCTCATATACCACGTTCATCGGGAGCTTCGGGGTCCCCGGCGACAGGTCTTCGTCGCTGATGCGCCGTCACTGTTAACCATAGATATGTGATCCGTATCACTATTTGTCCGCGTCCTTTGATGGGAATATACAGAAACTGGCCTTTCATCATCCGCTTGGTCCTATTTCGCTTTCATCCATGGAGGCCGTCTATGCATCTCGAATCTTCTGCTTTCGTCGCTGACCCGCAACTGATCCAGGCGCTTGAAGAACAAGCCACCTGCATGACTTTCGACGGAGACAACCTGCTCTTCCGCCAGGGAGATGTCCCGCTTGGCCTCTACATCCTCTGCCAGGGCAAAGTCACGCTCAGCATGACCTCCCCGGCCGGGGAAGAAGTCATGTCTCTCCAGGCGGCCACAGGGTCGCTCCTCGGGCTGCCCGGGCTCATCGGAAATGAACCGTACACCCTCACCGCCGTTGCCCACAAGGATTCAAGGCTCTGCTTCATCGGCCGCGACGAGTTCACCGGACTCATGAAATCCAACCCTTTGCTCGCGCTCAAAATGCTCCAGGTGCTGGCCGCTGAAGTCCGCTACGCCCGCCATCCACTGCCCTTCACCTGTTAAACTCTCTCGTTATGCCCCTTGCAAGCCTCATTATCGCGGCCGCCTCCTATCTGCTCGGCTCCATCCCCACCGGCTACCTGCTCATCCGCTTTTTCCGCCATCAGGACATTCGGTCCGTCGGCAGCGGAAACATAGGCGCCACCAATGTCCTCCGCTCCGGCGGAAAGGGCCTGGGTGCCCTCACCTTCCTGCTCGATGTGCTCAAGGGCTGCGCCGCCGTCTACCTGGGAGCCCTCCTCGGCGCTTTGCTCGCCCCGTCCGCCCCGGTCCGCAATATGCAAGCCCTCGCTGCTCTCTGCGCTGTCCTTGGCCATATGTTTCCCGTCTGGCTGGGCTTCAAGGGGGGAAAGGGCGTGGCCACGGGATTCGGCGTATTCCTCGTCGCCGCTCCCTGGGCGGCCCTGGCGGCCATCGCCGTCTTTGCTGTCGTTCTGGCGCTCAGCCGCTATGTCTCGCTGGCTTCCATCGTTGGCTCTATCTGCTACCCAATTTTTGCCATGATGCTGGTCCGCGGAGATCGGCCCTGGTTCTTCATCGCCGTTCAATTCGTCGTGGCCTTCCTGGTCATCGCCAAGCATCACGAAAACATCCGCCGCCTGCTGACCGGCACTGAATCCCGCTTCGGCACAAAAAAGAGGGCCGCATGAGCCGCATCGCCGTTCTTGGTTCCGGCGCCTGGGGAACCGCTATTGCACTCGCGCTCCACCGCCGCGGCGGCCACCAGGTCTCCCTCTGGTCGCATAGCGAAGACGAGGCCCGCCAGATCCAGCAGGCGGGCGAAAACACTCTTTTCCTCCCCGGTTTTCCCCTGCCTGCAGAGATTGTTGTCACGGCCGACACGGCAGCCTTGGCCGAGGCCGAAATCGCCGTCTCTGTTATCCCCTCGGGATTTCTGCGTCCCACCCTCGCCCGTCTCCGCCCTCACCTGCATGCCGGCCAGATCGTTGTCAGCGCCACCAAGGGCGTTGAAAACAATACCTTCCTCCGCATGACCGAGGTCATCGCAGCCGTACTTGCCGAATCCGGGCTCTCCCTGCCCATCGGAGCCTTCAGCGGGCCAAGTTTTGCCATTGAAGTCGCGCAAAGCCAGCCCACCGCCGTCACTGTGGCGTTTGACGATCCAGCCATCGCCTCCCGCATCCAGCAGGAGTTCTCCTCCGAGACCCTACGCCTTTACACCTCAACCGACGTCATCGGCGTCGAACTCGGCGGCGCTCTCAAGAATGTCATCGCCATCGCCGCCGGCGTTGCCGCTGGCGTGGGGCTTGGCCACAACTCCGCCGCCGCCCTCATGACCCGTGGCATTGCGGAGATCACCCGTCTCGC
Source organism: uncultured Acidobacteriaceae bacterium (assembly GCA_903911925.1). Taxonomy (GTDB): domain Bacteria; phylum Acidobacteriota; class Terriglobia; order Terriglobales; family Acidobacteriaceae; genus Telmatobacter. The sequence continues at coordinate 13,204 of CAIWFH010000205.1, forward strand.
CGTGGCCTGCGGCGGCCGCCGCGAAACCCTCGCCGGCCTTTCCGGCGTGGGCGACCTGATCCTCACCTGCACTGGCTCCTTGAGCCGGAATCGCACCGTCGGCCAGCAACTGGGCCGTGGTCACGGACTTCCAGAAATCCTCGAAGGACTCGGCGGCAAAGTGGCAGAAGGGGTTCTCACCACCCGCGCCGCTCTCGGCCTGGCCCGCCGGCGCGGCATTGAAATGCCCATCACCGAGCAGATGGAACTGATCCTCGATGAAGGCAAAGATCCCCGCGAAGCTATAAAAGCACTTATGCTTCGCCCCGGCAAAGACGAGATTTAACACTCGATTTACCAGTTACCCTCCATCCGCGTCCGGACTGTGCAATTCTGGCCAGTCTTTCTGCGCCTTCCCGTCCATGATGGGTCCAGTAACTGCACTTTTCCGATCTGAGAGCTATGAATGTCTATTTCATAATTCACATTCCCTGCAAAGGAGAACGCCATGCTCCATCACATTTCAACCCCCGACCTGCTTGTTGCCGCGTTCCTCACCATCCTCGTCCTTATCGTGATCGTGGCGGCATACCTCGATCTCCGCTCTCTTAGAGCCCTCCGGGTAGACACAGGCCTGCGCCCTTCAAGAGAAGAATTCCTCACGCGAAGCCGAACCAGAACTCTCTGATCGTCAACTTCCCGCCTCCTTCCTCGCCCCGCCTTCATCGTTCCAGCTATGCTTTTCTGCCCAAAGATCAAGGAACCTCTCCCAAACCTTGCGCTATAACCGCCGCGCTCGGGAGAATCCCCAGAAATCTTCCCGGGAAATTTCCAACCTGGAGGTCGAGGGCAATGAAGTTTATGACAACATGGGCAGTGCACTCTGAAGCCGTGAAAGAGGCTGTTGCCCAATTTCTCGCCACCGGTGGACAACCGGTGCCGGGCGTGACGCTTCTTGGTCGCTGGCACAGTTTAGGCTGCAACAGTGGCTACACGCTTTATGAGACCGACAACCCCGCGGCGCTTTATGAGGGGGCCGCAAAATGGTCCGAGCTGATGGACATCGACGTTGTGCCGGTGATCGAGGACGACGCCGTTGGCCCAATCCTGGCCAGGCTCTTCAAATAGCGAATCCAACTGAAGCCCGCGCCCGTGCTCTACGGGTGAAGTGGGCGGGCTTCAGTGTCTGCGTGAGAACTGGATTTTAACGCCAACTTGCTAACTCGCCATGCCGCGAAGCGGCGCTAACTTGCTGATCTTCAAGACAACCGTCTTCCGGCCAACGTCCACCCTCTTCTTCGCTGGTTACCAAGACCCGGTTCTCACGCTTTCTCATCAGCCTGTACATTGATTCATTCGAAATCAACATGGTGGCGCATGATGCGCAGTGCTTTGCGCCCGGTCATCCTCCCGCAATCGCTCCGATGATCGGCGGCGGCTCTTTTCGTGAAACCACGGCCTCCGGCAACTCCGCGTCCGTCGACGGCTGCGAAAGGTCCTCCTCGTGGCAGAAAGCGCGGAAAGGTCCGTTTTCCGCCAAGACCTCACAATCTTGCAGGAAAAAATAACTCCTGCCACGTTGCAGATAATTACGGCCTCTTGGCGCACGATGGAAATAAGTCCGAACCGGAGAGAGGGCCGACGAAGAATGAATGCCGCGCCTGTTGAATATCAACAGGAATGTTCCGGAAGCGGAACTCTGAAAATGCCCCTTAACCCCTTTGTTGTGAAGATTCTGCGGCGATCTCTTTTCGAATGAACAATTTAGAGTAGACCCAACGGCGTAACCCCATGAAAACAGCGAATTTCCTCCCAGAATAGGGGGGAGAGGGGGAGGGTAGCTCAAGCAGCCCAGGCCCAGGCATAGCAAGGTGCGGTCTGCCGGGATTCAAAGCCTCCATGCTCTACCCTCCCGCAATCGCTCCGATTATCAGCAGCGGTTCCTTGCCTGAAGCCACAGCCACCGGCAACTCCGCATCCATCGGCTCATGCGACAAGTCTTCTTCGCAGGCAAAGAAGCGCAGGAACGCCCGCCGCTGCCCGGTTTCATATTCGCGGATCGTTCCCCGCAGCATGGGATAGCGCGCCTCAAGCGCGTCGAGCACCCGCCGAACCGTCGCTGGCGCCGCCACTTCCAGTGACACCTCCGCCCCCACCCCCGCAAGATTGCGGAGATGGTAAGGCAGAACCACGCGAATCAACGCGGCGCCCGGTTCCGCATTCGTCAAATCATCCTCCAGCCGGCAACCGTAGCACCTCGCGGCTAACCACTAATCACTAACCACTCTCATTGCAGAGTCTGCACCTCCACCGACAGCACCGCCGGCAAATGTTCCGCGATCGGCGCCCAATTATCGCCCGAATCGGCGGATGCGTACACTTGCCCGCCCGTGGTCCCGAAGTAGACGCCGCAGTCATCCATCCGGTCCACCGCCATGGCATCGCGCAACACGTTCACGTAGCAGTCCCGGTCCGGCAGCCCATTGCCCAGCGCCTCCCACTCCGTGCCCCCGGTCCTGCTCCGGTAGACGCGCAGTTTGCCCTCGGGCGGGTAGTGCAGCGAGTCGCTGGTGATCGGCACAACATAAAGCGTCTCCGGCTCGTGCGCATGCACGTCGATCACGAAGCCGAAATCGGTGGGCAGGTTGCCGCTCACCTCGCGCCACTGGTCGCCGGCATTGTCTGAGCGCATGATGTCCCAGTGCTTCTGCATAAACAGCACGCCTGGCCGCGAAGGGTGCATGGCCACGTGGTGGACGCAGTGTCCCACTTCGGCCGTCGGGTTTGGAGACTGCGTTGACACCAGGCCCTTGTTGATCGGCTTCCAGGTCTTGCCGCCGTCGTCGGTGCGGAACGCGCCTGCTGCGGAGATGGCGATGTAAATGCGATCGGGGTCTTTGGGATCGAGGATGATGGTGTGCAGGCACATGCCCCCTGCGCCCGGCTGCCAGTGCGGGCCCGAACCGTGGCCGCGCAAGCCGGAGAGCTCATGCCAGCTTTCGCCGCCATCGGCAGAGCGAAAAAGCGCCGCGTCTTCCACGCCCGCGTAGACCGTGTTGGCCTCGGTGAGCGAAGGCTCGATGTGCCACACCCGCTTGAACTCCCACGGGTGCTGCGTGCCGTCGTACCACTGATGCGTGGTGAGCGGCTTGCCCGTCTCTTTCGACTGGTCATAAAGAAAGCGGTTGGGAGCCGTCGCGGGGAAAGCGGGCATTTCCGGCTCGCCCGGTTTCAGGCCGGGCTGATACCAGGTTTTGCCCCCATCGTCCGAACGCTGCATGATCTGCCCAAACCAGCCGCTGGTTTGCGAAGCGTAAAGCCGGTCGGGGTTCACCGGCGAGCCTTTCATGTGATAAATTTCCCAGCCCCCAAAATGCGGGCCGCTCACCTGCCATTGTTTCCGTTTCCCGTCTGAGGTGAGGATGAACGCTCCTTTCTTTGTCCCCACCAGCACGCGAACGCTGCTCATGCCGACCTCCTTTTTCTCTCTCGTTTCTTGCTTTATCACAAACGCCGCCGAGGGCTTTGAGATTTTCCGCAAAGACCAGCAAAAAAGGCAAGCTGAATTTTGGGGGATATGCCGATTGACCGACGGACTGGCTTTTCCCTGGTCCCTAGTCCTTAGTCCCTGGTCCCTGCTTTAAACTAACCCTTGATGATGAAACTGTTTGGCGGCAAAAAAGATACCCCGGCGACAGAACCCGAGACGCAGGCCCAATCCGGCTTCTTCGGCCGGATGAAACAGGCCGTCAGTCGCACCCGCGAGTCCCTTTCCTCCAAGATCGAAGACCTGGTCGCCCTCACCCGCACGGTGGACGACGCCTCCCTCGACAGTCTTGAAACGGCGCTGCTCACCAGCGACCTTGGGGTGCAGACCACCAACGACATCCTGGCAGCCCTGCGCGACCGCGCCCGCCACCAGGCCATCGAGGGCGGCGAAGAGCTCCGCACACTCCTGAAGCAGCAATTGTTGGCGATTCTCAGTGCCCCGCAAGGGGCGGCTGCCACACCGCATGTATCGCCAAGAGTCACTTTCCTTGTGGGCGTAAACGGCACCGGCAAAACCACCTCGGCGGGTAAACTGGCCGCCTGGTACCGCGCTCTTGACCGCTCCGTCCTGCTCTGCGCTGCCGACACCTTCCGCGCCGCGGCCATCGAGCAGCTTGAAGTGTGGGCTGGCCGCAGCGGCGTGGAGATGATCAAGACCCGCCACGGCGGCGATCCGGCCGCTGTTCTCTACGATGCGGCCTCTGCCGCCAAGGCGCGCCAGATTGACGAGTTGATTGTGGACACCGCCGGCCGCCTGCACACCAAAACCGGCCTCATGGACGAGTTGGACAAGATGCGCCGGACGGCAGCCAAGCTGATTCCCGGAGCTCCGCACGAGGTCCTGTTGGTGATGGACGCCACCACTGGCCAGAACGGCCTGCAGCAGGCGCGCCTCTTTACCCAGGCAGTGGGCGTCACCGGCATCATCCTCACCAAGCTCGACGGCACAGCCAAGGGCGGTATCGCCGTAGCCATCGCCCGCGAAATGAACCTCCCCGTCCGCTTCGCAGGTGTAGGCGAGCAGATGACCGACCTTCTGGAGTTTTCGCCGGCCGAGTTTGTGGATTCGCTGCTGGGATGAGGATGAACGCATTGGATCAAGACCGCTACTGGATGCAACGGGCCCTGGAACTTGCGCGCCGCGGCATCGGCGTCACCTCGCCCAACCCCGCCGTCGGCTGCGTAATCCTCGACCGCGCCGGCCAGGTGGCGGGCGAGGGCTGGCATGAATACAACCTGGTTGACCATGCCGAAGTCATAGCGCTAAAGGTTGCCGCCCAGCACGCCGGAAACCGCCTCCTGGGTGGCACGGCCTACGTGAACCTGGAGCCCTGCAACCACACCGGCCGTACCGGCCCTTGCACTGAAGCGCTCATCGCATCCAACCTGCGCCGCGTGGTGGTCGCAACCTTCGACCCCAACACCGCTGTCGCGGGCCACGGCCTGGAGCGCCTGCGCACAGCCGGGATTGAAATCACCGTGGGAATCTGTGAAGCAGAGGCCCGCCGCCTCAACGAAGGCTTTGCCCGCTGGAGCCAGCACAGGCGTCCCCTGGTGCTCATGAAGGTGGCCATGTCCTTCGATGGCCGCATTGCGCCGCCTCCAGGCCACCAGGCCCCGCGGCAGCCCTACTGGATCACCGGCGAAGCCGCCCGCGCCGCCGTGCAGACCCTGCGCTGGCAAGCCGATGCCGCCATGGTCGGCGTCGACACCGTATTGGCTGACGACCCCATGCTCACCGACCGCAGCGGCCTGCGCCGCCGCCGCTCGCTGCAGCGCCTGGTCCTCGATTCCGCCTTGCGCATGCCCCTCGATTGCAAATTGGTCGCCACCGCCCAGAACGACGTCATCATCTTCACCGTCTCCAAAGACCAAGCCCGCATCAACGAACTGCGCACCCGCGGCGTCCGCATCGAGGCGCTTCCGGCCGACGGCGGTCGCGTGCCTTTGGGCAGAGTGCTCGACAAACTCGGCGAAGAAGGCATCCTCAACCTGCTCACCGAAACCGGCACCCGCCTCAACACTGCCCTGTTGGCCGCCGGACTGGTAGACCGCATCCACCTCTTCGTCTCCCCGCAGATCATGGGCTCCGACGCCGTCCCGGCCTTCCGCGGCATGGCAGATTTCGTCCACATGGCCGAAGTCGAAGTCGAACGCTACGGCAACGATCTGGGCCTCTGTTCGCTGTTGAAAGACCCCTGGCCAGGGGCAACCGGGTTGTAGGGACCCGCACGCCTCCAGCTGATCAGTTCGCCTTCCGAATTGATGATTGTCCGGTTGACTTCCTCTATAGCGCTATATAATCAGGGCGATTCGCACGCAAGCCGCTTCCCCGTTTCCCAAAGAGGCTTACATGCAGCGACATTCACTCCTCTTGTCGTCCCTACGGATTTCGATGCTCGTTGTGTGCCCGCTGGTTCTCACGGTTGCATGTTCCGCGCAGACCTCAGACATTGCATTGGAATCGACGCGCGTTAGATTGGCCATCCTGCAGCGTTGCGTCGGTTCAGCCAACGACGATTTGCGCGAGTTGAGCCAGGGCCTCCTTGTGGGATGGGATTACGGAGGCAGCGCGGGAAAGAACTATGCCGGTAGTCCGCCTCCCCCGTCAAATGCCTATCTCGACAGCATCGACCGGGACACCAAGGCGTGCCTCTTTGCCTCAAAGATCAAAGATAAAGAGCGAAAGCAGATGATCCTCCAGGCTGTCAGCGACGACATCGCGATCAAGGCCCGGGACTGCCGTAAATTCGGGATGGGCCGCATGATTTCAGTCCGCGTATTTACCCTGGGGGGCGCCAATGCAGAAGACGGGTGGGAAGTCTTTTACAAGTGGAATTGCTCCAGTGATTTTCAACCTGGAGAGATGCGAGCCTCCAGGCTGACCAGTCCCGCGGTTGTCCAACTTCCTCCCGGTACGTACACAATTCGAGCGCAAAAGAAAATCTCGGATACTCAAATCCTCAGCGCCGGGCCGTCCCGAACCGTGGTTGGCTTGGAACCAAGCATCGACATTCAACTCTCAATCCAATGAATCAGGCGGCAATGCCAATGGCTCTCGAGGAGAAATCGCGAATCAAGGTGTTCGCCAACTTTTTCAAGAGCTACATGTGCGTCTCCACGGTCGTTGCAGCGTCGATCCCAATTCCAGTTGCCAGTCTAAAGCTGATACCTGTCTACTCCCAGCAACGGGGATTTCTTACTGTTTACGCATCGCTATTCTGTTTTCTGTTGCTGGCGTTTGTGTTTTCTGTGCGACATCGCCTCGCCCCGCGCATGTTCTCTCGCGGATTTCTCGGTTCGTTGATTGCCGCATTGCCCCTCGTATTCATAATCGGAACCATGGCCTGCATCCTGGCCTATCATTCGCTCCTGCTGCAATCGGTCACCGAGCTTCGCAATCTGGGCTTGATGGCCACCACAAGTGACTTGTTAAACAAGATGGACTCTACCGAGATCCCTTACGGCCTGGAACTGGCGGCATGTTATATGGGCATATTCCTCTTTGCGGAAGCAGCTTTTGTCCTGATGGCCATTCGGGAATACCTTCAGGATGTGCTGCATCTTGACGAATGCCAACTACTGCTCGGAACTCCGAATTTTGCCGTGGAAGTGAAAACGCCATCGACAGCCATCTTGCCAGTTCAAAACCTCCGCGCGAGCGAAGAGACCGCTGCAAAGCCATAATCCGGCCCCCGCCGGCTGAGCAAGCACCGGCGCCCACTCCCCCGTTCTCCAATCCATGGTCTTTGATCTCTGTAAAATGGAACCATGTTTACCGGCATCATCGAACAAACTGGCACATTGATCGGCCTCGAAAGCCGCGGCGGCGTCCACCGCATCACCGTTGAAGCCGCAGGCCTCGCCGGCCGCCTCCGCGAAGGCGACTCGCTCGGCGTCTCCGGCGTCTGCCTCACGGCGCTCGACGTGGACCCCACCCTCTTTCACGCCGACCTGGCACAGGAAACGCTCGACAAAACCTCGCTCGGCGCGCTGGTGCCCGGCTCCAAGGTCAACCTGGAACTGCCCACCGCCGCCGGCAGCCCTCTGGGCGGCCATATCGTGCAGGGCCACGTGGACGGCTGCGGGATGCTCGCCTCGCTTGAACCCGTCATCTCCCGCTCCGACCCTGCCTTCGACATCCAGACCACCGATTGGACCCTAAAGGTTTCTGTCTCCGAAAATGTCCGTCCCTGGATGGTCCACAAGGGTTCGGTGGCTGTTGAGGGAATCAGTCTGACCATTGCCGACTTCGACGGCGAGGCAATCACCATCGCCATTCTTCCCCTCACATACTGGCGCACCAACCTGCACACCCTCAGCGCAGGCGCGCCGGTAAACGTGGAAGCCGACGTGCTGGTCAAGCTGGCCCATGCGCAACTGCTGGCTGAAAGGAAACCTTCGTTCGACCTGTCCGAAGCCTGGCTCGTGGCCAGCGGCTTCTGACGGAGGCTGTGATCGAGGCCAATGCGACTGTGGGGAGCCATTCTTGATACGGATCACCGGCTTGTTCGGGACCCGTGTCACTGCTGGACCCGAGTCCGGCAAGCCAAGCGGCCGAAGTCCTTTGAATCGTTGGCGCAGCCCCGTTCCCTCCTGAATAGAAGCGCGTGAGATTCAACATATCTTCCACGGGTTTGCTGTTCCGGATCGAGCGCGAATTTGTATTATCAAATTTCATGTTTCTTTTATGAATACGATTTTGCGGCTATCCGCTTCCATTTTTAGAGTTCATCAAACGAAGGATTGCCAGTCGTATTTTCGAGGGGCTAGTATTCAGGCAGTTCAACCGGGCCAGCTCTTCCAGGCCCGGCCATTCGCCACTATGCAGTTGTTCCCGAGTCCACAGAGCTTCACCAACCGGCGCCCCTAAACGACGCCCGCAGACGGAGTGTTTCGTCATGGCATGGTATGCCTACTGCATCGGTGAAAAGCAAGCATTCCCGGAGTTAGCCCGTCATCGTAAACCTGTTCCGATGGAATCTCTCGTCGGCGTCAGCGGCAACCAGGTATTTCTCTATCCGGCCAGCGATTTGGCCGTCATCGTGAGCGAACACAACTCCGCAGAAGCCCTGAACCAGAAATCGGGTGTGGATCATGCGCGGGTCATTGCGGGCTGCTTCCAGCATTCAACGGTTTTGCCGTTCCGATTTGGAACCGTTTTCACCGACGATGAAAGCCTCCGCAAGTCAATCCGCTCAAACCAGCGGCAGTTTCAGAACAACATCGACAAATTGAGGGGCAAGACCGAGATGCACCTCAAGATTTTTGTGGATGACTGCTGCAGCCACGCAATCGAAAAGCACCTGCCCGCCGAAGCAGTGGGCCGTGAGTACCTGAGCAACCTTCGGGAGAGCGCCAGCCGTCAGCGGGAGCGCCAGACAAGGGCTCGCGCGGTAAGCTTCCAGATGCACCGCTTGTTCATGCCCCTCGACGAGGAAGTGAGTTGCCGCCTGACCGAAAGCGGCAAGATGGTTCTCGACGTTGCCCATCTCATTGATCGCAAGTACGTTGAGCGCTACCAGAACAAGTTCTCAACCACCAGCGCCATGATGCGGGAGTGCCAGATGCAACTCTCCGGCCCGTGGCCGCCGTACCACTTTGTCCACCGCCTCACCCGCCCCGCCCACACACACGCGCAACCAGCGGTCGCCGCGCATGATGCTGTGCCGGTCATCTCATCCATCGGGATCGCGGATCAGGTCCCTGTGCTGGCGTAGGCTCCAAAACCAACCCATTACCTCGCGCAAAAAGCCCCGGCCGCAGCCGGGGCTTTTTGTTGCTTCTCTGCGCCTTAGTGGCGGGTCATCACCGAGGCTTTGCGGCGGTCCTTGCTGGCATGGTCAATCTCTTTCCAGAAGCCGACAAAGTAGTCGATGGCGGAGATGCTTGAGACCAGCACCGTGAAATAAATCGCGGTTACAGCGAACCATTTGACGGGAATAATCAGGAAGCCGAACTGCCATTGGTACCACTGGTGAGCCAGGAGCGCCGAAACCACCGATACGATCTGCGTGACGGTTTTCAGCTTGCCCAGGTCGCTGGCCTGGATCGTAAATCCCTCTGAAGACGCAATCGAACGCAGCCCGGAGACGAGGAACTCGCGACTGATGATGACCACCGCAATCCACACCTTTACAACGTCCGGGTTGTAAGCTACCAGGGCAATCAGGGCGCCGGTCACCATCACCTTGTCGGCGATGGGGTCAAGCAGCATGCCCATGGTGGTAATCTGCGCGCGCTTGCGGGCCAGGTAGCCATCCAGACCGTCGGTGATCGAGGCCAGGATGAACAAAACCGATGCCGTGATCTCCGGCGCGCCATGCCCCTGCCACGGGAAATGCGGCGTCAGAATCCAAAGCAGCAGCGGGATCATTACAATCCGGCTCATCGTGATGGAGTTGGGCAGATTCAAAGGTTTTCAGTAGCGCCGCATCAAGGTCAGAGGCTTGGCTCCATTATTGCACCGAAGGAAGGTGCAGTGTTCCTCTCCCACATCTGTCGGCATGAACGCAGCGCAGTGCGACACTCTTAGCGGTAGCACGAACTCCCGGCTGTAGCGCGGACGTCCTCGTCCGCGCTCGGCAAAGCTGGATTTCCAGCAGCCTCACATGCCCCGGAACTGGATGATGCGGCGGCGATCACGCTTGGTGGGCCGCCGCTCTGGCAACGGCGCGAACTCCTGCATTGCCTTGCGCTCCGCGGCAGCTTTCAAACGAGCCTCTTTGCTCGCCTCGGTTTCGCGGTAAAGCGCCTGCGCCACCGCGGCCGGGCCGCGCATCTGGCTCAGTTCCAGCACTTCCACCCGGAACTCGCCGCCCTCGTTCTTTACCTGCAGCATGTCGCCTACGCGGACTTCCCGCGCTGGCTTGGCTTGAACGTCATTGGAGTGAATCCGGCCCAGGTCGCAGGCCTTGGATGCCTGCGCGCGCGTCTTGAAGAACCGCGCCGCCCATAGCCATTTGTCGATTCGTACTGAGGTCATCGCCCCTCGCCCGCGGAGTTTCTCGCCGTCCCCGGCCGCAGGCGCAGCTGGGAGCATCTTAGGCGGGTGATTCCGTCTTCCAAATATAGAGGAAATCTGCATCGCTCGAAGTGCACACTTCGATGTCGCGCTGACGCGTGGCCCGGTTCAACGCCGAGCGGATGTTCTCTTTGGTGTCCGGCAAATCGGCCAGCGGAACCCGCAGGGCCTTGCCCGTTTCAAGTTGGTCGATATCGCTAAGCAACTGCATAACAATGTGCTTGTGCTTTCCATCCCTTCCCTTTGGAACGTCGACCTGAAGAATGGATTGGAAGGTCATTTCTGAAGCGCTTACGTCCGAATGAGAGGCCATCTCTTCAGTCCTTTCTCGCGCTGTCTCGGCGATCTCGCACACAAATCCTGCGCTTAACGTATGGCTAATTTACCGTAAAGGTAAACATGAACAAAAGAATATGCTTTCGTTGCGTAACTTCAAGCAACGAAAAAACATTCTTTTCGCATTCTTCCTCGGTGCCTTAGCCATGACAGAAACTCCTCTCCGAAATCCTCGCCGACGCATATCCAACCCTAGTCTTCCCCTGTAAATACAACTTTTAAAAAGATTTGACGGCTATGGGAATGAGTCTCCCCGTAGCTGAACATGGGTGCTACGTTGGCTTCCAGCGAGAAGGGAAACACCCATGACCGCGTATTTTCCCACCGCACCGCTTGAAGCAGTGCCGATGAACGGGTCGCTGAAAGACCCTGACCAGCATCGGCCCGTGGTATTGGTGGTCGACGATAAACCCGTTATCACCTACACGGTTTCGGAGATTCTCGCTCGCAGCAACTTCACCGTCGTAACCGCCTACAATGGAGCCGAGGCTCTCGAAATCGCGATGCTCATCCCGCCCGACGTTTTAATTACCGATCAGCTCATGCCGGGAATGGACGGCCTCGATCTGGGTCTCGCCATTCGCCGTTTGGCGCCTGATTGCGAGGCCATCCTGTCCAGCGCCAGGTTCCTTGCCGCCGAGCACATCCGCCAGGCCAACCTGGCTGGGCTTGATTTTGTCACCCTCGCCAAGCCTGTGCATCCTTCAAGACTGCTGGCCTGCATCGCAGATCTGCTTGCCGCAAAAGGTTCCCGAAGGCCTGTAATGGATTTGCCGGGCTCGGCAATGCCTCAGATCAAAGAGAACACCATGTGACCTGCCCCTGCGCTGAAAGCCCTCGAAAGCACAACAAGGCCCGTTCCTCAAAGGAACGGGCCTTGTTGATGATCCTTGTTTTGGCGCGACCGATTAAACGCTGAACGATGAGCCGCAGCCGCAGGTGCTCTTCACCTGGGGATTGTCAAACTTGAAGCCGGCGGCCTCGAGGGTCTCGACATAATCCACCGTGCAGCCGTTCAGGTACATCAGCGAGGTGGCGTCCACAAACACCTTCAGGTCGTCAAAACTGAAGACCTTGTCCATCATGCCGCTTTGGTTCTCAAAGGCCATGGAGTACTGGAAGCCCGAGCAGCCTCCGCCCACCACGCCGATGCGCAGCCCGGCAGGCAGGGGGTCCTGGGTGGCCATAATCTCGCGCACCTTGGCAATTGCCTGGGGGGTCAGAATGAGGGGCGCCTTCTTTTCGGTTTCCTGTGCGGGTACAGCGGTCGTGGTGGCCATGAGTTCTCCAGATCCTCGAAATGCGTTCCGTTAGGTTAAATGTACAGTTCCATGGGCCGGGATTCAAGGCCCACGACTGCTTTCATCCAATTTGATGCGCCGCCATGCCGCAAAGTCGCAGCAAGGTCCAGGGCAAACCGCTGGCGCTGATGCTCCAGGACCCAAGGCAATGGACTTATAGGCTCCAGATCCCCCCATGCCGTCAAAGGTGCATCCATTTTTTATCTCCCCAAGGGCATGCTTTCCGAGCTATGATGGTCAACCGTACGGCCACACTTCCGGCGAGACCGTGATTCTTCTTGACGCATCCGCCGGGATTGGGGGAGCAGAAGAACTGCAGAGGTGGGCTATGACTCAGATTCAGATCATGTGGGCTTGTTGGGGAGTCCTGGTGCTGATTACGTTCGGCATCTACCTGTATCGCGGAAGGCTCAGCCGCGACGAAGACGACGAGATCTTTCTCGGCGAAGGATTTGAGCACGAACGCGCCGCCCAGGCTGAGATTGCAGCCAAAGTGGCCAAAATCGAGCCGGTACTCAGAATCTTTATCTGGCTCACCGTGGCGGTGACCGTATTGTTCATCGGCTATTGGCTCTATGACATGCTGCTCAGCCTCCACCTGATTGGCTGAAGAGCCTCGACAATCGGTCGATCTGTAACCCGTTTTGTAACCGGGGACGACTTTGTTCGTGCCGCAGCTGGCTTGGATTCGACGTCGGGCTTTAGCCCCTGCTGGGGCTGGTGCTTGGTAGATCAGCGATGTCCCATCCTTGAATCCTCCGTCGCAACGGAGGATTCAAGGACGGGAAAAGGCCGTCATCCTGAGCGACCGCAGCGAAGCCGGGGTCCCCGGCGACAGGTCTTCGTCGCTGGGGTGGAAAGCGCAGGGAGTCGAAGGACCTGCATTTGGCAATCTTGCTTCGCCGGCAGGGCACAAAAATCATTACGCAAACCTTAGCTCGCCGCACTAATCACTAACCACTAATCACTAACCCTACTCCACTTCCTGGCGCGCCTTGTAGCCGTCGCGGGCAATCACGTCATATTTCAGGGGCTTCTTCTTCTCGTCCTGAATCCGCAGGGGCTGCCCCTCTTCGTCCACCAGTTCCACCCTCAGCTTGCGATAGGTTCCGTCCTGTTTGGGGTTCGACGGGTGGTACACCAGTTGATACTTCGCCCGGATGTTCTGATTGATTTCTCCGAAAATGTCGGGCAGTTCGCCGGTAAAACGGGGGAAGTAGCTCATGCCGCCGGTAGCGCTGGAGAAAGTTTTCATCTCATTGTCGGCCATCAGGTTATCCATATCCCGCAACTGGCCGTTCATTCCCCCACTTCGGCCCTCAGTAATGGCCCGTACCTGGCCGCCGGTGGAGATGGTGTAGATGGTCACGTCCGGGGTACCTTTCACCTTTTGCAGAATCTTGTCGAAGTTGAGCTTTGAGAAGGTGTCCCGTCCCGAAGCCAGCACGATGATGTACTTGCGGCCTTCAATGCGGTTCAGCCGGTCGAGACTTTCATACAGCGCGTCAAATAGGTTGCGCTCGTTAAACGAGGGGACGATCAGCGAACCAATTGCCTGAAGCAGCAGGTTCTTGTCCTGCGAGAAGTCCATAACGATGTGCGTGTTCATATCGAAGGTCATCAGCGCGACATAGTCCTGGGGCCGCAACTGCTGCGCAAAACTGTAGGCTGCATCGCGCATATCGTGATTGACCCAGCTATACATCGATCCTGAAAACTCGCACAGAAGCAGCGCAGTGATGGGCGCCTCAATGCGCTTGAATCCCGCCACCTTCTGCAGTACCCCATTCTCATAAATACGGAAGTTGCCGGGCTTCAGTCCCGACACAAACTGGTGGTTCTTTTCCACCAGCACACCCACATCCACGGTCACTTCGGGCACTTCAACACGCAGGCTGAAGTTGCTCATCCCCGCGGGATTTTTGACCTTGGGAGCAACCGGGGCCGCCGGAGGAGGCTCTTCGCCCTTCTCCTTCTTTTTGGGCAAAGCGATGGTTCCCGTGTCGCCACCGGGACCGCCCGCGTCGGGGGTGGCTTGGTCGGGCTGCTGCGGGGGCGGCTGAGGTGGATTCTGGCCCCGGCTCAGCGGCGACGCCGCAAGTAAAAGCAAAACCGAAAGCATCCAGCTCAGCTGGAAATTGCGGTGGAATGAAACACTTGCGCGCTTTGTGGACATGGCAACCTCTGTGGTGACCAGCATACGGGATAGGACGGGGCAAGCGACAGGCTTGGCTATCGAAGCCCATCGCAATCCGTCCAGCTGCATCCAATTTACTGTAACCGGACAACGCTGCCTGCGATCAAAGAACATCGAGCATTCCGGTTGTACTCTAATAGACGTGGAGATTCCCCTGAAGGACACCCCAGTTTCTATTTCCTCTCCCGCGGTTTGGCCGGAAATTGCACCCTTGGCGATGCTGTGCCTCGCCCTTGTCTCGGCGCTAGCGCCCTGCCGAGTCGCGGCGCAGACCGCTCCCGCCGCTGGGCCGCCGCCTTCAACCGGCGGAGTCTTCCCGGTGAGCGAGGTGCATGCCGGCATGAAGGCCATCGCGTGGACTGTCTTCAAAGGAAGCACCCCGGAACCGATGGATCTGGAGATCCTGGGTGTCCTGAAGAACGCGCGCGGCCCCGGGCAGGACATCATCCTGGTGCAGTTGCAGGGAGCCAAGCCCGAGTACACCGGGGTGGTCGCGGGCATGAGCGGCAGTCCCGTATACATCGGCGACCGGCTGCTCGGGTCAATTGCATTTCGCATCGGTCAATTTACCAAGGACCCCATCGCAGGCCTCACGCCGATTCAGCAAATGCTTGATGTCCGCGACCTGCCGATTGAAAAGAACGGACCAGGGAACGGAGACCAGAGACTAACCCACCTCGCGGCCCTTCACGATTCATCGGGACAGGAAAATCTGAAGCCGATGGAAACCCCGCTGGTTATGAGCGGGTTCGCTCCTGAAGCGATTCGTCTCTGGCAGCAGCGGATGGCTGGAACCGGCCTCGAAATGGTCACCGCCGGAGGGCTGGGCGGCTCCTCCGACTCCAATCCGAATCCCGTCCCGTCAAACCTCGTTCCCGGTTCGGCGGTGAGCGCGCAGCTTGTACGCGGCGACATGGAGATTGCAGCCACCTGCACTGTCACTTATATCGATGCAAAGCAACTCCTCGCCTGCGGACACCCCATCCTGCAAGCCGGGCCGGTTTCAATGCCCATGACGGCGACGGAAGTGGTTACCACCCTGGCCTCGCCACTGAATTCCTTCAAGATTGTCACCACCGGGGCCACCATCGGAGCTTTCACCGAGGACCGGGAATCGGCCATTCGCGGCGTGCTGGGCGCCAAAGCCCGGATGATTCCGGTGCATGTTCACGTCCACAGGCCGGAAAGTGAAAAGACGGTCAACGTCGAAGTTCTCGACTTGCCTTCGGTCACTGCTCAGGCGGTCATGATTACCGTCTTCAATTCGCTGCTTGAAGACAATGCCAGCACCGAGGACACCAGCTATCACCTGACCGGCAACATCGATCTCGAGGGCTACCCCTCATCGCCGCTGGATATGTGGGCTCCGGGTGGAGAAGGTTCGCCCGCCTCCATGATGGTTGCGTTGCAGGCCGCCGACCGCTTCCAGAGGCTCTATTCCAATCAGGGCCGCCGGGGGACGGTTCGCAGTATCGATCTCAATGTTGAGGCGATCCCGCACCATATTCAGGTTGAGTTGGAGACGGCGCGTCTGATCTCAGGCAACATTGTCCACGCCGGCGACACAATCGAAGTCGAGGCAACGCTGCGCCCCTGGCGGCAGCCTGCGCGCAATGTGAGGATCCCGGTCAAGCTGCCGGCCCGCCTGGGAACCGGCAATCTGCGCCTTGTGGTTTCTGACGCCGGTACTCTCGATCGCGCCCTTGAGCAGCAGCGGCTCCCGGGCCGTAATGTCGATATGGAGACCGAGCTGGCCCAGGCGCGCCGCCAGCATTCCGGAGATCGAATTTATGTGAGCCTTCTGGTACCGGAAACCCAGGCGGGGATTCGCGGCCAAACCCTTACCGGTCTGCCGCTTTCCGTGGCCAATGCGCTTGAGCCGCAACGGTTTGCGCAGGACGTAACCCTGAACGGGGAGTCGGCCGTAGTGGCCGCCGAGGCGCCCGTCGGCGGTTTCTTGTTGGGGCTTCAAATCCTGAATCTGCGCATTGAGGCGGGCGGAGGATTAAACTGAAAGGTGCCAGTGAACCATGCGACAAAGCACAAGCGCCGGCTGAGTAGTTTCGGGTCGGCACTGGTGCCATCCCCAGCGAGGAATCCAGAGCAATATGGAACTGATTCAAGGACTTGCAGCACATGCGGCGGGAGCCGAATTATTGCCTTTTCGCTATGATCCGGGCGTACTCGGACCGCAGGAAGTAGAAATAGGCATCACCCATTGCGGCATCTGCCATAGCGATCTCCATCTGATCTCCAACGATTGGGGCATCAGCCAATATCCGTTCATTCCGGGCCACGAAATTGTGGGTACGGTAACGGCGGTAGGCGCCGATGTGCACTCTCTCGAGGCAGGCCAGCGGGTGGGCCTCGGTTGGCAATCCAACTCCTGCGGCACCTGCGAGTGGTGCAGCCGGGGCATGGAGAATTTGTGCGCCCAGGCTGAAGCCACTTGCGTCCATCGCAATGGCGGCTATGCCGACCGTGTTCGCGCCAATGCGCGGTTTGTCATCCCCATTCCCGAGGCGCTTGAAAGCGCCCACGCAGCGCCGCTGCTGTGCGGGGGAATCACCGTCTATAACCCGCTCCGTACCGCCCTCATCAACCCCTCTTCGCGAGTGGGCGTCGTGGGCATCGGCGGGCTTGGGCACATCGCCATCCAGTTTGCCCGTGTCTTCGGCGCGGAGGTTACCGCTTTCTCCACATCAGCCGCCAAGGAAGAAGAGGTGCGCGCTCTGGGCGCTCACAACTTCGTAAATACCCGCGAGTCGAAAGCCATGAAAGAGATGGCCGGAACCCAGGACTTCATCCTGAGCACCGTCAATGCCGACCAGGACTGGGGAGTCTTTGTTCAGGCTCTGCGGCCTACCGGTACGCTCTGTTTCGTAGGGGTTCCGCCTTCCCCCGTTTCGATAAGCGCTTTCCCGCTGATTACCGGCATTCGCACCCTTACCGGCAACCCCACCGGCAGCCCCTATCGCCTGCGGGAGATGCTCGACGTGGCTGCCCGCCACGGCGTCAAGGCTCAGATTGAGTCCTTCCCCATGTCCAAGGCCAACGAGGCCATCGAGAAGGTGAAAAAGAACAAGGTCCGGTACAGGGCTGTGCTGGCGAACTAACTGCTATGCCCGGCAAACGAAGGCCGGGTGGTAGCCGCCAGGCTGCTAGCAAATGCGGATTTGAGCGGTTCCAGAATTGTTGTACCCCGAAACCGCAACTGCCAAGTGCCATTTTCCCTCAAGAAAATGGCACTTTCACCGCTCTCAAAAATGCACGTGAATTTTGGAACCGCTCTAATTATTGGGCGGGGTTGGGGTCGGCGTTGGGCTTCCGCCGGAACCGCCGCCAATGCCACCGCTACCTGAACCAAAGCCGCTGCTGCTTGAACCAAAGCCGCCACCAGAACCAAAGCCGCTTCCCGAGCCACTGCCGGCTCCCGGTCCAAATCCAGGAGCACCTGGCTGGAGTGGAACGCCAGGCTGCGCGCCTTGCCCCCCCCCCATCATGTCGGCCAGCGGGTCATAGACAAACTCCCACTCGTTGTAGTGGGTCTTCTTCTTGTAGCTGATGAGGGATTGCTTGGGGCTGTTGGGCGAGAAGCCGATGATCCCCATGCCTCCAAAGGTCTGCCCGCCGAGGGGCGAACTGCCGGCTGTTCCCGTGCTGGCCTGATCGCCTGTTGCGGAGCCGGTGCTGGGGTCGGTCGAGGAGCCTATTCCGCCGCCTATAGGTGAAGACGAACTCCCACCAAAGGACGAACCCCCACCAAAAGAGGAAGAGCCCCCGATCGGTTGGGCGCCGCCCATGCTGCCTCCGCTGTTGGGCCCCACACCGGCCATCAAGCCGCCAGCCATGCCCCCGCCCAGCGGCTGGCCAAAGAATCCCATGGCCGTGGGGGCCTTGTTTTGGCCAAAATGGATGGGCTTCCACTCGTCCTTGCCGGTCGTGGGATCAACGTATTTCTTGCGCAGGAAGCGCAGTTCCCCCGGGCCGTTGGGCTTGACAAGCACATCCACGTTCGGCGGATAGGAGCTGAACTTTTTGTAATACATTTTGACGGCGCGGATATACTGCTTGCCGCGGTGCATCGTCTCAAGCTCGCGGTCCCGCTGTATCTCCTTGGATATCCGGGGCAAGGCGACAGATAGGGAGATGATGAGCAGCGCCAGAAGGCAGATTACGGCAAGAAGCATGTAGCCTTCTTCGCCGTGCCGTGGTCTGCGAATTGGGGTTTGGGTCATCATTCCGTTAGACGGTATTGTTGGGTCAGTCAGTGCCGTAAAACTCTGTTTACCGCACCGAATTGCTGTTCTCTGCCTTTTCCCTGGAAGCCATCTCATAAACCGGCTTTGAAAGGGCACGGCTTTAGCTGTGCCGCACAACGTCCAATAAAATCGGAGGCTTTAGCCCCTGAGGGACGCCCCGAAAGGGCCATGTCGTGTTTATGAATCGCCTCTCCAGCCTCATTGTTTTTCTGTGGTGCTGGGCGTCATGGTCAGCGTCTGCGTGTTGTTGTAGCTGAGGTCGGTGATTTGCACGCTCCCCGGAGAGATGGCGCCCACCTTGTAGCGATGGTCGATGATCTCGCCCGTTTTTGCCGCGAAAATGTCATCCCCATGCACAAAAAACGCTTGCAGGGCCTTGTCCTTGGTCTGCGTGTAGCCGAAATACTTCAAATCAATGGCCGGGGGCTTGGGAACTTCTGGTACGGCTGCCGCAGCAGCTGCGGCTACTGCAGCCTGCTCCTGGCGGGCGCTTTTTGCCGGTTCTTCAATATGCACCGGCGCAGACTCGGCGGAGAAGATGTTCCTGCCCGTCCCGGCGTATTCGACCCCTTCGGTCAAGGCCAGCCGGTCAAGGTGCAGCGTTGGGTCAATGCCGAGGCTGGTCACCTTTTGTGCTTCCGGTCCTGAAGCGGTGGATGCAACAGCCGCAGTTGCTTTGCCATTGGCCCCGGCGGGAGGCGTATGAAGAACCACGGGAGCGGGAACCGGTGCGGGGTGGGTAGGAGCGGGTGAGCCCCAGAACGATCCGTAGAGCTCCCATCCCCCAATGCCCGCGATGGCCACGAACAGGGCGACGACGATATAAACCTGGCGCTTGTTTTCCAGTCCGAGGGGCATGGCCATGGTTACAGGCCCTCCCTTCCGGCAGCCGGGGCAGCGGCAGGAGCCGCGCCCGGTTCAGGCGTTGGGGGCAGGCCGCTGGCAGCGGCATCGGCCGGCCGCAGCCAGGTTGAAACCCTGAGCCGAAGGTTGACAAGGCCACCCTGCTGCCCGGTGAGCGAAACAGACTGGATGACAAAAAAGGTCTCGTCGCGCTCAAGAGTGTTCACAAAGCGCATGATCTGCGGGTAGTCGCCGATGATGCCTGCGTCCATTGAAATCTCGGTCAGTTCCGAACCTGGCTTGCCCTGCGTGTAGTTGACTCTTGAGAGCCGCACCCCGGCCTTGACCTGCAGTTCGCCGATGCGGGAGGCGATCGACGAGTAGTTCGGCGGGATGCGCTTCAAATAAAAGTCCTTCATTTGCGCGCGGGTCAGGTCTACGCGCTTGTCCATGCCGCGCAGTGGCGCGGTCTGCATGTCCAGGGCTTTCAGCTCGATCTGCTTGTTGGCCAGCGCGTCGGTGCGGCTGGCGCTGGTGTCGGCCAGGTCAAGGCCGAATCGGACGGCAAGGGTGGCGGAGAGGACGAGCAACACCACTGCGCCGGCATAGTGCCAGGTCAACGGGGAGGTTAGGCGCTCTCGCCACTCAGCGGAAAGGCGAATGCTCATTGCGGACCTCCTGTATTCGGTTGGCCATTGGGGTCGGGCTGGCGACGGGGCTGGGGCGGACGGGAAACGCCAGTCATCGGCGCCTGCCCAGGCAGGCCGCTCATGCCGGGCCGCATGGTTGGGTAGGGCATGTTGGGCCTGCGAGGCGCACCGAACTGGCCGGGCTGCTGGGGCGGAGTCACCTGCGCCGGCGGCGTCTGTCCCGGCTTCGGCTTCACGACGGCAGCCGGGTGCGCAACGGGAGGCGGGATTGCCTTCACTGGCTCTTCCGCCGCATGCACAGGTTTCTCGGGCTTCGAAGCCTTCTTCAATTCTTCGGCGGTGGCCGGCGTGTACTGCGCAAGCAGATCGAAGTTGACGCGGTTTGAAGCGCTCACCGGTTCCAGCTTCTCGCCAGGCGATCCGTTGGATTCGGCGTTCTCTCCAACGATGGCGGGAAGAACAAAATGCTTTGAGTGCTCCAGATTCTTGACCAGTTCCACTGCCCGGTCGCGGGGACCGATGACCCGCAGGTGGAGCGAAATGATGCTGGTCTTCTCGTCGCGGAGCGGTTCCAGGGTTGAAACCTGCACCCCGCCGGGCAGAACGGTCTCAAGGTCTTCCATGGCCAGCGTCCAGGAGAAGGTCTTCTTGTCGAATAGCTGGTTGAGCGCGCCCACCTGCACCAGCAACTGGGCATTCGCGGGCTGGCGCATCATGTTCTCGTAGCCTTGTTTCTCAAGCGTCACGGCGGCAATTTGTCCGTCGAGCGAGTGGGCGCGCGCGCGGGCCTCTTCCGCCTTATGGTGAAGCAGGTAGAGCCCCAGCCCAAAGATGACTGAGAGCCCGGCCATGATTCCCATGGCGATGCGCAACCGCTTGATGGGCGGTCCAAGGTCGGTAAATGGCCGCGTGGCGAGATTGAGTGTGATGCGCATAGGCTTACCTTACCCCCGCCAGCGCGCCGGCCACGCCGGCAATGCTGGTGTCGGCCAACGCGGTTGCCGCACCCAACTCGGGTTGCGGCACCAGGTCGACAATTTCCAATTCCGGCTCATTGAGCCAGCGGGCAAACTCCTGGGCTTCGCCGTTGCCGGCGAAATACAATTTGTAGGGCCGCACCCCCAGTTTGTCTTCATAGTATGCGGAGGCCACCGCAACGCCGCGCTGAATCTCCTGCAGGCGCTGGCTGGGCTCTTCCGGCAGGTCCAGGGTGCGATAAAGCAGCAGGTCGCTGCCGTTGGCAATGGTGGTGGTCAGCGCCGGCCCGCTGAGGTTGGCGATGAGCATGGCCTCGAGCGACTCGACAGCCTCAAGTGTTGCCAGGCTGGAGGGCAGTACCGCGCCGGGCTCGTAGCCCGCAGCCTGCACGGCAGCCTCGTATTCCTCCAGGATGGCGATGGGCAGGACCACGGCCAGCACCTTGCATTGCTCCTTATCCTGAAACAGGACCTGGTAGCTCAACCCGGTGTGCTCCACGTCAAAAGGAACCATCTTGCGCAGGCGGAAGCGCAGCACCGGTAGAACCTCGGCCTGCTTGGCGGGCAGCGAATCGAAGTCGAGCACGAAGACGCGCACCACCGGGTCGGGCAGCACCAGTGTGACCGCGCGGCTGCGCGGAGAGACTGCGTCGAGCGCGGTGCGAATGGCTCCGGCCACATCCTCCGGCATGCGCACGTTGGGCTCGCCGATTCCGGGAATCAGTGCTCCGTGCGGCAGCGGCGCAAATGCGTAGACAGGCGGCTGTCCCGGCGCGGGAATTGCCGCCGCCAGCGCGCCTTCCGGGGTAAGCTCCACCGCCGCCGGCGGACGCCCGCCGGTTTCCGAGTGGAGCTTGACCTTGCTCAGGATCGATCTCATCATCGCGTGGCCTCGATAAACGTCACCTTGTTGATCTCCTTGAGAGTGGTCAGGCCGCGCCGCACGCGGTCGATGGCCGACTCGCGAAGAAAGCTCATGCCTTCTTTCTGGGCCAGCTTGCGAATTTCGGAGGTTGGTTTCTTTTCAAGAATGATTTCGCGAATCGCATCGGTCAGATCCAGAAGTTCGTGGATCGCCGTTCGGCCCTTGTAGCCGGTGCCTCCGCACTCCATGCAGCCGGCGCCTTCTTTGAAAGCAAATCCCTTCCACTCATCCGGATTGAGGCCGCTGGCGTGGAGTGCGTCGTCGTCGTAATAAACCGTTTTGGTGCAGTACTCGCAATTGGTGCGCACCAGCCGCTGGGCCAGAATGCAGTTCAGCGCGGAGACAAAGTTGTAAGCCTCGACGCCCATGTTCAAAAAGCGACCCAGCACGTCCACCACGTTGTTGGCGTGGACGGTGGTGAACACAAGGTGGCCGGTGAGAGCCGAGTTGATCGCGATTTGCGCCGTCTCCTGGTCGCGGATTTCGCCGACCAGAATCTTGTCCGGATCGTGGCGCAGAATGGAGCGCAATCCGCGGGCGAAAGTCAGGCCCTTCTTCTCGTTCACCGGAATCTGCGTGATGCCGCGAATCTGGTACTCCACCGGGTCTTCAATGGTGATGATCTTGTCTTCGTCGCTCTTGATTTCATTCAATGCAGCATAGAGCGTGGTCGTCTTGCCTGAGCCGGTAGGACCGGTGACCAGCACCATGCCGTACGGCTCGCGGATGTAGCGGCGGAAGCGGCGCAAGTCTTCTTCGGCAAAGCCCACCACGTCGAGCGTGAGCTTTTTGAACTTCTCGCTCATCGACTCCTTGTCGAGCACGCGGAGCACCGCGTTTTCGCCATGCACGGTCGGCATGATTGAAACGCGGAAGTCGATCAGTCTTCCCTTATACCGGACTCTGAAACGGCCGTCCTGCGGAACCCTGCGCTCGGCAATGTCGAGTTCGCTCATGATCTTGATGCGCGAAAGAATCGTGGAGTGGTGCTCGCGTGCAATAGGCGCCATGGCCGGCTGCAGCACGCCGTCAATGCGGTACTTCACCACCACCGAGTCGTCGTTGGTTTCGATGTGCACGTCCGAGGCGCGCCGTTCCAGGGCGGTAAAGATAGTCGTGTCAACCAGGCGGATGATCGGGCTGATGTCCTCTTCCGAGGTCAGCTTCTCGATGGAGATGTTCTCGTCCTGGTTTTCGTCGCCAGTCAGCACGTCGAAGGTCAACCCTTCGCTGGCTTCGTCCAGCACGCGCTGCGACTGCTCGGTCTTTTTGAGCAAATCGGTAATCTGCGAGAGCGTCGCCACCCGGGGAATGATGCGATGGCCCAGCAGGCCCGAGATTTCGTCAAGCACCATCAGCCGCGACGGATCGCTTACGGCAATCACCAGCGCGTCGTTCATCTGCTCAATAGGCACAAAGTTGTAGCGGAACATAAGTTCCACCGGCACCGTGCGCAGCAGGTCGTGCTGAATCTTGAAGTTCTGCAGGTCGACAAATTCGGCGTGATAGCGCGCGGCCAGCAGTTCTGCCTGGCCCCGCTCATCGAGCGCAGGCGAGTTAAGACCCGTGGGGAGTGCCAGTACCTGTGCGTCGTCTGCCATGAAAGTTTACCCCTGACCGCCAGCCTGTCCCAGCGAGAAGATGGGCAGGTAAAGCGAGATAAGAATGAAGACTACGACCACGCCCATGATGATGAGGATGGCCGGCTCAATCAGCGCCAGCGCGGCTGACAGCGCCGTCGCCACATCCTCCTCAAAGAACTCGGCCACCGAGTTGAGCATGGCCGGCAATGCGCCGGTTTGCTCGCCGACGGTAATCATTTCCGCGGCGAGATCGGGAAAAACACCCGTCTTGGTGAGCGACTCGGCCAGGCTCTTGCCCTCGCGCACCGTGCCGATGGATGAAAACACTGCCTTGGCAATCTTTCGCGACGAGATTGACCGCGCCGCTGTCTCCAGCGACGGCACCAGCGGCAAGCCGCCCGTAAGCAGCGTTGAAAGGGTGCGCGAAAACAGCGCCACCTGGTACTTGGTCCAGATTTTGCCGAATACCGGGATCCCGATGCGGACGCCGTCGATCATGTCCTTGCCGCGGTCGGTTTTGGCAAAGCGGGAGAACATAAAGCCAACGCCCACGCCGCCCAGGAACAGCCAGATGAAATTGTGCTGCAGCCACTTGCCGAAGCCCATAAGCCACATCGTCATAGCCGGCAGCTTGTTGCCCATCTGGTCGTAAAGCACCGCAAACTGCGGCACCACCACGGCCAGCAGAAAGATCATCAGCCCGATCACCAGCGAAAGCAGCAGGGCCGGATAAATCATTGAAGCGGTCAGCTTTTTCCTGAAAGCCAGCGACACCTTCTGGAAGCTGACATAGCGCTCCAGCACCTCCTGCAGGTTGCCCGAGCGCTCGCCGGCCAGCAGGGTGGTGGTGTACATGATCGGAAAGCCGCTCTGCGCCTCGAATGCCGAGGAGAGCGCCTCGCCCGTCTTCACGCGGTTTGAAACATCCTCAAGCTGGGCCGAGAATTGCGCGTTTTTCTGAATTTTTCCCAGCATTTGCAGCGAACCCAGAATGGGAAGCCCGGCGCGGATCAGCGTAAGAAACTGCTGGTTGAAGATGAGAAACGGCTCCAGTTTGACCTTGCCCCGCTTCATTCCCCCAAAGCCCGAGCGCGCCTTGATGCTGAACACGTGATAACCGGCATGGGTAAAGCGGGCTCGCAGTTCCTCAATCGAGGACGCCGTTTGAACCTGCTCCTGCACGCGGCCGCGTTCATCGGCCAATTTGATTACAAACTCTGCCATAGCTCAATTCGCCGCATCGGCGCAGGCTGCTGCGCCAATCCCTATTTTGATGGAGCTCTCCTGCTCAAGGGTATCAGTCTCACCCGCACGATAGACGAGCGTTGGCCTCCAATCGTTCGCCGCTGCAAACCCTTTGCGCCGGCGCAAGTTTGCGCCGCGCCTGGCCTCATGCGCGCGGGGGAATCATTCAGTTTTCCAGGTCTCGCTCCCGGCTGCGAATTGTCGCCGGTCTTGTCGAACGCTATGCGGCGGAAGAAATCGGAGGGCCTGAATTCCGCACCGCCTCACTGGACAAAAGCGGGTTTCCCGGGTCGGACACGCAGCAGCGTGCAACCAGGGAAACCCGGCATTTTGCGTCAACCGGCCAGCGGCAGGCTAATAGCCTGCCGCTGCGTTGTTCATTCAGATTGGTTGATATGGACCTCGACAGGCGCCCTCCTGATGGGCAGAATCCTCTTGGGCACGAACTTCGGCGGTGTGATGCCCTTCCCTGTCAATGATGTGCTCACGGTACTCGCCGCAGTGGCCACCGTAAGGGTAGCCGAAAAACTGTTGACCGACGTCGGTTTGAAGGTCACGCTATACGTGCAGTTCGACCCCGCCGCCACTGAACTGCCGCAGGTTGTTGTCAAGCCGAAGGCGGTTGCATTGGTCCCCCCAAGCTTGCCTGCGGTAGTAATCGTCAGCGCCGCTCCGCCGGCGTTGGTCAGGGTCGCCGTTTGCGCCGCGCTCGTGCTCCCCGTCCCAATCGATCCGAAATCGATTGAGGGGGGCGTGAGCGCAGCTGTCGCGGTCGTGGCGCCGGTCAGGCTGGCCGTCGCCAATCCCGCAGAAGTGGCCACTGCAAGCATGGCTGTGTGCGTCCCCGCCATCGACGGCGAATACGACACCAAGTAGTTGCACTTCGTGCCTGCCGCCAGGGTTGCGCCACAGGTAGTTGTGAACGTGAAGCTGGGCGAGTTGGCCCCATTCGCAGTTGCAGACTGGATGGTCAGTGCCGCCGTGCCGGGGTTGGTCATCGCAAGAGTTTGCGCCGCGCTCTTGGCGCCCACCGCTATTGGCCCAAAGCTCAGTGAAGTGGGCGAAAAAGTGGGCGGTGGCTGGGTTGCGCCCGTACCAGTCAGAATGCCGGATACGCTCCCTCCCAGGTCGGTATCCAGGGTGATCGTCGTAGTCAGCGTTCCCGCGGACTGTGGCTTGAAGGTAAAGCTGATGGTGCAACTGGCTCCGGCCGCCATCGCAGTGGTAGGGCTGCACGTTGTTGCTGTCTGGGTGAATGACCCGGCATCGCCCCCGGATACATTCCATCCAATGATCGTGAACGGCATGCCTCCGTTGTTGTTCAGCGTTAGGCTCTGGGCAGAGCTTGTCGTTCCGATAACCGTTGATGGAAAGTTGAGGGTGTTGTTCGTGAACGATGCTTTCGGCGCTGTCGCCCCCGTGCCGCTGAGCGGCGATTCTACCACGCCCCCAGTGGTTTGAACGGTCAACATAGCAGCCGCTGCGCCCGTCGCAGTAGGGTGGAAGGCATAGATAAGAGTGCAGCTGGAGCCTGCCTCAAGCGGGTTTTTGCCTATGCAGGTGCTTGCGCCGGCCTGGAAGAAGTTTGCTGTGTTGGCTCCGGTCAATCCCCAGCCTTGAATCGTCAGCGGCATGCCGCCGGTGTTGCTCAGCGTCAGCGTCTGGTTGGCGCTGCTGACTCCAATCTGCGTGGTTGGGAAGGT
This sequence comes from uncultured Acidobacteriaceae bacterium, assembly GCA_903911925.1. Classification (GTDB taxonomy): domain Bacteria; phylum Acidobacteriota; class Terriglobia; order Terriglobales; family Acidobacteriaceae; genus Telmatobacter. Next base: position 39,778 of record CAIWFH010000205.1, read on the forward strand.
AACCGCTGTGGGCGCAAGCACCGCCTTGGCAGCCGTTGCCCCTGTGCCGCTCAGAGTGGCGCTCACATCCCCCGCCGAGGTATGCACGACGAGCGGAACCGAATAGCTTCCGGCGGCCGACGGCTTGAAGACGTAGCCGATTCCGCAGCTCGCCCCAGCCGCGATGGGCGTGCCGGTGCCGCATCCCGCTCCGGTTGGCGCTTGAGCCGCCTGGAACGAATCACTGCCTGAACCCGAGACGGAGTAACCGGTAAAATCCAGCGGCATGCCGCCGGTGTTGGTCAGCGTCAAGCCTTGAATTGCGCTTCTCTGCCCAACTGCAGTCGTCGGGAACGCGAGGGTGGCGGGCGAAAGATCCGCCTTGGCCGCCGTTGCGCCGGTGCCGGTCAGCGTGACACTCAAGTCCCCTTCAGATGTGCGTACTGTGAACTTTCCTGAGTATGCCTTTGCTTCAGCCGGAGAGAAGGTTATCCAATAAGTGCACGCGGACCCCCCTCCGGTCAGGGAGGTGTGGCAGTCATCGGCAGTTGGAACAAAGGCGTTCGAGCCGGCTTGATCGTTGTCGACTGTGTGTGTAAAGATTCCCAGCGGAACTCCACCAGTGTTCGTCAGAACAATAGCCAAAGCCGCGCTCGTGGCCCCAATCGCAGTGGTTGGGAAGGCCACCGGGTCGGGGGTAAGCACCCCCTTTGCCGCCGTTGCCCCCGTGCCGGTCAAAGTGGCAGACACGTCCCCGGCCGAGGTGCTGATCGTGAACATGGCCGATTTCATCCCCAGAGATTTTGGCGCAAATTCGAAGTCAATATTGCAACTGCCCCCCCCGGCTACCGTATTTCCACTACATTCGTTGTTCATGATGAAATCCGCGCCAAAAGAACCCAGTGAGAAGGTAAGTGGCAAACCACCGGTGTTGGAAAGGACAAGACGTTGGGTTGGAGCTACAGAACTCATCTCTACCGGTCCGAAATCGAGTGTACTGGGCGAGAGCACCGCCTTTGCCGGCGTTGCGCCCGTGCCGCTCAGTTGAATCTGGTGAGTTCCCGCAGTTGTATTGTCAATCAGGTTGATCACGGCGTTGCGTGGGCCAAGCACTGACGGCGTGAAGATGATTCCGATCCGGCAGGTCTCGCCGCTTTGAAGCGATGTGGCCGGAAAGTCGCACGTCGTGGTGTTGGGGTCGATGGCAAAGTCGCCGCCGTCGTTCGAAGTGAAGGCCATATGCATCACCTTCATCACGCTGTTGCCTACGTCGGAAACCAGGATGGTCTGCGCCGGGGAAGGAGATGCCAGCAGGCGCGGGTCGAACATCAGCATGCCCGCCCCGCCAATCTCCTCAATCGTCCTGATGTTGTATCCGGTCTCCCATTCAGACGTGACATACACGTCGCCCTGTGAGTCAATTGCCATGCCCAGTGGATTTATCAGGGTAGAATTGGTGGCCACACCTGCATTCGAATAAGACCCTGTTCCGGTGCCTGCAACCGTGTGAATGATTCCGGTCAAGGCATCGATGCGCCGCACCCGGCCGTTGTAAGTATCGGCAAAATACAAGTTCCCGGCCGCATCCGAGGCAAGGCCTCCAATCGCGAATCCTATTTTTGCGCCTGTAGCCGGGCCCTCATCCCCGCTGGACCCACAAATTCGCGTCCCCGCCACAATCCAGGTCTTCGCGCCATCCGTAGCACCGGTGCTGAACGCACTATTCTGGCCCAGGATGAAGCATCCCAATTGGTTCGAGCCCGGGTGGTATGGATAGACCAGCACGTCGTTTCTGTCCACGGCCAGGGGAAGCGTGACTGCATCGTTTTCTTCAAGATACTTCGGCGCTGCGAGATAAAAGAAATCTTCCCCGGTTTTTGAAGGCATGTCTTCAGCCAAATTCGAATTGCCCACTGAGTAATCAAAAATCGTGAACAGGTTCCCAGCGGGATCCACTGCGATTCCTCCAGGATAGGAGATAGCGGTGTCTTTTCCGGAACAAGGGACCTGGACTGAACATGGATCGTGTTTGTTGCCGCCGTTACCAACCTGGGTAGAAATCTGGCCATCGAGCGTTACAACGCGGACTACCTGGGCATACATATCGGAGATATAGACGTTTCCTGCGAAATCGACCGCAAGACCTGCTACCTCGTCGAGTGAAGCGTCTATTGCATAGCCGGTATAATCGGGTTGAAAATAAGACCCGCCGCCGGCGACCGTATATTGGGTGCCATCGGCGCTGGCGTATGAGACTCTCCCCGAGCCGTAATCAAAGAAGTACAGGTTGTCACCCCCGTCCGTTGCGAGTGTCGAAGGGTAATAACCTCCGGTGCCCACCCATTTGATCGACGTCGGAATAAACGACATCGCCGCCCCGATCGCCTCACCGCCTGCCGGCACCAGAAATGGCTTTGCCGAAGCGGTATGCGCGATGGCCAGCTTGCCCGTTCTATGTCCCGGCCCCTGCGGCGTGAACTGCACCTCCACCGTGCAGGTGTCGCCGGCCAGGTAATGCCGGCCTTCGCCGCAAGTTCCGCCCGAGACCTTGAAGTCCGGCGTGCCGGTAATGCCGGTAACCTGCGTCGGCACGTTGAAGGTGAATGAAAACACCTCCGGTGCGGACGACTCGCCCACCTTTGCCTGCTGAAAAGCGCGGTAATCCGGCGCCAGCCGCATGGCCGTGCTCACCCGCGCTGCCTGCGCCTGGGCGGCCAAAGCCCCTTCCGCCTTCACCGGCTTGTTGAGCGTGATAGCTGCTTGCGGGGTTTGCGCAAACGCCGCTGGAAGCGCGGCAAAAGCCAAAGCCGCCGCAAATATGCCGGTCCCCCGGCCTGTACGGTGCAGCTGCAACATGGGGTATCTCCTTGTCGGTGGTGCTGGACAGAGCCTGCGGCGGCGCTACTGGAAGGGGGTTCCAGCCATCAGGACCGCGGGGTTATCTGGGAGGGTTTTACAGGCCACGTGCGAGCCAATTGAGCGACCTGTCTGAGGCCCGGGCAAAATGATAAGTTGCGTATGAATTCGCAAGTCAGGCTATCAGCCGCCTGCCCGGAAATGCAACTGGAAACTCAACCGTAATTCGCGATTTGATTCCCCTTGACCAGGAGCGCGAAGGAGCTAGCAGAATCACCCGTCCAGCGGCGAAGATGCAGAGTCATGGGACTGGATTCTTCGCCTTTCTTCGATACCCACCTATGCCTGTATCCTGATTGCGTTCCATGATGTAACCGTCAATAGAGGAGCAAGACTTGAGCCTGGCGATGGATGGGTCAATCAAAAGCTGGCGATGGGGAAACGGGAACGCGGCCCAACTCGCTTCTGCCCTGCGCAGGAACTGGCATCTTATCGCGGCCGCCGTGCTTATCGTGGTGGTGGCCACGACCGTGGGTTGGCTGGCAGCGGCACGCGGCGGCAGGCTGGCAGCCGTCGTCGCCCCCTATCCGCACCAGGTGGCCCAGGTAACCTTTGCCGTGGCCGGCGATGTGATTCCCCACGAGCCGGTGCGCGCTGCTGCGGCAGCCGCTGCGGCCAGTGGGCAGGATGCCGGAACTGCGGGCTGGGGTTCGCTGTTCAGCGATGTGAGCGACGTCTTCAAGCGCGCCGATTTCGGCTTCGTCAACTTCGAAACTCCCTCGGCTCCAGCACACTCCAAGGGCTCAAAGCCCTTCATGTTCGACGCGCCTGTCGCATTGATTGACGCCCTCAAGGCCAACGGAATCAGGATTGTCTCGTTCGCCAACAACCACGCCATGGACCAGGGCTGGGCGGGATTTGCCGAAACCCGCGACCACCTGCGCGAGGAAGGCATGCTTTTTGCCGGCACCAGCGACACCTCCGCTTTGCCGTGGCAGCCGGTGATTACCGAAGCCAACGGCATCAAGGTTGGCTGGCTGGGCATGACGCGCTGGCTCAACGGCAACCGCAACCCCGACAGGGACGACCAGCCGCACGTGAACTTCTTTCCCTACCCCGGCGAGTCAGGCGGCGCTCCGGGAGCCGACGAAGCCCAGGTGCTTGAAGCCGTGAAGGCCGCTCGCACCCAATGCGACCTGCTGGTGGTCTCCATCCACTGGGGCATTGAATACGCTCCCGCGCCGCGCCCGGAAGACGTGGAGACCGCGCACAAGATGCTTGATGCGGGAGCATCGGTGATCGTTGGCCATCACCCCCACGTGTTGCAGCCGGTGGAAACATATCGCACCACCGACGGCCGCGACACGGTTATCTTCTATTCGCTGGGAAATTTCCTGTCGAATCAGTCGCGTACCTACGTTGATGGCCTCATGCCCGACAAGAACGGCGACCCGCGCGACTCCCTCATCGCCCTCTTCTCAGCCGTCCGCAAGGACTATGGCCCCGGCGGCGCGCGCGTCGAACTGGGCCAGGTGGGAATCCTGCCCGCCTGGGGCGAAAACAACCGTAACGAACTGGCCAGCGGCCGCGCCAAATCACCGGTGATTCACCCTGTCCTGATTGATCGCGAAATGCCGAAACTCCAGGCGCGCCTCGACGAATTGAATAAGCTGAATACGGCTACGACGTCACTGACCGCCGACCAGAAGAAAGAATTCATCAACCTGACCAGCCGGCTCAAACTCCTCACCGACCGGCGCGCTCTCCTGCTGGCGCGCACCGGCGAGGAGTACGTCACCGATCCGCCCAAACTGCCGGCAAAACCATAGGTGACCTCTGCACGACTCGTCGCCTCGAAAGGGAGCGGATGGGTATCTTCGCCGCAAACACAGCAAAATGAATATGGGCTTGACCCTTTGCGTAAGAACTGGATTTTAGGGCTGACTTGCTGACCTGCTATGCCGCGAAGCGGCGCCGACTTGCTGCTTTTTAATAAACCAGCATCGCCCCACAGCCCATGCTTCGCCGGGTGGCCATGAGAACCTTTTTTTAAAGCAGGTTCTTGAGCTTCTTGAGAATGCCGGAACTACCCAATGAACTCGTGCACTCCCTTGAACCCTTCTACGGCAGAACCCTGCGGATATGAAGGTATAGAATCACGTTGATCAGGATCGATGCGGCCAGCAGAGCCAGCGCAAACAGGGCAAAGACATTGACCTTGTTGCCCACGGTCTTCAGGTCCTCAAGCAGTTCCTGCTGCTCCAGCGTATTGCGGTCGGTGGCTTCGCGCACCATCTCCAACTGATCTTCGACCCGCTTGAGCGAGGTGTTCTGCTCCCCAATCTGGATGCGGAGGTCGCGGTGCTGGGTCCTCAACTCGGCCAGGCCGTCCTCAAGCGGTTCAAGGTCCACCGGCGGATGGGGCTGGACCGGCTGGGGATGGGGGGTGAGGATGTTGGAGACCGCGGTGCCGATATTGCCGTCAAGCAGGGGCGCGATCTTTTGGAAAAACGGAATCGCCATGCGCACCACGCCCATCATCCAGTCCATGCCGGCCCCCTGTTGCGGGGTTGGGCTAGTAAGCGCGCGGCCAGGGGGCGGTACGGCCCGGACGTTCTGAGCCTCTTCTTCTGTAGGCGTAGCCTGGGCCCGCCCATTGCCCCCAACCGGCAGGGGCGACCCCACCGCGCGCTGCTGCGGCGGCTCTGGGGCGCTCGTCCTGCGGGCCGATTCGTTGAAGCCGAAACCCTCTGCATCGTTCATTTGCTACCTGCTCCCTCAATAATATAGGCAATTCATCATACAGAAAGAATCCGCTGGACTCACTGGGGTAGTGAACCACGAACCCCAATCGCGTATTCTCGTAGCCAGAATCCTTCGAATCGGGAGCTACCAAGTGAAATCTGTATTGACCTATCCGATCCGCAACATGCAGCGCTACATCCTGGCCGGCATCATCACCATCGGGCCCCTGTTCGTCACCTACCTCATCTTCAGTTTCCTTTTCGGGTCGCTGGCCAAAGCGGGTCTGCCGGTAGTCCTGTTTTTTGACACCATCTTTCCGCAGGAGTGGCTGCGCCAGCCCTGGATTCAATCTGTGGTGGCCATCGTTCTAACGCTGATCATGCTCTACGTGGCTGGCCGGGTCACTTCCCTGGTGATCGGCCGGCAGGCGTTCAGCCTCTTTGAGGCGGTGCTGGAGCGGCTGCCGTTCATCGCCAAGGTATATACCTCTGTGCGCCAGCTTCTTGACACCATGATGACCAAGAAAGAGAGCAGCCAGCGGGTGGTGCTGATCGATTTTCCCATCGCCGGCCAGAAGAGCATCGGCTTCCTCACCCGGACCATGACCGACTCGACAACGGGAGAACCGCTGGCCGCGGTGCTGCTGCCCAACGCCATCAATCCCACGTCGGCTTTTCTCCAGGTGCTGCCGCTCGACTGTGTCGTCGATACCGACATGACGATGGAGCAGGCCATGAGCATGATCATGACCGGCGGAGCAGTCGGGCCGGATACGATTCGCTTCACCCGGACCCGCGTTTCAGAGACAGTTGGACCGCTGGCTTGAGAGTTTTTGGGGGACCCGGTATCGGCTTTTGCCGGGAAGATGCCGGCAGGGGTGCGCCCTGCCGGAATTTTTCGGTTACTGCTCGCGCAGCAGAATGATTGGATCAACCGCCAGCGCCCTCTGCGCTGGAATCCACGCAGCGGCAAGCCCCAGCGCCAGCATCGTAAGCACCACGCCGCCCAGCACCACCGGGTCCTTTGGCCCCGCCTGGTACACGATGTACGACAGCACCTTGGTGGCCAGAATGCCCAACGCCAGCCCTGCCGTCGAGCCCACCGAGAGCAGCACGAACGCACGTCCCAGCGCTGCCTTCAGAACCTGCGTTTTCCGCGCGCCCAGCGCCACACGAATTCCCAACTCGCGCAGCCGTTTGCTGACCGTATAGGACGCCAGGCCGAAGATTCCGGTGGCTGCCAGCATCGCGCCAAGCAGCCCCAGCACGCCCAGAGCCACGGAGGCCACGTGCGCAGGAAACAATGCTGAGCCCATTTCCTGATTCCACGGCCGAACGGCGAACGGCATCCCCGGATCAAGCCCGCGCATGGCGCGTTCGAGCGCATTGAAAATCTCTTGTGGATCGCGCCTGGAGCGGACGACAAGGATGGTGCCGCCTGATGGAAATTGGAGGAACGAGAAGAACATGGCCGGCTGCTGATCTTCAGTCAGCGACCGGTACTTTCCGTCTTCAACCACGCCAACCACTTCGGCCCTCAGGCCGCCATAGAACTTGAAGTGCCCGCCGATGGCTTTGTCCACTGATCCGAAGACTTTTTGGGCAAACTGCCGATTGACCAGGGCCACCTTGGGTGCCTTGCTGTCGTCGGCCATGGTAAGGTCTCTTCCTGCCAGAATCCTGGTCCCGGCGGCTGCCATGTAGTCCGGCGAAACGTGGTAATTCATGGCGTCCGCGGCCACGTTGGTGGGGCGGAAGTCGGTGGTCGAGTCGGAATAGACGTACGAGTCGCCGCCGCCCAGGCTCAGGGCCAGGTGGTCCGCATAGCCCGCGGCGGTCACGCCCGGTAGGGCCCGTGCCGCATCGAGCATCCGCTGCTGCATCTGCGTGCCCCGCTCGTCGGTGTAGCCGGCCATGTGCAGCTCGGTCTCAACCAGCATCGCGTTGTTCGGGTCGAATCCAAAACTGCTGTGCAGCGAACGCGCCAAGCCTCGCACCGCAACCAGCGAAGAGGTCACCAGCACGGCGCAAATGGCGATCTGCACGGCCAACAGCACGTCGCGCATCGAAAACCGCTTGTGCCCTGCATCGCCGCTCATGCCGGTGCGAATGATCTGCCACGGATCGGCGTTCAACACCTGCCGCACCGGCACCATGCCGAAAACCAGGCCGCTGGCCAGGGCCAGCAACAGCGCCACAACATAAGTGCCCGCATCCGGATTCACTGGCACGTTGATGGGAATGTCAGGGAACGGCTGCCAGGCGCTGAGAAAGCGCAAGACCACCATGCCCCCGGCGAGACCCAGTACGCCGCCGGCGAGAGAGACCAGGACGGCCTCGGTGAGCATCTGGCGCAGGATGATGCCGCGCCTTGACCCCAAAGCCAGCCGCAGCGCCGTCTCCTTGGCGCGATCGGCGGCCCGAGCCGCAAACAGGCTTCCCAGGTTGGCGCATGCGGCCAGCAGAATCAGGCCCGCAAGCAGCATCAGCCCGGCCATGAACGCCCGCGCAGGACCGCCCAGCATGTCGCCAACCAGCCCGGGATGGGCCAGGGTGAACTTTACGCCGTCGTCGTCGTTCGGATACGTTTTGGCGAGCGTGGCGCCAAGCGCGTTGAGGTCAGCCTCAGCCTTCGCCGGTGTCATTCCCGGCCTCAGGCGTCCCACCACGAACATGGAGTGGTTGCCGCGCTGTTCGAGTTCGTTATAGCCCTGAATCGTGGGCTGCTCAACGAACGGAATCCACATGGCCGGCGCAAAGAGCAGCTCAGTGCCCCGAAACTCTTTGGGCGCGACGCCGAGGATCGTCATCTGATGCTTGTTGATTGAGATCGTGCGGCCCGCTACGCCGGCATCGTCGTGAAAATGGTCGTGCCAGTAGGCGTAACTGAGCACCACGTAGGGAGCGCTGTTGGTGCCGTGTTCGTCTGAGGCGTGAAAAAAACGCCCCAGGTAAGGCTGAATGTCGAGCGAGTCAAAGTAATTGCCGCTGGCCAGAAGCGGCCATGCGGTCGAGGGGTTCCCGCCCGTATCCACTCCCGCCGGACCGTTGATGCTATAGCAAACGAAGTTATCGAACGACCGGTTCTGGTCGCGCAGGTCCGCATAATCGGGATAGGACTGGGACGGAAAATTGAAACGCTGCACCATGAAGAGGTTCTGCGCATGCGGCACCTTCACCGGGTGCAGCACCACGGCGTTGAGCACGCTGAACACCACCGCGTTGGCCCCAATGCCCAGCGCCAGCGTAAGGATTGCCGTCACCGTAAATCCTGGAGACTTCCTCAACTGCCTTATCGCAATTCTCAGATCGCTTGTCATCTCGGTTGTCCTTTTCACCAAGTACGACGGCGGCCGGATAATGGTTCCCCCGGAACGTTCAGTCGCCGACAGCCAGGTGGCCAGCGCGCTGCAATTTTCCACTCTTGATTAGGATGCCGATCTAGCCGTCGAGGCCGATGCTGCCTTCGGTTTCTTCTTCCGCGAGCGCTTCGCCTGCCTGGCCGCTCTCCGCGGTCACTTTACGCAGGCTTACGTGTTCAAACTGGGCCCAGATCAGCCCAACGGGCGCGATGCTCAGGAAGGTGACCAGCAGCAGCGTGGCCGCGCAGGCCGTGGCGGCTTCGGCTGCTACGCCAAACAGCGTCGACATGGCCGCGGCCACCAGTCCGATCTGCGTAAACCAGCCGATAATCGGCAGTTGAAAACCGCTGGCCACCATGCTCGAGGCCATCAGGACCAAACACCGGGGCAGCGTCATCGACGCAAGTTCCGGACTGTTGGTGAACGCCCGGGTAATCTCGAGATAGGCCAGCGTAATCAGGCCCCACATGGCCAGGGACAACGTTGCCGCCACGGCAAAATCGGCGAAGTTCTCCATGGTGTCAAGGCCGGCGCGAAACATGCGGATCTTGTGCCCAGCCGAGTGCCCGAGCCGCGCAGAGAAGATGCCCATGGACTTCTCAATGAAGGCCGCCACCACGCCGCCCGCCATGCGGACGACAACAGTAAATGCGGCCAGGGCGACGGTGGCAATGAGTCCTCCCTTGGCCACGCGCAACAGCAGTTCAGGGTGAGGCAAAGCTTCGTGCGTGGTCAGCAGCACGGTGGAAAAAATGAGAGCCATAGACCCCAGGTCGAACATCCGCTCAACGATGTAGACGGCTATTTGCAAACTCAGCGGCAGGCCGGTCTTCTTTGCCACCAGGTAGGGGCGCACGGGATCAGCCACGCGGCCAATCAGCGCCACTGCAGTAAACCCCATCACCTGGGTGCCTAGCAAGGAAAACGGCGCAACCTTCTTGTTGGGCCGCAGCATGAGCGCCCAGCGCACCGAGCGGAAGACGTAGCAGAGGTAGATGCAGGCGAAGGCGATGCCGATTTTCCGCCAGTCGGCCAGGGCCAGTTGAGCGCGAAAAAGCTGGAAGTCGAAATGCATGCGGTCGCGCCCCCAAACCACCAGCGCAACCAACGCCGCCACCAGCACCAGGCCCAATCCCAACTGATTCCTCTTCAAGAGCTCTCCGTTCCTTCACAGCAAGTAGAGCCCAGTCTAAATTGCCAGGGTTGCGCCCGAGTGAATCAGGCAAAACAACCAGCCTCGGAAAGCAGAGACTTTGGAGTTTGCCACCGTTTCGCTGGATAAAACTGCATTGGTGCCCTGCCCCCCTCTGGCAATCGCTCTTTGCACGGATCGAGACGCCGATTTGCAGGGCAACGGGGCGATTGACGGCCTTCCAGGAGTTCGAAAAATGAAACGGCGGGTTCCAATTCAGAAAGATGTTGTCGGTTGCTGGCCAGCCCCTTTAGCTTATCTTCGCCGTCATGACTCAAGGGATTGAAGCACCGAATCCCGCCGCGCGAGCGGGAGTGCAGGCTGACTCCGATTGACCACCGCCCTTGCCCGGCCCTCCCGCTTGCCTCGGGATCGCGGGTGAGGGCGAAAGGTATATTCTTTGACCCGCCGCTCAGTCTTTTCCTGGCACGGATCGAATTTGGCCGATGCGGTTGATTGGGCAGCGGGCGGTCCTCTTTTGGCCTGCCTTGCCGCAGCGAAATCAGTTTCGGAGAAACCCGGTTTGAACAGCAGAGAGCGAGTATCGCGCGCCATCCACTTTCAAAAGCCCGACCGGCTTCCCATCTCGCATGGCATTCTGCCTTCGGTGCAGTACCAGTTCGGTGATGCCCTCAAGGCCATCACCGACAAGGTGCATGAGGACTTTGGCTGGGACCTGCTGCCCGACCTGCCCCAGGAAAAACTCCCGCCCATGTATATGCCGGGCGTGAACACCGACGAATTCGGCACCGTGTGGAGTGTGCCCGAAGGCGGCCGTTGCGGCATTCCCATCGGCTACCCAATTGCCGAAGACTGGAGCAACTACAAGGACTACAAGTGGCCAGTGTTCACGGCGGGCGTTCCAAAGTACCGCCTTTACAGCGGTCACATGAGCGGCAAAAGCGACAACTACTATGCCCGCGGCGGATGGATCGTTTTCTTTGAGCAGATGCAGCAGTTGCACGGCTTCAACGAGACGCTGATGGACCTGGCTGCAGACCGCAAGGAGATTTATCAACTGCGCGACGACCTGCTTGCCTTCAACATGGATTGGCTGGATCGCTGGCTGGCGCTCGACTACCAGGGACTGCAATTTGCCGACGACTGGGGCTCGCAGACCGGCATGCTGATTTCGCCCAAGATTTTCCGGAGTTTCTTCAAGCCGGTTTATGCGGCTATGTTCAACAAGGTCAAAGCAGCCGGCCTCGACATCTGGTTCCACACCGATGGCAACGTCAGGGCCATCCTCCCCGACCTGCTGGAACTGGGAGTGGACGTGCTCAACTGCCAGTCGGCAATCATCGGGCTGGACAAGTTGAAGCCGCTGGTGGGCAAGATGGCGTTCAGAACCGATCTTGACCGGCAACACCTGCTGGCTCACGGCACGCCCGCTGAGGTAAAACGGGGGGTAGACGAACTGTTCAGGGCGCTGGGCACACCGGACGGAGGCATCATTGCCTGCGGCAGTGTGGAAGACGTGCCGCTCGAGAACATCGCCGCCATGTACGAGGCGTTTCTGGATTTCAAATGGTAGTGCGCGTTTCACAAGCCAGTATTGCTGCAGGGCGCGCGAAGAACTTTCGGGACGGCAGGAAAGTCAGGGCACGACTTTACAGGCTGCGGAAAAACTCGCGCGGACGGTAGGCCGGGGATTTATCCCCGGTGTAACATGAATCAAATCAACGAGGGCTTCAGCCCCTGGGGTATGGTTTTTCGGGCTTTCTCTCCAAAACCTTGCCTTTTTCCGCAAGCTGTTTAGTCGTGCCGCAAACGCAATGCGGAGGGAGGCGGGGGTTTTAACCCCCGCAAAAAGCCGAGAAGCCTGATACGGGCTTTAGCCCCGGAATAAGATTTTGAACGCAACAATCGTTGATTCGCGAATAGCCATTCGGGCTTTTATGCCGCCAATCGCCGGCCGAATATTCGCAAGGAGAGTTACAAAGTGAAAAGCAGAGAACGAGTGAACCGCGCCATCCATTTCCAGGGACCTGACCGCCCGCCGATTTCCCACGCCATCTTGCCCTCGGCTCAGTACCACTACAAAGAGAAGCTGGCCGCCATCACCGACCCCGTCCCCGAAGACTTCGGCTGGAGCCTGCTGCCCGACCTGCCCGTTGAAAAACTGCCGGCCCTCTACAAATTCGGTTATAACCGCGACGACTTCGGCACTCTCTGGCATGTCACCGAGCAGGGCCGCTGCGGCATCCCGGTCGAGTTTCCCATCGCCGAAAACTACGAAAATTACAAGGACTACAAGTGGCCTGTTTTCTCTGCGGGCGTTCCGAAATACCGCCTCTATAGCGGCCACATGAACGGCAAAAGCGAAGACTACTATGCGCGCGGCGGCTGGATTGTCTTCTTTGAGCAGATGCAGCAGCTGCACGGGTTCATCCCCACCATGACCGACCTGGCTGAAGACCGCAAAGAGCTTTACCAGTTGCGCGATGACCTGCTGGCCTTCAACATGGATTGGCTCGACCGCTGGCTGGCAAACGATTACCAGGGACTGCATTTCGCCGACGACTGGGGATCGCAGAACAACCTCATGATCTCCCCCATCAAGTGGCGCTCGTTTTTCAAGCCGGTCTACAAAGCCATGTTCGACAAGGTCAAGGCCGCGGGGCTCGACGTCTGGTTCCACTCCGACGGAGCCATCAACAAGATTCTGCCTGACCTGCTTGAACTGGGCGTGGATGTGCTCAACTGCCAGGCTTCGTTGATCGGCCTTGAAAACCTCAAGCCCTACGCCGGCAAAATCTGCTTCCGCACCGACATCGACCGCCAGCACGTGCTGCCCTTTGTCTCGCCGGACGAAGTCAAGCGCTACGTCTTCAATCTTTTTGATACCATCGGCACTCCCCAGGGTGGCATTATTGCTTGCGGCGAAGTAATTGAAGACGTGCCCTTGCCAAACATCGCCGCCATGTACGAGGCATTTGAGGAATACCACTACTAGGTTTTTGACCGTTTGTTCCAGCACCAAAACTGGGTGCCCCACCCTCGCGGCGTTCTTGTTTTTGCCGCTAGGGTGGGATACCACAACACTCAATGACCACAAACGACATAACACGGTCAACGTTCCGGGAACAGAACCGAAAGAGGATAAGGGATGAACGTAATTCTAGGAGCTTTTCTCGCCGTCTTCGGCGGGGCCGTCAACGGCATGTTCGCGCTGCCCATGAAGCTGGCCAAAAAATGGTCGTGGGAAAACGTCTGGCTGCCCTTCAGCGCGCTGGCACTGGTAATCTTCCCTTACCTCGTTGCCGTCATGGGTGCGCCGCAACTCTGTGCCGCCTACAGCAACGCCGCCTCCTCCAGCATTCTCACCGGCTTCATCATGGGAATCTGCGCTTATTTTGGATCGCTTCTGTTTGGCATCTCGCTGGGCCTGATCGGCAACTCGCTCGGCTTCTCCCTGCTGGTGGGCAGCATGAGCGCAGTGGGCGTCCTCGGTCCCATGCTGCTCTTCCATCCTGAAAAGCTCGCCACCTATGGCGGCCGCTGGATCGACCTGGGAATCCTCTTGATGTTTGTGGCGCTAGTTGTCTGCGCGCGGGCCGGAAACCTGAAGGCAAAAGGCACAGATTCCACCCAGAAGCGCGGCGGTTCGGCCGTCCTCAAAGGCATGCTCCTGGCTATCGCCGGCGGCGTGCTCTCCGGCTTCCTGCCCATGGGCTTGAGCATGCCCTGGGCAAGCAATATCGCATCGGCTGCCAGACAGTTTGGCGGCGCGGGCGCCACCAGCGCGCAGTTTGTTGTGCTGCTGCCGGTGCTCATTGGCGGCGCCCTTCCCAATTGCCTCTACGCGGCATGGCTGCTCGGCAAAAACAAAACCTGGCCTAACTACAAGGGAGCTTCCAGTTACTGGCTGATCATCCTGCTCATGGGCGTCATGTACACCGGCAGCACCGTAATGTGGGGTGCGTCTAGTTCCTCGGCGCTGCTGGGCACGCTTGGACCTTCCGTCGGCTGGGCGCTATTCATCTGCGGCATCGTCGTCAGTTCCAATATCGGCGGATTTGCTACCGGCGAGTGGAAGGGCGCTGGCAGCAAGGCGCTCACATGGATGGTCGCCGGCGTATTGATTATGGTTTTCGCCGCCACCTGCATCGGCTTCGGCAACTACCGCCTCAACTAGGCATTTCACCGCTGGTTTCACAACTAAATCTGGGTGTCCTCGGTCTAAATCCTCTATCAAACCTGGGTGCCCCTGGTCCCGATTTTGGGACCAGGGATAGCACGAAGCCATTCGAGGAACGGGGGAAACTTCTACTGTCCTAACCCGGAAGCCGGGTGCCCCATCCTTTTCGCGCCTTTTGCGAAAAGGGTGGGATACCACAAAGCTGGGTGCCCCAGGTCTGGATTTTCAGACCTGGGATCCCACGAATGCCCACTCTCTGATCTCTGATCTCTAAATTCTTCCCGCCAAATTTGCGTAGAATTTCGCCCTTTTGGCGCACAATAATTTCATAGTGTCCTTCTCGGCAAGGAAGCTTCAGAAGAGCCCGCCAAAGCGCCCGTAACTCCTTATCCACGAATAATCTGCGGCCAACTCCCGCAGAATCATGAACTTGGAAGACAAGCCAAGCAGCATCTCATTGAAAAAAACAACTTACCTCAAGAATCCTAGAAAAATGAGGGGGATGGTGGTCGTGATTCATATCACGCCGGACGCACGGTTCAACAAAAGAGGATGGGAGGAATAAGCTCTATCGACCAGCGCCATCCGGCAAAGCTGAAGCCAGGGATCGTTTGGCCTGCTTTTCACGCGCCGCCACGCGCCGGTTGAACTCGTGAATTACGCTCGCCACGTATACCTTCGTCTCGTGATACGGCGGAATGCCGTGGTACTTGTCCACCGCTGCCGGTCCGGCGTTGTAGGCGGCCAGCGCCATGGCGAGGTTCTCATGGTAGCGGGTTAGCAGCCAATCCAGGTAGGTCGAGCCGCCGCGCACATTCTGTTCCGGCTTGAAACTGTCGGCCACGCCCAGGTCAGAGGCCGTTCGCGGCATCAATTGCATCAGCCCCTTGGCCCCGGCGCGGCTTACCGCGCGGGCGTTGCCGCCGCTCTCAGCCTTCACCAGGCTGGCCAGCAGGTCCACATCCAGGTTGTGCGCGTGGCCGGCCCGGGCCAGCATCTCGGCCAGGTCGGCGGGCGAGAGATTCGCGTTCGGATTGGCATTCCCGGCAGCAGGCGGGGCGTCGGCAACCAGCGTGGGCGGCGGGTCGGGAACCGATTCTACGCTAACAATCTGATCGGGAACCATTTCAATGAAGTTGTCTTCGCCGGCGCTGAGATAAAGCCTGACTCGGTCGTCGACGGGCGCGTGGTGGTGGCAATCTACCGTAAATCCGTTGCTTAGGGTTACGCGCTCGGCGGCATGCGCAGGCAGGACCACGGTTGCAAATGCAGCCATCGTTCCCGCCGCGATCAAAAATCCCTTGCGCATTCCGATTCGCACTCCTTGAACCTGCCCTTGACTCAAATGCCTGCCTTGGCGCGTTTGGCCACTGCGGCTTCAAGCACCACGGCAACGCCGTCTTCATCGTTTGACACGGCCTGCTTCCAGCCGCGCGTTTTGGCCATGGCGCGCAGTTCGCCGGCCGCATTGCCCATCATCACGCCTTGCCCAGCCCACTCCAGCATATCCACATCGTTCCAGTTGTCGCCAATGGCCATGGTCTCGGCGCGGTCGATTTCCAGGTGCGCCGCCAGCCGCTCGAGCGCCCGGCCTTTTGAGACCCCCTTCGGCAAAAGGTCCAGAATCGACAGATCGCGCGCCGGATACTCGGTCCGCACGCAATCGCACTCGCCTGCCCACTGGCTCGCCCTGAGAGCCTCCTCTGCCTTGCGCATCCTGCTCAGCCCGCCTGCCACCATGCCCTGAATCGGATCGTCGCCGTCGAGCAACCCATTCTCCAGCGGCTTCACCACTTCAATGGCGTTCCGGTTGGCCTCAATCCACAGCGCGATGCGCCCATGCGCCTGCTCCAGATCTTCCAGCATCAGCTCGCCCCGGCCCGGCCGGTCAAAGGTAAACACCAGAGCCCCAAACGGCCTCAGCAATCCGCACAAACCGCGCGCAACTCGCGATACCATGTGGCTGCGGTCAATCGCCTCGCCGCCCAGGGTCTTGATCACTGCTCCATTGGACGTAATCAGTGGCATATCCGCTCGCAGGCTCACGCCCTGGACGATGGGCGCTGTGTAGGCGGTGCGGCGGCCAGTGGCAATGGCCACGGTGATTCCAGCCTGCTGCGCAGCCCTGATTGCATTGGCATTGCGCGCGCTTATCGCCTGCTTGAGGGTCGGCAGCAATGTGCCATCCATGTCGATTGCCACCAGCCGAACTGGAGGATGCATATCTCAAGTGTACCGGCCACCTGCGCTTCGGCCGTCCGCCTTCGGCCCGGTGAATTGGGCTTGGACGGGTGAATCGGATAGTCTTGGGGGCATGGAACGAATCTGCACCCAGTGCCGCGCCATGCTGGACAAGGAGACGGTCGCCGACTGGTGCCCCGCCTGCGGCGGCGCGCTGATAAAGCAGGCAACCCTGCCAGTTCTGGATCAGCCCGGCCGCCCGCCTGCCGAAGTCGATCATCGCGGCATCGTCCTGCCCCGGCGCCACGCGCTGGGTGGAATTATCACGCCGCAGTGAGTTTCCAGCGGCCAGGATTCACTGGTTCGTATTGAGTCCAACCGCCTCGGCCAGCTTGGCCTGTTGATCGTCAAAGGTCCAGAAGCGTTGGGCTTTCAATTCCAGGGCGCATGCAACGTGGAGCGAATCGAGGGTGCGAATGCCAAATGTCGGCCCGTAGCGCCTTGCGAGGTCGATACTGGTTTCCCAGGTTCTTTCAGGCAGATTGACCGAGCCCCAGACGCCTTTTTCACGATCTAGTTCAAATTCATCCCAATCGCGCTGTGCTTCAAAGGAAGTCAGTTTTCCGCGAAAGACATACTGGTGAATTGCGTGCGCCAGTTCCGCCCGGTTAAGAGGCGTGATCCAGACTGTGGGATGCATGAGCATTCGGCGAGCAGCTTCAACTGAATGTGCATCCTGTACGTAGTTCGAGACCAGGAAGCTTGAATCTGCACAGATCGTCAATAGCGGCTATTCCTTTCCTCAATGAGGATTTCCACGGCAGGAATCATGCGGTCGCCATAATTCTGTTTAAGGCGAGCGGCGAAATCTGGCCACTCAGCAGGCAGGATTTTGGGCGACTCCGGCACAATACGTGCCACAACCCGGTTGCGCTTTTTGAGTACGACCACCTCGCCTGCCTCGAGCCAAGCCAGAAGTTGGCGAGTATCACGAAGTTGGCGGAGATTCACACTTGGCATTTCTTAAATGTGCCACAAAATGTGTCACAAAGTCAAAATGTGGTTGATGGTCAGCGACCGATCCATCCAATCAACTAATATCCTCTCGACTCCGCTCGCCAAACAATGTCGGCGTGAGATTTCCCCTCAAGTACAGTGGGTGCGAAGGAGTGCCATCCTTGCAGAGCTTCAGCATGTGCAGTTTGTGCCCCTCTCGCCGTAGCAGACTGGCCACATCTCGCCCGCGTTGGCGGAGCTTGTCATGCGGCTTTCCATAGGCCAGCACAATGATTCCCGCCTGCGCGGCCATCTTCAGCAGCCACTCGTCGTTCAGGGGTCCCACCGGATCGGGCACTTGCAACAAATGCTTCTGGTTTGTGGCACGATACGCGAAGGTGTTGCCCACCCAGAGAGTGCCATATCCCCAGGCTCGCGCGTAACGCTGGCATTTGGCAACCGTCGGATCGTCAACAAACGGATCGGCGGTGCTCGGGTTCATCATGACAAAAAGCACGGAGTCGAGCGATTCGTTCCACACCCGCCGCAAGGCATATCGATATTCTTTATCTTTTCCGCCAAACTCTGCCCAGCTTGTAACATCGTCAGAAAGTTTGAGCCTGATTTTTCCGCCCGGATCGTGCATTTCGGCTCCATAGAGGTCGCGCGGTCATTGATGGCGGGTCAGGGCGCGTTCTACTCGTACCGCAGCGCCTCCGCCGGAAGAACGCTCGCCGCGGCGGACGACGGATAGAGCGTGGCCAGCAGAGAAACCCCTATCGACACCACCGACACAATTACCCCATCCAGCAGGCGGGGCGCAAAAGGCAGTGTGTCAATCGAATAAACATCGGCTGACAAGTGGATGAAGTGGTAATGCCCGCCGGCCCACGCCGCCGCGTACCCCAGCACCAGCCCCACCGCCGTGCCCACCAGGCTGATCAGAAATCCCTGCATCAGGAAAATCCGCCGCACCTGTCCCGGCTCCACGCCAAAACTCATCAGCACGGCAATGTCTCGGGTTTTCTCCATCACCATCATGGTCAGCGCGATAAGAATGTTCAGCGCCGCCACAATCACAATCAGCGCGATGACGATGAAGGTCACCACCTGTTCGAGTTTGAGGGCGCGGAAGAGTTCGCGATTGACTTCCATCCAGTTGGTGGTCATGTAGCCGCGGCCAGCCGCGTGCTCAATGGCGCGGGCGATCTGCGGAGCGCGGTACATGTCGTCGACCTTGAAGCTGATGACCGAGAGTAGATCGGGCTCGCTGAAGAGGCTCTGCGCGTCAGCCAGGCGCATGAAGGCCATGGCGGCGTCGTACTGGTAAAAGCCGGAGTGGAAGATGCCGGAGACGCGGAAGCGCTGATATTTGGGCGCAAGGCCCAGGGGAGTCAGCTCGCCCTGAGGGCTGGTGACCAGCACGCTGTCGCCTACCTGCGCGCCAATCTGCTCGGCGATGTCCTTGCCCAGGACGAGCGCCGGGAAGGGTGTGTTGGCCGAGCTTTGGCCGTGTACCGGATTCGAATTGCGGTTGGGGGCGTCCGGTTCGAGATCTTTGGCGGAACCCACGCTGACGGTGTTGAGCAGGCTGCTCACCGTGCGCTCCTGGGCGGGGATGACGCCCTTGATGAGCGCGAAGCCGGCACGCGGACCGCGCGAAACCAGCACCTGCCCATAGAGCCCCGGCGCAACCGCCTTGACATGCGGAACCGTGCGCAACTGGTTAAGCAGCGGCTGCCAGTCGTGAATGCCGTCGGCCTCAATGCGCATCAGGTCGATGTGCGCGCTGGCGCCGAGCAGGCGATCTTGCAAGTCGCTGCGCATGCCGTTGGTAATGGCCAGGGCGATAATCAGCGCGGCGACGCCCGCAGCAACGCCTGCAATGGAGATGGTGGTAACCACGCCTACCACGGCTTGGCGGCGTTTTGCTTTCAAATACCTTGCTGCCAGAAATAGTTCGAATCGCATCAGGCTACTTTTCTTGAATTCTTTTTTTACTGCGCAGCAATCACTGTTTTTGAAACGCCGATGTTGTCGTGCCGGTCGTAAGCGCGGACGGTAATCAGGTGCTCGCCGACTTTGGAAGCTGGTCCATCCAAGTTGATGTGTACTTCGTAGTGTTCGCGACGGGAGTCGGAAAGCTGGCCCACGGGCTCGATGTACTGCCATGGCCCCGCGTCGAGCGAGTACTCGGCATGGGTGACGGGTGAGAAGGCGTCTTCCGCGTCGAAACTCAACGTGAAGCGCTTGGGGCAATGGCCACCTTCGCAACTCACCTGCTCGCCCGCCGCGATGAGCGAGGAGATCACTGGCGGCGTGGTGTCTACTTCAAAGCGATCGCTCTCTTTGGCGCCGGTCAGCGCCTCGCCGGGGGTGTGCGAGGGCGCGTCGCTGGCTACGACCTTCGCCTGGTAGCCGCCATCCGGAATCAGCGTGGCGTCGAAGCTGTAGGCTTTCTCGGTGACCTGGTCCTTCAGCAGGCGCCAAACGGTTTCGTTGTCGCCGCGCAGATAGAGCGAGTAGGTGAGGTCGTCGCCGTTGTCGTCGTGAGCCGCCCAACGCACAGTAATGGCGGTTCGGTCCTTGGTGGCTTGCAGAGGCGCATTCGACATACCGTCAAAATTCAGGGCGGAGTTCGGCCCCGACGAGAGGAATTGAATGTTGATGATTTGCGACTGGTTGCCGATCATGTTTTGCGGGTTCAGGCGGGCGCCGGGAACGACCACCAGTTCGTCCACGGCCGGGGCGGCATTTACCGGCAAATAATTCACGCCCACGGCGCCCAGCGTACCGCCGGAATGGAGGACGGCCTTCCATTGAAGATAGCGGCCGGGGGGTGAGGTCACTGCGCCATCTTTCACGGGCTGCCAATCGCTCCAGCCCCAGTCATTGCGACCGCGCACGGGCTGTTCCACGTTGCCGGTGCGGGCCTGCAACTCGTAACCGGTTGATCCGGGCTGCACTTCAACTCGGCCAAAGCGCGCCAGCGCGCCGGCATCGAGCACGTCGCTCGAGAACTCATGTTTTTCAGACGCAGCCAGCGTGTAAAGTTTGCCGGTATTGCCCGAGCCAATGAAGAGGGTTTCCGGCTGGCCTTTTGCGGCCGGAGCTACGGCCAGGCTCAGGCCCTGCTGCGCGTCAAGGTGGGCAAGGTCGGCATAGCTGCCGTCGTCGGCGATTCTGAACACGCGCCCGCGGTTGCCGGTGAGCGCCAGCATGCCCTCAGGCCCAGCAGCAAGCGCATAGACGATGTCGTCCTTGCCGGCCCAGAGTTTGCGCGGCGCGTGACCCTCGGCGAGGGCGTAGATTTCGGTTCCGTCGGGCAGGGCGGTGCTGATATTGGCAGCCTGAAACGATCCCGGCTGAAGGATTGTGATGGTGGCCGAGCCGGCTCCCTGAACCGGCAACGGCGGCAGCGGGTTGCGGCTCTTGTCGCCCGCGCTGGCAACGTAGATGGAGCCGTTTGCGGCGACGGCTACAGCGGTAATCTCGCGCCGGGGAGCCTCAAAAAGCACATAGCCTTTGCCTTGCGGACTGATGCGATACACCAGGCCCGATCCGTCAGTGCCGGCAACCAGGTTGCCTTTCGCATCCCACGCCACGCTGCGGATATGCTGCTCGTCGCACTTGAAGAAGACTTCGGGTGTGCCGGCGGGTTTGGCGGGGTCGATACGATAGACCGCCGCAGGCCCGCCCGTGGCAATATAGAGCCGGCCAGCGGAATCGAAGGTAAGTTCCCAAATGAAGTGGGATCTTCGATCGCCTCGATCTGCTTCAGCCTTGTCGCCGGATTTTGAGCCGTCCACCTTTGCAGCGTCGAAAACCACCGTGGCGCTTGCCTCGTCCTGCCGGGATGTGGAGTCGGCCTTGAGGCGGTAAACCCGGCCGCTGGGCAGCACAGCCGCGTAGAGCGCGCCATCCGGGCCCAAGCGCACCACCTGGACGGCTGCATCCTTCGTTTCGAAAAGGGTAATGATCTTGCCGTCCGGCTCAACGCGCAAGACCGTAGCGGGGGAAGCCGTGCCGACGTAGGCCGCTCCGCTCTTGTCAACGGCCACCGACCACACGTAGGTGGAGGGGGTGGTTGCCGTCTCTTTCAGGCCCGGCCCCTCGCGCAGATGCCCATCGCTCGAGAGCGCGACCCCTTGCGGTGTGCCTTTCTCAAACTCTTCAAGCCGCGACTGGGTCCAGAGGTGGGTGCCCTGCGAGAAGGCGGGCTGTGAGGCGGGGAAGGCCGCCAGGGCCGCAAAAGCAATCAAGCTCAACTTGCCGAAAATGGGGCGGGGGTGGGGGAAGGAGAAGTACATACTGCTGTTGAGTTTACTAGAGTTGGGGATTCAGGGGCAGATTACGGGCAAAATGGAGTGGGCCGCGCGAGGCGGCCCATTCCGGTTTTAGTATTCAGTGTGGGAGTTTTTGAAGACTCCCGGTTTTCAGGCGTAGATGCCCCGCTGCCTGATGGTGAATGCTACGCGGTCAATGGCCAGCATGTAAGCCGCGATGCGGTTGTTTACGTTGTGGGCTTCGGCGTAGCGGACCACGTCGTCAAAGCTGTCGTGCAGGATGGTCTCAAGCTGCTCGTTGACGATGGCTTCTTTCCAGAAGTAGCCCTGTCGGTCCTGGACCCATTCAAAATAACTCGCAGTCACGCCGCCGGCATTGGCCAGAATGTCGGGCACGATAAAGATTCGCTTCTCAGCCAGGATGTCGTCGGCAACCGCTGTGGTTGGGCCGTTGGCGCCTTCAACAACGATGCGCGCCTTGATCTGGTCGGCGTTGCGGCTGGTAATCACGTTCTCGGTGGCAGCGGGAATCAGGATGTCGCAGTCGGAGACAATGAGTTCTTCGCTGGGCATTGCCTCTGCGCCACGGAATCCAAGGGTGGTCCCGTTGCGGAACTTGTATTCGACCAACTGGTGAATGTCGATGCCGCCCGGGTTGTAAAGGCCGCCATCGCGCTCCGCAATGCCAACGATCTTGTAGCCGCGCTCCATCATGAGGCGGGCAGCGTTGGAACCCACGTTGCCAAAGCCCTGAATGACTACCCTGCAGCCGTCAACAGACAAGTTCAGATAGCGCATGCTCTCGTCGCACACCACCTGAACGCCGCGGCCGGTGGCCTCAACGCGGCCGCGCGAGCCGCCGATGTTCAGAGGCTTGCCGGTCACTACGCTGGTGACGGTGTGGCCGGCGTGCATGGAATAGGTGTCCATGATCCAGGCCATAGTCTGCTCGTTGGTGTTCACGTCGGGAGCGGGAACGTCTTTCTCCGGTCCGATGAACTCGATGATCTCCGAGGTGTAGCGGCGGGTCATGCGCTCCAGCTCGCCCTGGCTCATGGCCTTGGGGTCGCAAATCACCCCGCCCTTGGCGCCGCCGAAGGGGATGTTGACGACCGCGCACTTCCACGTCATCCAACTGGCAAGGGCGCGCACTTCATCGAGGTTGACGTTGGGGGCATAGCGGATGCCGCCCTTGCCGGGGCCGCGCGCGATGCAATGCTGCACACGGAAGCCG
This sequence comes from uncultured Acidobacteriaceae bacterium, assembly GCA_903911925.1. Taxonomy (GTDB): domain Bacteria; phylum Acidobacteriota; class Terriglobia; order Terriglobales; family Acidobacteriaceae; genus Telmatobacter. The sequence continues at coordinate 62,749 of CAIWFH010000205.1, forward strand.
GTGAACATCTCGATGCGGCCGTCATCCATGGCTACCGGGAAATGCACGATAATTTCGCGGGCCGGAGTGCGAAGAAGCTTCCACAAGCCTTCTTCAAGATTGAGTTTGCGCGCCGCAAAATCGAAGCGGGCGCTTTGAGCTTCCCAGGGATTAATCTCCTGGTCCAAAGTAGCTTTTGATGATACCGGTGACATATCTCTCTCCAATTCCACATTTCTGCCGCCCAGGCGGGGTGGAAGCATAAGGGACTCCGCCCGCAAGTGATAGACGGCGCAAGTCTTTCTCCGGTTATCCGGAGCCGTTCTACTGCAGTTCCCGGCTTTGACTGTTCCGACGAGGCCAGTTAAATAGGCGGACGGATTTCCTCAAGGCCAAACCCCAGTGAGTCTAGGCCTGCGAGGAAGGCTCGTCAAGCCTGTGGGAACCAGCCTGGGAAACCCCTGAGCGGACGAGCGTTCCAATCCTGTACTTGCCATTGAATGGGAAGGAAGCATTTCGGCGACACCCAGGGTGTTGAATTCCTGGCCGTCGAGCGCCAGGGCGGGGAGGCGGCTGAGCAAAAGGGACCATACCCCAATGCCATCAATATGTTAGCCTATCATGGTGCGGCCAGAGCTGTTTCTTGTGCTCCCGATAGAGGTGAGTTCAAGGCAAAGGGCCCCAGGCCGTGCAGAGTGCGAAGTCTGAAAGACCTGCCCGAGCAGGAACCCAGGTGGAGAAATGATGAAGTCGTTTTTGAATGCCAAGGTACGTCTCGCGTTCGGAATAGCCATGCTGACCCTGTTGCTGATGGGGGCGTTCTCCTACCACTGGATGATTGTTTCCGACGAGAGCGACCGCTGGGTTCGGCACACGCACACGGTGATTGAGAGTATCCAGGACCTAAGCCTGGCCATGGAAAGCATCGAGTCCAGCAGCCGCGAATTCGCGTTGACGGGCAAGGAATCGGACCTGGATACCTACCGGGTAAGCGTGAACAGGGTGGCAGAAGACCAGGCCAACATTCGCGCGCTCACGGTGGATAACTCCGTCCAGCAGGTTCATTTTCCCAACCTTGAAGTATTGGCCGCCGAGAGGATAGCGCACGCGGACTCCATCATCAGCCTGCGCCGCAATGAGGGGCTGGCGGCGGTGGTGGCCGCAATCGCCAACGGACCGGATGAAAAGAACGGCGAATTTCGGGCGCTGGTTGGCAAGCTGCAGGACGAAGAGCTCAGGCTGCTGACGCTGCGCAACGCCGAAACCGAGCGGGACCTTAGCCAGACCAAGACGATTCTGTTCCTCGGCACGCTGCTGGGGATTCTGATCGCAGGATTCGCGGCGTGGGCCGCGGTCCGCGACAGCGCAAGCCGTTCAAAGGCAGAAGAGTCGCTGCAGCAGAGCGAAGAAAGGTACCGGACACTGCTGGACGGGGTGCAGGATTACGCCATTTTCATGCTCGACCCGCGGGGCAAGGTGCTGAGTTGGAGTTCCGGCGCGGAACACATCAAAGGTTACGCCGCCGAGGAGATTATCGGGCAGAATTTCGCGCGGTTTTTCGTTCGCGAAGATATCAAGCGCGGCAGGCCTGAAGAGGTTTTGCGGTTGGCGGCAACCGGCGGCCGGCACGAGGAATACGGCATGCGGGTGCGCAAGAACGGCTCTGAATTCCTCGCCAGCGCGACTTATATTGCGCTACGGGATGCAGCCGGCAATCTGCGCGGGTTCTCGGAGATCTGCCGCGACCTCAGCGAGCACAAGGAGTCGGAGGCCCGGTATCGGGGGCTTCTTGAGGCGGCTCCGGACGGCATGGTGGTGGTGAACCAGGATGGAGAGATTGTTCTGCTGAATGCGCAGGCGGAGAAGCAATTCGGCTACCGCCGCGATGAACTGCTGGGCCAGAAAGTCACCAACATCATTCCCAAGGGATTTGCCGAGCGGCTGATCGCCGACGGCACCCGCACCGCGGCCGAGGCGCTGGCGCAGCAGATCGGCACCGGGATCGAACTGTACGGGCTCCGCAAGAACGGGAGCGAGTTCCCCATCGAGATCATGCTCAGCCCGCTGGAAAGCCCCGAGGGCATCCTGGTGACGGCGGCCATCAGGAACATCTCTGTACGCAAAAATGCTGAAGAACACCTGGCGCAAATGGAAGGCAGATATCGCGGACTGATGGAAGCGGCTCCGGATGGAATGGTGGTGGTGAACCAGGCCGGAGATATCGTCATATTGAACGCCCGAGCGGAGAGCCAGTTTGGCTATCGCCACGACGAGCTTCTGGGCCGAAAGGTGAAAAGCATAATTCCGGAGGGCTTTGCAGAGCGACTGGTGGCCGATGCGCTGCGCACCACCGCGGAGGCGCTGTCGCAGCAGATTGGTACCGGGATTGAGCTGCACGGGCGGCGCAAGGATGGAACCGTGTTTCCCATCGAGATCATGCTGAGCCCACTGGAAAGCGATGAAGGCATCCTGGTTACGGCGGCCATCCGCGACATCAGCGAGAGAAAGCAACTGGCGCGGCAACTGCACCAGAGCCAGAAGATGGAGGCGGTGGGCCAGTTGACCGGCGGCATTGCACACGACTTCAACAATCTTCTCGGCGTCATCATCGGCAACCTCGACCTGCTCGACCGGCTTGTTGCAGGCAACGAGGCCGCCGTGAAGCGGGTGCAGACCGCGCAGAAGGCGGCCACGCGTGGCGCGGATATCACGCGACGCTTGCTGGTGCTCTCAAGCAACGAAGAGCTGAAGCCTTCGGTGGTCAAATTGGGCGATTCAATTCAGAACACCATCGAGCTGGCCGCGCGGGCGCTCGGCGCGGAGATCAAGATCACTACCCATGTGGATGATTCCGTTCCACCGCTGTTTGTGGACCCCGCTGGACTGGAAAGCGCTCTGTTGAACCTGGTGGTGAACGCGCGGGACGCAATGCCCAAGGGCGGCTCCATCATCATCGGCTCGCAAGTACAGGATCTGGACGAAAGCCATCCCTCAGTGCATACAGGCAACCTGAAGGCCGGGCGCTATGTTTGCGTTTCGGTAACGGATACAGGCCAAGGCATGTCAAAAGAGACCCTGGAGCGCGCCTTTGAGCCTTTCTTTACCACCAAGCCGCGCAACAAGGGAACCGGGCTGGGCCTGGCCATGGTTTACGACTTCGTAAAGAAGTCCGGCGGCACAGTGCACGTTTACAGCGAACTCGCCCATGGAACCACGGTGTCGTTCTATCTGCCACAGGTTGCGGATCTGCTGCACCCTGTTGCTGCCGATGCTCCAAAGACGATGCCGGCCAAGACAGGCGGCACAGTCCTGGTAGTGGACGACGAGGTGGACATGCTTGAAGTGGCCCTGGTGTATCTCGCCGAGATGGGCTATGATGCTTTTGAAGCAGTGGACGGGGCCAGCGCTCTGGAGGTGCTTGCGCGGAGGCCCGAGATTGACTTGCTGGTGACCGATATCGTGATGCCGGGTGGAATGAACGGAGTGGAACTGGTGCAGAAAGCCCTGGTCCTGCGGCCCGACCTGAAGATCATCTACTCCTCCGGATTTCCCGCCGAGGCGCTGGCTGAGAAAAGCATGCCGCTGGTTGACGGCCCGCTTCTGCGCAAACCCTACCAACGAGCGGAGTTCGCAGCGATGGTTCACCGCGCGATGGAGAACGACTATGCCATCCCGGAGAAATGAGGGGCTCCCCGATCAATCTGAACACATGCCTCGCACCGGCACACAGCACGCGGAGGAACGATGAAAGCAATCCAGAAGATACTGGTAATCGACGATGAATCGGACGTAGGCGAGTTTGTGTCTGCCGCGGCCGATGCCATGGGATTCAAATGCACCGCCACCACGGACGCAAAGACATTTCTTGAAGCGCTGACCCCGGACACTACTCTTATTCTGCTCGATCTCCTTATGCCCGATATGGATGGCATTGAGTTGTTGAGGCTGTTGGGCGAGCGCAAGTGCAAAGCCGGTATTGTGCTGGTGAGCGGCGTGGGCAAGCGGGTGATGGAGACAGCCGGCCAGTTGGCGCAGGTGCTTGGTCTTAACATCCTCGGCCATCTTCAAAAGCCATTCAGGCTGGCGGAGCTTGAGGAAGTGCTCAAACAACACGCGGCGCCAGAAGCTTTGCAGCCTGCAAAGCAGGGGCCGCAGATCGTGATTCCGAAGGAAGAACTGCAGCAAGCCATCGAGCGTGGCGAATTTGTGCTCCACTACCAGCCGCAGATTGAAATTGCCACGGGCCGCGTGATCGGCGTTGAGGCTCTGGTCCGATGGCAGCATCCCGAGCGGGGACTGATCTTCCCGGACAACTTCATCGGACGGATGGAGGAACTGAATCTCATCGATGAGCTCGGATGGATTGTTGTGAACCGCGGCATGAGCGAAGTGGGCCAGTTTACGAACGGCGATGGAAAGGCCGTCATGCTGTCAGTGAACGCTTCGGTCTATTCGCTGCACGACCTGAAGTTCCCTGACACGCTTGTTTCTCTGGCGGAAGGGCACGGCGTATCGCCTGCAGATATCACCATCGAGATCACCGAGAGCGGACTGATCAAGGAGTTATCCAGAACGCTGGATATCCTCACTCGACTGCGTATGAAAAGGGTGAAACTTTCGATCGACGATTTTGGCACCGGCTATGCGATGATGCAGCAACTCAGAAACATTCCCGCGACCGAATTGAAGATCGACAAGTCTTTCGTTCAGGAAATGGGCAATAGCCAGAGATACCGCATCATGGCCCAGAAGACGATTGAAATGGGACACGAACTCGGCATGCACGTAATCGCCGAGGGCGTGGAGACAAAAGAGCAGCTGGGCCTGTTGCGCGAGGACGGTTGCGACAGCGTGCAAGGGTACTATTTCAGCCGCCCGCTGGCTCCGAAGGCGCTGGTGAGTTGGCTTGAAACCTACCGCTCCAAACTTGCGGTTTGCGCCGGATGACGCAAAGCAGACTATCGCGCCCTGCTTTGGCTGAAGCTCGAAAGCAGTTACACTTGTGACTGTGAAGACCTCTGCCCACCCAGTCCAGCCCAGCCGCAAAGAGTTCGTTGCACTCGCCAAAGAGCACACCCTTGTCCCTGTCTGCCGGGTTCTGACGGCCGACCTTGAAACGCCCGTGTCGGCATTTCTGCGCGCGGCTTGGCCTGAGCGGGAGTGCTTTCTACTGGAGTCAGTTGAGAACGGCGAGCAGGTGGGCCGGTACACGTTTATGGGCCTGGCGCCTTTCAAGCGGATCGTCGCGCGCGGCAACGAGATCACCATCACCGAAGGCAAGAAAGTTGTCGATATCGAGGGCGATGTCTTCCAGGTGCTGCGGCGTGCGCTCTCAGGCCACAGGCCGGCGCGGCTGCCGGGGCTTCCCCCGTTTACAGCCGGCGCGGTTGGGTTCTTCTCCTACGATGCGGTTCGACAGATTGAACGGCTGCCCTCGCTGGCCAAAGACGAATTAGGTGTTCCAGACGCCTGCCTGCTGTTTTTTGACGAGGTGCTGGCCTTCGACCATGTACGCAAGGAGAACTGGCTGGTGGTCACGGCCGACGTGATGCGCGGCGATGCAGGCGAAATCTATGACAAGGCCGTTCAACGGCTGGACAAGCTGGAAAGACGGCTGTCGCAGCCGTTGCCAAAACAGTTGGTACGGAAAACGCGGAGCCGTGGCAGAAAGGCAAAGCTCAAAGTAAAGTTCCGTACGGCGAAGAAGGACTTTTTGACAGCCGTGGAGCGCACCAAGGAATACATTGCGGCGGGCGACATTTTTCAGGCTGTGCTTTCGCAGCGGTTTGACGTGGTGCCGGCAGCGGACAGCTTCCAGGTCTACCGGGCGTTGCGCGCGGTGAACCCCAGCCCTTACATGTTCTTTTTGCGCTTTGCGCCGGACGGGCCGCTGGGGGGGGCGCCTGCCAAGACGAAGAGTTCCTCCAAAAGATCAAAGGGGGCGGAGACCCTCGAGCTGGCGGGATCTTCGCCGGAACTGCTGGTGCGTGTGAACAAGGGCAAGGTAGAGTACCGGCCCATCGCCGGAACGCGACCGCGCGGGGCAAACGTGGCGGAGGACCAGGCGCTGGCAGACGAGATGCTTAGCGACGAGAAAGAGCGCGCAGAGCACGTGATGCTGGTGGACCTGGGGCGCAACGACGTGGGACGGGTAAGCGAATTCGGCAGCGTGAAGGTGGACCGGCTGATGTACGTGGAGCGCTACTCGCACGTAATGCATATTGTGAGTACCATCGAGGGCCAGCTCAAGAGCGGACTTACCGCGGTGGATGCGCTGCGGGCCTGCTTCCCTGCCGGCACTCTGAGCGGCGCGCCCAAAGTGCGGGCCATGGAGATTATCGAGGAACTGGAACCGGCGCGGCGCGGCACATATGGCGGAGCAGTGATGTATGCCGACTTCTCGGGCAATCTCGACTCGTGCATTTCCATCCGCTCCATGCTGGCCACTGGCGGCAAAGGCTACGTGCAGGCCGGAGCAGGCATCGTTGCCGATTCAGTGCCGGAACTGGAACACCAGGAGTCGCTTAATAAAGCGCAGGCGGTGATCCGGGCGATTGAGCGGGCAAGGGAAATGTAGGGGAACAGTTCGTAGTTCTTCGTTCATAGCTCTTGGTTCGTCCTGCTGCCTCTGAACCGTGGTCGAAGTTATCGCGGGCAGGCCTTTACTCGGCGCCAAAAAGTTTGCGGAAGAAGAGGCCCAGCTTGCTGGGCTTCTTTTTGGCGGCTGGCTTGGCTTCAGGTGCTGCTGCTGCTGGGGCGGGTGCTGGAGTTGCTTCCGCAACGGGGGCCGGAGCATGGTCCTCGCTCTTGTACACAAACGGCGCCACCTGCGTTGGGACGGCGTCCTGGACGGGAGCGCTGGCTGGCGCGGGTTTGGGCGTGGGCGCAAGGCCTTCGCTCTGGGCCAGCGGGAACTCATTGCCATTGGCCGCCGCGGGCGGGCATCCGCAGGGCTCCTTTTCGTGATCCACCACTTCATGCAGGCTGCCACGCTCAAACATCACGCGCTGGCCGGGCTGTACGCGGTAATCGCCGGAATCGAAGACGCTGGTGACCAAAACGTATGGAGCGTCGACGCCCGCGTTATCAACGCAGGTGTCGCCGTGCTGGCCGAGGCGGACCTTTACATTGGCAGAGCCGGGACCGCCGACGAGGATGCGGAAATCCGGAGTCATGAGAATGTCGGAGTTGCGGCCGGTGGCGAAGCTGAGTTCGACGGCTCCGTGATCCAGGGCCATCATCAGGCCCGGAGTTTCGCCGGCGGGGACGCTGGAGTCGGCGGCCAGTTTGACCGTCGTAGAGGCGCAGACGCGAAGGACGCCGCGGCGAGGCAGCGTGACGGCTGTAGTCTGGGACCCGGAAGTGATGGTGCCGCTGGCGACGATGACGGCCTTGCCCTGCGAGACCTCGAGCCCGCCGGTGACCGTGGCTGCCTGGTCGGGATGGGCGATGTCGAGAGGGACGATGGCGATGGGACCGGACATTACGGCGGGGGCCGGGGAGGGTGCGGGCTCTTGCGCTTGCAGGACAGGAGCGGCAAGCAGGGCCGTGGCGAGGAATAGAGGGCATGCGAAAAGCCGAAATGGAGTGAAGACGGGTGAGTTTGCCTCTGTGGTTTCCCAGGTCTCAAAAGAGAGACCTGGGGCACCCGGCTTTTGAGCAATTGTCGAGATTGGCTGGGGGTCTTGCATAGCGGCTACATTCCCAGGAAGTTACGGATCATCTGGTGGCCACCCTCGGTGAGCACGCTCTCGGGATGGAACTGTACTCCCTCAATCGGCAGGGTGCGATGGCGCAGGCCCATGATGACCGAGCCGCCGCAGTTCTCCGGGGTGCGGGCAGTAACCATAAGTTCAGCGGGCAGCGAGTCTTCGGCGACGATCAGCGAGTGATAGCGGGTACAGGTGAGTGGCGTGTCAAGTCCGGCGAAGACTCCCTTGCCATCGTGCTCCACCAGGCTGGTCTTGCCGTGCATCAGGTGATGTGCGCGGACCACCTGGCCGCCAAATGCTTCGCCGATGGCCTGATGGCCCAGGCAGACGCCTAGAATCGGAGTTTTGCCAGCCATGTGGCGGATGAGCGGAACCAGAATGCCGGCTTCACCGGGAGTGCAGGGGCCGGGCGAGAGCAAAATGCGTTCGGGATGCAGCGCCTCGACCTCTTCCACAGTCAGTTCATCGTTGCGGCGCACCTCAACCTCTGCGCCAAGCTCGCCCAGGTACTGGACAAGGTTGTAAGTGAACGAATCGTAGTTGTCGAGGACAAAGACCATGGTTGAGTCCAGTGTAGCGCGCCACCTGCGGTGGGGCCAGACGCTCGCTGTTCGCTTGCACGGGCTTGGTGGTGTCTCAATCCTCATGGGATCCGACCGTGGGAGTCAGGCCGCCTGTTGCGCGGCGGAGGCACATCTGCAAAACTTCTAACGATGGTTCTTCATTTTCTGATACAGGGGCGGGTGCAAGGTGTGGGCTTTCGCTGGTTCGTTCAGCGCGAGGCCGGCGAACTAGGTCTGCGTGGATGGGTGCGCAACACCGAGGACGGCGAGGTGGAGGTTGTGGCCTCCGGTTCGGAAGCCGACCTGGCTGAATTGCGCGCCAGCCTGCGGCAGGGCCCGCGCGGCGCCCGCGTAGACCGGTTGATCGAACACTACCTTGAAGACCGCGAGGCTGAAGAACTAAGCTCGTTCCGGATTGACGGGGCGTGGTGAAAAAGCAGTGGTTAGTGATTAGTGGTCAGTGACTAGAGATCAACGCGTCGGATGCATTCAAAAATCCCTCGATGCTGGCCGGTATAATTCTCAAGGAAGCCGAACCGTATCCCCGCCTGTTCCCTTCCCGCGTAAAAATGTAAGTCTGATCGACCAGGAAGGGACTCTAGCCATGCCCGAAGCAATGAAGCCGATCGATGTGGAAGCCCTGAAGGCGCTGGTGCGCACGGTGCCTGATTTTCCAAAACCGGGAATTCTGTTTTACGACATCACTACACTGCTCAAAGACAAGACCGGCTTTGCCAAGCTGATTGACGCGCTGGCAGCGCACTACATCGAGCGCAAGATCGACCTGGTGCTGGGCATTGAGGCCCGGGGATTCATCTTTGGACCGGCGCTGGCTTACAGGCTGAATGCCGGCTTTGTGCCGGTACGCAAGCCGCGCAAGCTGCCCGCTCCCGTCGCTCGCGTCACCTACGACCTGGAGTACGGCTCCGATACGCTTGAGATTCACATGGACGCCATTCAGCCTGGACAGCGCATCGTGCTGGTGGACGACCTGTTGGCTACCGGCGGCACCATGGAGGCCACCATCAAGCTGGTGAAGCAACTGGGCGGCGAAATCGCTGGGCTCGCTTTCGCCGTGGAACTGGACTTCCTGCATGGCCGCGACCGGTTCAAGGAGTACGACGTCTTCAGCCTGCTGCATTACGACGAGTAGCACTTGAGCCTCGCGTCGTTGAGTCGTCTTGGAAAATCAGCTTCGCGGAGCGCGGACGTGGACGTCCGCGCTACAGATGGGCCGGGAGGCCAGCGCTACCCTTCAGGTCTCGCGCTACATTTCGGATAGAGGCGCTGCTTTTCAGATTTCAGACGCGGCAGATGATCTGATTCGCCCGCCTGTTGAGAAATCCTTAGTTTGACTTTTGCTCCTCGGTTGCCTCGGCCGCATCGTCGGCGGTTTCTTCCTGAAACATCTGCGCGTCGGCAAAGCGGTAGCCAACGTATACATCCGTCAACAGGTAGATGGGGTTGGAAGGATCGTCTTCAATTTTCTTGCGCAACTGGCGGACGAAAGTGCGCAAATACTCCACCTCTTCGCGGCAATCGGCGCCCCAGACGGCAGTGAGCAGCCGGGCATAAGTAACCACGCGGCCGGCCCGGCTCATGAGGCAGTGCAGGATATCGAATTCCTTGCGCGTAAGATGCACCGGCTCGCCGCGCCTGGTGACGTTGCGCTTGACCGGCTCGAGGCGAATTTCTCCAATCACGATGGGCGCGTCTTCAGGGCGGGCGGGGGCGCGTACGCGACGGACGGCAGTACGAATACGAGCGATGAGTTCGCGGGTGCTGAAGGGCTTGGTTACATAGTCGTCCGCACCTAGTTCAAGCGCCTCTACTTTCTCCTCCTCGCCGTCGCGGACGGTCAGCATCAGCACGGGCAGGCGCGGCGCCACCGCACGGATGCGGCGCAAGGTCTCAATTCCCCCAATGCCGGGCATGTTGATGTCCAGCAGGACCACGTCGCAGGTTGCGGCGCGCAGCATCTGCAGGGCTTCTTCGCCGCGCGAAGCCTCAGTTACCTGGAATCCGAGTTCAAGCAGCGGCGCCCGGAGCGCCCTGCGAATGGCCGGCTCGTCGTCTACTACAAGAATTCGAATCATTGGCTGGATGGTCACGTTCACCTCTTGAGTCCAACGGTTGGAATGGCCGCGAAAAACGTTGTTCCTTCAATCTCGTCGCTGGTAACCCATACGTGGCCGCCATGAATGAGCGCCGCGCGCTTGGCCACCGAAAGGCCGATGCCTGTTCCTTCGGCTTTGTTGGCCTTCGTTGAGGCGCGATAGAAGCGGTCGAAGATCCGCTCCCGGTCGGCCATGGGAATCACGGAGCCAAAGCTGTGCACAGAGAAGACCACCTCTTTGTGAGACTGCACGGCGCGAATAGTCACCGCAGTGCCAAAGATGGAGTACTTGCAGGCATTGTCAATGTACTGGGTGAGCAGCATGACCATCAACTGGCGGTCGCAGTGAAGAACCAGGTCTTCGTTGGGCAGATCGATTGAGACCTTCATGCTTGCCAGCCGGTCTCTGAGGCTGGCCACAACTTCTTCTATCAGCGACCCAACACCGACAGGCGCGGCATGAATGGCAACCTCGCCCGCGTCAAGCCTTGCGGTGGTAAGCAGGCGGCTGGTCAGTTCGCTAAGCAGGCCGGCCTGTTCGTCGATAAGCTGCACCAGGTCAGCCTGTCCGGCGGAAAGGTGACCCATCTCATTGAGCCCGGTGCTGGCCGCGCGGATTGCGGTCAGAGGAGTCTTGTAGGCATGGGCCAGGCTGTCAAGCACGGTTGCGCGAAGCTGCTCGGTGCGCCGCTCGGCTTCAAGGTGGCTCTCATTGGCAAATGCGCGGTAGCGGTCGAAGGTGATGGCGATCAGCGAAGCGATTGCGTTGTTGGTCAACGGGCTGGTGTCACCGCGAACAACAAGACTGCCCACGGGTACTGTGCCAAGGCGCACCACGCGACGCCCGATGCCGGTAGCCGGATCGTCGTCCGAGGTCTCGAAGTAGTAAACGTTCTGCGCCAGTTCCTGGGGATCGGTCTCCCATATTCCGGCCTGGTAAATCTCATGCAGGTCGGCATCGAAAACGACCACCGCCTCGAGTGCGAATATCTCGTGGACCAGTTCGGCCAACTGAGGGCCGGGCTCCACGTGGAGATTCATTTGCAGAGTGCGCCGGGTGAACTCGTAGAGGTCTTGCATCTGCGTGCCCCAGCTCTCGGCCTCCTCGGCGTGTTTCGTCACACGCGAAGAGAGTCGGCTCACCAGCAGCGCAACCAGCACGAATACCAGCAAGGCGATGGTGTTGACCGGGTCGGCGGCGGGGTTCGGCTCCACATGGAACTGGGCTTGCCGGGTGGCGAATAAGCTGTGCGCGGCTACCGCGGAGAGAGAAACAATAACCGCCTGCCAAAAACCGTAGAGCAACGCGATTGGCACCACAATGAGCAGGTAAAGCAGAAGAGCTACAGGCAGCAGCCACTGCGACCAGTGCGACAAGGCCGTGACCAGAACGACGGCTACAATTCCCAGCGAACACTCGAGCACAAACAACAACACGCGCGGGCCGGAACCACGCCAGCGGTTGGCGGCGAAGGGAGAACGCATCGGAATGTAACTGATCGACAACCGGACCCACCTCTCCGCTGCAACGGCGCGCGCAGGCAAAAGCCGTCTTGCGCAGGGAAGCTATGCGCGGATTTTACCGCTGACAGGCTGTTCATCGTTCCACGGCCGGTGCGCAAAACCCTGCGAAAATGCCAGCTTGTAATACTGATTTTGACCGCGAAACGCTTCTATGAATCTTAACAGGGCGCTCATTCTCTCTTCATTGAGCGAGCCGCAAACAGCATGATTCGAATCGCAAAGATGGCCATTTTGCTGCGATTTTAGCCGGCGATCGGCATGGCCGGCCCGCTCCGAACCGTGAAATCTTTTCTCAATCCTCACGGATTCTTTATGGGACCTTTGCATTACTAGTATCAGTTCGCTGCACCCGAACCAACTGGGGACAGCGCCAATCTGAGCAGCTATCTGAAACAGGTCATACCGCACCGCAGCCATGACGGCAAGAACATGAAGGCATGGCGAGCGTGAGGAAAGCACTGCATAAGGTGCGGAGAATTTGCCTATCACTTTTTCGGCGGAAGCTGTCTGGTCTCATACAACACAACAATTTCATTTTCTGGAGGAACAGCGTCGATGAACCTGAGCATGAATCGCATTCTTCAATCGATGGCCGCAGCGCTACTGGCGACGGCCCTGGTGGCTAGCGCACAAGCCCCGGCTACACCCCCACCTGCGCCTGCCCAGGCTCCGGCGGCCGCCCCGGCCGCAGACGCCCCGGCCCCACTCTCCACATTCGTTCTCACGGGTCCGCTGGTATGGCTGCCGCCGGCGACCTTCGATGCGGGTCCGTTGGGCAAGCTCTCAGTCAACGGTATTTTGACCGGGTTCTCTGTGTTCCAAAACAACTCCATTGAAGGCGACTCCAGCGCGCAAGCCACCTTGAGCAATGGAGAAATCTTCATCCAAAAGGCGGACGGAAAGGTTCAGTGGTTTGTCCAGGCGGGCGTTTACGCCATGCCCACGCTTGGTGTGCCGTTTGTGAGTGCCCAAACTACCGTGAATAACTTCTATGGGCCCGTTCCGGTGGCTTACCTGAAACTGCCGGTAGGCAAGACAACCCAGTTCCTTGTAGGTCAACTGCCTACGCTGATGGGCGCTGAATCAACCTTTACTTATCAGAACTTCAACATCGAGCGCGGCATCGTTTGGAACCAGGAGACTGCGATCAGCCGCGGTATCCAGATCAACCAGACCATCGGGAAGTACCTGAGCGCCTCGGTCAGTTGGAACGACGGTTACTATTCCAACCGCTACTCGTGGCTCTCTGGCTCGGTCACGCTTACCAAGGGACCTCATAGCCTGATTTACGACGGGATGGGGAACCTTGGAGCGACAGCCTATGCCGGGACATCCGACCATCTGGCCACACCAGAGCAAAACAACGGCTCTATGCACGCGGTGATCTATACATTCACCAAGGGCCCTTGGATTATTCAGCCGTACTTCCAATACGGCAAAGTGCCGGCCAACGCCGCGGTGGGCGTTGCCAAGAGCACCTCCGCAACCGGCGGTGCATTCAACGCTAGTTATGCCTTCAAAAAGGGATTCTCTCTCCCCGCCCGCGTGGAATACCTGGCGAGTTCGGGAAGCGCGACCGACGGATCTGTCAACATGTTGGGTTTTGGAGCAGGCAGCAGCGGCGTCACATTCACCGCAACGCCAACCTACCAAAAGGGAGGCATGTACCTTCGCGGCGATCTGGCGTGGATGCATGCAACGAACTACACGCCGGGGGGCGTGTTTGGCAAGGCAGGAACAGATGCGGACCAGTTCCGCGGCGTGCTTGAGTTCGGCTTCATCTTCGGCAAAAACACGATCGAGAAATAGTCGACCAGACGAGCTGCGAAAATCAAGCGACATTAACGACGAGCTTGTTGACGATTTTCGTCCCCAAGCGGTAACTCGGGGCTGAAAGCGTGGTTTCGGCCGGGCTAATCGTAAGGCTGGTCCGGCCGGCCCCGCACTGCGCACTTCAGGTCAATGCAGGTCCGCGTTAAGAAAAGACCTCCGCTAATTTCGAGTTCCTCATTTCATCTTTATCGCATCGAACCTAGCCTTCAGTTAATCGATCCGACTTAGCCGCTCCGGGTGAGAGAACTATCCAGGATGCGAGCCATACGAACATCCCGGAGGCCAGCCGCCGGGAGCCGACAGACGAACCTTACCTTCCAGGAGAATGATCATGGCAGAACAAAACGCCCCTCAGATGCAGGCCACCCTGGGCCTAACCGGGCTCACAAGCAACGCAATGGCTCTCATTGCTCCCGGCGCCTTTCTCTGGCTCACCTTCTACATTCAGGCCACCACGGGCACCACGGCCCCGGCCATGTGGCTGGGCATCTTCGGCGCCCTGCTGCTCTGCCTGGCCACCGCGGTTGCGTATGCTGAAATCTCGAAACTCTATCCCGGCACCGGCTCCAGCTACTACTACGCCGAGCAGGCTCTGCTCTCAAAAGACAAGGCCTTCAAGTATGCGCGCGTGGCCAAGTTCATTGTCGGCTGGGGCTCTCACCTTTACTACTGGGTCTATCCCGGCGTGATGGTAGCCACCACCGGCATCTTCTGCGGCTATGTTCTGGGCTTCCTCTACCCAAACGTGATGAGCGGCTCAAACCCCGGCCCGCTCTTCATGGCGTTGATTGCAGTCGCCTTCTCGTTCTTCGTGGGCTGGATCGCATCCAAAGGCGCCGGCGCCTCGACAGCAGTGAATCTGGCCATCAACATCATTCAAATCTCGGCCCTGCTCGTCTTCAGCGTACTGGCCATCGGCTATCGCACCAGCCATCCAGCGGGCGCAGCAGCCTTCCAGTATGACGGTCAGACACTGGCCACCTACAGCTACCAGTTTGCCACCGACAAGACCGGCGCCACCATCCGCGACGCCGCCGGCGCGCCTCTGCCGCTTCTCGACCCTGCCGGCAAGCCGGTTCCCTTCACCATCGACTACCCCGAGAAGGATTCGACCGGCGCTTTCCTGACCCACCCCACAGCATCGTCTGTGTTTTCGCCGCACAAGTTCAGTTACCTCTTCATTCAGGCCACCGTCGCCATTCTCATCCTGGTCGGCTTTGAATCGGTAACCTCGATGGGAGGCGAGGCCAAAAACCCAACCAAGCACATTCCAATTGCTGTGATCGCTTCACTGCTGATTCAGGGCCTGGTCTGCTACCTGATTGAGTATTTCGCGGCAAACTACTTTCTCAACTCCGGATATTCCATGGCCAATGCCTCAACCTCGGCTGCGCCCATCGGCGACATGATGATCATTGTCGGCGACGCGCTGCTGGGCCACGGCAACGGCAAGTACTTCATGCTGGCAGAAGCCTTCACGGTATTCCTGGCGCTCATCGGCACCACACTGAGTTGCATGAACACCGGCGCCCGCGTTACCTACGCCATGGGCAAGGACGACGAGGCTCCCGAGCACTTCGGCATGCTGCACGCCAAGTCCCTCAGCCCCCGCAAGGCCATCTGGACGCTGGCTATCATATCGGCGGTTATCGGCGTCATCGCTGTCTCGCTGGTCTTCGGCGATGCCGGAGCGCCCACCGATGCAGCCATCGCTGCGCTGCCTCACGGCATCTTCTCCAGTTGGGGTTACCTCTCGCACGATCAACTGGCCGCCCTGCCCAACTCGCTGCTGACGATTACGCTCACATCGAACTTCGGCACCTTTATCCTTTACGCGCTGAGTTGCTTCCTATGCATCGTTGCTTACCACAATCGCCCTGACTACAACGTGGTGTATCACCTGATCATTCCCGGCTTTGGACTGCTGGCCAACCTAGTGCTGATGGCCTTCTACATCATCAGCCCGGTCTTCGGCCTGGGAACGTTCAAGGAACCGCTGCTGGCTCTGGGCATATCGGCCGTCTGGGGCATCTACGGGGCTATCTACTTCATCCGCTCCTCGAAGTCGAAGGGCAAGGCAATCCTGCTCGAATCCAAGTAGACGTCGATTAACCGAACGCAGCTGCTGGGTGGATTTCCTCCCGGGTCCTTTCGAGGAGCCGGGAGGGAGGGCCACCCAGTGGTAGTTTTGAAATGAACGTTTCACAATCTCCAAAGCATCCTTTCCGCGGTAAAGCGGGAAATGCTCGAGGCGGCGGCGCCCATGTTGGATGTTCAGTTTGGCCAGGCAAGCGATTTCGGCAAAGTTCGCACCAACAATGAAGACGCGATGGGCTATTTCATTCCAGGATCGCGCCAGCAGGCCCGCACACACGGATTTCTTTTCGCGGTTGCCGACGGGGTGGGCGGCATGGACCTGGGCGAGGTTGCCTCCGCCACGGCGGTCAAGGTGGTCACCGAGGAGTTTGCCAAAGCGCCCTCCGGGTCCATGCTGATTGGCCTGCTGCCGCGGCTGATCCAGCACGCCAATGCCGCGGTCCACGACTGCACCCTGGACCAGCAGTACCGGGGCAAGAAGATGGCCACTACGCTGGTGACCTGCGCGCTGCGTTACGATCAGGCGATTGTCTCTCACATTGGCGACTCCCGCTGCTACTTGGTTCGCAACGGCCACGCAAAGCCGGTGACCCAGGATCACACCTGGGTGAACGAACAGCGGAAGATGGGGTTGATCTCGACTGAGGAAATGGCCACCTCCGATTCCCGGCACGTGCTGATCCGCTCGCTGGGCCCGGAAATGTTCGTGGCCCCGGACACAACCGCCCTGACACTGCAACCCGGCGATGTGCTGGTGCTGTGCTCCGATGGGCTGCATAACGAGATGAGCGACACCGCCATTGCGCAAATCGTGACGCAGAACAAGAGCATGGACGAGGTTGCCCGCGAACTGGTGGCCCGCGCCGTGGAGATAGACGGGGGCGACAATACCACCGCGCAGGTGATCCGGGTGCGGGCGGTAGAGCAGGTGGGGATGTATCGCGGCCGGCCTTACCGGCTTCCCATCTGAGGGTGCCTGTCCCTGGCTTACAAAAGTCTTACGGAAGCCTTACCTTTTCTGACACCTGACCCGATACAGTAGAATGAGTCGCCTTGATGGAGCATCCGCACGATGGGCTTTCTTGACACCATAGAGACCGGTTCGCAGATTGATTTCTACCGCATTGAGGAGCCTGTGGCCCGCAGCGGCATGGCCTCAATTTTCCGGGCGATCGACGTTCGAAACAATCGCCAGGTGGCGCTCAAGATTCCGCATCCCGACATGGAAGCCGATCCCATCCTCTCCGACCGCTTTCAGCGCGAAGCCGGAATCGGGGAGAAACTGAACCACCCGCGCGTAATGAGGGTATTCGGCGGCGAAGAGCGCTCGCGCATCTACATGGTGATGGAATGGTGCGAGGGCCGGTTGCTGCGCCAGATTCTTGACGAGGGCCGCATGCCGCAGGATCGA
This sequence comes from uncultured Acidobacteriaceae bacterium, assembly GCA_903911925.1. GTDB lineage: Bacteria > Acidobacteriota > Terriglobia > Terriglobales > Acidobacteriaceae > Telmatobacter. The sequence goes on from CAIWFH010000205.1 coordinate 79,984, forward strand.
GCGATCCGCATCGCGGTTGCCCTGCTCGACGCGCTGGAATACATCCACGCCAACGGCGTGGTGCATCGCGACCTGAAGCCGGAAAATATCATGGTCGATGCCGAAGACAACATCAAGCTCATCGACTTCGGCATTGCCAGCGATTCTGCGGCGCGTAGACTTACTTACGCCAACTTCACAGCCACACTGGGCACGCCAAATTACATTTCGCCGGAGCAGGTGAAGGGCAAGCGCGGCGACGGCCGCTCTGACATTTATTCGGTGGGCGTAATTCTCTACGAGATGTTGACCGGCCGCCAGCCTTTCTCTGGCCCTTCACCCATGGCGGTGATGAACGACCGGCTGTTGAACCACCCCATGCCGCCGACCATCGCCAACTCATCCATCTCTCCCCAGTTGCAGGAGGTTCTCTATCGCGCCCTGGAGCGGGACCCCAAGAACCGCTACGCAAAGGCCCACGATTTCCAATGGGATCTGGAGCATCTTGACCAGGTGGGCGTGGAGGATCGCGTGGAACTGCGGGACTGGGACAAGCGCAAGTCTCAGCTATCGCGCAAAATTCTCTACTACTCCGCCCTGGCCCTGATTCCGGTGGTCATTCTGCTGCTGATGGTCATGGTGGCCCACCACCGCTGACGCCCAATTCCTTTCCTGCCCCAGTTAAGAAATCTTCACGGCATCCTTATGCCTGAAACCATACTCTTGCTTTGATGCATATCCCTTTTTCCTCCTGGAAGGAGCTCCATGCCCAAGTACAAACTCGAATACATCTGGCTCGACGGCAAAAAACCCATTCCCGAGCTTCGCGGCAAAACACAACTGAAAACCTTTGACAAACCGCCTGCCCTGGCAGATTTGCCGCTTTGGGGCTTCGACGGCAGCTCGACCATGCAGGCAGATGGCAGCAAGTCCGACTGTATCCTGAAGCCGGTGGCCCTCTATCCCGATGGCAGCCGCAAAGATGCATTCCTTGTGCTCTGCGAAGTGATGCATCCAGATGGCACGCCGAACTCCACCAACGCACGCGCAACTATCGAGGATGACCCGGACCTCTGGGTCGGCTTTGAACAGGAATACTTCCTTTACAAAGACGGGCGCCCGCTCGGTTTCCCAAAGGACGGTCACCCCACCACTCCGCAAGGCCCTTACTACTGCGGCGTCGGCTACAAGTACATGGGCAGCATCGCCCGGCAAATTGTGGAAGAGCATCTGGAGCTTTGCTTGACCGCCGGGATCAACCACGAAGGCATCAACGCCGAGGTGGCAAAGGGACAGTGGGAGTTCCAGATCTTCGCCAAGGGCTCTGCCAAGGCCGCCGATGACGTGTGGATGGCGCGTTACCTGATGGCGCGCCTCTGCGAAAAGTACGAAGTGGACTTCGTGCTGCATTGCAAGCCGATCAAGGGCGACTGGAACGGCTCGGGCATGCATACCAACTTCTCAACCAAGTACATCCGCGAAGTGGGCGGCAAGCCGTATCTTGAATCGTTGATGGCCGCCTTCGAGAAGTACATTCCCGAGCACATTGCCGTCTACGGCCCCGACAATCACCTGCGCCTCACAGGCCTGCACGAGACCCAGGCCATCGACAAATTCAGCTACGGCTTGTCGGACCGCGGAGCCTCGGTGCGGCTGCCCGTCAACTTCATCCGTGACGGCTACAAGGGCTACCTTGAAGATCGCCGCCCGAACTCGGAAGCCGACCCGTACCAGATTGTGTCGCGCATTCTGACGACCATCAACACGGTTCCCAAGCCGTAAATCAACGTCCTCCTGAATCGGACTGGATTTGGCTTGAAACGAACAAGCTATAACTTGGGGGTGCGCTGCGGTTGCGCGCCCCCTTGCTAATTCACTCGAAAAAGGAGAGCCATGTCTACCGATTACCGCAACTTTCTGGCCCTCTCGTATGAGGAGCTTGAAGAACTGAACCTGGAAGCCAAGGCGGACCGCGCAAGCCGTGCGGCGGCAGATCTGGTTCGCGAAAAACGGCTGAAGTACCTTACCGATGAGAAACACATCAAGGCTGTGACCGTTCTGTTCAGTGACCTTGAAGGCCGGTTGCACCTGCTGGATTACGACAAGAAGTTCCTGCTCGGCGCCTACGAAAACCTGACCTTCGACGGCTCTTCGATCCGCGGCTTCACTGCGCAGAAAGAGAGCGACCTGCGACTGGGCATAGACTGGAGCGCCTTCTACTGGGTGCCTGCCGACGTCTTCGGCAACGGCAAGGTGCTGGTCTTCGGCAATGTGATCGACAAGGACGGAACTCCCTACTCCGGC
>CAIWFH010000206.1 GCA_903911925.1 uncultured Acidobacteriaceae bacterium
GAGCTCGTAGCTCAGTTGGTAGAGCAACGCCCTTTTAATCCGATTTTGGGTATAAATGGAAGCCTTGGCAAACCAATGGTTTATGTACATAAACTACTTATAAACAACGATATAGATGCGTAATGGACGCTGCATCTGATCGCACCTAATCGCACAATATACGGAACGCAGTGGCTACAAATTGGCTACCTAAATTCCGGTGCAAGCTGGTGCAACAGGTACGGAGAAACCGCAAGCGGTGTTCGGTCGGTACTGACACTTTTGACGATGGGTCGTGTGCCCTTCTCTGGGCTGCAAGTTCAGTCTCTCAAACCGAATGCGGGGTCTTGAGATTGGTTCCTTCGGGACCTAAAGTCACTTGCCGCGCCGGTTTCCCAGGCTTCATCAGTGCCTCTGGATTTGAACTGTCACCCCGTGTTGCCACACCCTACCTGTCGTCTCCCACTTGCGAAACCTCGGCTTTTGCCCGCAATGCCTCATACAACTGGGCCGGTCCGAGCAGTACATCCTTCAACCCACTCCGCACCTTTTCAGACTCCAGGGCCTGTTTGCTCATCGTGGAATGGGCCGCCAAGGCGTCCATGATGGCGTTCAAGATGCCACTTGCCAGGTCGGGCGAATTCGAGAATTGCTCCTTGGTATTGTTGGAAGCCTGTTGCACCAGAACATCCGATTCCAGTAGCTTCCCCTTGATGACGTTGTTGACGTACACCAGTTTGTCGTCTTCCGTCAGTTCGCCCTCGAACAGGTCATTCACCTTGGCGATGATCTCCGCCAGAAGTGCCTTCTCTTTTTCCTGGACCGAACCGGAACCAATGTCTGTGATTGGTGGCAGCTTTGGGGTCTCGCCCTCGCCGAGAAGCATTGCCTGCTTGCCCTTGTTCTTCAGATTGTGGTGCGTCAGTTTCACCTTCGACAGGTCAATCTCCTCCCGCTCCCGACCGAAATCCAACAGCGGCAGCAAGCGCCGGTAGAAGATGTGCCGGCCTTCAAGAGCGGTATTGCCGTAGTCGAATATTTGCGAGAGAAACGTGTAGACCCGCTGAAACGTGCCCATGTCCCGCTTGAACAGGATTAGGCTTTCCATCTCATCTTTGGCTTCTTCGGCGATCCTGCTATCTTTGGTGGCTTGCGCCGCTCTCCAGCGAGCCTGAGCCTGCTTGTACTGGGTCAGCAACCGGTTGACCACGGGCTCAAGCGCGGCCAGCAGATCGCTCTGCTTCGCCTTGGAATCCAGTTCCACTTCCACCACGCGAGCCACTTCAAAGTCGTCGTAGTGCCCGGCACCATCCAGCTTCATCCGCAGATCGAACACCAGGTTTGGATCCGTGACGTTCGCAAGCTCCGCAGTCTTGTAGTACGCCTTGAATGCTTCCAAAACCTCGGCGGGATCGTTCTGGAAGTCCAGCACGTACGTCGTCTTCTTTTCGCCAAACGGACCCGTGTACGAGCGATTCAGTCGCGAGAGGGTTTGCACAGCCTGGAGGCCCGCCAGCCGCTTGTCCACATACATTCCGCACAGCAGCGGCTGATCGAATCCGGTCTGGAACTTGTTCGCCACGAGCAGGATCTGGTATTCCTCGGTGCCCTCGGAATCTCGCGCATCAAATGCGTCCCGGATGGCCCGCCCGCGCAGATTGGGGTTGAGCGTCTTGCTTGTCTCTGTGAAGCCGTCAGGGCCGGATTCAGAATCATCGACCTCGCCAGAAAACGCCACCAGAGTCGCAATTTTGTAGTTGTTGGCCTTGATGTACTTGTCGATGGCCAACTGCCAGCGCACCGCCTCCAAGCGGCTGCCCAACACCACCATCGCTTTGGCATGGCCATTCAGCAAGGGCTGCACGGTGTCGCGGAAGTGCTCCACAACCACCGCCACCTTCTGCGCGATGTTGTACGGGTGCAGCCGAACCCAGCGCATGATGCCCTTCATGGCCGCGCTACGCTCGACCTCGTGCTCGTCCATCTCCTTGCCGCCATGCGCCAGCTTGAAGGCGAGCTTGTAGCTCGTGTAGTTCTCCAGCACGTCCAGGATGAAGCCTTCTTCGATCGCCTGGCGCATGGAGTACACATGGAAGGGCGCGGGCAGGTTATCCGGTCCGGCAGGCAGTTCGGGGTTGGGGCTGCGGCCAAAGAGCTCCAGCGTCTTTGCCTTGGGAGTCGCCGTGAACGCAACATAGGTGATGCCGGCGTGGTTGGTGCGCGCGGCCATCTGCGCGGCCAGCACGTCTTCCGTGCTCACTTCGCCGCCATCGGCCACTTCCTGCAACTCTTCGGCGGTCAGCACGGCTTTCAGCTTGCTGGCCGCTTCGCCGGTTTGCGAACTGTGGGCCTCATCGGCGATCACGGCAAATCGCTTGCCTTCAGTGGCGGCCAACTCCTGCACCTTCTCAAGCGCAAAGGGAAAGGTTTGAATTGTGCAGACGACAATCTTCTTCGCGCCGCTCAGCGCCTGGGCCAGTTCGCCGCTCTTGCTGGCGCTCTCTCCGGTGATCGTGGCCACCACGCCCGCCGTGCGCTCAAAGTCGAAGATGGCCTGCTGCAACTGCTGGTCAATCACGTTGCGGTCGCTCACCACCAGCACCGTATCGAAGACTTTCTTCTGCTGCGCGTCATGCAGGTCAGCCAGAAAATGCGCCGACCAGGCAATCGAGTTGGTCTTGCCGGAACCTGCCGAATGCTGAATGAGATACTTGCCGCCCGCGCCCACCTGGTACACATCGGCCAGCAGCTTGCGCGTGGCATCCAACTGGTGATAGCGCGGAAAGATCACGCTCTTGATCTGCTTCTTCGAGTCCTTCTCCGTCACCAGGTAGCGGCCCAGAATCTCAAGCCAGCTCTCCCGCGCCCACACCTCTTCCCACAGGTATGCGGTGCGGTGCCCGCCCTGGGGATTCGCCGGATTGCCCGCCGCGCCGTCATCGCCTTTGTTGAAGGGCAGAAAGCGCGTAGTCGGACCGGTTAGCTTGGTGGTCATCTGAACTTCGCTGTTGCTCACCGCGAAGTGAACCAGGGCTCCCGATGGAAACGCGAGCAGCGGCTCGGCGGCCTGGCCTTTGGAACGGGGTAGCCGGTTAAAGCGGTACTGGTCAACGGCGTCTTCCACGGACTGGGTAAAGTCCGTCTTCAACTCGATGGTGGCTACCGGCAGGCCGTTCAAAAAGAGCGCGAGGTCAATGCAATTCTCGTTGTGCAGGGAATAGCGCACTTGCCGGACCACACGGAGTTTGTTGGCGGCGTAGCGGGTCAGAATCTCGGGGTTCATGGCCAGCGCCGGTTTGAATTGCGCCAGCGGCAGCTTCTGTTTCAGGGGAATCATCTGAACCCCGTGACGAAGCACATCCAAGGTGCCTTGAGTGTTCAACTGTTCCCGCAGCCGTGTCAGTAGCACTTCCCTCGCCTGCGCCCCATAATTTTTGGTCAGGGCATCCCACGCCTTGGGCTGGGCCCCCTGCACCCAGGCCAGCACATCCGCCGGGTAGAGAGCCAGTGCGCGGTCGTAGTTGGCGGCGTTGCTCTCGGCATAGAGCCAGCCGTGGGCGGCCAGATGATCGCATACTTCGGTCTCGAAGTTGATCTCCTTGTGCAGGTTCATGCGGCTTCCTCGACGGCGAGGCCACGCACGTCAATCTTGCCGGTGACGGCGGCGGAGATGAGGGCGGTGCGGCGCTCTTTCAGTAGGTCGATGGCGCGGGTGGCGGTGAGAACCAACTCGTCGAGTCTTACCAATTCCAGATCAATGAACCTCGTGATGGCGCGCTGTTCATCTAGCGGCGGTGCCGTCATGACCATGTTGGCAACGTCATCGAGGCTGAGCTGAATTTTAGTGCCGCCATAGCCCTGAGTGTCGAGGTAGGTCTTCCCGAGGTTAGAAAGCGTTACATAGGCAGCCCACCGTGGCAAGAGGCGTTTCTTCCAAAGCCGTCCTAACGCCACGTGCTGGCTGACGTATGCGGTTTCGATACCCTCCGGCACTTCGGCGACCGATCCAAGATAAGCAGTGATTGAGAAGAGCAGGTCGCCTGGCTGAACAACGGTACGAGCCCCCTCTGCTCCAAAGGGAACCTCAACGCGCTGAATATCCGAAAGGTCCAACACGATACCTTCGCGGGTCAGATTGCCTATGCGAATAAAAAGGTCGCCCTCTTCTGAATAATTCTCCGCCCACCCCCGCGAACCGCTAGTTAAGAACTTGAGGTCGCGCTTTAGTGGGATGACTTCCCAATGCTGAGGCACCTCGCCGAGCCATTCAATGCCGGAATCCTTCAAGGGGGCATTGGGGTTCAATCCTTTGGTGACTGCATGGGAAATGACGGCCTGCCGCTTCTCTTTCAGCAACTCAATCAGACGCCGCTGCTCCTCGACCAGCGCGTCAATCTTGACTGTAGTTCGGTCGAGAAAAGACGCAATCACCGATTGCTCCGATTCCGGAACTACGGGGAGATCAAGCTGCGAAAAGTTGCTAAAGCGCATTGCCTGACCATCCCTCACAAGATTTGTGGTGCTCTGAAGTGCTTGAATATACCGCTGTGACTTTAAGAGGTAACGGAAGAATGGAGGCTGCACAGCCGAAGTGGGAATCAAGATGACGTAAGCAGAACTGATGCTCCCACGTTCTCCGCACCATTCAATTCCACCTTGGAAACTACGCATGCTAATCACAAAATCCTGTGGCTCAACGTGCTTCAGAATGTCGGCACCATGAATGACTTGCATGACCGAGCGTCCCTCACGTTCCATGAAGTCTTCTTGATCAATTACGCCATGCGTCTGTGATGCTGTAAGCTGTTTGTCGTTCTCCCTCGCTCTTTCCTTTCGCTGCGCAAATAGGCGACGACTTTGCACAACCCCCCAATGTTCCGGCACCTCACCCAGCCACTCGACGCCGCTGTCTTTGTACCTCGGATACCGGGGCAGGCTCATGCGCCCTCTCCCTCGGGCGCGTTGAGCAGGTAGAACTCGTGGAGCTTGGCTTGGAGAAGTTTCTTGTCCGGCAGTTTTGTCTGGTACTCGGCAATCAGCGCCGGAGATAGTGTGCGGCTCAGAGCATATTCCACGACCTGATCGTTTTTGCTGGCGCACAGCAAGACGCCGATCGAAGGCTGTTCGTGCTCTTTGCGCACATCGCGGTCAAGCGCTTCCAGGTAGAAGTTCAGTTTGCCGAGATACTCCGGCTCAAATTCGTTTACCTTGAGTTCAAAAGCAACGAGGGCGTTGAGTCCGCGATGGAAGAAGAGCAGGTCGAGGGCAAAATCGCGCCCGCCGACTTGCACAGGAAATTCGGAGCCGACAAAGCAGAAATCCCGGCCAAGTTCCAGCAAAAACTCTTTCATCCGGTTCAGCAGTCCGCGGTGTAGATCGTTCTCGGTATGGTCCTGCGGCAATCCGAGAAATTCGACAGTGTAGGCATCTTTGAAGATGTCCTGGGCTTCTGGATACATTTGTCGCACCACTGGTGCGAGTTTTGCCGGGGAGAGCACCACTCGTTCAAAAAGAGCGGCCTTGAACTGGCGCTCCAACTCCCGCTTGGTCCACCGCTCCCGTACCGCCATGCGCAGATAAAACTCACGCTCTTCGGGCCGTTTGCTCTGCCCAAGAATGATGAGGTTGTGGCTCCACGGCAATTGGTGCGCCAGTGGCGCACTAATTGACTCGTTCCGGTATGTCTCGTAGAACTTCTTCATTCTGAAAAGGTTACTTGTCGTAAAGCCGCGCATTCCCGGCTGTGTTCGAGCAATGTAGGCGGCCAGTTGCGGCACCACGCCATCGCCCCACTCGGTAGCCTCGATCTTGTGACTGATGTACTGGCCCACCTGCCAATAGAGATCGATGAGCGACGTGTTGACGGCCTGGAATGCACGCTGGCGGGCAGCGGCAATCAGGCCGGCGACCTCGGCAAAGCCCGCTTCATCCGGCGGCGAAGGAGGCGCGAGTTTGATTTTTGGGCTCATTCGGCCAGCCCCTCCAGCATACTCATAATGCGACTTGTGACGCCCTTCAGTTCAACATCAATTTCATCGAGCGAACGCGGCGGCTTGAAGACATAAAAATGCCGGTTGAAGGGGATCTCGTAACCGACCTTGGTCTTTTCGTGGTCGATCCAGGCATCGGGAACGTGGGGCAGCACCTCGCGCTTGAAGTACGCCTCCACGTTTTCCTTGAGGGGCACGTTCTCAGTGTCGCGCAGGCTGCTGTCCGGCTGCGGGTCGCCTTTGTTTTTGCCCTTGGCAACCGAAACCACATTGCCCTGCTCGTCGCACAGAGGCCGTTCGACGGTGATGGTGCGGTAGCCGAACTCCTCGTTCTTGAAGATGCGGCTGATGGGAGCGCCGTCCCTCCTGACCTCCTTAAAGGAGCCGAAGAGGCGGGTGATCTCAGCGATATGATCGTCGCTCAGTTCCTTGCGCTTGCTGCCCAGGCTCTTGCGCATCTTTTGCCAGAAGCCGCTGGCGTCGATCAGTTGCAGCTTGCCCTTGCGGTGCGAAGGCTTGCGGTTGGACAGAATCCAGACGTAGGTGGAGATGCCGGTGTTGTAGAACATGTCCGTGGGTAGGCCGATGATGGCCTCCACTAGATCGTTCTCCAGCACGTAGCGGCGGATTTCGCTCTCTCCGCTGCCCGCGCCTCCGGTGAAGAGTGGCGAGCCATTGAGGACGATGCCGAAGCGGCTTCCGCCATCCTTGGCGGGGCGCATCTTGGAGATCAGATGCAACAGGAAGAGAAGCGACCCATCGCTAACGCGCGGCAGGCCGGGACCGAAGCGCCCGTTGTATCCCTGCGTCTCGAACTCCTGCCGGACAGCCTTCTCGACCTTCTTCCATTCCACGCCAAACGGTGGATTGGAGAGCATGTAGTCGAATTTTGTGTGCGCGTGGCCGTCGTCGGAGAGGGTGTTGCCGGCAATGATGTTGGCCACGTTCTGACCCTTGATGAGCATGTCGGCCTTGCAAATGGCGTAGGACTCATCGTTCAGCTCTTGCCCGTGCATGGTGAGCCGGGCTTGCGGGTTGTGCTCGGCCAGATATTCGCCGGCAACAGAGAGCATTCCGCCCGTTCCTGCTGTCGGGTCATAAATGGTGCGCACCACGCCGGGCTTGGCCAGTACTTCGTCATCTTCGACGAAGATCAGGTTGACCATGAGGCGAATGACTTCGCGGGGAGTGAAGTGTTCTCCGGCAGTCTCGTTAGAGATTTCAGCGAACTTGCGGATCAGTTCCTCGAAGACCGTGCCCATCTCGGTGTTCGAGACCGCCGTCGGATGAAGGTCGATGCCGGTGAACTTCTCGGCCACCTGGTAGAGGAGGCTGCACTTGGCAAGGCGGTCGATTTGGGTGTAGAAATCGAACCGCTCGAAGATGTCTCGGACGGATGGCGAGAATGCCTGGATGTAGCTGTACAGGTTTTCCTTGATGTGGTCCTGATCGCCCATGAGCGTCTTCATGTCCATGGGAGAAGTGTTGTAAAAGCTCTGCTTGGCCTTGCGCAGCAGGAAGGGCTCAGGGTTGACCCCGGCGTGGCGCCGTGCGTCCAACTCGGCCAGAACGGCCTTCTTGGTCTCGTCAAGCACGCAATCCATGCGACGCAGCACTGTGAAGGGCAGGATGACTTTGCCGTATTCCGACTGTTTGTAGTCGCCGCGCAGCAGATCGGCAACCGACCAGATAAAAGAAGAAAGGCTCATTGGCTTATAGTCGCTGTCCAGCGGTGAGTTTCAGGATGCACCTATCTTACCGCGCCAGACCCTACGCGTGACGCTGATTGCGTTATCTGCAGCCGCCTCGCAGGTCGATCAGCGAAGGAGATTCCGCAACCTGGCTCGATGTCGATTTTAAGGATAGCGGCACGCTCATGCCCGTCGGGCGGGCTGAGATGGTCTCCCGCCAAGGCGGGAGCGCGAAAGAGGGTGGGTAGACGGGCAGGCAGACATAAAAATGGCGGAGCCTGCGAGATAGGCTCCGCCGGAATACTCTGTGAAATTACGCCGCTCTTGAGTTCTTCGCGGCCTTTGCCGCTGGCTTGGGCGCGACCTTCTTCGTGGTTTTCGCCTTGTCTTTCGCGACGAATTCCTGCCTGACCTTGGCGGTTATGGCGGCCACGTCCACCTTGTAGCAATCGGCGGCCTCGCGGAGTGCCTTGCCGGATTCGCTTGGCGATTGCGCCGCTTGCAGGATGGTCATTTCGACCAAAAGCCGTCCGAGCGTGCTTTCATCGGATTTGCGCAGAAAGGCCGCAAACAGCTTGGCCGGTGTGTCGGCGGTGCCGTTCGGCTTGCCAAGGTTGTGCTGGCGCAAAACGATGGCCAGACGGCGTTCGTCCAACATTGCCGCAAGACGCTCGACCACAAAAAGCAGGTCGCGCTTCATCAAACGAACTGGGACAGCCTCGACAATGGCGCTCAATACGCGAAGTCCCGTTGTCTGGGCGATTGCTTCCTCGCGGCGCTGCTTTTCTTGAGCGGCCTTGAATGCTCCATCGTTGGCAGGTGCTTTCGCCTTCTTTGGATGGTGAATCGAACAGTCGGCGTTTGAGCATATGCGCCTTAGCTCTCCTTTATCCGACCCTTCGGTGACGATGGCCTCGGTGGTGTATTTGCAGGTTTTGTACTCCGGCCATTCGGCTTGCTTCTGGTTTGTTGGCTTCTCCGCGCGAATCTCGACATACTGGTTGCGCGGAATTGCCGGGCTATCATCCTGCGGCTTGCCGTATGCGCGTGTGATCTGTACCAGCTTTGGTTTTGCCACAATCGTCTTTGCAACGAATGCGTCAACCTTGCTCTGGTAGCAATCCGGCGAAGTGCAAGCGTCCGCCTTGATTTCAGCAAAAAGCAGGGTATTGAAGCCGGTGCGTTTGGGGCAGGTAAGGCAAGCTCCTGCCTCTGGTACAAGCTCCGCGTCGTCCTTCGGAAAGGGCGCGGAGTCCAGTTCCAAAAGGATGTGGCGTTCAATCCACTCCTGCAATTGCCGCACGGGAAGCAGAATGCGCCGGGGTTTTCCGCCGCTGACGTAATCCTCTCGAAAGCAAGCGGTGAGGGCTTCTTCTTGTTGTGCAGGCTGCAACTTGGCCAGCAAAAGCGCATGGCCAGTACCGATCTCGTCCCGGTAAAAGACCTCGACCACTGCGGGAACAAGGTCAGTCAATTTCAAACGACCGGTGATATATGCTGGCGTCTTGGCGGTGCGTGCCGAAATCTGTTCAATGGAGTATTTCGGCTCTTCCAAATTGAGAAGTGCCCGGAAGCCGCTTGCTTCCTCCATCGGATGCACTTCGGCGCGAATCAGGTTTTCGACAATAGAAGTCTCAAGCGCCTGTGCATCCGTCAGTTCCACAATGCGAACGGGAACCGACTCCTGACCGGCCAATTGTGCCGCGCGGTAGCGCCGCGCTCCTGCAACGATCTCGAACGATTGCGGGCCTTTCGGCCTTACCAGCAACGGCGAAAGCAATCCCTGATTGCGAATGCTCTCGGCCAATTCGTTGAGCGCGGCTTCATCGAAGCTACGGCGGGGATTCATGGCTGACTCGGTGAGACTTGCGAGTGGCAGGTTGCGATATTCGGACTGAACTGCTGTTGTCATAAACTCATCTCCTTTGGTTGTCGAGAGTGAATGCGTGAGCGGGCACGAGCAAGCGCACCCGCTCAGGTGGGCGGGTCTAGCTCGCCTTTGCCAGTGATTCGGCTTCTTCGGCGAAAAGCGCGTCGAGGATGGTTGCGGAGGCTTGCTGGATTACGGCGAGCGATTCGGTGAGCAACTCGGCGTTGCCGTGGTACAAGCTGATGTAGTCGGCGCTGGCGCTGCCAGTGTTCAATCCCACGGCGCGGCCCACGATGAAAGCGATGGACTCGGCTTCGGTTTCCCGCACGGTCTTGGTGGTAAGGGTGCGGCGCTCGGCCTTGTGCAACATTTCGTGCGCCAGTTCATGCACCAATGTGCTGAACTCCTCGGCCTTAGTCTGACCTGGCAGCAAGACGATCTTTCCGCCGTAGCTTACTCCTTGCGCAGGCGCGATTCGTTCGTTGTATTCAAGCTCGATGCCCTGCTGATGAACGAACTCGAAAAGTCGGTCGTGGTGGGTGCCCACTTCGCCGGACACGGTGGCAGGTTCGGGAAGCTCTTTGCCCTCGGTCTGCGCGATGTCAAAGACATAGACGACACGAAAACCAATGAGCAAAGGCTTCGGCTTGTCGTTCTGCTCGACAGGCTGCTCGTCGCGCTGGTGCTTAGTCCCTATCATCGGAGCCAAAATAGGAATGCCCTTTTGGCCCTTCTTGACGAAGCGGCCAAGCTCGTTCCATGTGCGAATCCCTGCAACGTGGGTTGCGTCGGGCCGATGATGCGCGATGGAAAGGATATTGCCGAAACTGTAGTTGTGGAACCGGGCCATTGCGGTCAGATAAGCTGTGAGAGCCTCGCTCTTACCCTGCTCAAGCTGCTCTATCAGGTGCTTGACGTTCTCAGCGATGATCTGCTGCGTAGTGGTCTGCTGGTGGTTGCTGTGTTGCGCCGCATTTGTGCTGTGCGGCGCGGTGTGGTTGCTGTTGCTGTTGCGGTTGTTACTCTTGAAATTCATGTTTTTGTTCTCCTTTTCCGCCGTGACCGGCTGAGCGTCTTTCTCACCCACGGCAGGGAAGCGCGAAGACGGTTGGCGGAAAAGAACGAACGCAGCGCACGACGGTGGGAGTCCGGAGGAAAGGCGCGGCAATTGCCAAACGCGCACCATCGTTTGGCGCGCAGCCGCGCTCCGAACGGACGGAGAAGGCCCGCTTAGCGCACGTTAGGTGTGCGCTGGGCCGTCCACCCGAGGGCGCGAAGTGGATTGGAAGGAAATAGCCGGTTTGCGAATTATGCCGCACTACAAGGCCGAAAATATTAGGCTGTCTGGTCTTACGAAGTAAGGGGCTCAGCTTGACAGTTGGTCAGATGTTACAACGAGATTTACCATCGCATTCGATAGGGATGGTAGGCATTCTCCCGCTGGAATGCTCCCGCTAAACTCTTGGCCTGGGAAGCGAGCAGATTTACGGGTGCGAGAAGGCGAGATCTGTAATACATGGGCTTCGTCCATCGCTTCGAGAAACTCTGCGCCAATGCATGTTTTGTACTGGACCGTAGAAGGCCGCTCTTCCCGATTCCGGGTCTAAAGCCCCTACCAAGCATTCCAAATACAACCCTGTCACCGAACGGTGCTCGGAATTCCTCAATCAGGTCGAAGACAAGACTTCCTTGGTCTCGAAGTGATCCATGAATTAGCCCAAAATATGGGTCCAGCCCAACTTTCGAGATCGCACGCCACACTTCTCCGTATAGAATCCCGTACACATAGTTAAGGCATTGGTTGACAGGGTCATGGGCAGAAAGTGTCATCCTCCCATCAAAGCCAAGATCTTCTGGAACAAGACAAGACAACTGGCTCCAATAGATGGCAGCGCTTCTCCCTTCTAGTCCCATGCCGACGCCTCGAACGGTAGCCTCGCGAGTATCAAGTCGCGAGATGTTTCGAGACAGTTCGAGGATCTTGTCGGCTGATTCCCTCATTCCGTTCGCGACTTCCGGGGCAACGCGGCTGCGATACTTCGCAAAGTATTTCAGAACCGCGGCTTGGTTTGACGCTTTGGCTGCAATCATGGAGAGGCCGACTTTCAGAACATCCGGCTCCTCCCGTCGTAGAACCTGCAATCGGCGAATCGATGATCGGGCCGTTTCGAGAGGATTGATTACCGCGATAGGATTTCCAAGTGGCGGTGCTATTACGACAGAGACATCATGTTTGGCCAACTTAACCTGTGCATCAACTGAAATAATGATGCCGAAGCCCTGGAGGTAGATAAGGCTGATTTGATTCATGGGGCGCCGATATACTTCCTGGCGCCTTCTTTTCAGAACGACGTCTTCATCCTCGGCAGTCAGGTATGCACCATGCGTGAGAACGTAAAGCCTGTCGCCATCTTCAAGCATTGTCGAAAGGAAAGGGGATACCTTACCGGAGGCGCCGCTGGAGGGTGCGGCGTTGACCCGGACCTGTTCCACGTTCGAAGAGTCGAGGTCACTCGATTCGCTGCCACGGCGCATCCAAGCTGGGGGAACATTGTATGGGACATCTTGGGGATATCCGGAGGCTGGCTGTAGAGCCTTTGACGTGGGCTGACTGCCAGTCACCTGGTCAGCGCGAGGTGGTCTCACAGATACGCGCTCACGGCACACCCAAGCTGGGTTTTCTCTGAGGGAATCCGGCAAGTGGATTGAGGCGATTTGTTCAATGCGGTCGTCGATGTCCCGCATTTGGGTTGAAAGTGACTGTTCTCCCGGTAACAGAAAGTAGTTCCGCCATCCCCTGGTGATTGAATTGAAGCGTGTGAGGCACTGAGTGACTTTGTCAAGGGCTCCAGCTGATGCAGCTAGTTCTTTGATTAGGGCAGAAATGTGCTGCAGAAGGACTTCGATGCGGGCAGGTTGCACGATGATCGAAGAATCCGCAACGTGGAAGCCGAGAAAGTCATAGCCTTCCGAAACGTGAACGTAAAATGTCTTAGCTGGTTTGAGTTCAAGCCGCAAAATGTCGTGGAGGAAATCTGCCAGACGCCGACATATGTCCTCCGCCGCCTCTTTGCTATGTGCAAACATCACAAAGTCATCCGCGTAGCGAACGAATGGAATGCCCAGCATTTCAAAGTGTTTATCCAGAGTGTCGAGGTATATATTGGCCAGGAGCGGTGACAGAGATTCGCCTTGCGGGACTCCGATTTCGTTTGGGAACATGTCGCCAAGCTCAGAAATATCGACCGTTAGCCAGTTGCGGATGAGTGTCAGGAATTCTTCGTCAGCAATCCGAAGTCCCAAAGTGCTGAGCAGAACGTCGTGATCGATGTTGTCAAAGCACTTTCGTATGTCGGCGATCACGGCCCACTGGCGGCCACTTGCAACAATCGATCTTGCGACGGCAACGGCTTGATGAGCATTTCGATGTGGACGAAAGCCATAGCTGAACCTGCTGAAAGTCGGCTCAAATACTGGTTCCAGAACGGAGAGGCACGCAGCTTGCACAATCCGGTCCCTGACGCACGCTACACCCAGATTGCGAACACCACCGTCTGGTTTCGGGATTTGAATCCTGCGCAGTGGGCGCGGAGTGTAGCGACCTGATCGTAATTCCTCGCTGAGTGTGTTCAGTTCTCTGTCGATAGCCGTGCCGAAGGCCGTTGTAGATATTCCATCGACCCCTACTGCCCTCGATCTTGATTCCTGAACACGGAACCATCCTGACCTCAAGGTCTCGGTGTCGCAACGCGTCACCTGTTTCTGGAGACCAGGATCGAGCCATCTGGACTTGGCAAGATCATCGACCTCCTCACGTGGGCACTATCATTCCCTGGCGTATATGGAATCTCGGAAGGTGACAACCGGGGAAACATCCTCGATGCTCTTTCTAAGCCATCTGTTTTATGGATCGAGTCCGCTGTTGAGCACTTCGAGCCCAAGGAGCATTTGTTGGTACAGGTTCTTCTTGAAGCAGCATTGGAAGACGCCCTCAGAACGATGGGAGCAGCACCAGACCGCTTCCACGAAATAATGAAGGGCCTGACCCTGCTTCATCTGTACCCTGAACCGAGTGTGACCTTGCCAATTGAAAGTTGGGTAGAAACCCACTTGGGTTCGGTCCGCCACGTTTCGGTGCATCATCTGGCCTTCGGCAGTTCTCTCACTCCTCAGGCATTATCGTGGGCGCAACGCAGCGAAACCCTGTGGCTAACTGGGCAGAAGATGGAGATCGATCCCAAGTACCATTCGAGTTGGATATCTGAGCCCGAAGCCGCCCGCATAAAAACCTTGGTTAGAGGCGAGATCTGGATTCGCTCCAACCGGTCCGGCAAGGCCCTCGTCGCGCGATCTCGCGAGCGAGCATCTGATCTCGCTCTGGGCGTGCGCCTGCGCTCCAATGCCGCTCGGAGGAGGCGCATCACATCTACCGATCAGATCGCCGCGTCAATCAAGTCGCTGGCGAGCCCACCGGGAGCACATCGAGATCTGTACGAAAAGATTTTCGGAGGAAGACAGGCAACGAAAGAGGGCACCGAGTCCGACAGAGCCATCCGACGAAAGTGAGTATGCCGCCTCAGCTGACCAATTCAAAACGTCGTCCGGGATAGGCAAGGCGGAAGGCCACATTGCGACAAATGTTGGCCGCTATTTGCAGGCATTTGAGCGAACGGGAGTCCAGCTTGTAGCCGCGGAAACACGGTGGGCCGGGCCTTATCGACTACGAATGGCCGCATCTGCAATTGAATTCGACATCCCAAACGCTGAGGTGCAGCGGCAACTCCGGCTCCGTCGTCCAAAACCGCCCACGGAGAGGGCAGAGCTACTGCGTTTCACACATTCCTATGTGCGCGCGCAGTGGCTCATTTCTCAAGGTAGGCTGGTGGCAGCACGACAACGAGGTCGGCCGCAGGACGATGCCTCTTCAAGGTTGCTTCGCATGGCAGGCGATCTCAGGTTCTCCGCAAAGCTTCGCTTGATTGCATGTCTCGGTGCTGTTAATGTGCTCTATCGTATTGGGCGATTCCAGGCGGCTCTTAGAACTCTCGTTGAAAGCTCACGTCTTGTGCATTCAGTCCGAGACGATGTGCTGAAGGCTCGCTATCATTTGGCTCTTGCCTGGTCTCACTCGCGCGGTTCCAGCGGTCCAACATCCGATCAGGCTACTCTCAAGGCATTGAGAATTGCTAGCAAGTTCGCGGAGAGTGGCGGCGATAGAGCCACACTCGGACTATTGGCATATAGGACGAGCATGTACCTTACAAAGAAAGGTCGCCATCTCGAAGCAATTGACCAACTTGTCCAGGCACTTCAGGCCTATCTGCTCACAGAGAATTATGAGGGAGTGGAGGCGTGCTGCGTCAATATAGGTAGCTTTGTTCACCGGCTTGGAGAACGATACTATGCAGAGGCGCGACGTTGGTTGCTTACAGGAATCGCGATTTCACGATGGATGAGAATTGGGCTGGATGGTGCTCATGGAGAGATGATCATGGGAAAGCTCTATATAGAAGGCAACCGTAAGCCAGAGCTTTCCATGCGGTGGCTCAAGAGAGCGGAACGCATTGCCGAACAAGCCGGCAACCAGGTGAGTTTGGCAGATGTAAAAATGGTCTTGGCACTGTGGCATCAAAAGTACGGATCACGTCGGGACGAGATCGACACCTTGATTCAAGCGCTGGGGATGTTTCGCAAACTCAGGAAATTCGACTGCAAGCAGAAGGAAACGTACATGGCGCACAAGTTCTCTGAGGTGTGGCAAGATGTGCTAACAGCAATTAATACAGAAGGATAGTTGAACATCCAAGAACCGCCTCGTCAGCGCTCGAAGACACAAAGCTCCTGCCAGATGTGGGCCGACCGACGTTGGATTCGGCTTGACAAAGGGGCCGAAACGGACGAGCATTATCCCAAGTTTCCATTTGGAAGTTTCCCCGGCTTCAAACTGGGCTTCAGCGAGACCGAGCTTTGCTCGGTTTGGGAGCTGCTATGGGTTCGTCCGACGTGTCTCCTTCTCATGCTTCTGCATGTTATCCGCTCCCGCTAACTATTCTGCAGCCAAACCAAAGCTTGACACAGTTACAGGTGCTTAGGTTATAGCTCCGAGTAATCGGAGTAACATGCCGTCGCCTGACTAACAGAAGTCACAGTAGAGCCATTATGAGAAGTCGGAAACAATAGAAAATACTAGACTTAACATTGCGATGAATCGAGGCTTGGCGGCCAAGCCTCGATTCATCAACAACTTACGCGCATTGAAGCGTTTGTCGAAAATCGATTTTCGACATTTCTTGGCCGGTCGCTCGCGCACTGAACGTAAATCGCGGCAAACAAAGATGGATGCGAACGTTGAAAAACGGCAGCGTTTGACGAAATACGAAAATCGGCGCTCAGATCGCCGGATTGGCAGAAGCAAAGGCTCATCTCGCCGCCTCTGCTCTAGTCTTCTCTGCCAGAATGTCGCAAGCGCTCCGCCCTTTTGGCTCCCAAACCCCTTTTCGACATGGCTGGTTCTCTGAATCTGAAGTGTCGCGCTCATGGTGCCGAATCGATGCAGGGCTGCCAAAGGAGAGTTGCATGGCTACTAATTCGCGTTCAGGAATTTCTCAGGGGTATGGCAAGAAACGTGATTGTTTGGTGGATGGCAAGACTCACGGAACACAGGCGCTTTGCTGCGCTGTCGTCGATTACCTCGTATATCTGAGGGCGTCTGGAAGGAAAACAACCACGATTGGGTCCTATGGAGAGAGCCTTGCGCTGCTTGGAAGAAAAATGGGGGCAGACATCTCGTTGCTGGATGTCTCTTCCACGCTGCTAAATGAGACTGTTGCCAGCCTGACGGCAATTGATGGACAACCCCAAAAGCGTCGCTCGCAAACAACTTTGAACCGCCATCGAAGCGCATACAGGGGGTTCTTTCGGTGGGCAGTCGAGACCAAAAGGATACCAGCGAATCCCGCCCGGTTGCTGGGGAGATCGAACATTGAATCGGTTCCCACTCAGCCCATGACGTTGCACGAGGTCCACTCATTTCTTCGGGCGATTCACCATTCAAACGACCCCCTGCGAGTTCGAGACGAGACACTTTTCGCGTTGTATGCTTTCACCGGTCTGCGCAGAGCCGAGGCTCTGCAATTGGACGAAGAGGATTACAACGTTGTCACAAGAACCTTGCAGGTCAAGAATGGGAAAAGCGGACGTCCGAGAACTGTGCATGTGATTGCGCGGCTTGGCCTGCTGCTGGAAAGCCTTCGAAGACACTGCGGGCCTGGAAGAGAGCACTCAAGCGGCAAGCTGTTCCCCGGACGAGGTGCTGGCGAGAGTCTCACTACTCGCCAAGTCCAGAGCAGGTTCCATTATTGGAAGGCAATTGCGGGACTTCGACCTGCATTGACCATCCATTCCTTTCGCGTTGGGTTCGCCACAGCATTACATCGGCAAAGCCGCGATGTTGTGCTTGTATCTCGTGCATTAGGGCATAGTGACCTTCGGCCTACCCTTCGCTATATTGACCTATCAGCGGGAGAACTGCCGGATTGGATGGAAACCACCTTTCGACAGATTGCATGACCGTGCGACGCTGAATTATCCAGACACCGTCTGGATAATTTAGATAAGCCATATCATTCCAATCCCTGGCCGACAAGCACCATCTGAAGGCTTCCAGCGCGGATGCTTCGGAGAGTTTTGCACTGGGATGGGGGCCGAGTTTGCAATGTCGCCTGTGAAAGAGTCTGCTTGCGAATGGTATGGGAGATCGAGACGTAGCTGGAGCACCAGTTGAGCAGGTTCGCAGGAACGCCAGCATTGGCCCCGACCCAGGAAATAAGAACGCCCCGTCTCCGGGGCGTTCAAAGGTCGCTCGGTGAGCGGAGCCTTACGACGAAAGCTTACTAAGAATAGTCGGGCAATCGCCGCTCAAGTACACTAAGATACTTGTATTCTCCGTAGGGCCATTGCGTCAAGGCGGTATTTTGATGTCCTCTGCCATGGAATCACCTCAGAAGTACGTTCTCGGCCTCGATCTCGGATCAGCATCGCTCGGGTGGGCTCTGATCGCCCTGGATGATGCCGATGACCCCACTTCCCTAATTCGTGCAGGCGTTCGCATCTTTGAACCCGGCGTTGACGGCACGTCAATGGAAATCGAACAAGGAAAAGACCAGTCAAAAGCCGTTGAGAGACGAACGGCTCGCTTGCATCGGCGCCAACTCCGTCGCCGGGCTGCCCGTCAGAGGGATTTATTCCGACTTCTCCAAAGGCACTCTTTGCTGCCAGCGCCGGGAGTATTAAGCGGATCGCCAGAAGAGCAGAGGCATTCGATTCTCAACGAACTCGATCAGCACCTCACTCATAAATGGCAATCGGCATTTCCAGACAATCGTTTCGCACAGCTACCTCTCTATTACCTTCGCAAAAGGGCGCTTGACGAGTCGTTGGAAGCGCCCGAGATTGGGCGGATATTGTTTCATCTGATTCAAAGGCGAGGCTTCCTCTCGAATCGTAAAGAGAATAAGCAGAATCCTGAACAAAAAAAGGAGTTAGGCCAAGTCAAGGCCGAAATCCATAGTTTGGAACAGGACATTCTGAGTGCCGGCGCACGAACCCTTGGTGAGTTTTTCGCCGGGTTGGACCCGCACGCTCAAAGAGTCCGTCGCCGTTGGACCGCGCGAAAGATGTTCCAAGATGAGTTCGAGAAGATCTGGGAAGCACAGGCGATCCATCGCCTCGAATTATTGACGCCGGAGCTCCATGACAAGATCGCACATCTTCTGTTTTTCCAGAGACCGATTGCCGCTCAGACGCATTTGGTTGGCAAATGTGAGTTGGAGTCTGGAAAGCAGCGGGCTCCTTGGGCAGCAATGGAAGCCCAGAGATTCCGCATTCTGCAAAAAGTGAACGACCTGAAGCTAATAAACCCTGGGAGTTTGATCTCCGATCCGCTGACGGAGGATGAGCGCCAACGACTGTACGATTTGCTGGATTGGGAAGGGGATCAGACATTCAAAGCGATTAAGAAGTACCTCTCCTTCCCTGCCGAGGCTCAGTTCAATCTTGAAAAGGGTGACGAGAAACGTCTTCGCGGAAATCGAACGCAGGCGGTCATGCGGAAGGTGTTTGGTGATCGCTGGGACGGCTTTAGCGCAGGGAAGCAGCACCAGATCATCGAGAACTGGAGAAATAGCGAGTCCGATGAGGCGTTGATTCGCGAAGCAGTCGAACAGTGGTTACTGGACGCCGCCGCCGCGAGTTCACTGTCGGAACAGATTCCTGAGCCTGGGTACTGTGCCGTCTCATTGACGGCAATCGCCAAACTGCTCCCTCTGATGCAGTGCGGCAAGTCCTTCAAAGAAGCGGAAACGGAAGTGTACGGTGCTCGGTTTTCTGGCGGAGTGGTTTTCGATACGCTGCCAGAGGTGCGTAAACAGCTTGAGTCGTTGCGCAACCCAGCTGTCGAGCGTGCCCTTACGGAACTCCGTAAAGTCGTGAACGCAATTGTGCGCGAGTATGGTAAACCCTATGAAATACGGGTTGAACTTGCACGCGAGTTAAAGAAGCCCCGGCAAGAGAGGATCGATGCAACGAAGAAGAATCGGAACCGCCAAAGAGAACGCGAAGACATAGCCGTCAAGATTTTGCGTGAATGCGGCCTGTCGAACCCTTCCAGAAAGGATATTGAGAAAGCTCTTCTGCATGAGGAATGCGGCGGCTATTGCCCGTACACGGGCAGGCACATTCCATTTTCTACCCTCTTTGACAACTCGGAGTTTGACGTTGAGCACATTATTCCTCGGAGCCGATATCCGGACGATTCGTTCCAAAACAAAACTTTGTGCTACCTTCCCGAAAACCGCGATATAAAAAAGGGTCAGACACCTTGGGAAGCTTACGGAAAAGATGAGCAGCGTTGGGCTGAGATCATGACTCGCGTTAGCAGTTGGAAAAACAGAGGAAAGATGGTGCGGTTTTCCATTCAAACCGAGGATGCCCTTGGTGACTTCAGCGCACGCCAATTGAACGATACGCGCTATGTGAGCGTTCTGTCGGCGCGCTTTCTCGGAGCCTTGTACGGTGGCCGCGATGTTATGGATGGAGAGAAAGTGCGCCAGGTGATTTTCGCGTCGAGTGGCTCAGTGACGGCAACACTACGCAGTTCGTGGGGTCTGGAAGCGATCTTACACGAACTCGTGCCGACAGAACCCGGTGAGTCCCGAGGGAAGCCACGCACCGATCATCGTCATCATGCAATTGACGCAATAACCATCGCTCTCACTCGCCCAAAAGTCATTCAGTCGATGGCACGAGCGGCGTCTATGGAGCCTTGGCAAAAGGACGCGCGCGCTTGGCGCAAGATTGAGTTACCATGGAAGAATTTTGTTCCTTCCATCCGACCTCGCATTGAAGAGATGCTCGTTTCGCATCGGCCAGAACACAAGATGAGCGGGGAACTTCATAAGGGCACGAATTACTCAGCGCCTAGCAATTACAAGGGGAAGCCCACGGTTCACACAAGGTGTTCTCTGTCGGCGTTGTCCGCTTCTGACATCGCGGACGACGAAGTAATCGTTGACATTGCTGTCCGGGATGCCGTTCGCATGAAGTTAGTGGAACTTGGGGGAAATCCGAAGCTATTCGATCGCCCTGAAAATGCACCATGTCTCTCCGCCCGCGACGGACGCCTCATTCCCATTCGCAAGGTGCGCATCCGCGAGACGAAAAATCCACTCAGGGTAGGTCATGGCGCTCGGGAGCGCTTTGTTGCCCCAGGCGGTATCCACCACGTTGCTCTCTTTGTGGTGCGTGACGAGAGACGCAGGGAGAAGTGGGATAGCGATGTGGCGCAAGTGACCGAGGTTTACCGTCTCTGCCCTAAGAATGACCACAGAAAAGGCAGGCCGCGATCCGCAGTAAAGGAACCTCCGATTTCCCGACAATTGAAAGCCGACCCCGAGGCCCAGTTTCTCTTTTCGCTGATGAAAGACGACACGATCAAGGTTACTGACGCGAACGGAACGCACATCCTACGCGTGAAAAAATTTAGCGATAACAAACAAATGTGGTTTGTTCCTGTAAATGATGCCCATGATGATGCGCAACAGAAAAAACTTTGCATAACGTGGTCGAGGACACCGAACTCGTTGAAAGAACTTCATCCCAGGAAGGTTGTCATCGATTTGCTCGGAAAGGTGCACCCGGCCAATGATTGATCGCATTATTGAAATCGCTAATCCCGCGCGGTTGAGCGTTCGCGATTCGCAACTCGTCATTGAAATGACCCAGGCGGATCAGCTTTCACTTCCCTTCACTACCCCAATTAGCGAAATCGCCGTCCTGCTTCTAGCGCATCCACAGGTCGTTCTTTCGCAGGCGGTCCTTTCTAGGATTGCGGAGGTTGGCGGTTCGGTCGTCACCATCGACGGAAAATTTCTCCCTGCATCAATACAGTTGCCGGTGCAGGCGCACTTTCTCCAAACAGAGCGATTTGCTAAACAGATGCAACTCTCTCACCCAACGCAGAAGCGGCTATGGCAGGAGATTGTGCGCGCCAAGATCCGAGCACAGGGGGAGCTACTGAAAGAGCTTAGGGGAACAGATGGTGGGTTAATCGCCATGGCGGCGCGAGTTCGCTCAGACGACGCAGGCAACCTGGAAGCACAGGCAGCACGGCGCTATTGGGCACAGATATTTGATGATCCGAAATTTCGTCGAGGGTCTGAAGAGCCAAATCAGAACCGGCATCTTGACTACGGATACACAGTTTTGAGAGCCGCGGTGGCTCGCGCGCTATGTGCGGCAGGTCTGCATCCTTCAATAGGTTTACGCCATAAGAATCGCTACGATGCCTTTTGTCTGGCGGCCGATGTGATGGAACCGTTCCGGCCTCTCATTGATCGCCGGGTGGCGCAATGGATTGTCAATCACGACCCGGCGGAGCCGTTGAGCACTATAACGAAATCTTGGCTGATCGGAGCAACGACCTCGCGCTACGCATTTGAACGCGAGGAGCGCTCGCTCTTCGACATTCTGTTACGCACAGCGAATTCTCTAGCGAAGTGCGTTACCGGAGAGTCCCGTGAAATTGCAATTCCTTCGTTGCTGGAGCCATGCGGTGAGTCCGTACCAGCTAGAAAGGGTCCACGGAGCGTAACCGTCCAACAAGAGATTGAATCAGTCGGCTAACCAGAAGGGCTTTGAGTTGTTTCACAGAAATGCTGAGTTGATCGCTCATGAAAGGACTGCTTCTTTCAGCGTACCGGTCTTTGTGGCTCATCGCCATGTTCGACCTGCCGGTGGAGACAGCGGCGAATAAACGCGATTACACGCGCTTCAGGAAAGCCCTGCTTAAAGACGGGTTCATGATGCTCCAATTCTCGGTGTACGCACGCTACCTCCCGAGCGAAGAGGCTGCGGACGCCCATCGAAGCACGATCCGCGCCGTTATTCCGCCTTTGGGGCAGGTGCGGCTTATGACAGTTACAGATCATCAGTTTGGCAGAATGGAGGTCTTTTATGGCAGAAAACCTCGCGAGCCGGAGGATGTCCCTGAGCAGATTCTCCTTTTTTGAAGAGAGAAGCCGCGCCAACTTGCTGCTTTTCAGCAAGTTCGGCGCGGCCTAGTGTACTTGAGCGGCGACTCCCGGCCATCCCCAGCGTGCTAGAGGGCTGGTAACGTCGCGAACACAGTGTACTTGAGCGGCGACTCCCGGCCATCCCCAGCAAAAGAGACTAGCTCAAGCGAGCGGTGGGAAGTGTACTTGAGCGGCGACTCCCGGCCATCCCCAGCCACGTTTGAGAAGGTGTCGTTCCACGCTTCAGTGTACTTGAGCGGCGACTCCCGGCCATCCCCAGCGGGGGAAAAGCCCCACAGGCGATCACTTGACTCGTAATAGCTCTCAGCCTATGTACGGATCGCCTGTGGGGCTTTTCCCCCGCTAGAAATGAACTACAAAAAGCTTCCAGGAAGATGAAATTCGGTGCGTGTTCAGGATTTCCCCAATCTATTGGCACACGTCCGTTAGATTCCCATTCCGATTCCGTGGGCAATCGTTGATGCTTGATTCAACTCCAGCGCAGAGGTCTTCGAGACATCGACGCTGAGCTGAGGACTAAGCTTGGCAATGTCGTCGGTGAATAGTGTGGCCTCGTGGCTGGCGCGGGAGATGGAGACGTAGCCGAAGCGGGAGTTGAGCAAGTCCGGATGGACGCCAGTATCGGCATTCACAAGGACGCGCTCGGCGGTAAGGCCCTGGGAACTGTGACTAGTGACGGCGTAGCCATGGTCGAAGTGGCGATGTTCGCTGGCGCTGAATTCGACCTGTCGGTTGTTATCAAGACGGGCCGAAATGCGGCCATCGGGCGCAATGAACTCGATTGCGGCAAGGTCGCGATTGGCAACGCCGAGCGACTTGTCGGGCGCGGTGAATTGGATCCGATCGCCGACTGAGAACTCGCGGCCGATCTCGCGGTAGACGCTAACGCCGGCAAGGCGGCGCGGATCGTAGGTAGCAAGATCACCAGATGATTTCTCGACCGTCAAGAGATTGTTTGCCTGGTTGATTGCGGCGACTGTTCCGTAGGTCCCGGCCTCGATACCAGCGGCTTTGCTGCCGCGCGCATAGCGGATAATATCCCCGATTTCGTAATGATTGGCCCAGGCGCGCTCGGCGCCGGTCATCTCCTGGCGCTGAACGAGGACACGCATCGAATGGTCCTCTGGAGCCAGTTTCCCGCTGGTCCTGAGTTCTTGTCGAACGGCTGCATTCAGCTCGCGTCGGGAGGCGTTGTCGGGCGAAACAATCAAGGTGTTTGAGGGGGCCTCTGCGTAGGTTTTGGCGATTGTCTCAATGCGCTCCTGGTGATTGGGAATCTCCCGGACTCGGTCCTGTTGTTGGAGCATCTCAAGGGCAGCGGCCGTCTGCCCCTTGGCAAGAAGTTCTACGGCGGATTTCAGAGCCGGGTCTTTTTGGCGGACAATCTCATCCAACTTGGCGGTCCGCATTCCGGCCTCCTGCAACTGTTCGAATGGCCGTCCGGCTTCAACGCCCTGGTGCTGGCGGGTGTCGCCGATCAGGAGTACACGGTCGTTGGGACCGAGCCGACCAAGGAAGTCGCGGACCTGATTTGTGCTGGCGAGACTCGACTCATCGAGGAAGTAGAAATGCTTCTGTGTCGGGTTGGCGGCGTTGGCATCGCAGGCAAGAAAGCCCTGCAAGGTTCCGGCTTCAATGCCTGCTTCATTGAGTTGCCGGGCGGCGCGGGAGGTGGGCGCAAAGCCCTGGACTTCGTAGCCCTGTGCCTCCATGGCGCTGCGTAGCGTGGCAAGCGTTGTCGTTTTGCCTGCGCCGGCAAAACCTTGGATTCCCTGGATACGGTCATGTGCGCTGAGAACATCCTCGACCACGGTCTTCTGTGCCCGGTTCAAATGAGGATGCTGCTCGGCAAAGTTGATGGCAGCGGAGCGGCTCATGGCGGGCTCAAAGTTGTTCTGCCCGGCGCGCATCCTGTGAACAATCTCCTGTTCCGCCTGGATTGTTTTGGCCGTCGTGAACTGACGACCTGGCATCCCATGACCACGCTCGACGGTCAGAAACTCTCCTGCGGCGAGACGGGCGTCCAGATTGCCGCGTACCTGCGAATAGGTGACCTCACCCATGCCGCGACGGAGCCCATCGCGGATCAGAGCCCGCTCATCGACAACAGCCTCCCGCTCGAAGTTCTTGTCACGAGAATACGTCAGAGACTCACGCGCCCGGTCAACTGAGTTGACTGGCGTTTGATGATGCTCAAGCCGTTCGTGCGCGGCTCGCACAACGGCCTCGGCCTGGTGCCCGAAGTCAGCGGCAAGCTTGCGGTGTGCCGCCATGACGTCGGCTGTCGAGTGAATCTCCTTGCGGTCTCGCGTGGAGTGCGCGGCGATTTCTGCCGCCTCTTTCCCGGCGCGGCCAGTGCGCTCAAGGTATGCCCGAATCTGCTGGCTCCGCGGGCTCGATGCGTCGAGATATTCCTGCGTGTAACCTTTGATCTCCGGCGCTCCGCTTCGGCCAACGGTGATCTCGTAACCAAGATGACGCAATCGGTATGTAAGCTCGGACTGATACACGGCGGTGGCGAACTGTTGCGAAGCGAATAGGCTCTGTGGTTGGATGGCTCGGGGCTGCCCGTTTGTGCGTTCCGTGACGTTGAAGACGACGGCATGAGTATGGAGTTGCGGCGCGACGTAGCCATCGACGGGGCGGGCAGTGTCGTGCTCGAACTTCGCGGCGATGAATTTGGCCGTTGTCTCGGCTGGATGATTCCCACCGATCCTCGCCTGCGTGTAAAGCTCAAGCTGTTCAAGCGCCAGGTTCACGCTCTCGCGGTGAGCGTCACGAACACGAACATCCCCGCCGACAAGTGCCGTGAGCGAAACGGATTTGGGCGCTGAAAAGGTAGCATCCCACCCGGCGCGATGCTCCATTGTCTTCACGATCTTCCAGTCTGCAACCTGGTATTCATAGGATGCCCGCTGGCGAACAAGCTGCACTCCGGTCGCCGGATGTTGGCCCTGGCTCAGCTTGGCAAAGTCCTCTGCGGAGACCGCTCCAGCGAGTCCGAATTGCGATGCGAGACGGCCTTGCCATTCGCCGGCAGTCACGCCCTGCTGCGACCAGTAATTCTGTTCCTTTGCCGTGAATTCTTTCTGGTGGTAGCTCTGGGCCTGACCAGCAGAAAGCGGCTTTGAGATAGTAAGCATGGCTTAAATCCTCGGTCCGAATGGGAGCGAAGTCTGCACTTCAAGTGGACTCTCTTGCGTGGGCTTAGCGGCTGAAACGGACGGTGCCTTTTCCTGAACCGCAGGCATTGGGTTTTGGGGCAAAGTGACCGCGGGCTTCGGCGGTTTTGGCTGCTCCTTGCTAGGTTCTCGCACGATGAAATCGTCCTTCAACCGTTCAATGAATTTGGGCTTGGTAGCCGGCATTTCCTGTATGGGAAACGAGAATCGTGAGACGTAGTTCCCGTGCTTGATGTAAGCGTGGAGGTTCTCCAGACCGCTGATCTCAGAATCGAGAACCAGGGGCTCGGTCTGGCGGTCGAGGGCGAAGTTCCTGCCCCGTCGTGTTCCATCGAAGTGGGTCTCTTTCATGCGCTCGATTTCGATCTTGCCGATAGCGCGGCTGACCCATTCGGCGGCATTCGGTTCGGTCGTCTTGAGGAAGATCTTGGTTGCAGGCTGCGAGAGCATGACCTCGGCCAGGTGACCGTAAATCACCTCCAACTGTGCTTTGCCTTGGAAGCCAAGAACAATCGGATTGCGCGACTTTCGGTTCTCGGTAATTGCCGTATGGAGTTGCGGCAATTTCTGCAGGCTGGCCAACTCGTCCAGTACAAACCAGACAGGGTGCTGCTCTGCCGTGGGCGCAGTGAGCAGGCGAAGGACGAGCATGTCAATCCACAAGCTGTGCAGCGGGCGGAGCGCCTCGCGCTCGGCCGGTTGTGAGGTGATGAAGATCCATCCCTTGCGTTCCTTCGACCACTCGCGCGCCGTCCATTCGGACTTCGAATCTTCCTTCCGTGGAAGAAGCCGGAAGCTGTCGGCGACGAGGCTCAGCGAGCCGAGTACGCCGGAGCGTTGTTGCGGAGCCGATCGGTCGATCAGCGAAGCAAGCTCTGTATCCTGGACGCGACGGTCGATCTCTTCCGGGTGCGACATCCAGTTCACCAATTGTTGCGGAGAAGGCAGATCGAGCAGAAGATGAGCGAAGATCTTCTGCGGGCTTTCAATAAAGAATTCACCCTTCCTGTCGTTCGTCGGCTGGAAGAGGGAGGCGGCCACGGTTCGGGCCTCGGCGCGGCGAACGAGTTCCTCGGATGGTCCCCAATATGGGCAGCGCCGGTCGAGCGGATTGAGCACAATATCGCCACGGCTTTCATCGTAAAATCGTTCGATGAACTCGCAGGCAGGGTCATAGACAATGGCCGAGTGGCGGCGTGCCTGAATCTGCCTCAGCATCTGCATAACGATGGTTGTCTTGCCACTTCCGGTGTCACCTATGATCTCGAAATGCTGGTCCTCAGCCCTCAGTGGAATGCGAAGCATCTCCCTGCATTGATCGACCTGGATGCCAATTCCAGTCCCAGCAACGGCCTTATTGAACTCCTTTGGCGAAACGAGAACCGGTCCCTTGAGACGCCGCCCGTATTTCATTTCCTTGCGGCGGCGAATGTCCTTCGGAATTGACTTTACGACCATCAGAACGAGTCCGAGCGCGCCAAAAACCAATTGCCATTTGAAGAGTTCCGCGAAGCTAGCGCCGTCGTAGACATGCTGTTTCAGGTAGCTCGTTAGCGCCTTGTCCTGGTAAACCATCGGAGCACTTCGATAGAGAAAGGCCATTCCGCGTTTGCGGGCGTCCTCGGACAGGGCCGCGTGAATCGGTTTGCCATTCGGCTGTGCCGTTTCGCCTTGGCCGACATCCTGATCGGCGGCGTACCAGGAATGGCCCTTGCCATCGGAAACAAGTAGCATCTGGTACTTTCCCGAGGCGCGAAGGCTGGGAATCAGCGACGCCCGGATGTAGGCCGGAAGGTAGAATTGCTCCGTCGGATCGAGCGCGAATGCGAACCGGATTGCGATCAGAATGCCGGTGAAAACGAGAGCCATAAAGAAGGCGCCCAAGGTGTAGATCGGTTGGTGCGGCGGCCAGATAATCGTCTCTTTCCTTCCCCAGGTTGCTTCAGCCATGGCGCTCCTCCTTGGTATCTGCGACGTATCGCGCGATGACATCTTTGGCTGCGCAGCGCTTGGTCGACTTCACGTTTCGCAGGAGCGCGTCATATTGTTCTGAGGTCATTCGTTGACCGCAAACAACCGGTGATAGCGCCTCGGTCAGGAAGAGTTGTAATGCAACGACCTCGGTCAATACATGGGCGAGTGAGACCCCTCCAGATAGTGATCTCGCCTCGCGCAAGAGAGTGTCGCGAACCCATTCTCCAAGACGAGCGCCGCGCGAGGCCGCAGCCTGTTCGAGTTCCGTGAGTTCCAAATCCGTCACCTTCGTACTCGCAGTTACGATTCGCGACTCACGGGATTGGTTTTGAGTTGAGTCTGTCCCGGTAGGCGTCATATATCCCTCCATTTGCGCGGTTTGCTTAGAGCGCTTTAGAGCGCCCCGACAAATGCAACCTTCTGAAAACAAACAAGTAACTCTAGAGCGCCCCAGAGCGCTCCACAGCGCCCTGTCAGGGGTGGAGTGTCGAGATAAACCCGGTGCGCAGCACCGAACGGGCTACCGGCACCGGAGATATCAACTGCGGGGGCGGGGCTCACTAGCCGCCTCCACAGCTTTGGCGCGCTTAGTTTGCCGGCGAAAAACGCTCTGGACGGCAGGCGCATGGCTCATATGCCGGATACGCAGGCTCTCCGGAACCTGCGCGGCTCCCTGGGTGCGCAGGAAGTCCTGGAAGTCACGGTCTTTCGCGAACACGTAGCCGAGGGCTTTGTCGACAACTTCGTCGGCGGGCACCTTCAGGAACGCCGCATACTGGTTGATCTGGGCGGCGGTTGATTCGTCAAGCCGGACCGATGCGGTGATCCGGCGGGTTTGGTTGATCTCAAGCAACGGCATTTTGAATTTCCTCCTGGTTTGCAGTTTGTTGATGGTTTGAATTGCGAACTTCCTGTTGTGCCTCAAAAACAATCTCAACCGCGTAGACGCGGCAATCGTTCGCGGAAAGCTCGAATCTGCGGCTGACCTCAACCATGGTGATTGCGTCGGAGAACGGAACTCCATCGGTCAGCCAAAGCCGTGCCGATGCCACGTCGGCAATGCGGCGGGCATAGTTGGCGTCGTTGCCGGCCAAATGAGCGGAAAATGAACATGCAAATCTCATCTCTGAAGGTCCGGATTGTCGAACCGATTTCAGCATGTCTTTACCTCCTGAATCTTTGAGCTGGCGGCCTGGAAGACGTGTTCCATTTGATAGGTTTGCGAGGCCCGGCTGTAGCCGTTCAATCTCAGGACTTCAGTGACCATTCGACGGCCAGGACGGCGCTCGACATGCACAACGAAATCGACGGCCTCTGCGATCTCTGCTTCGGTGTCGGAAAAGGTCGCTTGCGAATGGCTGCGCATCACGAGATTGGCAAATCGAGTGAGCGCCTTAGCGGCGGAATTGGCGTGAATCGTCGCCAATGAACCTGCATGGCCGGTGTTGAAGGAATCGAGCAGCGTGCGCGCCTCGGTTCCGCGCAC
>CAIWFH010000207.1 GCA_903911925.1 uncultured Acidobacteriaceae bacterium
AGACCCCGGGAGGGCCTTCTCAGATGGAGCGGCCGGGATTCGAATCACCCTTGTGTGCCAAGAGCACGAATAGAAGTCTGTCGGCAACTATTCGCAAATACCGCTGGACAGGTGCGGGATTTTTCATAGAAGGATGACGGCGGCAACTATGGAAGAACATCGAATACAGGACAGCAAGAGGGGAAGGCAATGGGCGAGAAAACGGACGTATGGCAGGGCACGCTGGCGCTGATGGTGCTGCGCACGCTTGAGACCATGGGGCCGCTGCATGGATACGGCCTGGCAAGGCGCATTGAGCAAACCAGCGGCGACCTGCTGCAATTGAACTACGGCACGCTCTACCCGGCGCTGCTGAAGCTGGAGCAGGAAGGCTTCATCCGTTCGCGCTGGGGCCTCTCTGACAACAATCGCCGCGCCAAGTACTACGAGTTGACCAAAGCAGGCCAGCGCCAGGTGAAGAAAGCCGCAGCCGACTGGGAGCAGGCGACCGCTATTCTGGCGCGGTTCCTTTCCCCGGCAGAGGAGTTGTAATGCACAAGCTGAGAGGGCAATTGAAGCGACTGTTCGGAGCATTTGGCGCCGGCGGCAGGGATGAAGACCTGGCGGCCGAGTTGCAGAGCCATGTGGCGCTGGACGCCGACGATGGAGTCCGCAACGGACTCAGCCCGGAAGAAGCGCGGCGCCGAGCGTTGATTCGCCTGGGCGGGATGGAGCAGACGCGGCAAGCATATCGCGAGCAGCGCGGAATTCCAGGACTCCAGAATCTGCTGCAGGACCTGCGGTTCGCGCTGCGTCAACTGGTGAGGGCGCCCGGCTTTGCCTTGGCGGCCATCCTGACGCTCACGCTCGCCATCGGCGCAAACACGGCAATTTTCAGCGTGGTGAATGCAATCCTGCGGCATCCCGCCGGCGTGGACCATCCAGAGCGCGTCGCAGAGATGAACGTGCGGTATGCGCAGTTCAATCTCGATGTTCCGGTAATCTCTGTGCCGGACTTTGCCCTGGCCGTGGCGATGAAAGACCAGGTGGAAGCGGCGGCGGTGGAGCGCGGCACCAGCTTCAATATTGTGCGGGGTGGCGTAACGGAACATATCTCCGCGGCGCGAATCTCCTCGCAGTGGTTCCAGGTGTATGGGGCAAGGCCGATTGCCGGCAGGGTCTTCACTCCAGAAGAAGACCAGCCCAACACGGCTCCGGTGGCTGTGCTCAGTTACGGATTCTGGCAGCGGGCATTCGGCGGCCGCATGGATGCGGTGGGCCAGACGTTGATTCTCGACCAAAAGCCCTATCACGTGATTGGCATCATGCGCAGCGACTTTGCGTGGCCGCGCGATTGCCAGCTCTGGACCCCTCTCGCGCTGGCGCCCACGGCCTTTGCTCCGGATCAGACATTCAACGAGAACTTACGGTCCGTTGTTCGTTTGCGGCCCGGAGTATCGGTCCAGCAATTCAACGCGGCTTACTCGACGAAGATCTGGGAAGCGTTGCGTCGCGCCGGTGCAGCAGGCTTCGCAACCAGTTCCGGGTGGTTTGTCTACGCGGCCCCGTTAACCGAAGCCGCGGCCGGTCCGCTGCGCAAGCCGCTGTACGTCCTGTTCGGGGTGGTGGGGATGATCCTGCTGATCGCATCGGCTAACGTGGCCGGCTTGTTTCTTGCGCGGTCTTCGGCGCGCAGCAGGGAGTTCGCCATCCGCATTGCATTGGGCGCCAGCGCATCGCGCATCGCGCAACAGCTCTTCATCGAAACGGCGCTGTTGGCCGGAATTGCGGCGGGTCTGGGCATTGCCGCCGGGCCTATGCTTGGCCGTTTGTTGCTGATCCTGGTGCCTGGCCATCTTGCCGCCGGCTATGCGATCCACATCGATCCGGCGGTGCTGGCGTTTACGGCCGGCACGGCGCTGCTTACCTCGTTGATTGCCGGACTTGGCCCGGCGTTCAAAATCGTTCTCCAGCGCAAGCGCATGCAGTTGAATGAAACCAACCGCGGCTCAACGGCTTCGGTTGACAAGCAGCGGCTGCGCCGCGCATTCGTCATAGCGCAAATGGCGCTGTCGTTCCTGCTGCTTTCAGGAACGGGGCTTTTCCTTGCCAGCCTGCGGCAGCTTCAGCACGTCGATCCGGGGTTCAATCCGCATGGTGTGCTCGCAGGCCGCGTCGACTACGACGGGGAAGAATTCAAGAAAAGTCAGCAGCGCCAGGCTTTGTTTGTTCATGCCACGGTTGACCGGCTTGCGGCTCAACCCGGCGTGGCCGCTGCGGCCGCCGTGGACCCGCTACCCTTCGGTGCCGACGCGGTAGGATCGAGCTCATTCGACATCGAGGGGCGTCCCCTGGGTCCAAACGATCCGGGGCCGCACAGCCACTTGACCTTTGCCACCCCTGACTATCTGAAAGTAATGCAGATTCCTCTGAAGGCGGGCCGTTGGTTTACCGCGCAGGACCAGAGCGAAGGCATGCGGGTCGTAGTCATCGACGAACGCCTGGCGCGCAAGTACTGGCCGAACCAGAACCCCATTGGCCGGCAAATTGATTCGGGTCAAAACAAACACTGGGCCACGGTGATCGGCGTCCTCAGCAACATACGAGCCGGTTCCCTTGAAGAAGACGCGACGGACGGCACACGTTACTATCCGTTCGCGCAGGCCACCGACTCAGGGGCATTTTTCGTGGTTCGCGCGGGAGACGACCCCAACCTCATGGCCTCTTCAATCACGGCTGCGGTAGCATCCGCCGATTCCTCACAGACTGTTACCTCCCTTGTGACAGTTGAAACCCTTATCTCCGATTCGCTGGCGGGCCGTCGTTTAATCGTGTGGATGCTTGCAGCCTTTGCGGGACTGGCCTTGCTGCTCTCCATGGTCGGCATCTTTGGCCTCATCAGCTACGTCACGTCACAGCGAACCAATGAAATAGGAGTCCGCATGGCTCTGGGCGCCAAGCGCAGCGACGTGGTCGGCCTGGTGCTGAGGAACGCGCTGGGCTGGGTGTTGACCGGTCTCGCGCTGGGAGTTGCGCTGGCCATTGTGGCAACCGCCTGGCTGCGGCATGTCTTTGCCGTCTTCGGCGGGGGCGCTGCGGCCTCGCTGGCGGCCGCGGGCCTTCTGCTGCTCGCCGTCGGCGTTTGCGCATGCCTGATCCCGGCGCGGCGCGCGGCGTCTATTGAACCCATGCAGGCGCTGCGGACGGAATAGCGCGCTGCCTGCACGGGACAGATCTCATTGCGCACCTGCTACACTCCAGCAAACAGGAGAGGTAAATGGGGGCAACAAAGATCGAGTTTCGGCTGCGCATGGCAATGATGGCTGCAATTATCTGGCTTGGGTTCTGGGCGCCGTGGATTGAATGGTGGGGAATGGGTCGGCGCATTTCTTTGTTGGGGTGGCTGGCGGCGGAGCTGAGCCGAACCGGGAAGGTTTTGTTCAGTCAGGCAACGCCGATTGTGATTTCAATCGCGATTCTGGTGGCCGCGGTGGCGGTGGTCCTGCGCGTGTGGGGAACTGCAAACCTGGGGTCGGTCACCGTGCAGCACGGCGAGATGCAGGCAGGCGCGGTGGTGGCCGATGGGCCGTACCGCTATGTGCGCAACCCGCTCTACTTGGGCTCGTGGTGCGTGTTTGCCGCCATGGCCTTCCTCATGCCGGTTACCGGCGCGCTGTTTGCCATGGTGCTGCTGACGGCGTTCCTGCTGCGCCTGATCCTCGGCGAGGAGGCCTTTCTGAGCGGCCAGCTGGGCGAATCCTATCGCGCATATCAACGCGAAGTGCCGCGCCTGCTGCCCCGGTTCACGACGAACCTGCAACCCACCGGCCGCAAGCCGCAATGGCTGCGAGCCGTGGCTGCGGAGACCAACGCCATTCTCGTGTTTCTCATTCTCGCGGTTCTGTCCTGGAGATATGACAACTGGCTCATGGTCAAGGCGGTCATTGTCAGCTTTGGCATTTCCATTATCGTGCGGGGGCTGACACTGAGGGCAACGTAGGCGGCAGATCTTAGTAACTCTCTCTGGCGGTGGAGTTCACATCGAGCGCTGCTGAAGGGCGGAGAGAATCGCCCTGCGGCGGGCAGGAATATTCACAGGATTTCAAAAGACTCTCGCCTAGCGAGTTACACGCGGTCCGCGTGTTCACAAGCAGCGTCTTAGTTTTTTCGGTTCTTGGCAAGAAAGTGGAAAAGTGTGCGTTTTACGCGGCTTTCTGAAAAGCGACGAAGTTGGTTCTCGTGGCGGCCAGCCGCTGTACTTTCAACAGCAGGTAGTTGAGGTTTCGGTATCCGCGTCCACGTCTGAGCA
>CAIWFH010000208.1 GCA_903911925.1 uncultured Acidobacteriaceae bacterium
ATCCTGCCGGGCCGCAAACACCCGGTACGCCATCTGGTTTCCATCTCTGAGCAGTTGCACGCAAATGGCAGCGCGGGCCGGACGATCCTTTCTCGTAACAGTCCCAACGAAGCCTGGGCGTGGTTGTCAACCTTTCTTGGCCTTCCCGCTGTACCCGAGTGGGCAGAGCACATCTGCGGGACTCTTCAAGCCGAAGGCCGCTTCCAGCCACTTCATGGCATCGGTTGTGAGCCTGTGTTGGTTACGGCCACAGCCGATGAGATGCTCGCCTGGATCTCGTCGGCGCTGAAGTCCCGTGAGATCGCCTTCCCCGAAGAGAATGGGCCGATCAAGTGGCCGAAGCACACGTTGTTCGATGCGTTGCGCCAGATTCCGGGAAAGGACGAGCAATAGCTCCCCGCAGATTCGTCATCTGAACAATTCCTGACTTGATTCCACCCACAAGACCCGCCGTGAGGTTCATGCATGAGCCAAGAGAGCATCATCGATATTGCTTCGTACTTGCGTGCACACGCCTCGGAGCTTTCAGATCGTATTCTCAATACCTTCCCGCCTTTGCAAAACACGACAGACCCTGTAGCGCCGCGCATTTCGACCATGCTGCGCAAGGCGCTTCCGGCGCAGGCACTGGCGATTACCGGAACAGCAAAGTACTTGCGCAAAGCCAAAGCGGCGCGGATCGTGGCCGAATGCGGCGCGGGCAAGACTTACATGGCGCTGGGCGCAATTCACGTCCTCGCCGACGGGCAGCCCTCGACGACGCTGGTCATGTGCCCCTCGCACATTACGCACAAGTGGGCGCGGGAGGTACTGGTGACCATACCGCGCTCCCGCGCCTTTCTGATCGAGGATCTGCGCAACGGAGGCGACCCGAGAAAGGCGCACGGCGTCTGCGAGGTCAAGCTGCGCAAAGGGCGGATTGTCTGTGAGGGGATGCGTTTGTCGCTGTCCGATCTGCGGCGGATGAGCCGCAAGGAGTGGCGCAGAAACTGCCCGGCACCGGCCTTCTTCATCACCGGCAAGGATAAGGGCAAACTCGGCTACTTCTGGAAACATGTCTTTCTCAAAGCGAAGTCTGGACCGAACCTGGGCGGAGTCGTCAATCCCGACACTGGTGCTGCCATCCTCGATTCCGAACGGCAAAAGCTGACCTATCTCGATTTCGGAGACAAGGTGAAGCTCTCGGAGACGCTGACTAGGCCGCAGGGCGGGACAACGCGGTACTCGGCTTTGTGGCAGGCCGACCGAAATCGAATCCAACGCATGGCACCCCTCGCGTTTTTTGGTCGCTACATGCGAGGTTGGTTCGATTTCGCTATCGCAGATGAGCTGCATCAACTCGCCGGAGATACATCACAGGGTTGCGGCCTTGGTGTGCTCAATCGCGTAGCGCGTAAGTTGATCGCGCTGACCGGCACATTGATGGGCGGCTACGCAGACGATCTCTTCAACATCTTCTACCGCATGGAACCGCACGCGATGGCAAGCGAGGGCTTTGCCTACGGCGGACCGGGGCGGCGCGACTTCCAGGAGCAGTACGGCGTGCTCGAAACCATCGAGAAGGTGCGCAAGGAGGACAACGCCTGCTCGCGGTCCACGAAGAAGACCATTCAGGTGGTACGGAAGCCGGGAGCATCG
>CAIWFH010000209.1 GCA_903911925.1 uncultured Acidobacteriaceae bacterium
ACAGCTCCCGCTTGCTCTTGCGGCCATACTTTGCAAAACTCGCCTGCGATGCCAGTGTCTGCTGAATCCGCGCCATTCGCTTCATACGACTAGTTTAATCAACAATGAAGCAGGTAGCGGACTTGTGCAGAGGTTCCCTAGCGCCGACCATTACTCTCAGAAACTTGACTCTAACTCAGCTTAGGTCGCATTTCTCAGGCGGCATCCCCAGACGACCACCGCGACGGCGAACTACAATCCCGGCACTGGCGGGCATCCCGGGAACTCAAGCCGATACGTATTGCCCTTGTAACCGAGATATTTAATTCCGATCTTGCTGGTAAAGAACCCGTCGGAGGCCAGGTTCCTCAACAGCGAGAAAAACTCCACTCCCAGGCTCAGTGAGCCGTCCTTTATTGCATTCTTGCGATAAGCAATGAGATCGAGAATCTCGTTTTGTTGTTGCGGCGTGCAATTGAGATAAGCATTCACAAAGCGTTTCGAACAGTTTGCGTCGAGCCACTTCAACCCGCCGCCTAGCTTCCGTTGGTACTCCGGATTCTCGCTTGTCAACAGGTCGATAAACTCCGGAGCGCCTGCTTCCATCGCGCCGCCGGAATCTGCATCAGCGGGAAAGATGGTTTCACACAGCGCTTGCAACGTCTTAAACTGCTCCGCTGTGAAAGACTTCGGAGTGTAAGCTCCCGCCGCATCGGCCTTTTCAGTCTCAATGACGGCATGGACGTGCTCAGCGGCCTCGAGCGGGATAACTCGAAGCACAGAGCCAGCCATGGCCCCCAGGGTCAACGATTTCAATACGTCGCGCCGTGACACTGAATCTGTAGTCATAGATGCGCCTTAGAGATCTTCCTTCTTGGCCTGGTCAAGCAGATACTCCGAGGTTCTCCACGACAAGGCCATGATGGTCAAGGTCGGATTCTTGTCTGGATTGGTGACAAACGGGGCAGCATCGGCAACAAAAAGATTCTTCACCTCGTGCGCCTGACAATTCTTGTTCAGCACCGATGTCTTCGGATTGTTGCCCATGCGCGCCGTCCCCAGCTCATGGATGACGGCGCCCGGCTCTGTAAGATGCGCGGCTTGCTTTTCCCTTTGGTCCCCATGCGCAGGTTGCGCTTGCGGATGCCGCCGTGTGCCGGCAATCACCGTACCCCCCGCGGCTTCAATGATGGAGCGGAAAGTCTGCTGCATATCCTGCGCCATCTTCATCTCGTTCTCACCCCATTGCCAGTGGAAGCGGAGCACTGGGATGCCCCACCGGTCCACGACGCTGGGGTCGAGGTCGCAGTAGCTCTTCTCGTTGGGAATCATTTCGCCGCGGCCGCTGAATCCGATGAATGTGCCATACGAACTGCGGCATTTCTGTTTCAGTTCGATGCCATAACCCTCGTGCTCCGCGCACACGCCATCAAAGCCGCCCACTCCCGGCATGTCGCGCCCGCCGCCGAATTCGATGTGATACCCGCGCAGAAAGTCATTCCTCTGCCCGAAGCGCCACCAGGGAATATACATGTGCAGACCCCCCGCGCCGTCATGGTTGTGCACCGGCATGTTTTCCAATTGCGGAAAGTGTCCTGTCAGGTCGCTGCCGACAGAATCGGTGAGATAACGCCCCACCATGCCGGACGAATTCGCGAGCCCGTTTGGAAACAGCGGCGAGCGCGAATTCAGCAGCAGCCTGGCCGATTCGCACGCGCTGGCCGCCACCACAAAGGCCTTAGCATACACCCGCTGTTCGCTGCCCGTTGCCTTGTCAATATACGCGACTGCCTCCACTTTCCCGGTCTTGCCCACGGCCAGTTCGCGGGCCATGGCGCCGGCAATCATCGTAAACCGCCCCGTTGCCGCCGCCGGCGGAATCATCACCTGGCTCGAACTGAAGTTGGAGGCCGACCTGCAACCCCGGCCGCATTGTCCGCAGTAGTGGCATGCGTCGCGCCCATTCAGGGGCTTGGTCAAAATCGCCATCCGCGCCGGAATGCACGTGATCTTCAAACGGTCGCAGGCCTTCTTGATCAGCGTGTCCGTGCAGCGCGGTTGCGGAGGCGGAAGGAACACGCCGTCCGGTGCATTGGGGATATTTTCCTTCGACCCGAATACTCCGATGAACGATTCAATCTTGTCGTAGTACGGAGCGAGTTCGTCGTAGGTAATCGGCCAGTCGTCGCCCATGCCGTCGGTTGAGCGCGCCCTGAAATCTGCCGGGCCAAACCGCAGCGAGATACGCCCATAGTGGTTGGTCCGGCCGCCTTCAATTCTCGACCGGAACCAGCGAAACGATGTGCCCGGCGCGGTAGTATAAGGTTCGCCCTCGATCTCCCAGGCGCCGTTCGGTGCCATAAACTCACTATTCATCTGAAGCCGCAATTTGCCGCCGACCCCGGCGCCCCGATGGGCAAGCTGGTAGGGCCACACATGCTCTTTGAAGTCTTTGTCAGGATTGAGCCGAGGCCCGGCCTCGAGCATCACCACGTCCAAACCGCCCTCTGCCAGCACTTTGGCGGCGGTTCCGCCCCCGGCGCCCGAGCCGATGATGCAGACGTCGTAGACCTTCCTGGTTGGGTTCAATTGCAGCATCCATACTCTCCAGCGCACGGGTGTATGGCGCGGATGCACCCCGCGCCCGCTCCCCAGCTTGCTTTCACTCAACTGAGGCGGAGTAGCGCCTCGGCAAGCGATCAGCAAAGCGGAGTAGCGCCGGCCTCCCGGCCGGCTGTAATGCGGGCGTCCTCGCCCGCGCTCGTCTTCAGCACCTCAACCAAACGCTCAACTGGGGAAAATCCGTTTGGTGTTGAGGCACCGGATCAATATACCGTCCGGCTCCCTCAGTCTGCGAACTGACTTTGTATCTACCACAAAAGCCCACGTCCGTCCTTGCATGTCCAGCTTTTAGTCCGGCAGCCATTCCTGGGAATCAACCATTCTGGACTGTTTCAGTCTACAAGGATTAGAATTCGGTCCGAGGAAGATTGCGAGCCGAAGAGCGTGCGGCATCGTCCTTTGCTCGCACGCAAGGAAATAAAAGGCAACGATCTGCCACTGTGCCAATGCGCCGCTTCCCCTGATTCGCCT
This sequence comes from uncultured Acidobacteriaceae bacterium, assembly GCA_903911925.1. GTDB lineage: Bacteria > Acidobacteriota > Terriglobia > Terriglobales > Acidobacteriaceae > Telmatobacter. The sequence continues at coordinate 3,073 of CAIWFH010000209.1, forward strand.
GCGATGGATCCCCCAAAGCAACGGCAGGTGAAGCTCATGCATAGAAGTAGATGTGGTAGCCATTTCCCGATGATCTTGCCTTCGTCATGAGGAAATAATCGTGTTTCGACTTGACGCTGATAAAAAGGTGCACTTCTGCGACGGCGTGACGCGCCGCGATTTTCTTCACGCGGGCGCGCTTGGGTTTCTAGGCCTGTCGATGCCACAGATTATGCGCCTGCAGGCAGTGGCAGACGTAAAACCGGCCAAGGATGTGAACTGCATCCAATTGATGCTCGTCGGCGGCCCCAGCCAGCTGGATACCTGGGACATGAAGCCCGAAGCCCCGGCCTCCATCCGCGGGCCGTTCAAGCCGATCAAGACCAATGTCTCCGGAATTGAGATTTCGGAGATCTTCCCGCGCATGGCCAAGCATGCCGACAAGTTCGCCCTCATACGGTCCGTCTACCACACTGCGGCAGCGGTACACGACACTGGTTGCCAGATGATGCAGACCGGACGGCTGTTCCAGGGCGGCCTCGAGTCGCCGAATTATGGCGCCGTGCTTCGCTTTGAAAAAGGGCCGAACGGCGACATGCCCCCCAACGTTCTGCTGCCCCACCCGATCGGGCAGCTTGGCGGCAATCTGCCCCACGGCGATACGGCCGGGTTCCTGGGCAAGGGCTTCGATCCCTTCGTTTTGAACGCGGACCCCGCCGATCCCAACTTCAAAGTTCCTGACATGCTTCCGCCCGACTACATCTCAGCGGTGCGCGTCGATCGCCGCAGAAGCTGGCGGCAGGAAGTGGATAAGTCCGTACAGTACTTCGAGGATTCGAATCCTGACTCCAAGCTGATGGATGCCACATTCAACCAGGCTTATACCCTGATGACGTCCACCAAGGCGCGCGAGGCCTTCGAACTCTCCCAGGAATCGGACGAGGTCCGCAAGCGTTACGGCCTCAACCGCTTTGGCCAGGGCTGCCTGCTGGCCCGCCGCCTGGTTGAGCGAGGCGTGCGCTTTGTAACGCTCAACATGTTTGAAACCGTGTTCAACGAGATCACCTGGGATATTCACGGCTCGGCCCCGTTCAGCCCCATCAACTGCTACAGCGATCTGGTCGGTCCGATGTTCGACAACGGCTATACTTCGCTGCTTGAAGACCTGAGCCGCATTGGGCTTTTGGACTCCACGCTGGTACTGGCCACGGGAGAATTCGGCAGGACGCCGCGCATCAATCCCGCCGGTGGCCGGGACCACTGGCCGCAATGCTGGACCGTTGTGATGGCCGGCGGAGGCGTCAAGGGCGGGAAAGTTGTGGGCGCCTCGGATGCAATCGGCGCAGCACCCCAGGACCGTCCGGTAACGCCCGCTCACCTTGCCGCGACTGTTTACAAATCACTCGGCATTCCCATCGACACCGAATTGAAGACTCCCCAGGGCCGCGTCGTACGCCTTGTAGATCACGGCTTTGAACCCATTGATGAACTGTTTTCTTAGAGGGCAAGAATAAAAGCATTAATTGTTTCGGAGAAGCGATGCAACATCGTAGCTTTGTCTTGCTCGCGGCGCTTTCTATTTGGCTAACGGCCCTCTTCGCTCTGTCGGGCTCGACCAGAGGGCAGATCGCTGCGCATCCGTCTGCCAAGGGCGCAACTGCAGGCAGCGTCCGTAAAACTGCTTCCCCAGCACCGCGAAACGCATCACAGTCCCCGCTGACAATGATCGAGATTCTGCCAACTGCCATCTCGATGATTGGCCCGCGTTACAGCCAGCGTCTTGTGATTGAAGGAACATTCGACGACGGGCACCAGGAAGATCTTACCTCGCGTGCGACGGTCGCCACCTCCGACCCGAAGGTCGCGCAAGTTGACAAGGATAGTTTTGTATTGCCGCAGGGAGATGGTCGAGCGACGATTACCGCCGCCTTCCAGGGCCACCGCGCCACTGCCGCCGTCAATGTCGATCAATACAACAACGCGCCGGCCTGGAGCTTTCGCAACGATGTGCTGCCTGTGATGACCAAGATGGGCTGCAACTCCGGTCCGTGTCACGGCGCTGCAGCCGGAAAAAATGGATTCAAGCTCAGCCTGCGCGGCTACGATGCAACGACGGACTACTTCACGCTCACGCACCAGGCGCTGGCGCGGCGCACCGATCGAATGGAACCTGCGAGAAGCCTGATCCTGTTGAAGCCCACACTTGCGGTGTCTCATGGCGGCGGCCGGAGGTTCGATGTTGGTTCACTGGAGTACAAAGTGATGTCCGGATGGATTGCCCAGGGCATGCCGGCGCCTGAGGAGTCCGATGCAAAAGTCACCGAAATTCAGGTTCTGCCGCGCGAAGCGTCTCTGCAGGCCGGAGCACAACAGCAACTGATTGTCACTGCGGTTTTCTCCGATGGCCACACCGCGGACGTAACCCGCTGGGCCAAATTCGACAGCGGCGATGAAGGCGTGGCCACGGTCGACAACAATGGCCACGTGACGATGCACGGGTACGGCGAAGCCCCGGTCACCGTGTGGTATCAGAGCCACGTTACCTTCTCAAGGCTGCGCATTCCCTTCCCCTACAAGTTAGCCGAGTCGATCTTCAAGAAAGCTCCCCGCAACAACTTCATCGACGGCTACGTGCTGAAGCATCTTGCGACTCTGCACATTCCGCCGTCGCCTCCGGCCACAGATGCGGAATTCATTCGCCGGGCATATCTCGATGCAGCGGGAATTCTGCCCAAACCGCAAGAGGTCGAGCAGTTCCTCCACCATCCCGCGCCCGACAAGCGCAGCCGGTTGATCGAAAGCCTGATCCAACGGTCTGAGTTCGTGGATTATTGGGCGTACAAGTGGTCCGACCTGCTGCTTGTTTCAAGCAACCACCTCGCCAACGACGAGATGTGGAGCTATTACAACTGGATTCACGACAGCGTGGCCAGCAACAAACCGTGGAACCAGTTCGCGTCTCAAATCGTGACTGCGACAGGCAAGACGCTTGAAAATGGCGCAGCCAACTATTGGTTGATCCATCGCGACCCTCTCGACACTTCAGAGAACATGGCCCAGGCATTCATGGGCATCAATATCAGTTGCGCCCATTGCCATAACCATCCTTTGGCCAAGTGGACCCAAAAGGATTACTACGGCATGGCGAACCTCTTTGCCCGTGTGCGGCTCAAAACATTTGCGCCAACCACGCTGCGCGCCGCGGTAGGTCCGCTCTTCAACGACGTCACGGTCTATTCCGCGCCAACGGGCGAGTTCATGGATGACCGCCTGATGATTCCGCTGCCACCCAAGCCTCTCGATGCGGCTGAGCTTTCCGCCGAAACCCCGGGCGATACGCGCCAGTATTTTGCCAAGTGGCTCACCTCCGCTGAGAACCCGTTCTTTGCCCGCAACATCGTAAACCGTGTTTGGCGCAACTTCATGGGACGCGGCTTGATTGAGCCGGTTGATGACCTGAGAGACACGAACCCCGCCACCAACGACGAGTTGCTGAACGCGTTGGTCAAGGATTTCATCGCGCACAATTTCGATGTGGATTATCTGATCCGGACGATCATGCAGTCGGCGACCTATCAGACTTCTTCAAAACCGCTCAAGGAAAACATCGATGACGACAAGTACGGTTCCCATTTTGTCATCAAGCGTCTGCCCGCCGAGGTGCTTCTCGATGCCTACTCGCAAGTGACCCAGGTTCCAGAGAAATTTGCCGGGTATCCCGCCGGCATGCGCGGATTGCAATTGCCCGACACAGCCGTGAAGTCCTACTTCCTGACGTCTTTCGGCCGCCCAATCCGGCAGCAAACGCGGGAGAGCGAGCGCACATCCGTTCCCACCGTCACCCAGGCGCTTCACGTCATCAACGGAGAAACGTTGAATGAGAAACTCCGCGCACCTGAAAACTCAGTTGACATGCTGCTTCGACTCGGATTCACCGACGAGCAGATTCTGGATTATCTCTATCGGGCTTCCTTCTCCCGTCATCCAACCGATGCAGAGCGAGCCGCGCTGCTAGAAGGTCTGGCTTCGGCCGAAAGGGAGAGAACTGCGGGCAGCGGAGATTCGCGCAGGGAAGCGTGGATTGACATGTCGTGGGCTTTGTTGACCAGCAAGGAATTCATGTTTAATCACTGACGAACTGCCGGCGGAGAAACGCCGGCCGCCGCATGTGCGACCCAATCCATTTACAGGACGAAACGCAAATCATGGCAAGCCATCGAGAAAAGGTTCAAGCGCTCCGCACGCCAGCAGGAATCGGAATAGTTTGCGCGGTTGTCGCCGCGGTATCGGCATATGCGAGTCACGAAGCACCATGGGAGCCGCGCGTGTTCGCTGCGTCAACGCCGACCTATAGCGCGGATGTCGAACCCATTCTGAAAAAGCATTGTCTTTCGTGCCACTCCAGCGCCCAGCACAAGAGCGGCCTTATCCTCGAAAGCTACAGCGCTCTGCTGAAGGGCGGCAGACACGGACAGTCAATTGTCCCGCACGATGCCAAGTCGAGCCTCATGGTTCAAATGCTTGAGGGCGATATCGAACCGCAGATGCCGGCGGACGAAGATCCGCTGCCGGCCTCCGAGATCGAACTCATCAAGTCCTGGATCAATGGCGGCGCCGAAGGACCCGGCGCCGTCGAATCCACTCAGCCGATTAAAATGCCCTCCACTCCGAACATCGCACCCGAGGTCGCGGTCGTTTCTCCAGTTACCTCGGTTCGATTTTCTCCTGACGGAAAAGTCCTTGCCGTGGGTGGATACCGGGAGGCTCGCCTGGTTGATCCGGCTTCAGGCAAGACCATCGTCACGCTGCCCGGTCACTCGAACTATGTGCGCTCGTTGGCGTTCAGCCCGGATGGAAAGCTGCTTGCCGCAGCCGGCGGACTTCCGCAACTCGGCGGTGAAATCAAGATCTGGGATGTTCAAACCCATCAACTAGTGAAAACAATTGATGGCCATAAGGACTGCATCTATTCGATTGCCTGGAGTCCCGATGGAAAGCTAATTGCTTCGGGAAGCTATGACAAGATGGTCAAGCTGTGGGACGCGGCCACGGGCAAAGAACTTGAAAACCTCCAGGACCATATCGACGCCGTGTTTGCGGTAGCCTTCAGCCCTGACGGCAAGCGGCTGGCCTCCGCTTCGCAAGACAGGTCGGTGAAAATATGGGATGTCGCGACAGGTCATCGGCTCTATACGCTGAGTGACGCCCTTGACGGTCTCACCGCTCTGGCGTTCTCACCCTCAGGTGACCAGTTGGCTGCCGCCGGATACGACAAGACCATCTACATTTGGGAGCTGGCCGAAGACAGCGGCCACTTGCTCCGTTCGCTGATTGCAGACCAGGACAGCCTGCTCGCCCTGGTGTGGTCGCCCGACGGAAAGAGCATCGTGACGGGCTCTTCCGATGGTTCCATTCGATTCCGTAACACCAAACTTGAACTGACCGGATCGATCGACCGTCAATCCGATTGGGTCGATTCGCTTGACACCAGTTCCGACGGCAAATGGCTGGCTGCGGGCCGCTATAACGGCACGCTCAGCCTGTACGATACGGCAACCCATAAAGAGGCAATCGGGCAGATCACAGTCTTTGCCCCGCTGCAGCCGCATGCTCAGAACGAAACGAAACAGGCGGCCAGCAGGTGATCGCGCATCCTGCCCTCTACCCGTTCAACTTGAAACCTCAAGGAGGTTCCATGAGGTCGAAAACCGGTCTTCTCATCTCATCCTTCGCGCTGGGATGCGCGCTTGCATTATGCCTCCAGGCCTGCGGGCAAAATATCCCGCCCACAGTCTCCAGGATTTGGCCCGCGGGAATACAGCGTGGAAGCACTGCCACTTTCACGCTTGAAGGACGCAATCTCGAGGGCGCCACCGAAGTAATCTTCGACGCGCCTGGCATGAGTGCGAAGGTGACAGGGACGACGGACGTGCCCGAGCAAATCACCGGACCGCGCGCGGGCCAGGACCTGGAAGCCCAGGTGCCGCGCGCCAAAAAGCAAACTGCGAACCTTGAAGTCACCATTGCTAAAGACGTCGCGCCTGGCGTTCACCGTTTCCGCGTCAAAACGCCGCAGGGAACAACCAACATGGTTACCCTTGCTGTTGGAACGCTGCCGGAGGTCAGGCAACAAGATAAGGCCATTCCCGATTCCGCGCCAACAATGCAGGCGGTTGAGTTGCCGGCCACCCTGGTTGGAACCATCGCCGCCGCCGGAAATAAGGACAGTTATCAATTTGAGGGCAAAGCGGGCGAAGAGGTGGTCTTCCAGGTGCTCGCGTCGCCTCTCGGGTCCAAGCTCAAGTCCATGTTGATCCTGAGCGATGATTCCGGCAAGGTGCTGGCCGCGGTGGGCAAAAATGAAAACGAATCGGATGCCGTATTGGCCTATAAACTGCAGCAGGACGCGAAGTACGCGTTATCCATCGAAGACCGCGACCGCGAAGGCGGGATGGACTATTTCTACCGTGTGGACGCAGGTCCATTGCCCTATATCACCAGTCATTTTCCTCTGGGAGTCCGCGCGGGAGCAACCGCGGAAGTATCTGTTTCGGGATTCAATCTAGGCGCTGTACATGCGGTCAAAGTTTCGCCGCCCGCGTCAGCGAGCGGCTGGACGACGATCCCTATGGAATTCAATGTCGGCGAAGCACGTCCTCTGAACGAGGCCAGGCTCGCGGTTGGCGGCGGTCCCGAAATTCTGGAACAGGAACCGAACGACTCCATCACGCAAGCGCAGGCCGTCTCCGTTCCCGTCACCATCAACGGGCATATCGATGGCAGTCCAAAGGCCGGCACAAATCCAGACGAGGACTACTTCCGGTTTCACGCTGTCAAAGGCGAGCAACTGGACATCGACGTTGCGGCCGCACGGCTTGGTTCCCCCCTGGACTCGGTGATTGAAATCCTGGACGCACAAGGGCAAGCTATTCCACGGGCGACCGTTCGCTGCCTCAATCAGACCACAACCACGCTCAGCGACAAGGACTCGCGCACCACCGGCATCCGGCTCGTCTCCACTTCCGATCTTCACGAAGGCGACTACCTGATGGTCGGCGATGAACTCGACCGGATCGATGTCATTCCCGATCAGCCCGATTTCGATGCGATTATGAAGAGCGCTGACGGCCTTCGCCTTGCTTACCTCGGAACATCGCCCGATCTTCACGCCGTCAACACGCCTGTCTACAAAGCGGAAATTTTGCCGCCCGAGGCGGATGTCCCTTCCAACGGCTTGCCCGTGTTTCACCTGACCTGGCGTAATGACGATGGAGGGCCGGGCTACGGGGCAGATTCGATGCTGGACTTTGTTGCTCCGGCCGATGGCGAATACCTTCTTCACCTTAAAGACATTCGCGGCATGCAGGGACCCGAACTCGCCTATCGCCTCAACATTCAAGAGGCCACTCCAGATTTTCAGCTTAAAGCCGAGCCGGCCAACCCAAACATTCCCCAGGGCGGATCGACCCCGGTGACCGTCTCCGTGGTCACGAGGCGGAATTATTCCGGTTCAATTCAGGTTCAGGTTCGTGGGCTTCCCGCGGGAGTCTCCGCGAGCCCGGCAGTAATTCCCGCTGGCCAAGACTCCACCGTTGTGGTCTTGACCGCAGCCGAGGAAGCACCGCTCGACGCTCATCCGTCGCCGATTGAAATTGTTGGTCACGCTGAAGTCAACGGCCGTGACCTGGCCAGAACGGCAAGGACAGACGGAGACACTGACGCACCGCTGCAACTGGTGGCCATCACTCCCGCTCCCGATGTCGTGGTGACCACGGAGCCCAGGCAAGTCTCCATTGAGCCGGGCAAGGAAGTAACCGTCACGCTCCATGTCGACCGCCGCAACGGCTTCAAAGGGCGCGTTCCGTGTTTTGTGCAGAATCTCCCCCCCGGCGTGCGCGTGGTCAACGTGGGGTTGAATGGCGTGCTCGTAACAGAAGCGCAGACCAGCCGAACCTTCACCCTGCGCGCAGAAGACTGGGCGCAGCCGATCAACCAGCCCATGTACGTAGTTGCGCTGGTGGAGTCGAACTCCTCCACGATGCATCCCTCCGAGGCTCTGCTTTTGAAAGTGGAATCCGGAAAGCAAACCGCAAGCGTGAAATAGGACAAAGATGGGGCAGGGTGCATTCTGGGCGACCTGCCGAACACCGCTTGCTTCACCTTTGAAGCGGCTTTTCTGCTTTCAAGGCCTGTGCTTTCCCCGTGATCCCTAACCGCCCTTCAGTGTGCTGGCGATCGCATTGAATGCGCCGTTGATCGAAGTGGCAAGCGTTCCCATGGCTGCCGTGGCCGCCAGCGAAAGCAGGGATGCCACCAATGCGTACTCGACCAGGTCCTGACCGTCTTCCCGCGCCATCAGATTCTGCACTTTGACGTAACACTGCATTATCCTGTTGTGCATTCCGATTCCCCCCGAGTTTCTTGAAATGCCCAGATGCTGCCTGGGTAACGGCATGGACCATGCACTTCGATTGCCGTTCCTGTAGTCGCCACTCACTCTGATAATTCAACAACTTGCAAATGCCTTGAAGCATTGTGGTGTAGTCCATTGTTTACGCTACGGCGAGAACGTGTGCTATCGGTATACATCTTGGGCAAACCCAAAAACGGCGAGGTCGCTAACCGCTGGAGTTCGCGCTCCAACGGTAATCCGGTTTCCGGAACCCTCCGGCGAAAAACCATAAAAAGCTCTTGCATCGGGCTGTTGATTTTCGACAAGATGAAAGTAGCAATTGAACCCATTCCTCCTCCCCGACCGTCTCTCGCTTGTAGGCGGCGAGCGAAGGCCTCTGGACAATCGTCATTGCTGAGTGAAATGATGTTTTGCGTTGAAGGTCAGTAAACTCCCGTGCTTCCCCTCCGCCCGGGCCGGTCATCCAAATACAAAGAGCCGTGCTCCCAGCGGGAAAAGCCGAGCAGGAGAACTGAATCCATTCACGTCCACCCGCAACTGAAGCCGGCGCAAAGAGGAGGAGTGTCTCATTGGCGAAGAACGGTTCTAACTCTTTGATTCCACGTATGATGAATGTGGTAAAGTCGGCGTATCTGGCGGTGGGCCTGGTCGTCGTGCTCGCCGGGGCCCTCCTGTGGATGGGCATGGGCCGCCATAACCGGCACGCGTACCTGGTGTCTGGGCGGCATCTGGACTTTAACCAGGACGTGCAGCCGATTCTGGCCAGCAACTGCTTTAGCTGTCACGGGCCTGATCCGGAGATGCGCAAGGCGGGGCTGAGGCTCGACCTGGAAGAATCGGCATTCAAAAAGCGGCCGGGGCATCCCGACGCCATCGTTCCCGGCTATCCCGACAAAAGTGAGCTCATCAAGCGAATCGAGTCAACGGACTCGCACCACCTCATGCCCCAAACTTCGCTTGGCGAAGCAAAGCCCATGAAGCCGGAGGACATAGCCATCCTCAGGGAGTGGGTGAAAGAAGGCGCGGTTTATCGGCCTCACTGGGCTTTTGAAGTGCCCGTCCGGGCATCGCTCCCGGCAGCGGGGCAGCAAGACGGCTGGACCAAAACGCCAATCGATGCATTCATCTTGGCCAGGCTGAAAAAGGAGGGGTTGCATCCCTCGCCTGAGGCGGATCGGGAGACCCTGATCAGGCGCGTCACCCTGGACCTGACCGGACTGTTGCCCACGGTCGCTGAAGTAAAGGCGTTTGCCAACGACAAGTCGCCGCAAGCCTACGAACACCTTGTAGATGGATTGCTGGCGCGGCCCAGTTTTGGCGAAGAGCGTGCCCGCTACTGGATGGATTACGCCCGCTACGCTGACACCTACGGCTTGCATTTCGACAACAATCGCCACATCTGGCCGTACCGCGATTACGTGATTCGCTCCTTCAACAGCAACAAGCCGTTCGATCAGTTTGCGATGGAGCAGATTGCTGGCGATCTCATGCCGGCAAAAACGATCAATCCGCTGATCGCCAGCGGCTACGTGCGCCTGGGCGTCAGCAGCAACGAGGGCGGCACCATTCCTGAAGAGTTGCAGTTCAACCTGGCGCGCGAGCGCACTGAGGCCTACGGCGCCGCCTTCATGGGCATCACCGTGGGTTGCGCGGTTTGCCACGATCACAAGTACGACCCCACCACCCAGAAGGATTTCTACGCGCTTAGCGCCTTTTTCAACAACATCGATGAATTGCCCTACAACGGTGACCGGCCCGTCTGGGCGCCCGTCGCGCGTATCCCGAAGCCGCAGAATCGTGAAGCTTACGACAAGGTATTCGCCCGGCGCAGCGAACTTGCCGGCCAACTGGATACGCTCCGCCAGAATGAGCGGGCTTTGATTGAGCGCTGGCTGCAATCGCGCCAGGGCCTGCCGCAACCTGTGGCCGTGGACAAGCTGATGCTTCGCCTGCGCCTGGACGAAGGCGGCGGCGACACAATAAAGAACAGCGCGCCCAATCCGCAGCCGGCCAGTTTTGCGCTCGGCAAATCGAAAGGGCAGTGGGGCGAAACCACCTGGCTCTGGCCCGACTTCCGCATGGACAACAGTGCGCGCGTGATGCTCGGCCAGACCGGCGATTACGAAGGAACCCAGCCTTTTTCGTCAGGCGGCTGGTTCATGCTGCGCGCCGCGCCGAACTACCCCATCGATCAGTCGGGCACCCTGCTTTCGAAGATGGACACAACCCAGCACAACCGCGGCTGGACCCTCGCGCTTGAGAAAGGGCATCTCAGCGTTGATCTCGTAAATGAGGAGCCCAAGACGCCCGTTGTGCTCAAGAAGAACGAGGTGACCAAGCCCTCCTATACCCAGGACAAGTTCGAGTATCCAACTCCGAACGATCTGCCGCTCGCTGACCTCACGCCCAGCGAAGAGCGCATGAAGAAGGAGATCCCCAAGGAGAAAAAACCGGAGAAGAAAAAGCCTGAAGCTCCCGCTCCCAAAGACACAACTCCCGAAGTTGCAATCCGGGTGCAGACTAACCAGATTCTTCCCGTCGATGGCCACTGGTATCACGTGCTCTTTACCTACGACGGTTCAGGCAAGGCGTCCGGCGTCAAGGTCTACATCAATGGCGCGCCGGTAGCCACGCATATAGAGGCGGATACCCTGGGCCAGGCGACCATCCGGACTGCGGCTCCCATGCAGCTTGGATGGAGATATCCCGATTCGAGCCCGGCGCAGGACACGCGGTACCAGGATATTCGCCTGTACGCGCGCGCACTTTCGGGTGACGAGGCCAGGCGGCTTCCGTATGAGGACTATGTCGCGGAAGTAGCCTCCAGGCCAATCGCCCAATGGAACGAAGACCAGTTGCACGCGGTGAGCCAGTTCTACTTCACCAATATCGATGCGTCCGCCAAGGCCATCCAGGGCGAGATTGCTCAGTTGGATGCTCAACTGGAAAAGCTGTCGGCGGGCGGAGACGTTTCGATTGTGTCGTGGGAGAAGCCCACCATCGCATACGCGAACGTGCTTACGCGCGGCATCTATTCGGCGCGTACCGAGCGGGTTGAGGCGAACACGCCGCATTATCTCCCGCCCCTGCCGGTCGGCATGCCGCACAATCGGCTGGCACTCGCCAAGTGGACGGTGAGCCCTCAGAATCCGCTCACCGCGCGCGTCACTGTAAATCGAATGTGGAACGAATTGTTCGGCACCGGCCTGGTTGAAACGACCGAGGACTTTGGCATCATGGGCCAGCGCCCTTCGCATCCCGAGTTGCTTGACTGGCTGGCTGTCGAGTTCCGTGACAGCGGATGGAACGTCAAACACATGTACAAGCTGATGGTCATGTCCGCTGCATACCGGCAAAGCGCCAAGGCAACCCCCGAGCAGCTTGTGAAAGATCCAAGGAATCTGCTGCTGGCGCATGGCCCGCGATTCCGCATGGATGCCGAGATGTGGCGCGATGTCGCGCTCCAGTCTGGCGGACTGCTGGCAAACCAGGTTGGCGGGCCGAGCGTCAAGCCGTATCAGCCACCGAATATCTGGGAGCAGGTGAGCTATCCCGTCAGCGACACCGTCCATTACGACGAGGGACACGGCACAGAGCTTTACCGGCGAAGCATGTACACCTACTGGAAGCGCATGGCCACCCTGCCCAACATGGATGCCATGGATGCGCCAATGCGCGATGCGGTGTGCACGCGCCGTCAGCGCACCGACACGCCATTGCAGGCGCTGGTGACCATGAACGATACGCAATGGGTCGAGGCAGCCAGGGCGCTGGCTGAGCGCGCAATCGAACAAGGCGGGCAGCAACCCGAGCAGCGCATCAAGTTCATGGGCAATGTTCTGCTGGCGCACGATCCGCCGCCGCAGATGGCATCTGTGCTGAAGAACTCGCTGGCCCAAATGGAAAAGCACTACGGCGCTGACCCCAAGGCCGCGCACGCGTTGGTTGCGGTAGGCGAGAAGAAGCGCAATCCGTCCATCCCTGAGCCGGAGTTGGCCGCATGGACCATGGTCGCCAGCGAAATGCTCAACCTGGACGAAACGGTAAACAAGTAATCAACGGAGGTTCTTTTGAAACAGCATCCCCTTTGTACCGATACCGAAGACGGCCCAAGCGTACTTGATCTTCCCATTCCGGCGGGTTTGAAGCAGGAGTGGATGGCGCTCGAGAATCGCCGGCGTTTTCTGGGTCGCGCAGGCAAGGTGTTGGGGTGGGCGGCCATGGCCAGCCTGCTCGGCGGTCGCGGCCAGGGCGGAGATGCGCATGCCGCCGACAAGCCAAACGGGTATGGACTTCCCTCCTCCGACGATGTGAAGCTGCCTCATTTTGCTCCCAAGGCAAAGCGCGCCATTTATCTGTTCATGTCGGGCGCGCCGCCGCAGATCGATTTGTGGGACTACAAACCGAATCTCGCCGCGCTCTATGACAAGGACCTTCCCGACTCGGTGCGCGGTGGTCAGCAGTTGACCGGCATGACGGCAGGACAGGCGCGTTTCCCCATTGCGCCTTCGCACTGGGCCTTCAAGCGCTACGGCAAGACGGGAACATGGGTCAGCGACCTGTTGCCCAACACCGCGCGGCTCGTCGACGACCTGACCATCATCAAGACGCTCAACACTGAAGCCATCAATCACGAGCCGGCCATCATGCTCATCAACACCGGAAACATGAACCCCGGCAAGCCTTGCCTGGGATCGTGGCTCTCCTACGGGTTGGGCAGCATGAACGACAATCTGCCCACCTTCATGGTGCTGCAAACCAAGGTGAACGCGAAGGAAAATAACCAGCCGCTATCTTCCCGGCTCTGGAGCAGCGGATTTCTCTCGTCGCAATACGCTGGCGTAGGACTCCGCTCCGGCGGCGACCCCGTGCTCTACCTCACCGATCCCAAAGGAGTGGATCGCGAAGTCCGCCGCAAGATGCTCGACGCTGTTGAGCAGATCAACCGGCAAACCTACGACGAGTTGGGCGACCCGGAGACCAATGCGCGAATCGCCCAGTACGAAATGGCGTACCGCATGCAAACATCCGTGCCCGAGCTTGCCGATCTGAGCAAGGAACCGCAGTCCACCTGGGATCTTTACGGACCGGACGCAAAAGAGCCCGGCACCTTTGCCTATAACTGCCTCATGGCGCGCCGCATGGCCGAGCGTGGCGTGCGCTTGACGCAGATTTACAAACGCGGATGGGACGTGCACGGCAACGTAACCGGTATGCTGCCGATTCTTTGCCAGGAGACCGATCGCGGGTGCTATGCGCTGGTTACCGACCTCAAGCAGCGCGGATTGCTCGATGACACTCTGGTCATCTGGGGCGGCGAGTTCGGGCGCACCGTCTACAGCCAGGGCGGCCTCACGATGGAGAACTATGGCCGCGACCACCACCCGCGCTGCTTCACCGTCTGGATGACAGGCGGCGGTGTGCGCACCGGCATCACCTATGGCGAGACGGATGAATACAGCTACAACGTGGCCAAAGACCCGGTAACCGTACGTGATTTCAATGCAACCGTTCTGCATTGCTTGGGAATCGACCACAACAAGCTGACCTACAAATCGCAAGGTCTGGACCAAAAACTCACTGGACCGGTGCCGGCAAGCGTGGTTCCGGGTCTCCTTGCATGATGAAAGGGAAAGAGCTAGTGGAGCATACAGATCGATTGCTTCCCGGAAAACAAATGGCTCGGGTGTCAAAAACGGTGAAAGAACTGGCCGCCCTTGCCGACAGATTGCTCCCCAGCAGCCGCTCTATACGAGTGGTCTGGCTGGCCTCGCTGCTGCTCAGCCTCGCGCTGCTGTTATTGCCCTGGATTTTCAAGTTGGATGGAAAACAGCACGCCGACTGGCAGCAGTTTCTCGGCCGCTTCCATCCGCTCGCTGTGCATCTTCCCGTTGGGCTCCTGGTGCTTGTCCCGCTGCTTGAGATTGTGGGACGCTTCCGTCCGGCGCTGCGCGAAGCCGCGGGATTCGTGCTTGGTCTTGCATTCGCATGTTGCCTCGGTTCGTTGGCTCTCGGTTTCCTGCTGGCGTTTGGCGGAGGCGCCACAGGCGCGGTCGTCAACCACCACATGTGGGGCGGCATCTGGCTCTCGATCATCGTCCTTTTGTGCCTGCTGGCGCGTCCCTGGTGGATCTCCGGCGCCACGCCGCACTTCTATCCTGCAATACTCACTGGAGTGTTCTTTCTGCTCATGTGGACCGCGCACCAGGGCGGCACTTTGACGCACGGGAGCACCTACCTCACCCAATACATGCCGTCGCAGCTCAAGCGCTGGGTAGCGCCCGGCGGCGTAAATGCCGGCGCTCAAAACCCCGCGTCGTTCTACACAAAACACGTCGGCCCGGTTCTCGACGCCAATTGCGTTACATGCCACGGCGAGAGCGAAGTCAAGGGCGGCCTTCGCCTGGACTCCTACGAGTCGCTGATGAAGGGCGGCAAGGATGGGCCGGTGATTGTTCCTGGCAGCCCGGACAAAAGTGCGCTGCTCCAGCGCGTGACCCTGCCGCCGAGCCACAAGCAGTTCATGCCCGCCGAGGGCAAGCCACCGCTCAAGTCGGAAGAGATTGCGTGGCTTTCGGCTTGGGTTCAGCAGGGCGCTTCGCCAACCGCAACCACGGTAGCCGGAGTTTCAATTCGCGAGGAACAACCAGAAGTGCCGCCGCAGCCGGTGGGCGACTACAGCAGCCTGATGGCCGAGATTAACACGATGGACATGGGCCAGGGAGCCAAGCTGGTGCCGGTTTCGCGCAAGCCCTCCGATGGTCTGATTCTGAATACGGTTGATATTGCGCCCAGCTTTACCGACGCGCAGTTCGCCGGGTTCCAGAAGTTCGCGCCGTACATCGTCGAGGCGAACCTGGCGCGCACCCCGGTGACCAATGCAAGCTTCGAAACGCTGGCAAAATTCACCCATCTGCGCGCGCTCCATCTTGAAGGAACCGGCGTAACCGGAGACGGCATCCAAAAGCTGGCCGCCTTGTCGCAACTAACTTACTTGAATTTGAGCGGGACCAAAGTCACTGCCTCTGCCGCGGCGCAAATTGAAAAGATGAAGAGTTTGCGCCATGTCTATCTCTACAACACGCCGGCTCAACCTGCGCCCACCGAGGTTGCGGCCAAGGCCGACGCGAGGAACACCCAATGAATTCAAAACAGTCTCAGGCACAAGGATTCGGCCGGCGGCAGTTTTTTGGCTTTGCAGGAGCCGCCGCGGTTACAGCACTGGCAACCGGGCAAGCGAAGGCACAGCCTGGCGGCGGCAACGTTAACTCAGAAGGAGCAGCGATGCATACAGGAAATGGCGAGTGGACTTACGACATCGTCCAGGGATGGGGACAACTACCCGCGGGAACTTCCTTTGGCGGAACGCACGGCGGAATCGCCACTGACAAGGCAGGCCATGTCTACGTGAGTACCCAGAGCGAGACGGGAGTGCTCGTCTATGGCCAGGACGGCGTCCTGCTCAAAACCATTGCCCACGATTTTCCCGAAGTTCACTCGATGGTCTACGCCGAAGAAGATGGTGAAGAGTATCTCTACACCACGGTGCAGAAGGGTACTCCCAAAGAGAACTGGCTCTTCGTAAAATTCAAGACCGATGGCACCGTTGTGCAAAAAATCACCGCTCCCGCCGAAGCCGGCTTCAAGGAGCCGAATGAGTGGAAGCTCACCGCCGCTGTGCCCGGCCCGGATGGCTCTATCTTCATCGCCAACGGTTATGGGGATTCCCGCCTCTTCCAATTCGACAAGAAGGGCAACTTCAAAAAAAGCTACGGCGGCAAGGGCCACACCGAGGGCCTGTTCGACTGCAATCACGGTGTCTCAGTGGACACGCGCTACGACCAGCCTCTGATGCTGATCTGCGACCGCGAAAACCGCCGCCTCTGCCATTTCGACTTTGACGGCAAGTTCGTCCGCACCGTCACCCAGCATCTGCGGCGCCCCTGCCAGATCAGCTTCCACGGTGATTTTGCAGTGATATCGGAACTGGAGGGCCGCGTCACCATTCTCGATAAAGACAACACACCGGTGGCTTTCCTGGGCGACAATCCGCAAAAATCCCAGTGGGCCAACTACAAAGTCGAGCCCGGCGCCATTACCACGGCTTCGTTCAGCGCCGCCCACGGCGTTCACATCGACAAGAATGCCAACATCTATGTGTCCGACTGGAACGAGACCGGCCGCATTACCAAACTCGCCCGGGTGACCGCTTAGCTGTCCCGTTCCCCGCCGTCTGCGCTATCCTTCCGTGGTATCGAAGTAGGAGGGAAAAATGGCGCGCAAACTCAAAACCCTGGCTCTGATCCTCTCAATTGCCCTGATGACTGCGGCTGTGCCTCGCACAGCCGCGTTCGGGCAGGGTCTGCCTGAACCGCTCACGCCCAAAGCGCCGCCAGCCCCGCATATCAACGGGCCGAAAGTTTACGGCGCCCGGCCCGGCCACTCCTTTCTGTATCGCATTCCATGCACCGGCACTCGCCCTATCCGTTTCTCTGCAAAGGGCCTGCCGCGGTCGCTCAAGCTTGACGAGAATACCGGGATTATCTCCGGCAAGACCCCCGCTACCCGCAGCGAATACGAGGTTACACTGCTGGCGGCGAACAGCCTGGGAAAAGACACCCGGCCATTCAGGATCGTCGTGGGCGACACCATCGGCCTGACTCCGCAGATGGGCTGGAACGATTGGTACACCTTCTACGAACATCCCACGGATGCCGTGGTTCGCAAGTCTGCCGACGCCATGATCGCATCGGGTATGGCGGATTATGGGTACCAGTACATTGACATCGACGATGCCTGGCAAAGAAAGCCCGGTGTCAAGGATGCGGCAATCGGTGAGCTGGTGCGTGACAAGGATGGCGCGATCCTTCCCACGACTCACTTCCCCGATATGGCCGCGCTCACCGCCTATATTCATTCCCTGGGCCTCAAGGCCGGCATCTACACCTCGCCCGGCCCGCAAACCTGTGCCGGCCGCGAGGGCTCTCTTCGTCACGAGGAAGCCGACGCCCGCCAATACGCGGCCTGGGGCTTTGACCTCCTCAAGTACGACATGTGCAGTTATCAGGATTTGATCAAGGAGAAGACCGAGGCCGAATACAAAAAACCTTACGCGCAGATGGGTGCCATCGTGAAAGGCTTGGACAGGGATGTCGTCTTCAACCTGTGCCAGTACGGTTTCGCCGATGTATGGACATGGGCACGCCAGATTGGCGGCAATTCCTGGCGTACTACCGGCGACGTCGGCGCTGAGCCAAACAGTTCCCTGCCCGGCTTCTACTCGGTTGGCTTTGCCAATGCAGCGCTGAATGCATTCGCCGGTCCCGGCGGTTGGAACGACCCCGATTACATTCTCATCGGCACAGTCGGCGATGCCCACAACATCGAAGCGCCCGCCAAGCCCACCACCCTCACACCCGACGAACAATACAGCTACATGTCGATGTGGTCCCTGATGGCCTCCCCGCTCTTTTACTCGGGAGACATGGCAACCCTCGATCCCTTCACAATCGGCATCCTCTGCAACTCCGAGGTAATCGATATTGACCAGGATTCCCTCGGCAAGCAGGCCGTAATTATTCACAAGTCCGCAAAGGAACTCATTCTCGCCAAGCAGCTTGAAGACGGATCGATCGCAGTCGGCCTATTCAACCTGACCGAACGACCCTCTTCGATCTCGGTTGATTGGAACGCCCTGGGCAGAACCGGGCGTCAAACTGTGCGCGACCTGTGGCGTCAAAAGGATATCGGCGTCTTCGAAGACAGATACGAGTCCCAGGTGCCGCGTCATGGCATCGTCCTGCTTCGGCTCAGTGAGTCTCGTAAGAAGAAGTGAGATTCATCCAGCGGCGGTAAGAGGTATCATTGCGAACCTACCGCCACCGGAAGATCCGCAGCGAAACGCCAAAAGCCGCCACCAGCCACGCCGTCAATATCGCAACAGGAATTCCCAACTGCCCCAGGCTCATGCCCTGCAGCATGTTCCCGCGCATCGCATCGATAGCTGCGGTCAGCGGCAGCGCGCGCACCAGCGGTTGAATCACAATCGGGAAGCGCGATGCTGAAAAAAAGATGCCGCTGAGAATCCACATCGGAAGCATCACCAGGTTCATCAAGCCTGAGACCACTTCCATATTCTTGGCGCGGGAGGCCACCAGCAGGCCAAGGGCAGAGAATGCCAGCGAAGTGAGCACGCACAAGAATCCCAACTGCCACAGTGGTCCGCGAAACGGCACGCCGAAGACCAGACGCGCAAAGCCCAGGAAAGCCAACACCTCAAGAACCAGCATGGCCAGCCGTGAAAGAATAAACGACATCAGATACTGCCACCGCGGCATGGGTGAAGCCACCAGCCGCTTGAGCAATTTCTTCTGTCGGGCCTCAACAATCGAAAAGCCAAGCCCCCACATCGCCGACCCCATCAGGTTCATGCCCAGCAGGCCGGGTATCACAAAGTCGATGTAGCGCGAGCCGGTTTCGTGAACCAACTGGTTCTGCACATGAACCGCATCCCGCTGGCCCGCCGCGGCTTGCAGGTCGCGATCCACCAGCATACGCGCGGTGCGCGCATCGGGATTGGTATCGTCGAATTTGTACGTAACGCCAGCCGGCGATTCGATCGCCAGCAACAAAATATTGCCGGTGGCCAATGCCTTTGCACCCCGGACCTCGTCCATCGTCGAGGCCGACAATCCCTTGTCTTCGGCCAGTGCTCGTGCGAGTTGGCCGGTCGTGGCGCCCACTCGCAGTACGTCCGCGGGCCGGTTCCTGAAGGCAATCCCCAACCCCACGGCCAGCAAAATCGGAAAAATGAAAATCCAGAAGATGGCCTCAGGCTCGCGCAGAATCAGCCGAAAGCGCACGATGGTGAGCTGGTAAAGGCTGCTTTGTTCCAGTCTATTCATCGCGCAGATTCCTTCCCGTCAATCCGACAAATACATCTTCAAGCGATGCGGAATGCGTTCGAAACTCGCTCAAGTGCAATCCCTGCGCACTGAGCGCCGCAAAGATGCGCGGCACGGCCACGTGCAGTTCGCTCACTGAAAGCTGATGCAAGCCGGCGTCCACGCGATGCGACTGAATGCCGGGAATGGCCAGCAGTGCCGCGGCATTTACAACGCCATGACTCCTCTCCTCGCCGGTCACGGCAAACTCCACAACGTGTTCCGCGCCGACTGAAGCGATCAGTTGCTGCACCGTGCCACGAGCGATGACGCGCCCGTGATCTATAATGGCCACGCGATCGCAAAGCCGCTCTGCCTCTTCCATGTAGTGGGTGGTCAGAATGATGGTCCGCCCCGCAAGCTTCAACTGGTCCACCAGGTCCCACAAGTGGCGACGCGCCTGCGGATCGAGGCCAGTCGTCGGCTCGTCAAGAAACAGCAATTCCGGATCGCCGACCAGCGCGCAGGCCATGGCCAGCCGCTGCTTTTGCCCGCCTGAAAGCGTACCTACGCGGGCGCCTCGCTTCTCTTCCAGTTGCGCCGTGCGGATGGACTCGTCAACCGAAATGCCCTGCCGATAGAAGCTGCGAAACAACCGCAGCGTCTCCTCTACCGTGAGCTTGTCGGGAAACTGCGTCTCCTGCAACTGCACGCCTATCCGCTGCCGCAAAGCGCGGGCGCCGGTATTCCAGTCCAGTCCCAGCAGCTGCACCTGTCCCGCATCAGGCTCGGTGAGCCCTTCGCATATTTCAATGGTGGTTGTCTTCCCCGCTCCATTGGGTCCCAGCAATCCGAAGCACTCGCCGCTTGCTACCTCAAGGTCAAGCCCATCCACGGCCACAACGTCGCCGAATGCCTTGCGCAGCCCTGAGAGCTTGAGCGAAGGGGAGCGCGAACCGCGCTCAGGCGTGGGAATCACACCAGTCTGCAAATCCGTCAAAGTCCAACCCCCGCCCCAAGACTAAGGTGAAACGGGAGTTCCAGGCAAGCCGCCCCGCTCGCTTATCGGTAAATCTCCGGGATGAAGTTCTGCTCCTGGATCGGCGGCCGCACGTATTTCGTCTTTTCGAGCTTGGGCAACACCAGCGTCTCTGGCGTCAGGTCCCGATAGACAAACTGCGACAGCAAGTGCCGCATGACATTCAGCCGTGCGCACTTTTTGTTTTCGGCGTTCACCACGTACCAAGGCACCTGCTTGGTATCGGTAACCGCGAGCATCTCGTCCTTGGCGCGCGAGTAATCCGCCCAGTGCTTGCGCGACTCCAGGTCCATGGGGCTCAGTTTCCAGCGCTTGGTCACGTTCTTCATGCGGTCCTGAAAGCGCCGTTCCTGTTCCTCGTCGCTCACTGAAAACCAATACTTGATGAGCCGAATCCCCGACCGCACCAGCATGCGCTCGAACTCCGGGCAGCTCTGCATGAACTCAAGGTACTGCGCCTCGCTGCAGAAGCCCATCACGCGCTCAACGCCGGCGCGGTTGTACCAGCTGCGGTCAAACAGCACAATCTCTCCCGCTGCGGGCAAATGAGCAACGTACCGTTGAAAGTACCACTGCGATTGTTCGCGCTCGGTCGGCGTGCCCAGCGCCACCACCCGGCAAACGCGTGGGTTGAGCGACTCCGTGATTCGCTTGATGGCGCCGCCCTTGCCTGCCGCGTCCCGGCCCTCAAACAGCACCACAACTCGCAGCTTTTCGCTTCGAACCCATTCCTGCAGCTTCACCAGTTCAATCTGCAGGCGGCGCAATTCGCGTTCATAGTCGATATCCTTGCCCAACCGCAAAGCCTTGCCGTTCACCGGCGCGGGCAGGTCCCCGCCTTTGGCGATGCCCCCGACATCTGTTCCGCCCGGCACAGCTGCCGGCGGCGCCTCCTTGTCCTTGACTTTCATTTGCCACCTTCTTGCCTGACGGCTACGGGCCCTTGCGCAGACCCGCATTCTTGCAAAGTACCTATCGGCACTTTTCGTGCCGTCGCGACCATAATAGTCCTATAACCCGCCAAGTGAGGCGCACCGCGCAGATTACACCGGAAAGTCCGGTGCCGTCCTAGGGCGCAACATATGGCCAGCCGTCTATAATGGACTGGCGATTCCCCGCCTTTACGCTCTGCCAGCATTGCGTAATACACTCTTCCCAGCGGTTCCAAGGAGAAGGCATTTGGCTACGATAGAGGTTCCCCGCGATCTGGACGCAGTGCTTGACGATGCCTGGGATGCGGCGCGCAAGATTCCCGGATATCTGATGGAAAACGAAGCCCGCCTTCTGGGGACGATTGCCGCCTGCGTGCCGGCCGGCGGGGCGATTGTTGAGACCGGCAGTTTCAAAGGCAAGTCCACGGTCATGCTCGCCAAAGTGGCGGCCCATTACGGTCTGGGGCCCATTGTTGCCATTGATCCGCATAACTCGCCAATCCTGTTGGATTGCGAATCGGATCCGGAGGCAACATCCTATAAGGATTTTCTAAGAAACATTGAGGCGGCTGGAGTCGCCAACCAGGTAGAGATCCACCTGGCTTATTCTCACCAGGTGTCGATTTCCTGGAGCCGCCCCATCCGCTTTTTGTGGATCGATGGCGACCACACATACGAAGGCGCCAAAACGGACTTCGACGGCTTTATCAAGCACCTCAATCCGCAGGGTGTCGTAGCCTTCCACGATGCGCTCAATGTTTTTCCAGGGCCCATCCGGGTCTTTGTCGAAGATGTTTTACGTAGCGACGAGTTTGGCGCAGCAGGGTTTGTTCACTCCATCGCGTGGTCGCAGTTCCGGCCGAATGACGGCGGCCGGTTTCAGAAACAGCGGGCCGCGCTCGGCCGTTCAGCCGCGCGGCTCATTCCTTTCGTCGCAGACGGCGAAAAACTGCACGGTCTGACGAAACTGCGCTACAAGTTGAATCGTTCCCGCGTTCCGCGGTCTGCCGTCCATCCAGCCGATTGGGTTTCCCTTCTGGATCGGCCGATGCAAAGCTGAGTTACAAATCTGGGCATAACTCACCGTCTTGAAGAGACAGTGCAGTTCTGAACTGCGGGTAAGATCAACGTGCAAATTCGATTGCGCAAAAGCGCGGCAGGTGAAATATGGGACTCTTTCGAAAGAAGCTGAAACAGGAGCATAAAATCTTGCTGCAGGCCGAACGGGCCAAGGGCGCTCTCTTGCCTGAGTATCACCGCGCCACGCCGGAGTGCCCTCACCCCAAGCGCTGGAGCATGTATGACTCCATGACTGCCGAAGCGGAGGTCCTGGAATTGTTGCGAACGCTGGTCACCACGATCAAACCGGAGTTGATTGTCGAAACCGGCTCCTTTCTCGGCGTGAGCACCATCTGGATGGCGGAAGGCCTGAAGCAAAACGGCTTTGGCAAAATCGTCAGTTGCGAACTTGATCCGGTTGTATTCGCCAAAGCCAGCCAGAAGATCGCAGACTCCGGCCTGTCTCAATGGATCGATCTGCGCCACGAGTCGAGCCTCGATATGAAGATCGAGGGCGCCATCGACCTGTTCTACAGCGATAGCGAGATATCCATTCGCGAGCAAGAAGTCCGTCACTTCCTTCCGCAAATCAACCCGAACGGACTCATCCTGATCCACGATGCCAGTTCGCACCAGAAAATCGTGCGCGAGGCCGCTTTTAGATTGCAAGCCGAGGGACTTATTTCCGTAGTATGTCTACCCACGCCGCGGGGACTGGTCATCGCGCAAAAGCGTCAAGGCAACTAGAGCATTCTCCACCGCAGCGCCGCAACCGCAACGCAGCGCCGCAATAGCCCTGTAGCGCTGGCCTCCTGGCCGGCTGTAGCGCGGACGTCCCCGTCCGCGCTCGACCAAGCTGATTTCTCGACGCCCGCCGCGACTCTACGACCTGACCTTCCACTTCGTCGAAAGCGCGGCAAGCTTCTCATCCATCGTCGGCTGCGGTTTTGCATCTGGCTTTTCCTGCTTGCGTACCGGTCGCGCGGCAGGCGCTGACAGCGCCTTGATTGAAAGCGCAATCCGTTTTGCCTTCGCGTCCACGCTCAGCACCTTCACTTTCACAATCTGCCCCGTCTTTACAGCCTCTGACGGTTCCTTGATATAGCGGTTTGAGAGTTCGCTGATGTGCACCAGCCCATCCTGATGAACGCCGATATCCACAAATGCGCCGAACTTGGTCACGTTGGTGACCACGCCCTCAAGCACCATCCCCGGCTCCACATCGGCCATCTCCCGCACCGCATCGTGAAACACAGGCGCAACAAACTTGTCGCGCGGATCGCGTCCCGGCTTCCGCAGTTCGGCCAGAATGTCATTCACCGTGTACGTTCCAGCGGACACCTGCTTGGGGTCCACCTGTTCGAGAAGCTGCGGTTGCTGAATGATCTGCTCCACCGACGAGTGAAGCAGCCCTGCAATCTGCTCAACGATCGGATACGACTCAGGGTGTACCGCGGTCATGTCCAGCGGATTGTCGCCATTGCGAATACGCAGAAAACCGGCCGCCTGCTCGTAAGTCTTGGGGCCGATGCCCGGCACCTCAAGCACCTGCGCGCGCGAGTGGAAGCTGCCCTTCTCATTGCGATGGCTCACGATATTCAGCGCCGTGCGCTCCGTGATGCCGGCAACAAATCTCAGTAGCGTCCACGATGAAGTGTTCAGGTCAACGCCGACTTTGTTGACGCAACTTTCAATCACCGTCTCCAGCGACTCCTGCAATTGGCGCTGGTCAACGTCGTGCTGATATTGGCCCACGCCGATAGACTTGGGATCGACTTTCACCAATTCTGAAAGCGGGTCCTGCAATCGGCGCGCAATCGAAATGGCGCCGCGCACCGTCAAATCGAGATCGGGAAACTCCTGCCGCGCGACAGCAGAAGCGGAGTAGACGCTGGCGCCCGATTCGCTCACCGTTACAGAAAAGACGCCTTCGATTCCCTTGTCGCGCAGGAACTCGCGCACAAAGGCGTCGGTCTCTCGCGATGCCGTCCCGTTGCCGATGGCGATGGCGCGAACGTTGTGCTTGCGCAACAGCGCTTCGAGTTTGGGCACGGACTCATCGTTGCCGTGCTTTGAAGTGTGCAGGTAGAGCACGGTGTGATCAAGCAGCTTGCCGGTCTCATCCACCACGGCAACCTTGCAGCCGGTGCGAAGGCCGGGATCGATACCCAGCACGGAGATCGGTCCGGCGGGCGGCGCAAGCAGCAGGTTGTACAGGTTGTCGCGAAAAACACGAATCGCTTCCGTGTCCGAACGGCGCTTGAGCTCCAGGCGAATCTCGCCCTGAATTGAACTGTTGAGAAGCCGCTTCCATGCATCGTCGATGGCCATTTCAAGCTGCCGCGTCCAATCGCCTTTGAGGCGCAGCACGTGGCGTTGAATGATGGCGATGGCCCGTTCCGGTTCCACCTCAATGAGAAAGTAGAGCACGTTTTCGCCTTCACCGCGGCGGATGGCCAGCATGCGATGCGAGGGGATGGTCTTCACCGGCTCGCTGTACTCGTAGTACATCTTGAATTTGTCCTGCTCGTCCACCGCATCCGTTGCCTTGCGGCTGACGACGACGCCTTCATCGAAGACCAGTTTCCGCAGCGCTTTGCGCAGGTCGGCATCTTCGCTGATCCACTCGGCAACAATGTGCCGCGCGCCTTCCAGCGCTTCGTCTACCGTGGCCACGCCCAACTCGGCATTCACAAAGCGCGCGGCAAAAGTCTCCAACGGCTCTGCGGTATTCTGCTGCGCCCAGAGGTATTGCGCCAGCGGTTCAAGACCCTTCTCTCGCGCGATGGTAGCCTTGGTGCGGCGCTTGGGCTTGTAGGGCAGGTACAAGTCTTCAAGTTCGCTCTTGTCGAGCGTGGCCTCAATGCGCGCCTTCAACTCGTCGGTCAGCTTGCCCTGTTCTGCAATGGAGGCGAGGATGGTTTCCCGCCGCTCCGTCAAATCGCGGAAATAGGCGAGTTTCTCTTCGATATCCAGAATCTGCACTTCATCCAGGTTGCCGGTGGCCTCTTTGCGGTAGCGCGCAATAAAGGGCACAGTTCCGCCGTCGTCCAGCAATTCAATGACTGCGACGATGCCATGCAGGGGGAGATTCAGTACCTTTGCGATGTGAAGAAGAATTTCGGGAGCGAGGTTTTTTGTTTCTTTCATGGGCGGCACTTGTTCATGGTACATCCCGCCGCTGAGGAAATGTCGCCCATATATATTGTGTAAAATGTGCAGCACTCAAAGAGGATGCTGTTTGTGATTGTGGATTCCCAGGTCCCGTCTGCTGGGGCGGACGAGATCTGGGACACCCGGTATTGTTGCGTGAATCAGTTAAGCCGTTTGAATCTTCAGCGTGATGCCAATGTCGGAAATTTTCTCCGCCGGCATCTCGACCTTCAGCCCGCACTCATCCTGTTTCCAATTCAAATCGCCCTTGTGGCCGAGCATTTCAACCTTGAGAATTTTTCCCGGAGCCTGCGAACTCGCGAGGCCGAGCGCGCAGATGCAAGCCTGTTTTTCAGGCGTGCCCATCACGAATGCGTAGACCGTGCTGTTTTTCGCTGTGAAGCGGACATCGTCGGCAGTCAAGTCTTTTTGCTTGTCCTCGTTAAAGTTGCTCGCTTCAATCTTGACCTTTGTCGAAGGGCCTTCGCCGTAAATCTTCCACGGACGCGAAGCGTAGATACCTTCGCTGTTCACTTCCATCCATGCAGTGATGCCTTCAAGCACTCTCCGCTCTTCATAATCCAGTTCACCGGAGTTGGGCAGCGGGAAGTTGAGCAGCAGGTTTCCGTTCTTGCTTACGATGTCGACCAGAAGGTCAATCACTTTCTTGGCAGTCTTGTACTTCTCCCCGCGGTTGTAGTGCCATTGGCCGATGCAGGTGTCGGTCTGCCACGGATTGGCCGCAATGCCGTCGGCGACGCCGCGTTCGTGATCCAGCAGGCAGGTGCCGATAGCGCAATCCGTGCCGTCCTTGCTGGTGTAAACAGCTTCATTGTTGCCGCCGTGCAGTTGCGCGCTCACGTTGTACAAGTGCGAAACCACCTTCATCCCGTACTCTTCGAAAGGCAGGTGGCCGTCGGTGTAAAGGAAATCCGGTTGGTACTTGTCGATGAGGTCGGTCATGCGGTCCAGGTAGTGCTGCTTCCACGTCTCTGGAATTCCATCGTCGGTCCAATCGAGCCGGTCAACAAAGCGTGCGCAATTGGCGTCATGGTAAAGGTCTTCAAACTTCGGATCCACGCCGTCATAGGCAACACCGGCCAGCGGGCCCGTTTTGTCCGCGCCGTGGCTCACGGCCCACCATTTGTAGCTGATCCACAAGTGCTCGCTTACGCCGAACCGCAATCCATTTTTCTGCGCGGCCTTCTGCCACGTGCCAACCACATCTTTCTTCGGTCCCATGTTCACCGCGTTCCAGCGCGTGTGCTTCGAGTTCCAAAGATCGAAATTGTCATGATGAACGCCCATGCTGACAAAATATTTTGCCCCGGCTTTCTTGTACAAACCCATCAGATGCTCAGGGTCCCACTTGGCGGCATGCCAGTCGTTCACCAGGTCCTTGTATCCCACTTTCGTCGGATGGCCGTAGGTCTCAACATGATAGCGATACTCATTCGACCCCTGGATATACATGTTGCGGGCGTACCAATCGCCGTTCTCAATGGCCGACTGCGGTCCCCAGTGGGACCAGATGCCGAACTTCGCATCGCGGAACCATTCGGGAATGTGGTAGCCCTGCAAGGATTGCCGCGTGGGTTGAAAGGTCGCACCCTGCGCCTGGGCGCGCGCAAACTTTGAAAGTGCCAGGGCGGAACATGCGCCGCCCATCCATTGCAGTAACTCACGCCTGTTCAGAGCCATGGGTCTAGTTCCTTTCGCTGTAACTCATGTGGAGTGGATCGAAAATTTCAACCCACGGTTAGATTTGTGCAGTCGAAGTCACTTTGAATCCGCAACGCGTATTGCCTGGCGAAGCCGCGCTTCCGCCTCTGCGCTCCAGTACCCGCAATCCAGTTCGAAGAAAACCGAAGTATACGGAATCGTCATGTCGGTCTTGATAATCAGAATGTGAAATACCTCGGCGGATTTGTCGAGTTTGGCAATGATCTCTTCATGCGGAATCTCAAGAACGTGAGAGCCTTCGAGCGCCCCGTCTAGTTGCCGCCGGTAGTCTGCGATCCCCGGCGCATCATCCTCTGCGACAAAGGCAAGCTCCCGATCGGTATACACATTCGCACGAATGTGATTGCATGCTTCAATAGCCACAGCAACCGTGCGTACCGTCTGAATCTGATCCGCATCGGCGACAATGGTCTCGATGCCCGGCTTCGATTGAGCCGGATACGCCGCATCCGCAACTACAATCCAGTTGCGATGTCCATACAGTGGAAGCAGCGTGCTGAGTCGCTGCTCCCAATCAGATGTGTTTGATTCCATCGTGCTGCTCATGGCCTCATCTCCTCAGATTTCATCTAAACCAGTTCTTCATCCTGGCAGACGGCCACCTTGCCGCACTTGCCTGAGGACATGAGCGCATATGCTTCAGAAGCACGCTCCAGCGGGAAGCGATGCGTGATGATATCGGCCGGATGCAGGTTCCAGCGAACCAGCCGCTCCACCAGTTCTTCCATCAGCCACGTTGACGTCACCCACGAACCGTACAAGGTTTTCTGGTCGTGAATCATATCCGGCGAAGGATTGATCTCGACAGTACCGCCTTCGCCGAGAAAAACGATCTTTCCCCACTTGCGCGTGGCGCGGATGGCCGTGGCGCGCGCGGCAGCGTTCGCTGAGCAATCCACCGCCCGCTCCACGCCGTAGCTGCCAGTGAGTTCCCTCACCTGGGCCACATTATCCGGTCCCGAAGCCAGCACCGCATCGCAAAGGCCAAGATCCAGCGCGATCTTCATGCGCTCCGGCACAACATCGATACCAATGATCTTGTTCGCGCCGAGTTTGCGGCACAACGCGCCCGTGGCCAAACCCACCGGACCAAGCCCTGTGATGAGCACAGCATGATTGCCGTCGATGCCAATCTTTTCCAATCCCTCGTAAACCGTTCCAAAGCCGCAAGCCACCTGCGCGCCGTCGGCGTAAGAAAGCTCGTCGGGTAGCGCGATCAGGTCCTTCTCCTCCGCGATCATGAACTCAGCCATGCCGCCGTCGCGTTGCCATCCGTAGGCGCGGCGATACTTCTCGCTGGTGCACGAAATCATGTAACCGCGCCGGCAATCGTTGCACACGCCGCAGCCGGAGATGTGATAAACAATCACGCGGTCACCGGTCTTGAAGCGGCGCAGGCCGGGTCCTTCAGCCACAATCTGTCCGCAAGGCTCGTGGCCGGCAATCACGCCCTGGTAGCCTTCAGGCCCCTTGCCCAGGTGTTCGTGATAGATGCATCGAATATCCGAACCGCAAATCGTCGAAGCCTTGATGCGCAGCAACACTTCTCCATGGCCAGGCGTGGGCACCGGCACGGCGCGCATTTCAACAGTCGAGTTGCCGGGCAAAAATGCCGCGGTCATCGTTTCCGCTCTCTCTTTCATCTTTTTCCTTCCCATCTACAGCCTGTAATTCCTTCGGCCAAAATCTGTCATCTTGAGCAGCAAAACTCGCCGCGGCCAGCAACACCCAAAGATAGAACCGGCCTTGTTCCCACAAGAACTGGGTGCCCCTGGCCCCTCGCTTTTGGGGACCAGCGAAACCACAACCCTCAACCGCCCGCTCATCCGAGCGGAGTGTGCGCTGCTATGCCGGTGTAACTTCGCCATCCACGTCCCACAGCGCTTCCCAGGTCTGACCATCCTTCCACAGGAAGACCTGCCCCTTGATCAGCCGGCAGTTGCGGTCGAGCCTCGCAATCGTCTGCATCTCTTCATCGCTGAGCGGATCGTGGGTAACACATTCAAGGTTGTCGCGATAGTGATTCACTGAAAACGGAATCGGCGTTTGCCCGCGTTGCACGGCCCACTTGATGCAGATTGCCGCGGGATTCACTCCGTGTCGCCTGGCGATCTCGAGAATCACCGAATCTTCCGTCGGTGCGGTGTCTTCCGGTGTGCGGTCGCGCTCCGGGCGTCCCGGCGAGCCGAGCGGGCAGTATCCGATGGGCTGAATGCCGTTGTCTAAAACATATTTGAACAACTCAGGCTGCTGGAAGTGCGGATGCAGTTCCATCTCGTTCACCGCCGGCTTGATGCGCGCGTCGCGCAGCACCAGCTTGAGTTTGGGAATGGTCATGTTCGATGCGCCGATATGCCGCACCAGGCCCAGGTCGACCAGCTCTTCCATCTTGCGCCAGGTCTTCATGTAGTTCTCATGAATATAAGGCTTGGCGTCCGCGCTGCGAGAGCTGACATCGCAGCCCGGCGCATGGAAATTTGGGAAAGGCCAGTGCACCAGGTAGAGGTCCAGGTAGTTGAGGCGAAGGTCGGCAAGCGACTTGCGGCATTGCGCGATCACGTCGCTCTCTGCGTGCTTGTCGTTCCACAGCTTTGAGGTGACCCAGAGTTCATCGCGCTTAATTCCGCCGCGTTGAATCGACTCAAGCGCCGCGCCAACCTCAATTTCGTTTCCGTAGACCGAGGCGCAATCGAAGTGCCGATAGCCCACTGCGGCCGCTCCCCCGACTGCTTCGGCAACCTGGGCCGCAGAAACGTGATCGGAGCCAAAGGTGCCCAGCCCAACAGCGGGCATCTTCGCCCCGGTCCAAAGCGTTCGCTGCGGAATTGCTGCTGGATCGACACAGGCCGATCCTGGCTTGGCGGCGGAGGTAGTCATGCTTGCTCCTTGGCTTGAAAACGTTATCAATATCTTCGACATACGAAGAATAAGAGCAGCCCCGGGACCTGTCAACACACGGCGCGGTCCCTATCAATCCAGAAGCTATCGGCCCACTCTGCCAAGCCCTGGGCTCCCGCCAATTCTCCTGGATTATGTTCCGGCCCGCACCAATATGCAGGTAATGTTGTCATGGCCGCCGGCTTTCTTGGCCGCGTTCACCAGCCCGGCGCATAAATCTTCAAGCGGCCGATCGACGGCGAGCAGCGACTGGATATGTTCATCGGAGAGTTCGCGCGTCAGCCCATCGGAACAAAGCAGAAACAAATCGCCGGCATCCGCTTCCAGCGCGAAAACATCCGGCGTCACCCGCGACTGCGTGCCGAGCGCCCTGGTAATTACGTTTCTCAGCGACGACCGCAGCGCTTCGGCAGGGGTCATGCGGCCCATCCTTACCTGCTCTTCCACCAGGGAGTGATCCAGGGTGATCTGTTCCAGGTGAGAATTCCGCAAGCGGTAACAGCGGCTGTCGCCAACGTTGATAACCCAGACGTGGCGATCTTCGGCCAGAAAGCCCACCAGCGTCGTGCCCATGCCGTTGAGGCTCAAGCTTCGCTGCGAGCGGGAAAAGATGACCTCGTTGGCTGCGTCAATGGCCTGCTCTGCGGCCAGCTGCGGTTCCATCTTCAAATCGCGGTTGGTGAGCCGGCTCAGCACTTCGTCCACCGCCAGCGAGCTTGCAATTTCGCCTGCCGCCGCGCCGCCCATTCCGTCACACACGACATAGACTCCGTGTTCGACGGAATATCCGAATGCGTCTTCGTTCGAGGGGCGCTTGCGGCCGCGATCGGTAGCCGCCGAAGCCGTGTAGTGGACAACCGCCGTAGCCAAAAAGAGTTCCCCCGTTGCTCAGTTTACATCGGATGGAAACGGTCGGACCGGGAAAGACTCAATTCTGGCCGGAGCAACTACGGCAAAGCAGGCGGCTCCGGCAGCTCAAACACCTGGATTGAGCCCTCGCTGATCACGGCCACGCGGCGGCCCGATGGCGAGATGGCCACGTTTCCCCCTGCGTCCAGCACCGGACTTGCGTTGGCAGTCAGCGCCACCTTGCCCGTCGCCGCATCGAATACTTCAACCAACTGCCCCTTGATATCCTCGTTTTCCATCGGCGAAGTGGCGCTCACCGGATGAGATACAGACAGCGACTCTCTTGCCAGCCGTAAACCATTCGGCGCCTTGACCATCAACGGCCAAACCGGCACCGATGCATTGGCTTCATGCCAAAGCTGGTGTCCGTCGGCGGTCATTGCCACCAACCTGCGACCCCCTGTGGAATCGCAGGTCGTTGCAACCACCTCTCGTTGCGAGATGAAATCGAATGTCGGAGAACACGCAGAGTCAACGCGCCCCAGGATCGTGCTTCCCCCGCTAAAGTAGTTGAGAATCAGCATCCATTGCCCGTTCGTTGCGTGCAGGCTCTCAAGGTAACCAGTTGCGTTGATGGGCAAATGCACCGAGGTGTGGGTGTGGCTCAGCAGCATCACCTGCCCGGAATCCCTGCGCAGGATGCGTACGATAATGTCCTTCGAAACGCCCGGTGCCTGCCCGTCCACCGCCATATTCACGCTGGCCGAGGGCGGGCTGGCTGCCTCTCCAGGATTGGCGTCCATTGCTGCCGGTTCGCGGGAGTCGGCAACTAAAAACTGCTGCGAGGGATCTAGCTGAAGCCAGGTCAGGGGCCCCGGGAAGCGCAGCCACGGCTTCAATTCCAGCGTGGCATCCCCTTGATGAATTGTGTCGCCGTCGCGAAGCAGAAAATGGCCGTCTTTGAGCATCCACAGGTAGCGGGCCCGGTCATGGACGGTCCAGAGCGTTTCAGCCTGCACCGTGCCGGCCGGCAGCGCCAGCACAACTGCGCGAATCTGGCGCTCGTCTCCGGTCATGGCTTCATCGGCCGCGCGCCGCATCAGTCCAGGTACGCGAAAAGTGAACAACAGCCGATCTTCATCCATGAAGTCCAGTGAGGCAAAGCTGTGGCGCTCTCCCAGGTACAGGGCCCCGGGAGCTGTAAAGCCCAGCGGTTCAATTGGGATGGTGAAAGCAGGCGGCTGTGAAGGCTTGGCGGGAAGTTGCTGCGGCTGCGAACGAGCCTTCTTGGAGTGCTGCGAGGCTTGCGCAGCGAGCGCGCTACTGCTCTGCGCCGGGACCGCTGTAGCTGCCCAAAGCCCGATGGCCGCAACCGCAATCCACAAGTATGCGTGCTGAAGGCGGCGTGCCTGAAGGTACCGTTTCATCATCCAGCACTATTCTCGCCGATGGGGGAGCCCCTCTGTGGTGCAACATGAACCGCTCCGCAGTTCTAAATGAGGCGGCTCAGCGCCGCAGCAGCCTGGCCGCTCCCATCAGGACCAGTACCCCGACAATCACCCAACCGCGGACCGCGGTCAGACGCCGCATCCAATCGCTGTTCATCCGCCCACCTCGGCGTCAGTATATTCTCAAGCGGCTCCGGCTGAAACATCGTCCCCACGCACGTGTGCGACAGTAAAGGAGGGGATGATGAGTCACTTCTTGACCAGGCGGCTGACGTATTTGGGCTACGGTGCATGCGCGCTGGCTGGATGCCTGTGGGGAACGGGCTTCTACTTCGGCAGGCTGGCCTTGAATGAAATGAGCGTGGAGCACATGGTGCTCTACCGCTTCCTGTTTGCCTGCCTGGGCATGTTGCCGGTCATGTTTCTGAACCGCGTCCGGCTCACCGGCGGCGAAGTTCGCCTTCTCCTCGTCTCTGCCGCGCTGGGCGTGCCGGTGCAATTCCTCATCCAGTTTCACGGCCTCGATCGGACCACCGTGAGTCACGCATCGCTGATGGTGGGCGCCATGCCGGTATTGCTGGCTGCCGCAGCCGCGCTATTTGCCGGCGAGCGGCTCGACGCGATTGGTTGGCTGGCCTTGTTTGGATCCACCGCCGGCGCCGCTCTCATCGTCCTGGGCGGCACGCGCGGCCCGGGTGGTCACGGAGAACCTTCGCTGGTCGGCGACCTGATGGTCGTGGCCTCGCTGTGCACCGCACTGGCATGGATTCTGCTCAGCAAAAAGCTCATGGAAACCCACAGCCCGCCGGTCGTAACCGCTTACACCATCCTTTCCGGCACCGTGATGCTTGCCGTGTGGGTGCTCGGACCATGGATCATGAGCCCGCTTACCGATTCAGCAGCCACGCCCCCACCCTTTCTGCACGTGAGTTCCACGGCATGGGCGGCCTTGGCCATCAGCGGCCTGCTATGCACTGCCACCACGACGCTCTTGTGGAATTGGGGCATTCATCACGTGCCGGCTTCGCGCGCCGGGGTCTTCCTGAATATTGAGCCGGCGCTCGGCTCCTGGCTGGGCGTGCAACTACTCGGCGAACATCTTGGCCCCTATGCCTGGTTGGGCGGTGGACTGATTCTGGCCGCCGCTATCACCCTCACCACGCGCGGCCACGAGCCGGAGCCTGCCGTAATTCTCGAATAGATTTCCGAATGCGAAAGCGCAACGACCTCCGTCTAAACATTGCACTACGATCTTCTGCATCGTGCAGAGGGGGTTGCAATGCTGAGCGACAGCCCACCGATCCTTCGAAACCGCCGGCGAGACATGTTGGAGCTCGCCGTTGCCTATGGCCTCATTCTCCTGGTCATCTGGACGCCCCGCCCTTTGCAGCGGATGGTATGGCCGGTTGCCGCCATCTTCATCGCGGCCGTCGCCTACCGCTCGTTTGAAAGCCTCAAGGCCATGGGCCTGCATGCGGTAAACCTCCTTCGTTCGCTTTGGGTAGTGGGCGCGGCGCTGGTCATGGCGGCCCTGGCCGTCATCGCGGCCCAGAGACTGCACACCCTCCATATGCCGGGCAACCCTGTCCTGTTCGTCGAAACCTATGCCGGCTACGCCGTCTGGGCCTGCGCGCAGCAGTTCCTGCTCCAGTCCATCTTCCTGGCCAGATTGCTGCGCCTGGTGCCAAGCACCAATGCCGCCGCGCTTCTTTCGGCGTTGATCTTCGCGGTTGCTCATCTGCCCAACCCGATCCTTACCGTGATCACCCTTATCCTCGGCCTGGCTTCCTGCCTGCTCTTCCTCCAATATCGCAACCTCTATGCCCTGGCCATGGCGCACGCCATTCTGGGCATTGCCATCGCGGTCACCATTCCTGGATACGTCATCCACAACATGCGCGTTGGACTCGGCTATCTCACCTACGTTCGTCGCCCGGTTACATTGGCGCAGTCGCCGCACCGGTTAGCGCAGCCATAATGACCAGATAGTGTCCACTGAGGCGTGTGTGATGGCCGATGCGCCAACCCGCCGGTCCCGCCGCCACGCGCGGCCATAGAAAACGCCCGCCACCGCCGCCAGCAAAACGTAGCGCCAGTTGAAGTGCTGCGCTCGCTTGTTGAAGTGGGAAAGCCCAAAAAGGGCGGCTGTGACAAGCAGCGCCGGGTAGCGCCCCATTCGCCGCTCCAGAAGATTCTGAAGCCATCCGCGAAAAAACAGTTCTTCCGGAAGGGCGATAAAAAAGAACGTGAACAGCCATGCTCCGGCAATCGGGGCCACGCCGGGCCAGCCCACGTGCAGATGCAAAAATCCCAGCCCCAGGCCAAGCGCCAGCGCAATCGGCGTGTACCACGCCAGTTCTTTCAGTCCTGTTGCCACATCGCTCAGGCGCAGGCGCAAATCGAAACCGGTGCCTTCCAAATCGCGAAGCACAATGAAGCCGTAAATCCCCGCATCCAGCAACAGCATCTTGTTGAAGATGGCCAGGTGCGCCGGCCACGCCGCTTCAAACCAGCGCAGATCGACCGCCAGTCCCAATACGGCAAGCACCAGAAACTCCCGCCAGTTGCCTGCATCGTTGCGGCTCCCACCGTGCCCTGCCGTCCCCAGCAAACACGCCACTCCCACCGGAAGCAGCGCGTACAGCGCAAACCAGCCCCAATGAAAAATCCCGGCGGCAGACGCCACCAGCACATACGGCAGACACAGAAGCGATGCACAAAGCAGTTGCAGCCACATCGGAAGCCTTCGCGCCCATTCGCACACCCTATCCGGGAAAAAAGCCGCAGCCAGATACGGAATCAGCGCGAGCAATGCGGCAACGACATTGGCCGGCATCATCATGACATTCAAATCCATTGTGCACCGCTTCGGGCAAACCTTGGTCATTTGAATCGCACGGTTACCCATAGCGCGCCGATCCGCGCCGCCGATACATCCACCAGTGATTGGTGGAGGCTCATGTGACTCTTCTCACCTGGAACCACGCATGCACCGTCGGCGTTCGAGCCATGGACGAACAGCACGGAATCCTCATGGATTCCATGAACGAGTTGCGGCTGGCGCTGGTGGGCGGCAGCGGCCGGGACCTGGTAACCGGGCTGCTTGAGAGGCTCATCGAATTCACCCGAATGCACTTCCAGAGCGAGGAGCAGTTGATGGAAAAAACCGGATTCCCCGGCCTGCCCGAGCATCGCTCAGAGCATCAACGGCTGCTGCGCCTGTTCCGGGAGTCGGCTCTTGGCGCGCAGCTGGGAGAAGAGGCCAGGATGCGTCCGCTGCTTTGCTCGCTGCGCGACGGCTACCTGGCGCACATCGAGGGCCCTGACCAGCAGTACGGACCGTGGATGAACGCCCGGGGCGTGGACTAAGGCCGGTCTGTCGCGCCTGAGAAGCTACCCTTCAAACGACAGTTGGACCGATGCGAACAGGGGAGAAGGCGGCTTCGGTTCCGAGGACAAATCATAAACCAGCCGCTCCAGCACCAACCGCTTGTCAGGAGGTGACGAGCGAAGTTCCAGGTCGGCCCGGGCAATCAGCCTCAAGGCGCGGGTCAACTCGCGGCGGCTTTTGTAGCGGCGCGCCTGGCGAATCAGGTCTTCGGCGGCAAAGGGCGGCATGCGGAAACCCTGCCACAAAGCCTGCCAGATCGCCCGCGAGTCGCGGACATTCTTCTCCAGGATCACCAGCATCTGGCGGAAGGTGCGCGCCAGCATGTAAATGTGCCCAATCGCAGCGTCTTCTCCGCCATCGGAGCTGTTCAGCAAGCCCTGCAGCAGGGCCAGGGCCCGCACCCGGTCGCGGGCGCTGATGGCGTCGGTCAGTTCGTACAGCGAGCGCTGCTTGGCGCCCAGCACCATGGTCTCCACGTCGCCCAGGGTGATGCGGCCGCGGCCCAGTGTATAGAGCAGAAGCTTCTCCAACTCAGACGAGATAAGCATCATGTCCGCGCCCAGCGCATCCACAAGCTCGCGGACGGCGTCGGGGTCCATGCGCTCGCCCGCCTCCTGCGTCGTGGAAGCGATCCAGCGCATGGCGTCGTCTTCGTTCACGCGGGCCAGTTCCACCATGCCGCAGTGCTCGCCCAGGGTCTCAGTGAGCCGCTCAAAGCGGTTCTTGTCGTCCATTTCCATGCGCCGCGAGTCGGCGGGGATGCGGATGAAGTCGGCGACAAAGATAATCAACGCCTGGGGATTGGGCGAGCGGAAGTAGCGATCCACAGCCGCGAACTCGTCCTTTTTGGCGCCGCGGGTGTAAAGCTGCTTCACATTGCGAACAAAAATCACCTGAAACGGCGCCATCAGCGAGGGAGTCTGGGCGCGGTCAAGCACTTCGAAGATCGAGGTCCCGGAAAGGTCCAGGTCAGAGAGGCAGAAATCCCTCAATTCCGTGGGCACAAATGCCTTCAGGACGGCAGCCCTGCAGCGGTCTAGCAGAAACGACTCGTCGCCGGCCAGAACGTAGCCGGGCCGCAACGTACCTTTCCCGGCCGCGGCAGCCTCAATTTCCGACACAAAACGGCCTGCAGCTGCAAATCCCGCGCCCCAGCGCGCGCCGGTCATAGTCTCGGCCTCAAGGAGGCCGATCTCCGGGAGACAAACGGTCGTAGAGTGCAGCCGATCAGTGGGCAGAACATGCGGCTCCAGAATATCCTCCCTGGCGCTGCCAGGCCAGCGTTACTTGACGTGGAAAACCCGGCACGAACCCGCTTTGTAAGCCTTGGCCACCACAAACAAGCTCGCTGGGTGGCCCCGGTCCCTCGCATTGGGGGACCGGGGAAATCGAGAATCCAAAAATTCTCACTTGACATTTTGACAAACAATTCACTACCTTTTGGTTGTGGATAGGTTGGACACAACATTTGCGGCTTTGTCTGATCCAACCCGGCGGGCGATGATCGAACGGCTCTCCCATGGGCCTGCCTCCGTGCATCGATTGACGGAGCGGTTTGCACTCTCGCAGCAAATGATTTCAAAACACATTGCCTGCCTGGTGCGGGCGCGGATTGTGATCAAGACCAAGCGCGGACGGGAGAGCGTGTGCACGCTCAGGCCGGAGGCGATAAAGACAGTCAGCGACTGGGCTGTTTCTTATCGCCGATTCTGGGAAGAGAGTTTCGACAAGCTGGATGTGGTTGTGAATCAAATGAAAAAAACGGAGGTCAGAGATGACAAAAAACACGGTTAACGAGATCGAAAGGATGGTTGTCACAAGAGTTTTCGATGCCCCGCGCGAGTTGGTTTGGAAAGCGTGGACAGATCCGAAATATGTCATGCAGTGGTGGGGGCCCAATGGGTTTACTGCGCCCGTTTGCAAGATGGATTTTCGCGTGGGAGGAAAACTCCTCTGCTGCATGAGAGCGCCGGATGGGCAGGAGTTCTGGAATGCGGTTGAATACCACGAAATTATTCCGCAGCAGAAGATCGTCTCGCTGATGTACTTTTCCGACCCGGAGGGAAACAGGATCGACCCTGCGCAACTGGGCATAGAACATGAAGCTATCGACGGTGCGTACGACGTGACCCTCTTCGAAGATCTTGGGAACGGCCAGACCAGGCTCACCTTCATTGGAAATGAGCCCATGGAGAGCGCGAAAAATAGCGGTCAAATGGAGGGCTGGAACCAGATACTCGATAAGATTGCCGCGGTTGTCGCGGAGCTGACGCAGGCAAGATAAGAGTTTAAGTTCTTTCGTCGCTGGGGGTGGAAAGCCGGGTGCCCCATCCATTCCGCGTCCGTTGCGGAATGGGTGGGATACCACAAACCCCAACCAGCCGGCTTTCCCCTAATCACTAGCCACTAACCACTGTTTTGCATATAATTTCCCATCTTTGGCGCACAATTCTTATAGAGTCGTTCCTCAGGCAAAGCTAGCAGCCAGAAGCTGACAGCTAACTCCTTCGCAATCAGGATTCTGCAGCGAACTCCTGTGGAATCAGCAACTTGAAGCGAAAACCACCTTGCATCTCATTGAAAATAAGGAACTTCCTTCCAGAATATAGGGGGAGGGGGGAGGGGGGGAGGGGTCTCTATGTATGGGAAAACGCTAGAACCCCACCAGCACATCGTCCACCAGCTGCCGCGCAAACTCGCGCGAGAGTCGCTGCACGGCCGCCGGATTCTCCTGAAAGAACGATGGCAGGTCGGTGGTGGATTGGTACTGTTGGCGGAAGACGTAATTGTTGTTCTCGTAGAGAATCTTGCCGTCGCGGCCGGTCAAGGTGACCGAGGCCACCAGGGTGATGAGAAAGCTGGACGACTGCTGCGTGGTGGAGTTGTAGGTGAGCGGCGCCACCACCTCCTGCAAAATGGTCCCGTGCAGCACGGCGTCCGCGTCCGAGTGGGCCTCGGGCGTTACCCGCAGTCGGGTGCGCGTGGTAAGTTCGCGGATGACCGCTTCGGTCATCACCACTTCGGTGTGATACGCCTCGGTGCGCGTGGCGAAGACCGGCACGGCCAGGGTATGCACGTCAGCGGGCATGTGGGTGGCGGAGCCAAGCGAGTGGTATCCGCACCCGGTGGCGCCCAGCAAGAGAAGAAAGACGGGCACAAAAGCGAACTTGCGCATGACTTATCCTATCGCGCGCAGGGGCTCAAACCCAGGCGGTGGCCAGCATGCCGAGCTTCACGGCAGACAATTTGAGGCCGTCGGCGCGCTGCTTGAAGTAGCGCTCGTTCAGATCGTCTGAATCCGCCTGCTCGAAGCGCGTAAACCCAGCGCGGACGAGTTCCGATGCCAGTTTGTCAGGCGTGAAGAAGAGCTGGAATGGCTCTCCGGCAGCGGCCACGCGCCCGGCCAGAGCGTCGAAAGCCGTCCGGCCGACCGCGCTGAGAGTTTCAGGAGCGACCGCGTAATCGAAGCCGATCACGGTGCCGGCGGGCAGGCTGGCAACAGCATGCAAGGTAGCGCGAAACGCATCGAGCGTGAGATAGGGCACCACACCGAGCCAGCCGAAGAACGCCGCCGTCGAGCCGTCGAATACCGCCTCAGCCAAGCCGGCCCCCAGGGCTTTGTGCTCAAAATCCAGTGGGACAAAGGTCAGGTTTTCAGGAATAGTAATTCCCGCCTGTTTGAGCATCTCCTGCTTCCAGGCCTGGGTTGCCGGAAAGTCCACCTCGAAAACCCGCAACGAAGGAAACGGGTTGCGATAAGCAAAGGTGTCAAGTCCGGCGCCGAGAACCACGTATTGCGTAACCCCGTTCGCGACCGCCTGGGCCAACTGGTCCTCGACATAGCGGCTGCGCACCGCCATGAAAGCGCGAAAGTCCCGCGCCACTTTGTGCATGGCGCGCTCCATGTCGCGTGCAAAGCCGGGGCCGAGCAACGGCACGGCAATAGGGTCCTCAAGAATGCAAGGCTGGTCAATCAACTGGTGCGCGGCGCGGCGAATGGCTACGCGAAGAGCTGTCTTGCTGGCCCGGCCTGTCTGCATATCTGGAGTTTAGAGCACCACGGCCAGAGAGCGCCGCGCGTACCATATTCCTCATGAGTTGGATTGGATGGGCATTGCTTTCAGCGGTTTTTGCCGCCGCCACGGCGCTGCTGGCCAAGGTAGGCGTGGCGCACGTTGACTCAAATCTTGCCATGGCGCTGCGCACCAGCGTAGTGGTGGTCTTCGCCTGGGGCATCGCGCTGGCGCTGGGCAAGCACGGCGAAATCCGGTCGCTCGACCGCCGGACGATCCTGTTTCTGACCCTCTCCGGGCTGGCAACCGGGCTGTCGTGGATCTGCTACTTTCGCGCCCTGCAACTGGGACCCGCCTCGCGCGTGGCGCCGCTTGACAAGCTGAGCGTGCCCCTGGTGATGGTGTTCGCGTGGCTACTGCTAGGCGAAAAGCTCACCGCTAACGCCATGGTTGGCGGCCTGATGATCACGGCGGGGGCGGTGGTAATGTTACTTGGCTGAATTAAAGTGATTGAGATCACGCACGAGGCCAGTTGTTTTGCATCGGTCGAGAGCCTGATTTGCCGCTATCTTGAACGCGTCATTGAACTATCGGCTTGTATTGAAATCCCATGAGTCTGCATGGCCCGAAAGTGGCACCTTACAAGGGTGAAGTGGGATTCCCGCAGCCCTTTCAGGATTCGAGAATGGAACCATAGAACAGGCGGGCTAGCAAGAGTAGAGAACATCGAGGCCTTCCCGGTTCTCAAGTTCTGGATCGTTTCCTGAAGGCCCGCATGAACGCACGACCGATTCGCATTGATTTACTTACCTTGGTTCCTCTCAACTCCCCTGCCATCAGTAAGGCAATTCCGACCGCACACACGTTCAGCAGTTCATTGGCGGCGATTTGCCGGCGTGTCTTCGCTGCCGCCTTGCTGATTTCGGGCGGAGTAGCTTTTGGCGCTCCTGCCGCACTGACGGCGCATTTCGGCAGCGTTGAAAGTACGGTTGTTCCAAGCGGGCTGCGGACGAACCACAACGT
The DNA here is from genome assembly GCA_903911925.1 of uncultured Acidobacteriaceae bacterium. GTDB lineage: Bacteria > Acidobacteriota > Terriglobia > Terriglobales > Acidobacteriaceae > Telmatobacter. The sequence continues at coordinate 43,896 of CAIWFH010000209.1, forward strand.
CGCGGTCGATCCGAGCGGCAACGTCTACATTCCCAACACTCAGGCGCACACGGTGCTGAAGGAAACCTTGACTGCAGGCGGTTACACGCAGGCAACCATAGGCACAGGTTGGTCGACTCCTTGGGGAATCGCGATCGACGCCAGCGGCAGCCTGTACATAACCGATACCGGGCTGAATAAACTGATCAAACTCACGCCCTCAGGCAGCACATACACGCAGACCACCATCGCGAGCGGCTTTAACAGCCCCCTCGGCCTGGCCGTGGACGCAAGCGGCAATATCTACATCGCAGACTCACAGAACAACCAGATTGTGAAGGAAACGCTCTCAGGTGGTGTCTATACCAAGAGCATCATTGTGACCGGCCTCAATGTCCCTTGCGGAGTGGCTGTGGATGCGAGCGGCAATCTCTACATCGCCGACACCAACAACTACCGCTTGCTGCTTGAAACGCTCTCGGCAGGCATCTACACCCAAAGCCAGATGAACATTCCCGGCTTGGACATGCCTTTTGGCGTGTCAGTGGATGCGAAGGGCAATTTGTACGTTGTGGATACCTACCACAACCAGATTCTGATGGAGACCCTGACGGCTCTCGGCACCTATACGCAGACGACGATTCCCACCAGCAAACTGTACTATCCCAACGGAGTGGCAATTGACCGGAACGGTAACGTCTACATCTCGGACTCGGATAACGGCAGGGTAATCGAGGAGACGCTCTCAGGCGTGAACTTTGGCGCTGTGAATGTCGGCGCGACGAGCACTGCGCTGACAATGAACTTCGTATTTGACGCCGCCGGCCAACTGAGCTCAAAAGCGGTACTGACGCAAGGCGCGCCGGGATTGGACTTTGCCGATGCCGGGACCGGAACCTGCACCGTAGGCACAAGCTATAAAGCCGGCGGCGCGTGCACAGTGAACGTGACACTTACCCCGAGAACCTCCGGCGTGCGGTATGGCGCAGTGTCGATACTGACAAGCGCGGGTAGCAAGGCGGCAACCGGTTACATCTATGGGACGGGTGTTGGGCCGCAAATCAACTTCATCCCCGGGACAGAAACCACCATTGCAGCTACTGGACTGAATTCGCCTAACGGGCCCGCCGTGGACGCAGGCGGCAACATCTACTTCGCCGACTACAGCAATAACCGCGTGGTGATGGAAACGCTGACTCCGAACGGCTACACGCAAAGCATGATCGGCAGCGGGATGAATATGCCGGGCGGAGTTGCGGTGGACGGCGCAGGCAATCTGTATGTTTCCGATACCGCGAATGCCCGCGTCCTAGTGGAGACGCCCAGCGGAGGCAGCTACTCCCAGAGCGTTCTGCCGACCACGAACCTGTCATACCCGTATGGCGTGGCGGTGGACGGCAGCGGCAATGTCTACATCGCGGACACGACCAACAGCCGGATATTGAAAGAGACACTTCAGGGCGGCGTCTACACCCAGAGCGCAATTGGCACAGGCCTGCAGTATCCATATGGCGTTGCGGTCGACGGAAGCGGCAACGTCTACATCGCCGACACTCTGAACAACAGGGTTGTGAAGGAGACTTTGACCACGAGCGGCTACACGCAGAGCACGGTCGGCGGCGGCCTGTCACTCCCTTACGGGATTGCAGTGGATGGCAACGGGACTCTCTACGTTGCCGACACATTCAACAACAGGGTTGCGAAATTAGCACTCATTGGCGGGAGCTACTACCAGACAGCCGCCGCCGGCAACACCCTTGTGCACCCTTATGGGGTCGCAGTAGACGGCAACGGTAACTTGTATGTCGCCGATACCGCCAATAACAGGATTTTGAAAGAGGACTTCGTCGATCCGCCGAGCCGCAGCTTCTCGCCATTGGCTGTGGGCTCCACCAGCGCGCCCCAGGCTCTAACTTTCTTGAACAGAGGTAATGCAACGCTTACCTTCCCGGTCCCCGCCACGGGCAACAATCCGAGCATCGCCGCCAACTTTACGGTGAGCGGCTACAGCAGCACACCGTGCACCATTCTGAACGCAGGTTCTGCATCGGCGGCAACGATGGCTCCACAGGCCTTCTGCCAGGTGCAGATCAGCTTCGCGCCGACGGTCCGCGGCACCATCACCGGCACGCTTGCGATAACCGATGACACTCTAAATTTGGCAGCTCCAGGCTACGCAACGCAGAACATTCCCTTGAAGAGTGCGGGGATCCAGGGCACGCCGGAGATTACCTGGGACGCCCCGGCAGCCATTAGCTACGGAACGGCATTGAGCACAACGCAATTAAATGCCACCAATTCCTTGCCCGGCACATTCGCTTATAGTCCGGCATCAGGAACGATCCTTACAGTTGGCACACAAACGTTATCAGTGACCTTTACGCCAACCGATGCGACCGACTACACCGCGGCGACCTCGACCGTGCCCCTCACTGTCAATCAGGCCACCCAGACAATCACCTTCTCGCCTGTGGCGTCACCGGTAACCTACGGCGCCTCGCCAATCACGCTGAGCGCGACGGGCGGAGCCCCGAGCCTGCTGGTTACGTTCAGCGTCACCGGTCCGGCTACTCTAAACGGCTCCACCCTTACGATCACGGGCGCCGGGACTGTCGTTGTGACGGCAAACCAGGCGGGCGACAGCGACTACAGCGCTGCCAAGCCTGCTACGCAAACAATTGCGGTTTCGCAGGCGGCCAGCACCACGCTATTGACGGCGGCAACGCTCACGCCCACTCAAGGTAAAGCAGACCTGCTGACGGCAACGGTTTCCGGCGCGGGCACCTTATCCGGGACGGTGGTGTTCAGTGCCGCCGGAACAACGATCTGCTCCGCCACAGTCACCAGCGGAACGGCAACTTGCAGCTATACGCCCAGCAACCAAGGCGCGGTAGCCGTAACTGCCCAATACCAGGGCGACGCGAATCACACATCCAGTGTGAGCGGCATCGTCGCATTGAACGTGCAGTCCGCGTTTGACGCATCCATCAGCCTGCAGGCCGGGAGCACGACGGCGGTTTATCCCGGCGCGACCAACCTGACCGCCTGCGTAGCTCCGGCAACAACTGCCGTGGCTACTGGCTCCGTCGGCATTTACGACGGAGCGAACCTGCTGACCACGATGGCTCTGCAGGGCAATGGTTGTGTCTACTGGTACATCGCGCCCGGCCTGAACGCCGCAACACATTCGCTCACTGCCGCCTACTCCGGCGACAAGAACAACGCGGCAGGATCCTCGGCGCCCACAGTTTTGACGGTCAACCCGGCTCCCGTAAATCTGGCAGTCGCCACCGGAAACACTTCGATTCCATTCGGCGTCAGCTTTCACGCAACAGTTACCGCGAGTTCCAACGCGGGCTCTCCGCTAGGATCGATCAGTTATAGCCTTGACGGCGGAGCAGCGGTTGCCGCACCGCTCACAGGCGGCAATGCATCGCTGGTTATCGGTCAGCTTTCCGCGGGCAGCCACCAGGTTACGGTGACCTACGCGCAGCAGGCCAACTACGCCGCCGCTGCGCCGGTCACTCAGAGCTTTGCCGTCACAAGCGCCCCGGTCAGCGTCGCGTTGACCCCGTCAGCGTTTTCAACCACGGTTGGCTCACAGGTTACATTTACGGCCATCGTCACCTCGGGAACCACCAGCGCACCCAGCGCGACCGGTTCGGTGTCATTCGCTAACGGCAGCACAGTGTTGGCAACGGTACCGGTAAATGCGAACGGGCAGGCCGTCTACTCTACCAGTTTGTCCGCGGGCAGCAACACCATCACGGCAACTTTCGCAGGCGCTGGCAACTACGGAACGGGATCGGCCAGTGTCAATATCGCAGTGAGCACCGCCGCCCAGACCATCGCGTTTGCCAGCCTGCCGGCAACGGCTACTTACGCTTCCGGCCTCAGCTACGCGCTCACGGCGACCGCAACCTCGGGTCTGCCTGTCAGCTATGCGGTTACCGGGCCGGCCGCCATTTCCGGTTCCACTCTCGCCATTACCGGACCGGGCACGGTTACGGTGACAGCCTCGCAGGCGGGCAACAACAACTACACCGCAGCCAAGTCCGTCACGCACACCGTCTCGGTGGGCAGCCCTCTACCCAGCGCAACGATCAGCCTGCAGTTGAGCAGCACGACACTGGTTTACCCCGGCGCCACCAACATCACGGTCTGCGTCACCTCGGCTACCAAAAAGGCTGCCAGCGGAACGGCGCAGATACTTGACGGCGGAACGGCGCTGACCACGCAGACCCTGCAGGGCAACGGATGTGCTAACTGGTACATCACGCCTGGCCTCGCGGTGGGCACGCACGTCTTCACGGCCAACTACTCCGGCGACAGCAAGAACGCTGCTGGAACTTCAGCGTCAACCACCATCACCGTCAACCCGGTTCCGGTGAGCATGAGCATCTCCGCAGCCGGCGGCTCGACGCCATACGGGGTAAACTTCAAGCGTACAGTCACCTTGAGTTCGAACGCAGGGTCGCCGCTTGGCTCGATTACCTATAGCCTGGATGGCGGCTCACCGGTGAGCGTTGCGCTCAGCGCAGGCAACGCCTTGATCAACATCGCCCTGCCGGCGGCAGGCAGCCACAAGGTGCTCGTCGGCTATGCGCACCAAACCAACTACGCCGCGGCCACTTCACAGACTCTATCTTTTACGGTTACTCCAGCGGCGTCCACCATAGTACTCACTTCATCGTCATCGTCAGCCAAGTCGAGTGCAAGCGTCACTTTTACGGCCGCCGTTAACTCGACGAGCGCGGGCGCGCCCAATGCGGCAGGCTCAGTGACCTTCAGCGATGGCGGCACTGTGCTGGCAACCGTTGCGGTTGACGCCACAGGAAAGGCGGTCTACTCAACAACGAATCTCGCTGTTGGTCTCCACACCATCAGCGCCACCTTCGCAGGAAGCAGCAACTATGCCGCCGCATCGGCCAGCACCAAGGTCAACGTCACCAAGTAACCTCCTCCGCAGCAAAGCGCCCACCCGGCGGAAACCCGCGGGGTGGGCGCTTTTATCTCAGCCCGGCCCGCATCCCTATACTGTGAAAGAGCATATGGTAGCCCAACCTCAATCCAACGACCAGCGCGCCGTGCATCGCGGGGAACAATCGACACCCCGCCGCATCGTCCTGACCGGCTTCATGGGTTCCGGCAAGAGTACCACCGGGCCTTTGCTCGCCGCGCGGCTGGGCTGGAACTTCATTGACTTGGATGACGAGATTGAGGATCAGGCAGGCTGTACCATCGCCGAACTCTTCGCCCGTCGAGGTGAGATTCCGTTCAGGGAAATTGAACGTGACACCATTGCAAGGTTGGCCGAGCGTGACGCGCTGGTACTTGCCCTGGGCGGCGGCGCCATTGAACACCCTGAGACCCGCGCTCGCCTGAAATCCGGCCCCGAAACGCTTCTCATACACCTGGAAGTGGAACTGGAAACTACCCTCGCACGCTGCAAGGGAACCGAGGACATGCGGCCCATTCTTGCCGACCGAGCCAACCTGGCTGATCGCTACGAGCGCCGGCTACCGCTTTATCGCGAGGCCCACGTCTCCATCCGCGTGGATGCGCTGACCCCGGAGCAGGTCGTGGACGCGATTCTGCGCACCGCCCGGAGCGGCTGACCCACGGCCTCGCCTCCCGCCGCGTCGCCGCTTGCTATCATCAACACAGGCTCCCTAGGTGCGCGGTCCGAGCCTTGCCGCTGAGGATTTCACCCGTCCAGATGACAACCGTCTCACAAGCCGCGGTTCCGGCAGAGCTAGCCACGCACCCTGAGAGCGGGATTCCCGGTCCCCTTCACGCGCCGCAACCGGGCGCAACGGCCACCCTCATCCACGACTTTCGCGAGTTGTTCAAGGTGAAGGTTGTGGCACTGGTGTTGGTCACCGGCTGGGGCGGCTTTTACCTGGGCTCGATGCAGTCCGGAATCAGCAGTGTGCAACGCGGCCTGCTGGATACGCTTTTCGGCATCGGCTTGGTCTCGGCCGGGGCGGGCGCTCTGAACGAAGCCCTGGAACGCAAGATTGACGCGCGCATGAAGCGCACAGCCGACCGGCCGATGGCAGCTGGGCGCTTCTCGCTGGCGCAGGGTGTGATCGCCGGGCTGGGTGCGCTCTTCCTGGGCGCATTGTGGCTGCTGTTGCGTACCAACTTGCTCACCGTGTCGCTGGCTCTGCTGACGGCCTTTACTTACGTCGCCGTCTACACCCCGCTCAAGCGCTTCACCACCATGGCCACTTTCATTGGCGCGTTTCCGGGCGCCATGGGCCCGCTGCTGGGTTGGACGGCCGCGCGCGGGCGCATGGAGTGGCCTGCCGTAGCCCTGTTCGCAATCCTTTTCGTCTGGCAGTTCCCTCACTTCATGGCCATCGCCTGGCTTTACCGCGATGACTACGCGCGCGCGGGCATCCGCATGCTTCCCGTGGTTCAGCCCGATGGGTGGGCCACCGTGGCCGAGGCGCTGTTTTTTGCCGTGGTCATGATTCCTGTGAGCGTGGCTCCATGGCGGCTGGGCATGGCCGGTGTCTCATATGCGGTGCTGGCTACGTTGCTGGGCCTCGGTTACCTGGCTTACACCATTCGCTTCGCCGGCATCCTGCGAACCAAAGATGAAACCGAAAGCCGCATGCTGGCGCGCGACCTGCTCAAAGTCAGCGTTCTCTACCTGCCCCTGCTATTCACCACGCTCATGCTCTGCGCCACTGCACGACACTAGGAAGCCATGACGAACGAAGCTCCCCCGTACCCGACTAGCAAAGACACGACTCGCTCCGCAATCGCGGCCATTCTGGCCATCAGCGCGGCCGCCACGGCATTTCTCTTCTGGCTCATCTACGTCCATCCCGCCTCGGGGACCAGGGACCAGTTCGCTTTTCTGCCGGCGCTTAATGCCCTGCTCAACGGACTCAGCGCTACGGCCCTGCTGATCGGATACACATTCATCCGGGGCCATCTAATCAAAGCTCATCGCGCGGCTATGATGACTGCCTTCGGGCTTTCGACGCTGTTTCTGGTCAGCTACATTCTGCACCACGCTTTGCACGGCGATGTGCGCTACCCGGTACATGCAGCCCTGCGGGGTGTCTACCTGACGCTTCTCGCCAGCCACATCATTCTGGCGGTTGTGGCCTTGCCACTGGTGCTGGTCAGTTTCTTCTTCTCGCTCAGCGGGCGAATTCCGCAGCACCGCAAGGTGGCCCGCTGGACGTTTCCGCTGTGGCTTTACGTGTCGATTACCGGCGTTGTGACGTGGGCCATGCTGCGCCTGGCGCAGGGATAGGAGCGGCAAATGGCTGAGAGTCCCGCAAACCGCGAAGCAGCCCCACCCAACGACGGCACCCGCCAACTGCTGCAATGGGGCTCTTGGATGCTGGGCTCGGGCCTGCTGGCCGTTTTTCTGTTGCAAGCCTTTCTGGGCGGTTTTTCGCCTACCGGCGCCAGCACCAACACCGGCTGGTTCGCCCTGATTGTGGCTTTAATGTGCATTCCCTTCGGCGGACTGCTGTTGACGCTGGGCGTGGCCAAGTGGCTGCATAACCGGCGCGCCGCCCGGCAGCGCTGATCCTCTGCTATGCTTTTCGATGACTGGAGAGTACGAATATGGCCAAGAGCGTTAACAAAGTCATTCTTTTAGGCAACGTGGGCAAGGACCCTGAAATTCGGTCCACCCCCAATGGCGTGATGGTGGCCAACTTTACGCTGGCGACCAGCGACCGTTTTCAGGACGCAGGCGGCAATTGGCAGGACCGGACGGAATGGCATACGCTGGTGGCCTTCAAGCGCACCGCCGAAATTGTCCGCGACTACGTGAAAAAAGGCACCAAGCTCTACATTGAGGGCAAGCTGCAGACACGCAGTTGGGACGACAAGGAAACCGGCGCCAAGAAGTATCGCACCGAGATCATTGTCAATGACCTCTCGCTGCTCTCCGGGCGCGATGAGGGCTCGAGCGGCGCAGGCGGCTACACCCGCGCGGCAAGTTCCAGCAGCTCGTCGGCCAGCTTCGATCAGCGCCCAGCGGCCGCCGCCGCAGGCGGCCCGGACGAGTTCGCCCAATCTGCCGAGATCTCCGACGACGATATACCCTTCTAGATTCTTGTAACCTGCTCTCATTGTTGCCTCTCCCTGCCTGCAGGGAGGGGCGACCGCACGGCTGTGCAATGATTGATGCCACTGGGCCTGCTGTTCAATTCGGTTTGGCCCCGGAAGGAAGTGCGTGATGAAGTATATTGATCGCCGCGAGTTTTTGAAGACAACCGGCCTACTGGCATTGGGTGGACTTTCAATCAAAGCTGCCGCAGCAGCAGGTGCGGAGTCTGATGCTACCCGCAGCATTCTCAAGGGCCACCTGGCCACGGTCGAGAACCAACTGTATAACGGCATCATTCCTTTCTGGTTTGAACGGGCCCTGGATACGCAGTACGGCGGTTTTGTGACCAACTTCGACGAACAGGGCAAGGCGCTTCCCTGCCCCGAAAAGTACGTGAACACGCAATGCCGCCTGATCTGGTGGTTCTCCACGCTGAAGCGGCGCTTCCCCGAGATGCCCAAGACAGCGGAGATGGCCAGCCAGGGCGTGGATTTCCTCATCAAGAATTTCTGGGACCAGAAGTACGGTGGCTTTGCTTGGAAAGTGAAACGCGATGGCTCGGAACTGGACCAGGCCAAGATCGTCTACGGCGAGAGCTTCTGCATCTACGCGCTCAGCGAGTACTACCTGGCCACGGGAGACAAGCGCGGCCTGGAGTACGCCTGCCGGACGTTTGACTTGCTGCAGAAATATGCTGCCGACACGGAGTACGGCGGCTATCTTGAAAACGTGAACCGCGACTGGAGCCCCGAGGCGGGCGGATTTGCCGGCGGCGACCGAAAGGGGCTGGACACGCACATGCACCTGATGGAGTCGTTCACCACGCTTTACAAGGCGAGCGGCGACGCGTTGCACCGCCTGAAGCTTCTGCAGGTGACGGGCTTGATCAAGGAAAAGATGACCGACAAGGCGACCGGCTGCGGATTGAACCAGTTTGATTTGGCGTTCAACTCCCTGCCCGCGATTCCCATCAAGCGCACATGGAACGGCGAGCGGCTGGGCGAGAAGCCGGCCGACCCGGTGGACACCACTTCCTACGGCCACAACGTGGAACTGGAATACCTGATGCACCTGGCGCTGAAGACCGCGAAGCACGAAGACGATGCGGACCGGGCCATCTACCGGCGGCTGCTGGACCACGCGGTGAAGCATGGCGTGGATTGGGAGTACGGCGGCATCTACCGCGACGGGCTGCGGGCCACCGGAGAGGCCATCGTCAAAGAGAAGGAGTTCTGGCAGCACAGCGAATCGCTGGTTGCCTTCCTCGACGGGTACGAGCAGTTCCACGAACCCAAGTACCTTGAGGCCTTCGGCAATATCTGGCAGTTTGTGCAGGACTTCATGATCATCAAGGGCGTGGGAGAATGGCGCACGCTGCTTGACCGCCAGGGCAAGCCGATTGATCCGAATATTGGGAACCCATGGAAGGTTTCCTATCACACGGGAAGGTCGATGGTGGAGTGCCGCGAGAGGCTGATGCGGCTGCTGGCGTAAAGGATTGGGGTTCGTGGTATCCCAGGTCTGAAAATCCAGACCTGGGGCACCCGGACTATTGCTCGGTCTTTTCTTGTTCTTCCTTTTCCTCGCCCAAGGGATCGTCGTCGCGGTCGGTTACTTCGGCCAATGCGGCGAGGCGGGTGGCCAGATCTGTGGTCCAGCATTGCTCCGGAGCGCGCCAGCTCCAGTTGCCAGATGCTACTGAAGGCGTGTTCATGCGGGCTTCGGAGCCTAGTTCGAGCAGGTCCTGCGCGGGAGCGATGGCAATCTCCGCAACGCTGGAGGCAATGGCACGGATGAGCGGCCGGACGGGACGGCTGGCCACTTTGCCCACATACGCTTCGACGGCTTTCTGTTCCTGTTTTGTGGCGGCGTTCCACCAGCCGTGCGTGGTGTCGTTGTCGTGCGTGCCTGTATATGCCACCGTGTCGGTTGTGAAGCGGTGGGGCAGGTGGATGTGCGCGCCCTTGCTGTTGAACCCGAATTGGAGCACCTTCATGCCGGGCATGCCCAATTCCAGGCGGAGTGCTTCCACCTCCGGTGTAATCAACCCGAGATCTTCGGCCACCAGCGGCAGCGGGCCCAGCGCGGCTTCAAGCGCGCGGAAGAGCTCAAGGCCGGGCGCTTTGACCCACTCGCCGTTGACGGCCGTCTCCTCTTCGGCGGGGATGGACCAGTAAGCCTCGAAGCCGCGGAAGTGGTCGAGGCGCACGATGTCGTAGAGCCAGCAGGAGCGGCGGATGCGGTCGATCCACCAGCCGAATCCCTGCGCGGCAAGAACCTCCCAGCGATAGAGCGGGTTGCCCCAGCGCTGTCCAGTGGGCGAGAAGTAGTCGGGCGGGACACCGGCGATGGAGATGGGCTTGAGATCTTCGTCGAGTTCGAAGAGATCGGGGTGCACCCAGACGTCGGCTGAATCCATGTTGACGAAGATGGCCACGTCGCCCATGATGCGTATCGCGCTGCGAGCGGCTGCCTTGCGGAGGTCATCCCACTGGGTTGAGAAGGCAAATTGCAGCGCCTGCTCCTGGGCAAGGGCGCGGCCATGGTTTGCGGCTGCCTTGGCCAACGCCTCGGGACGACGGCGGCGAATCGGCTCGGGCCAAGTTGTCCACGCGCCGGTATTGAATTCGCTTCGCAGGACGGCGTAGAGAGCATAGTCGGTGAGCCAGCCGGCCTCAGCGCTGCAGAACTCCTGGAACTGTTGCCACTGCGCGGCGAGCTTCGGGTCGTGCGGGCCGCGGTCGAGGAAGTTGGCGGCCGCCTCGTAGAGCAGCGGGAACTTGCGCGCTTCGACATCGTCGAAGTCCACGTTGCCGCTGCGTCCTGCCAGGCCGGCGAGGCGCTCGCCATCAATCCAACCCCAGTCAGACATGTACTCGAGGCTGATAAGGCTGGGATTGCCCGCGAAAGCCGACGAACTGGCATAGGGTGAGTTACCGTAGCCGGTGGGGCTGAGCGGCAGCACTTGCCAGACATGCTGTTTGGCCGCGGCAAGGAAAGCCAGAAACTGGTGGGCGGCGGGGCCCAGGTCGCCGATGCCGCCATACGACGGCAATGAACTTATGTGCAGCAGAACTCCGGACGAGCGTTGAAACTCCATGGGGCTATTATCGCCGGGAATGGAGATTCAGCCAGTCAGCGGGTCAGCGAGTTAGCAGGTCAGCTTGGCGGCGCGCTTGATTCGTGCATTGAACCTTAGGCCTTGGGGGGGGGGGGGGGGGGGGGGGGGGGGGGGG
>CAIWFH010000210.1 GCA_903911925.1 uncultured Acidobacteriaceae bacterium
ATTTTAATAACCTGGCGAATCCGTTTTGTCCAAAGAGCCATCGAGCAGTTGAACGGTCACTTCTTCGCCTTTTCTCGCCAGGGTAATTTCTTCCCGCAAAACGATCAAGCCGTTTGCCCGAACCATTGATTTCAGGATGCCTGAGCCTTGATCCCCCGTTGTGGAAGCCCGGTAACGGCCTCCTACCTTTCTGACTTGTGCGCGGATGAAATAGCGCATTCCCTCTTTTTTAGCAACATCTTCTTCCAGCGATATTACGGGATTCTCTTGCACGGCGGGCAAGACCCGGCATCCAAGCGTAGAGTGCTGGCACAACTCCAAATGCTCGTGGATGGGCAAGCAAATACGATGTCGTTCATCAGCGTCTTTTTCGTCTTGGGAATGGTTATCATGTGCCTTGTTCCTCTACCGTTCCTGATGAAGCGGCCCACCAAAAAAGATATGGAAGCGACCTCAATGATGCATTAGACCAGCCATATTGAGGGCAAGAAAAACAGCCAACTGCTCGCTGAATGCGCGTAGTTGGCTGTTCTGTAGCGTTGTGTGCAGAATCACCGCCGCTCCTTTGTCGCTATTTCGATGAGAATTTCAATAGTTTTAAAGGAACAGGCATAAGGCTGTTCTAGTATCCCCATTTTCTGGATGAAACTCACAAATCTGCCGATAGTCTACTGGACAGCTATTCGTCTTATATGCGAGATGGAGCCGATACTCTCCGGGGATCGCTGGCCGAGAAAAATGGCCACTTGGGAGCGAGGCGCGAGATGAACCTGAAATGAGGAGACTTTGCTGACTGGATCCAATATGCAGCGGACGCTTCGCAGCGCACCATGGCTTATCTGCGGGCTCTACACTGCACTTGTCCTTTCCGGGATTCGCTCTTGGAATATGAGGTTTGTGGCCAATGTACTGCATGTGTTTCTAATGCTGTCACTTACTGCAGCGTTTGCTTTTCAAGTTCAGCGCCGAAAGGAGCAGGCACTTTGGTTCTGGGTTCTCATGACGATCGGAGTTGCTCTTTGGTCCACCTCCGACTTTAGTCGATGTTTTTACGATCTCTTCCCAATTGATGATCGTGCTCAGTTCGCTGTTGGACATTTTCAGCAGTTTCTACATCTCATCCCGATGATTGCCGCACTGTCGATTACTTACAGTCGAAAGCAAATACACGCTGTCACCTTGATCTCGTTGGCCATGGTAGCAATCTGGTGGATATTCCTCTATACATTCATGGTGATCCCATGGCGATATGCTGTCGCTGATCCAAACAAATACAATTGGGGATTCGCCACTCTTTATATCGTAGAGTGTGCAGCATATTCGATAAGGCTGATTACACTCTGGACTCATTCCCCTCGAAGTTGGAGGCGGCTATATTCTGGCTTGTTTCTAGGGCATATAGTTTCAGCTGTAGGTACCCTTGCGGCAGTAAGCGAAGCACATCGAGGTGCGTACCATGGAGGCAGCGCTTTTTCTCTGCTCTTTGTTCTCCCAGTCGCTCTGACTGCCTACAGTGCCGCGACATTCACTCCCCCGGAAGCGAAGACTCCGCTGCCGATCAAAAGTATCGGGATCAATCGTGCGACCTGGCTATCGGTTGTTGGTATTGCCTCAATTCCCATTCTCATCGGATGGAATATATGGTCTACAGAACCATCGTCGGTGCGTGATCTACGCTTCCTGGCTGGAGCCATCGCTAGTATGGTGCTGGCATTGATGCTCTTTTCTCAGCAACTGATCTTAACCAAGGATCGTGCCTCTGCACTTACAGCGGCAAACGATTCGTTGGCAGAGCTTGAGAGGGTACAAGGCGAGTTGGAATATAGAGCTACACATGACGCGCTCACAAAGTGCTTGAATCGTGCTTCTGTTCTGCTTGCATTGGAACGGGAGGTTCACAGGAATCACAGGCTTGATTCGGATCTCGCAGTTCTCATTATTGATCTCGACCATTTCAAGCGAATCAACGACCAATACGGACACCTTGCAGGAGACACAACGCTTTTGTCAGCAGCAATGCGCATGAAGGAGTGCATACGCGCAAATGACTACTTTGGACGATACGGCGGAGAGGAATTCCTTGCGGTCATTCCTGACTGCGAGTTCCATACCGCTCTTGATGTCGCCAATAGGATTTGCTCTTCGGTTTCAGAAGTCTTAGTCCAACACGACGATGTGTCAATTGCGGTAACCGTAACAATCGGGATAGCGTCTTATCGTTTGGGCGACACGTCGAAGACGATTCTCCATAGAGCTGACCTGGCGTTGTATAGGGGCAAGAGTCTGGGGCGAAACAGAGTCGAAATCGAGAAGGCACAGGATGTGCTTCTCCTTCCGTTAGCAGACGATAATACCAATGTTATGCCGCCTACGCTGAATAATACATAGGGGTCGGACAGATGATTCCGGCAGACATTGCTTATGTTGACTTCTTTATCCTTCGTCCTAACGAGGAGGCACGTTTTTCCATCCCTTTGCTGTCAGCATCACGCAAGATTGGTAGGATATTGAGGAATCCCCTATCAAGAAGACTTCTTATCTCCGGCTTTCCGTCGCATTCCACCCAGTAGTCAATTG
>CAIWFH010000211.1 GCA_903911925.1 uncultured Acidobacteriaceae bacterium
ACGCATACTGCTTGGATAAATCAATCCCCGCAAAAAAACTGTGACCGACATCAGACAAGGTGTTTTTCCGCAGCCTGTTTAGCCCCTGCTACGCTCCTCTGTGGCTTGAAGCGATTATCACGCCTTTTTCCGCAGCCTGTTCAGTCGTGCCGAAAAGCCGCAAATAACATGTGGGCTTTAGCCCTTGAGGGGTATAGTTCCCGAATTGCCCGTGACACACCAACGACTGCGAATGCGGCTGTCATCCCGAACGCAGCGAGGGATCTTCAGTTGCTCTTGGCGTCGTTTGCACCCGCAGGAATGCTCATCCAAACCGAGGGTCTTTTAACAGGGCGCCTTTTGATTCGTACCGAAAGGCCGCAAAAAAATGGACCTGGCGCCTCGGCTGTGAGCTTTAGTGTCTGCGTGAGAACTGGCTTTTCGTGCTGACTTGCTGACTCGCTATGCCGCGAAGCGGCCCTAACTTGCTGATTTTCAATAAAACTGCCTTCCACCCGATGTTCAATGCTTTGTTCGTTGACAATGGAAGCCGGTTCTCACGCACACACCTTAGCCCACTTAGGGGACATAACTGCCGAGTTGCCGGTCACTCGACAACAACGCTTGTAAGGCAGCGTCTCATCTGTGGTTGCCCAACCAACCCAACAGATTGAATACGATGAGTAGCAATCCAATCACGATGAGTAGCACGCGGCCCACGCGCTTACCAAATACCCCGAGAATCATACTGACAAGACCTGTCAGAAGACCGGCGACCAAGACCCGTCCTTCGAGGGGATTCAGCCGGTAGCCGCCTTGACCATCTGAGAGTAGTGGGAAAGGACAGACCCAAGAGCAAACACCAGCAGCGGCGGAAAGCAGTGCGGCAAACACGCCAATGCTAAAGAGAATTGCGCGCCATTTCTTATCTGCGGTCTTGTTCTTCAGTGGCACGTGCGAGGCGTTCATGGCGATTCAACTATATCCTCCACGACGCGTACTTGTCCTTTCGAGCGGTTGGTCGGCAATCCGGACACTACACGTGCAATCGCCCGTCGATTGGTATAAATCTCCCGCAACTTCAGTTCCCCGAACTTACAAAAAATCCTCCCGCCAGTTTGCCGATTAATTCCCTCCCTTGGCGCAGAATCATCTCATGGTTTTCTTCCCGGCCCATCACCTCGAAGAGTACCGGAGGTAGACATGTGTAACCCATGTGCTTTCAGTAATCTGCGCGTAACCATAGCAGAATCAGCGACTTACCGCGCCGACCATGCCGTATCCAACTGAAACCAAACGACTTCCGCGAAGAATCCGGCATTTAAGGGGGGGACCCTAATGTCTCCCGACTGCCGTCACAACATGGCCACAGGAGCCAAATCCCGAGAGGCGGCCTGGCATTGCGAGGCCTCTGGCGCAGAATGGGCGGACGTGGAGAGGGGCTAGATCGGCCCGATGGGAGGGGGCTGGGGGAGACGCCAACATGTCACCCCCAAGGTAAGGGTTCGATGGCCAGTTACTCGTTGCCCGAACCGCCAAATAAATCGGACATGACCGCGACGCCTGCGTCGCAGGCGTGGTTCAGGCACGGAAGCCGAAAGGCCGCTTCGAGAGACTTCAAGAGCGAAAAGCTGTTGTAGTACTTGCTGCTTTGCGCACCGTGGCCGCCTCTGAAGTTGGTCTGAACGGTAAGGACCACCCTGTTTTGATTTTGCGGCGGGAACAATCCTGTGAGCTGCGAAGTGCTGCCGCTGTAGTCGTTCTCGTCCCACACAATCACGATCGCGTTGCGACCTTCTCTCCAAGCCGGAGACGACTGAATTCCTTCGACGAGGTGCTGAATTGTGACGTCGCCCTGTTGAATCAGTCCAGGGTTCAAGCCAACCTGCGTGCCATAGGTGTAGCCGGTGTCGTTAAGCCCATAGTCGAAGGCGCAGAACGCGTCGGCATTGCCTCTGCCATGTTGGTCATTGCACTGATTTGGCGCGATGAAAGCCAAAGCTGGAAGCTGGCCGCTTGCCAGATCGGAATAAAGGCCGCCCGGCCCATCAAATCCAACCACGTGCGCTAGGCTGTTGTCTCGTTCGCTGCCATCCTGAACGTTCCTGAAATAGGCAAACGGATTGTGCTTAACCGCATAGTCCTGCACGACGCTTGACGACGTGAGAGGAGCCAGGTTGGTAAAGTCGGTCAGGTTTGTCGCCGTTCCGTTGCTGTAGTTCACGCCGAAGGCCGAGCTAACCGGCAGACTTTCCTGGTAGGATTTCCATCCCAATCCGGTGGATGCGAGTTGGTCGCCGATGGTCTTTCCCACTGTGGGAGCGGCCGCGATTCCCTTCACTCCATCAATGTCTGCCAAGGCCACAAACGGCCCGCCAACCTCATTCCAGACGTCTACGGCAGGCGTCTCTGCGTCTGTGCCAAAGCCTGCGATGGGGCAAATTTTCCCCGTGTCAACGGGAACCGGCGCGTTGCCGCCGCCGTTGTCTGCGTTCACCACCTTTGTAACGATGTTTGGCGAACAGGTTGTACTGCCCCAATCGGGCGCGTTATCGCTGCGGACGCCAAAGTTCGAGCCGCCCACGACTTCAAGATAGTTGGTTAGACTGGGATGTCCAATGGCGAAGTAGTTGGTCGCCAGGTTAACCCTGCCATTCGCGATCAGGCTGTTTAGATAGGGCTCGTTTGGGTTGTTCACAACCTGCTGATACCCATGGTTTTCCATCATGATCACGAACACGTGATCGAGGCGCGGAATACCGGTGGGAACATGACCTTGCTGGGCGAGCGCGGCGGTTGCGAGCGCACACGCGACAAGACACAAAGCTGCTGGTTTCTTGAGCATTGGGGAAAGCCTCTCTCGGATGTCTGATTTGTTTGCGGGGAAAACGCCAGACCGGTCGGGCTGGTCGAGACAGACCCTACTCTGGGCCAATCGTGTTAACAAATCGTCAACATTCCGCGAAAAGACGTAGAATCTCCGGTTCCGAAAGGCTGTCGAATTGAAAAAGGGCGCGGCCCCGGATGGGCCGCGCCCTTTTCCCTGCTCTTCGTTCCTACTTCTTCTCAGGCTGCTTGTAGAGCTGCATTGGGTCGACGATGTAGCCGTCATCGTACTTGTCGTGGTGCCGGACCCAGGCCATGGAGTGCGCGAGGCCCTCCTCATCGCGTCCCTTGGGAACCAGGTCGAGGAAGTTATAGGTGCCGACAAGGATATCGAGGCCGCGCGCGTAGCTGGAGTATGTGTGGTAGATTGCACCGCTCCTGTCCCTGGCAAAGACGCTGGCTCCGGGCGCCTCTTCACTCGGGAACCTGGTCAGCTCGTAGTTGTAGCGCACCTCGCGCTTGGCCAACTCCTCTTTGGTGAAGGAGGCATGGGAGTCATAGTTGAAGTCGCTTCCAAATGAAGAGACCCACGGGAAACGCCACCCCATGCGCTTTTTGAAAACTTCAATCTCGGCACAGGGCGCGCGCGAAACCACGGCAAATGTGACATCCCGATGGGCCAGGTGAATCGTCATGCCGTCAAAATGGTCTGCCAGGTACGAGCAGCTTGGACAGCCTTCTTTCCAGCCTGGACCAAGCATGAAGTGATAGATAACGAGTTGGCCCCGCTTTGCGAAAAGATCTGGAAATGTGAGCTTTCCTTCCGGCCCTTCAAACTCATACTGCTTTTCGACTTTCTCCCAGGGCAACGCGCGGCGCTGGCGGCTCAGTTCGTCGCGCTGGCGCGTGAATTCCTTCTCTTTGGCAAGATGCTGCTTTCGTGCGGTCAGCCACTCGTCGTGGGAAACGACCTTGGCGTGCTGCAATTCGGTGACAGTGCTAGCCATGGCAATCCTCCTTTGCTTTGGCAGTTTCGGGGATGGTGGATGCGGCCTGCTTTCGATTGAATGTGTTGACGGCAAGAATGGTGAGGCCGCCGGCTCCTGTTGCGCCGATGGCGATTAGGGCCGCAGTTGCAAAGCAGGCTGAACACATGAGTCCTCCCTATTTCGCGGCGACCGCCGCCTCAGCCTTGTGCTCGAATGCCATGGCTTCGTCTGCGCTGGGTCCCCAGCTTGCCGGGACCGCAACGTTGAGCAGGCGCAGGTACACGCTGAACTGGCCGCGATGCTGGTACCAGTGGCTGAACATGACATTACGCACAAACCCGGCTCGCGGCTGCGCCATGACTTCGCGGTCGCCCGCCATCATGCGCCAGGTTTCTGTCATGGCATTGTCGTCAAATTTCGGCAGCAGGTCCCTGACCGCGGTGACACCCTCGTCGAAAGTTGCGAGAATCTCGCCGGCGCTTCCAGGTTGCGGAAAGTTGAAACCGGCCGGGGCTTGCGCGGGATTGTTCTGGACGAAGCGAACAATCCCGCCGGGTACGGATGCAAGGTGATACGCGAGCTGTCCCGCGGTGAGGGACTTCTCGTGTGGCTTCCAAGTGAGTTTGTCTTCCGGCAGCCGCTCAAGGAAACGGCGGGTAATTGGCGCTTGCACTTCAAATTCTTCAAGGAATTTCTGTGCGATGGACATAGCAAACCTCCTGTGGTTGGGAATGGGGGGACCGGGTAGAACGGGAGTGTGATTCGATTGCTACTTTTCGGCGCGCTTGCGCGCCTTTTCAAGAATCGACGCCCAGCCGTGGGCGACGCCCTGGCGATGCTGGTCCTCGATAAAGCCGAGAGCGGTGTGGCGGAAGGCGATCAGCGTTCCGCCATCCTTTTCAGACAAGCGATATTGCACATTATTGAGCAACGGATAGGACGCAAAAAGCGGCCCGCTGATTTCAAGCAGGGTGGGCCTCTTGATGGCTTGCACGTGGCCCCACAGGTGTCCGTTGTCGCTGCCCAGGTCGCGATACCAGCGGCCGCCGGGCCAAGGCTCAATCTTCATGGGCATCGGGTCGCCCTGGTCTCTTTCATTGGAGGGGCCGATCTCCTCGAGCAGTGCGTCGAAAGTGACGTCAAGGGGCGCGTTCACGTGCATTTCCTGCTTGATTTCAAGGGCCATGTTTTCGATGCCCGGTGCTGTCTGAATCATGATTCCTCCTTGGGGATTGGATTTGGGGATTTGCTCTCGCTTGATTGGAAACTCTTCTCGGCGCGCTCTTTCACGCGAATCAATCGGCGGCTCCAGAGGCGCTCGAACGTGCCGGTCCATTCGTGCAGGGGCCGGATCGCTTCAGCATTGGTGCTGTAGTACCTGTGGCGGCCATCGCAGCGCACGCGGACCAGTCCCACTCTGCGCAGCACACCCAGATGCTTTGAAACCGAAGGCTGGTCCAGGCTGAGTGCGATAACAATGTCTCCAACGGGGCGCTCACGCTGCGCGAGATACGTGAGTATCTGGCGCCGACGAGGTTCTGCCACAGCATTGAACGCATCGGAGGTCGTCGCCGCTCTTGCCATGGAAAGAATATTGCATTCTTATATGGGAATATGTCAAGGGGCCCTCAATTCTTTCGTGAGAAAAGCTGCTGAGGAACAGGGCGTTGAGCCGACGTGCTCGATTCGGCGGGTTGGCATTGCGGCACGTGCATGGGCAGGTTTACCATCCGGTCCTGAGGAAACCAGTCCCCTTTCTGCTTTCTGTTCTGCTGTTTGCGCCCGCTGCACTGGGTGCGTAAGCGGCAGTTCGGCGGAGTCAACGGGCTGACGAGCGCCTTCTTGCCCAGGGCATACCAGGAATGAGGAATTCATGAAAGCACGAAAGATTGCACGACGGGATTTTCTTGCCGCCCTCGGTCTGGGCGCGAGCTCCGTTGCTCTTCCGAAGCAGGTTCAGGGGCTAGCCCTGGCCTCCGGAACTGTCGATCTGGCGCATGATGCTGATCGGCCGGAGTACCACTTCATCGCTTCGCGGAATTGGATGAACGATCCGAACGGGCCAATCTTCTGGAAGGGCAAATACCACCTCTTCTACCAGTGGGCTCCCGACTCGGCGGCAGGGGGGCCGCCCAATTGGGGCCACGCCATCAGCTCAGACATGGTGCACTGGCGCCATCTTCCGATTGCGCTGACGCCGACGCCTGGGGCAGCTGATCGCGACGGCTGCTGGACGGGCTCTGCGGTTGTACGGGACGGGGTGCCGACAGCGATCTACACGGGCGTCATCCATCAGCCTGAGGAGAGGGGCACCGACAGAGAATGGCGTCAGGCGCAGATGCTGGCCACGGCCGAGGACGAGGGACTGCTGCATTGGAAGAAGGTGGCCGAGCCGGTGGTAGCCGCGCCGCCAACGGGAATGATGGCCACCGGTTTCCGCGACCCGTGTCCGTGGCGCGAGTCGGATGGCTGGTACCTGGTGGTTGGTTCGGGCGAGCGCGACAAGGGCGGCTGCGTTCTGCTGTATCGCTCGCAGGATCTGCGTAATTGGGAGTATCTGCACCCTCTGGTTCACGGGCAAGCGACAGGGAACGCGTCGCCCGATTCGGTGGACCGCGGCGATATGTGGGAGTGCCCTGACTTCTTTGAGGTGAATGGACAGCATTGCCTGCTGTATTCGTCGGAGAACAAGGTGAGTTGGTCCACGGGCGAATATGACCGGAAGGAGCATCGCTTCACCATCAAGCGCCAAGGCGTGATCGACCACGGCGGCAATGCCTATTACGCACCGAAGAGCTTCAGTGCGCCGGACGGGCGGAGAGTCCTGTGGGGCTGGGTAAGAGAGATGCGGGCGCAGGCTGAGTTTGTGGCGGCGGGCTGGGCGGGGGCGATCTCACTGCCGCGCGTGATGACCATCGGCAAACAGGGGCAACTCGAGATGAATCCGGCGGTTGAAGTGGAAAAGCTGCGCGGCGCGGAAGAGCGGATCACGGTGAAGCCCGATGCGCCGCACAGGCGGCGGCTATCTACACTGCGGCAGGAGTTGCACGTGCCCACGACTTTCGCACCCGCGGCTGTGACGGTGCGCTTGCTGGCTCAAGGCAGAAGGGTTTGGGAATTGGCAGTGGATGTGGCTGGAAATGCTGTTCGCTGCGGCGAGATCAGTTTCCAATTGCCGGCGCTACCGTGGCCAAGGCCGAGCCTGCGGCTATTCCTTGATGGATCGGTCATCGAGGCTTTTGTGGGCGGTCGCGAAGCCATGACGAGCCGCGTCTACGGGCTCAAGCCAGATCAGACGGAACTCGAAGTATCGCTGACCGGAGCAAAGAACGTCGAACTCTCGTTGTGGGCGCTTGACGCAATTTCATCGGACCGGCTCACGACGTAGAAGCTATGGGTGCAACTAAGACCGGCGCGCGCCGCATCTACCTGTGAAGCCCAGAGCAGCGGGCGGCGGATTAGCCGGTTATGCCCGCACAATAAACTATCGATTGGTTCCAAGTTATCGATAAGTACGCGACCTATTCTGAAGGCGGTTGGTACGAAGAGAAATTCCGATCCGCATACCGGCGGATGAAGCTACCAGGGTTTGTTTCAAAATGGCAGCCGCATTCGAGTTGTGAAACTCCAGGGGTTAAAACCCCTCGTTTTTCAAGCCATCTTGGGCACGACTGAAGTCGTGCCCTGACACACAGCGGATTTTTGAAAAAAGCCCTAATGCGTCACTGCGTTCCCCTTGCCTTGGTTCATTTTCCAGGTGATGAGGTGTTCCATGTCGCAAAGGCACTTTACTTTGTTTCTGCTCAGCGTTGCACTTGTTTCGGCGAGTTACGTGAACGCGCAACCCGGCGTCGAGCCACCGGTAAGACAGCCGGACGCGGGAGATCCGAACTTCGAGTTATTCGGCGGCTACTCCTATGTAGTCCACGACCTTGACCATACAAATCTGAACACAGTTTCCGGCGGCATTAGCGGCTGGGATGCGTCGATCAAAGTGCCCATATTCGGCGCATTTCTTGGCGTCAAGGGCGATGTCTCCGGGCACTATCGAAACGACGCTCCAGACTTCAACCCCAGGGCCTACTTCTTCGTTTTCGGCCCGCAGGTCGGCGTGCATGTGGGCAGAAAATCGACCATCTTTCTGCACGGGATGGTTGGCAGCGCTCACCTGAACCAGAAGGCAATTCCCTCGCTGAAATCCGACAACACGCTGGCGATTGCGGCGGGCGGCGGGTTCGACATCGGCCTGACTCGAAACTGGGCCTGGCGCTTTAGCGGCGACTATTACAACACCCACTTCCAATCAGGCGATAACACGGTCAGTGGGATAGTTAACTCCAATTTTCGCGTAGCCACCGGTCCAGTCTTGCGGTTCTGACCTGGCTAAGTCCTTTGTTTAGGAGGGTAGAAATGGCTTTTTTGGATCTAACTCTTTTATTTTTATTGGGTTGCGGAAAAAGTGGGGGAGGGGGTGGGGTCTGACGGCAGAAGCGGGGCGGGCCGGGTCTCGTTCTTCGAGGTTTTGGACTCCCTGGATACGGCTGCGAGGGCGATCTGAGCGGCGTAGAGGAGCTTGGTGCCGTTTTCATCCTTGATGGCGCCGAGGAGCATGCCATAGGCGACGCAGGCGATGAAGTCGCAGATGTTCTGATAGCCGGAGAGCGGGGGCATGGCAAGCCGGTAGGCTTCTCCTGCACAGCTCTTGGCGTTGTAGACACTTTTGGTTTGCTTCAGGGTGGCCGCGTTAGTGTTTTGCCAGACCTCGGCGCAAAGGGCGACGGCGGGGTTTTCGAGGGAGGGATTGAAGGCTACCAGCGGGCCCTCGGTGATGGAAGTGCGAATGGCTTTGACCATGGTGGTTTCTCCGGTTGCGGTCTTTTTTTTGAGCGGTTCCAGAATTCACGTGCCCTTTTGAGAGCGGTGAAAGGGCCATTTTCTTAAGCGAAAAGGGTACTTAGCAGTTGCGGCTTCGGGGTACGACAATTCTGGAACCGCTGTACTCACCGCAATTTTGATTGTGCGCCGGAGAAGCGTAATTATCTGCAGTGAAAAAGAGGACGTAAGTCATGAGGAATGAATTACATAAGAAAATGCCCTATTTTTATCTTCTTTGGGTGCCGAAGCGTCCCAGGCTGGACTGCAAACTGGGTAACGAGTGTTTGTGCGGAATCCGATCCGGGACATGGGGGTGTTTACCGGTACTGATCGCCATTTGACATGTAAAGCACGGTGGATGAGTGCGTTGGCCTGTTCGCAACAATCGTCGAGAAAATCGGCAATTAGAAGTCCGAGAGTCGCACTCTCGAAGCTCCCTCATGACCCTCGCCGATTTTAGATGCCTTGACCTTCTACACATTGAAATGTATATGTAGAAGGGACAGGTATGAACATCATGGGCAAATTCGACCTCCCGCAGGGCACACTCGATCTCCTCATCATGAGGGTTATTGCACTCGGGCCCATTCACGGCTATGCGCTCGCACAGAGAATTCAACAGATGTCGCGCGAGGCTTTGCAGGTGCAGCAGGGATCGCTTTACCCGGCACTTCACCGCCTCGAATACAAGAAGTTCCTCAAGGCTACGTGGAAAGAGTCCGAAACTGGCCGTGAAGCCAAGTTCTACGAACTCACTGTCCAGGGACGCGCCCATGTGAAGGCCGAGACCGAGAACTGGAGCCGCCTCACCGATGTCGTAGGTCTCATTCTCAAGGGAACACTGGAGGGAATTTCATGAGTTGGCTGACGAGAGTTTTCTCCCGCAGGCGTCTGGAAGCCGATCTGGAAAAGGAATTGCGGTTCCACTTCGAAACCCAGGTCGCCGACAAAATCCGATCAGGTAACTCCGAAGCGGAAGCTCGCCGGCTCACGCGCCTGGAATTCGGCGGCATCGATCAAATCAAAGAAGATTGCCGGGAGATCCGCGGCACGATGTGGCTCGAATCGCTCGTTCAGGATGTCCGCTATGGACTGCGACAACTTCAAAAATCACCCGGCTTCACCTTCGTCGCCATCCTCTCCCTCACCCTGGGCATCGGCGCCAACACCGCCATCTTTACGCTGCTCAACGCGCTTTTGCTGCGCCCACTTCCGGTGCAGCAACCCGGTGCGCTGGTTCTATTCGGGGACGGACACGCACAAGGCAGCACGATTTCAATCCCGGATGGAAACACGAGGTTGTTCTCGTATTCATTCTTTCGCGACCTTCGCCAGGAAAATGCTTCGTTCTCTGGGATCGGCGCGGTAGACAGCAACCAGTTTGCAACCAAAGCTTCAATTGGCGGCGCTGCTTACCAGACCACTCACGTCGATCTTGTCTCCGGCAGTTACTTCTCTGTTCTTGGCGTGCCAGCGGTTCTGGGTCGCACGATTGGCGAGTTTGACGACAGTGCAGAAGATGCAGGCCCGGTGGCGGTAGCCAGTTACTCATGGTTCCAGCGGCAATTCAATGGTGATCCATCCGCCCTTGGCAAGACGATCCGCATCCAGTCGCACGACTACACGCTGGTTGGCGTTGCCCGGCCGGGCTTCTACGGATACACGGTTGGCCAATCGACCGACCTGTGGATTCCGCTCTCGATGGAGAAGGCGTTCTCTCGTCCAGGTTGGAGCGGGCTGGGGGCAAACTTCTTTCAGTCGCTCTATCTCATTGGCCGCTTGAAGCCTGGCGTCACCGCAACCCAGGCCGGCACCGAAACCAATCTGCTGTTCAACCAGATCATTCGCAGCTACCTCGGGCCTCAGCCTTCGCAAAAACACCTCGACAACCTTGCCCATGCCAGCGTCCAGCTCACTCCCGGAGGCCGCGGCGTTTCTTACCTGCGTTACGCTTTCTCGGTGCCTCTCGAAATCCTCATGGCCATTGTGGCGCTGGTGCTTTTGATTGCCTGCGCGAATATAGCCAACATGCTGCTTGCCCGCGGGGTTGCGCGCTCGCGCGAATTCGCCCTGCGCATGGCCCTGGGCGCTACGCGCCGCCGCATCGTGTTTCAACTGTTTACAGAATCGGTGCTTCTGGCGATTCTCGGCGCCATTGCCGGCACCGCAGTGGCGTGGAAGGCGAGCGTCGTGTTGCTGAACATGGCCAGTCCCGGCCCCGATCCAGTTCCCTTGAATCTCACCCCCGACCTGACTGTGCTCGGCTTCACGCTAGGGATCGCAGTGGCAACGGCGCTCCTGTTCGGCATGCTGCCGGCATTCCGCGCAACGGGCGTCGAGTTTACGCCCGCACTCAAGGACGGGCGCGGCAGTTCTTCGACCTCCACGCGCGGCGCCCTGGCCCGCTCGCTCATCGTGGGACAGGTTGCGCTTTCGGTTGTGCTGCTTGTTGTTGCTGGACTCTTTGTACGCAGTCTGATTCACCTCTCCGATATTGATATGGGTTTCGACAAGCATAACGTTCTTGATTTTTCTCTCGACTCCAGTACCGCCAACCTGCCGCATGGGACCGCCGATGAGATTCGCTCTGTCCATCTCCAGGAGCAGATTGAAGACCGGGTGCAGGGCATCCCGGGCGTCCAGGCAGAAGGCTTTGCTTTCTTCACGTTCAATCAAGGCGGATGGACCGACCTGGTGCTCTTCCAGGGCATCCCGCGGACACAGGGGAACGGCCACGACGTCTTCTTCAACATCACCGGCAAGGGATTTTTTCCCGCTATGGGCATTAGGCTTGTCGAAGGCCGCCTGTTTAACGCTCAGGATACGCAGTTGTCCAATAAAGTCGCGGTCATCAACGAGACCATGGCACGTCGTTTCTTTCCCAATGGTTCGGCGATCGGACACCGCTTTGGCATTGGAGAGATTCCCGATCATCCTGGCGAAAAGGAAGTGATCGGCGTGGTCAAGGATGCCAAGTACGACTCGCTCGACGAAGGGACGCAGATGGCAGCCTATTTCCCTTGCACACAAAACCCCGGCTTCTTCGGCAACTTTGTGGTCCGTTATGCGCCCGGGGCAAACCGGCAGGAGATCGTCTCACGAACGCGCCATGCCATTGCGGAGATCAACTCGAACATTCTGGTCAACAACGTTACCAGTCTTGAAGAGCAGGTGGACGCTTCCATCTCAGCGAAATCGCTGATTGCCCGGCTTTCGACATTCTTTGGAATTGTGGCCGTTTTCCTGGCCTGCATTGGCATATACGGCCTTCTTTCGTATTCGGTAGCCCGCCGTACGAGTGAGTTTGGCGTCCGTCTGGCCCTTGGGGCGCGATCGCACATGCTGCTTTGGATGATCCTTCGAGAATCCATTCTGCTGTTGGCTCTCGGGCTCGCCATCGGCGTGCCCATCGCGTTGAGCTCCACACGCATTCTCAAGAGCCAGCTCTACGAATTAAGCCCGCTCGACCCGACGGCAATCTTCATCGCGATTGCCGCCGTCTCTTCGATGACCCTCGCGGCCGCGTGGATCCCCGCAAAGCGCGCCACCAAGATCAACCCCGTACAAGCATTGCGCGCAGAATAGTTCATTGGGGGGCGTGGACATTACCGCTGGCTCGCCGCATCTGGGACGGTTCAAGGGATTGAAGGCGGGGTGGGAGAGGGTGATTCGGTCGGGTTGCGCGCGAGTCTGCTGATCTGCGCGGTTGTACCTTGTCTCTCCCAGGGCAGCGCCTCGCTTGCCCTGGGCTATTCTCTGTGCCGCCTTCCGGGAGACGGCTATTGCGGCAGGTCTTTTTTGTCGCTGTGGCCGAAGAGGGGGATGTGGAAGGGCATTTCGGCGTTGGACTGCTTTTTGGGCTTGGCCGAGGAGTCTTCGCGGAGCAGGGTTCGCTGGGAGTTGATGCAGACCCAGCCGCCGCGCAGGCGCTCAAAGACATGGGTAAAGACGCCCTTTTCATTCACTTCGGCGGAATTGACCTTGTGATGGAGCAGGTAGGTGCCGTTGGCGACCGCGATGTCGCCCAGCATGCGGACGGTAATGACGCGCTGGTCCATATGGACCGACTTGTCTTCGCCGGTAATGAGCGAAGCCAGCTGCTGGTTGCGGGTGGTGATGTCTCCGGCTGCGGAAACATCGACAAACAAGGGAGATAGCACCAACTCCAGGGTGTACTGGTCGCGTATGTTGAGCGCGGTAGACCAGGAGTCTTCAATTTTCTGGAACTCCCGAAGCTCGGGACTCTCAGCCGAAGTGACGGCCGGCTTAACCGGCACCGAAACTGGTAATGCTGATGGAGTTTGAGCCTGGGCAACGCAAAAAGAGAGCAGTAGAGCGGAAACGACAGCCACAGTTCTAGTCATAATGCAACATGAACTCCCACTTGAGATTCTAGCGTTGCAACGATGATAGTCCTTAGACTCGGCCGGGAGTATGAAGGAAAGCATTGAAACATGAACCCGTTTCCCGGTTGCGGCGGATCGGTCTTAGACCAACGCCTGCAATTGCTCGGCCTGGTGAATGGTGACCAGGGAGTCTTCAATTGAAATCCAGCCGTCTTTGCGGAACTGGCCCAGGGTGCGGGTGACGGTTTCGCGTGTGGTGCAGGCCATTGAAGCCATTTCCTCATGGGTGAGCAGGAGCGGAAAGCGGTAACCGCCTTCGGTGAGGTGTTCGCCGATCTGGTGAGCGAGTTCAAGCAGCAGGCGCGCGAGGCGGGCCGCCACGGTTTCAGCGAGGGCGATGCGGCATGCATCCTGCAAGGCAAAGCGGTATTCCTGGCAGATGCACTGGACGGCGCGCATCTGGGCTTCCTTGTGGCTGCGCAGGAAGCTGAGGAAGCGGTCCCGCTCGACGGGCCGCAACTGGGCGGTGGTGAGCGATTCTGCCGAGACCTCGTAAACGCCATGGGAGAGCACGGCGTAAAGGCCGAGCATGGAGCCGGGGCCGGCGACACGGACGATCATCTGCTTGTCCTGGGGGCGGCCGGCGGTGAGTTTGAGGTATCCGCTGCAAATCAGGTAGAGACAGCGGGCATCCTCGCCCTGGGTAAAGAGAGAGGCCTGTGCGGGCAGCGAAATGGTGCTTGTGGCCAGTTCCAGGTCAGCCAGGACAGCGCTGCCCAAAGAGCAAAACCATCCGGGGCGGCGATTGGCACACGCCGCACAGCCGACTGGAGCCTGCCGGGTCAAGTGCTTCGGGCGTGTGTGCACTGCTACCGGAATTACTGAATCTGCCATGCCTCTGCCTCGTCCGCGGTAATCTAAGCACCTTCACTCCAGCAACTTATCGTCTTTGCGGAGTCATTACAAAGACGGCGAACCGGGTGAAAGCACCACGGGTCTCGGGGAATAGAGACTCTTGCTTAGAAAAGAGTTTGCCGGAGTTTAGGCTCTTGTGAATGTGATGGGGCTCACGTCTATCGAGAGGAAAAAGCTCCGCAAGTTATTCCGGGCAGAGCGAATAGAGGTTAGAAGCTAGCCGGATTGAGTTTCAACGATGCGGCGACGGGCGGAACGGCCAACAGAGTTACCAAGTGCGGGCGTTTCCGGGGCGGCTGGCAGGGCCGGAAAGAAAAATTGTGTTTGTTTCTTATTGCTCAGCCAGCGCCGGGGAATTCTGTTTTTCTGCCTGATAGGCCGATTGGGAGTCTGGACCGCAAGGGTGTCTGGCTCGAAGAGAGTCCTAAAAGTATCTCATTTTGGATCAATCGGATAGGTCTTCTGTTTGCAGTTGGTGAAGCAGAGGGGGCAGCCAGCCCATATCACTTTAGGGCTGGGACTTTAGTTTGAGTCGGGGCTCTTTTTAGTTGTGATCCAGATCACATTGTGAAGTACAAATGGGACCATAGGCAGCAGCGCATTCAAGGATGTTGGCGTAAACGGGGATTATTTCGGCGGAATTTGCCGGTGGTGTCCGATGCGGGGTTCTGGTGCGACGGTCGGGATTCAGGGTGAAGCAGCAACAAGCAGAATAGGTAAGTTCGTCTCTGGAAGCGACAATGAAAGCATACGAGGTGCTTTTCGATGCATAGAGATGGGCCTGAGTTGATGCAAGAGGCGGCTTTAGGCGGCAGGGTGCAGGGCGTTCGAACTTGTTTGCTTTTGCTGTTGTGCGCTGGAGTGTTCTGCGGCATTGCCTGGAGTGCGGCCGGGGCCGACAAGCCGGCTGCCGCGCAAGCCGGCACTGCAGCCGCTGGGGCCTTTGTGGGCGCCGAGACGTGCGCCACGTGTCATGAAGAGGTGTCGAAGGGGTTCGCTTCCAATCCTCACAGCAAACTGGCAGAAGCGCATGGGAAGACCGGGGTGACCTGCAAGGGTTGCCACGGGGCGGGCAAGGCGCACGTGGACGGCGGCGGCGACGCGACCAAGATATTCAACCCGGCCAAGGCCACGGCCAAAGAGGTGGACGCGAAGTGCCTGGGCTGCCACCAGGGCAAGCACTCGAACTTTGAGCACTCGGCCCACGGCGAGAGCAACGTGAGCTGCATCGGCTGCCACTCGGTGCATGCGGGCGCCGATCCGGAACATCTGTTGAAGGTGGCACAGCCGACGCTCTGCTTCCAATGCCATACGGATGTGAAGCCGCAGTTCTCAATGCCTTTCCATCACAAGGTGAACGAGGGGCTTGTGAGCTGCTCCGATTGCCACGACCCGCACGGGACATTCGAGCGGAAGGGGCTGAAGTCCGCGGCGCAGCAGGACATGGTGTGCACCAAGTGCCACACGGAGACTGCGGGGCCGTTTGTGTACGAACACAACGTGGTGAAGACGGAAGGCTGCACGGCGTGCCACTTTGCGCACGGCGGGCCGAATCCGCGGCTGCTGAACCGGGCCAACGTGAACACGATCTGCCTGCAATGCCACTCGCCGTCGCCCAACTTCACGACAGCTCCGATTCCGACCGGGCCGGCTCACAACCAGGCGACGCAGTACCAGTCGTGCACCATTTGCCACACGGATATTCACGGCTCGAATTTGAGCGACGTCTTTTTCAAAACGGCCTTCTAGAGCCGCGGCCGCGCAAATTCGTGGTTTCCCAGGTCCCAAATGCGGGACCCGGGCCACCCAGGTTCGTGGGCGGAATTACAAAATCACGAGGGTCAGGGTACGCAAGGGAAACAGGGACGGTTCCAAGACGCACGGCTCCAGCACGCGAACTTCTCGAAGGCCAACATGTGGCAAGAGGTTGAGCGATGATCAACGATACGAGGGTATTTCGCAGTCTCAGTGGGCCGCCTGCATGGCTGAGCGCCGCCCGGATTTTCAGCCTTACTGTGGCGGTTGCGCTGGCGGCGGGCGGGGCATTGGCGCTGTTTGGGCAAGCCCAGCCGGAAGCGCCCAAGCCTGCGAAGACCGTGAAGGAAAACAAGCCCGCCGCGAAACCCGAGGGAAAGACGGCGGGCAAATATGCGGTGCACCAGTCGCTGGAGATGGGCGGCCGCATTACCAACACATCGGGCAGCGATGCGATGTGGTCCACGCTGGTGAACATGGGAACGGGCGCCCGGGTGATTGGCCAGTCGCTTGAGATGCATTCAACAGATACGTCGAAGACGAAGTTTTTTGACAATCTGAATTCTTCAAGCTTTGGCTACGGCGGCGATCCGTACGATGTGACCCGTTTAAAGTTCAACAAGGGACGGATTTACGACTTTGACGGCAGCTTCCGCCGGGACCGCAATTACTTTGACTACAACCTGCTGGATAACTCACTGCTGTCCACGTCGACCGCGGCGACGCCTGCGCTGGTGCAGGAGCCGGATTCACTGCACCTGTTCAACACCGTGCGGCGCAATACGGACACGATGGTGACGTTGTTTCCGCTGTCGATGGTGAGCGTGCGCGCGGGGGTCAATTTCGGGGTGCACGCGGGACCGACTTACAGCTCGCTTCACTATGCGGGCGACGTGCAACTGCTTGACATGTTCAAGAATTCGTTCGCAACTTACATTGCCGGAGCGGATGTGAAGCTGGCCAAGCGCACAACCCTCAGCTACGACCAGTTCTTTGTCTTTTTCAAGGGCGACACCAGCTTTACACTGGCGGGAGTGGGCAACGCCGTTCTGAACGGAGATGGAGTTTACCCGGTGAAGGGCGGCAACGGCGAACTGGTCTCGCTGGGCGTGGATACGCTGGCGACCGCTACCTGCGGCACGGGCGCGAACAAATCGGCCGAGGTGGTGAACGGGCTGGCCAATCCATTCTGCTCGGGGACATTTTCGGCGACATCGACAGCGCCGATCCGCACGCATTTCCCCACCGAACAACTGCGCTTCAGTTCGCGTTACTGGGACAAGGTTTCGTTCAACGGGCGAGTTTTGTACAGCGGCGGCATTAGCCGGGTGAACCACTTCAACGAGACGTTCAACGGCTGGAACACGCGCACATTCTTCCGGCAGGAGATTCAAACCGGAGGCATGATGAATGGCCAACTGGCCGACAACAAGCGGGACAACACCAACGCCGACTTCGGCATGGTGGCGGACCTGAGCAGGTTCATCTCAGTCTCAGACGTTGTGGACTTCTGGAACATGCGGACTTCAGGCTACTCGGTGTTGAACACGCAGACCTGGTACGCTCCCGGCTCATCGCTATTGACTCCGCTGAATTCGATAACGCCGTGCGTGCCGGGGGCAGTATCGGGCTCGTTCACCTGCCCGCCCAGCCCGGCAACCAACACGGCGTTTTTGAACCAGAAGATCACGTCGAACACGCTGATGGGGACGGCTTCAATTACGTCGAAGGTGAAGGTCTCAGGCGGCTGGCGCTACAAGACGCGCGAGATCACCGACGACGGCGACGACCTGACCTGGCACGAGAACTGGCTGCTGCTGGGGGGAGTGTTTCAACCATCGCGCATGTTCCGGATCAATGCCAACTTCGACACGATGAACTCAAAGAGCGCCGACGCAGATACGACGCCGAGCAACACCTATACGCGCGAGGCGCCGAATGCGCTCTACCACCTGCGGATCCGCGCAACAGCCAAGCCGGCAAACTGGCTGAGCCTCTCGGGAGCGGTGAACGACTACTCGGCCAAGAACGACGACCCGCTGGTGAACCACACGGAGCACAATCGCGACTACAGCTTTGGGGCAGCGATCAATCCGACGGAGCAGTTCAGCATCGATTTGAACTACGCGTACGACGACGTGTTTTCAAAGACAGATCTTTGCTACGCGTTCACGCCGAACCCGCAAGCGCCGCTGCCTTCGGGGGCGGCAAACGCGGGCACCTGCACGGTGGCCAACAGTCCCGACAACGGAGACCCCAGCTATTTTCTGGGATTCGGAAACTACGACGCGCCGGTGAATTTTTTCTCGGGCGCGGTGAGCTATTCGCCGGGGCGGCTCTTCCACTTCAGCGGCGGTGCAAGGCTGAACTACACCAACGGGACGGCCGAGCAACTGAACCCGCTGATGGTTCCGGGCGCGCTGCAATCGCATTACATCACGCCCTTTGCCGACGTGGAGTTCCGCATTGCCCCGCAATGGACCTGGCACGGAAACTTTACCCGGACCGAATACTCCGAACTCGGCGCGGTGGGCCCGACGGCATCGCGGAACGTGACGGGGAATGTGACGACGCTGAGCGTGCGGTACGCATTTTAGAGCGGTGAAAGGCCCCATTTTCTTGAGGAAAGTGGCACTGAGCAGTTGTGGTTTCGGGGTACAACCATACTGGATCCGCCGTAAATCGTTTTCGCAAATAGTGAAGACCGAAACATTGTTGGTATCCTACCCATTCCGCAGAAAACGCGGAATGGATGGGGCACGGAAGTTTACAACAAGAGCAAATATGGTCTAGACTGCGCATCCTAATGGCGCGCCTTTCCGGTGGTCAGGTCAATGGCAAATGTGGCAGAATACATTCACTTGCCCAAAAATCGGGAGTGCGGGCGCACTTCTCTTAATCCGGGGCTTCAGCGCGAGTGTTTTTGCGACCGCCCATCTACAAGCACACTCTGATCCTGCTGCGGGCATAAGCAGGAAGACCAACCCACACGGCCGATTGACCCACGAACAACGGCCGTAGAAGATTCAAGGAGCCTCGAAATGACAAAGACGATTCGCACTCTGACGATGCTTGCCGTAGCGGTATCGATGACTGGCGCCGCCCAGTTGGCTCAGGCCGCCTCAGCAACGGCCGGCCAGCCGATCTACAACGCCAAGTGCAAGATGTGTCACGCCGCCGACGGCGCGGGCACACTTCCCAAGGCAAAAGCGAGTCCGCTTGGCGGCGCTGCCGCACAGGCAAAGAGCGACGCCGATCTGAAGAAGGCCATTACGGACGGCACGGGTACGATGAAGCCGGTCGCGGGAATCGCAGGCGCGGACCTCGACAATGTCGTTGCCTTTCTTCGCACCCTGAAAAAGTAACTGCAACCCAGGCCCGCCGGCTACCGGCGGGCCATCCATTTGAGCGCGGGGGAGAACGTGGCACTTTTACAAAAATTCCGTGAACACTGGGTGCGTCCGGCGCTGTTTTTCGGCAACAACCCCATCAGCTTGGCCGGGGGCGCCATTACTACCGCTTCTGGCGTTACCATGGTCGGCTATTGGCTGGTGGAGCTATTCGGCCGGCCGAACGACAATCCTTACCTCGGAATTATTTTCTTCCTGCTGTTGCCGGCGCTGTTTATCGGCGGGCTGGCGCTTATCCCGATCGGCGTTTTTATCCGGCGCAAGAAACTGCAACTCGCCGGCCAGATTCCGGTCGAGTTCCCCAAGATCGATCTGAACGACCGCATGTTCCGGCACGGGCTGGACATTGTTCTGGTGGCAACCATCGTGAACCTGCTGGTGGTGGCCATGGCCAGCTATCGCGGCGCGGCTTATATGGATTCTCCGGAGTTCTGCGGCCAGAGCTGCCACGTGATGCATCCGGAGTTCGCGGCCTACAAGATTTCAGCGCACTCTCACGTGGACTGCGTGGCCTGTCACATCGGCACGGGCGCCGCCTCTTACTTTGCGGCCAAGGTGAACGGCACCAAGCAGCTTCTTGAAGTTACGTTCGACCGCTACCCGACCCCGATTGAGTCGCCGGTGAAGAACCTGCGCCCGGCGCGGTATATCTGCGAAGGCTGCCATACACCGGCGCGGTTTGTGGGAGAAAAGCTGCTGGTGAAGTCAAACTTTGCCGACGACGAAAAGAACACGCAAACGCAGACGGTGGTGGTGCTTCACCTGGGCGGGCAGGACTCGCTTTCGCACCTGACGGGCATCCACGGCGTTCACCTGGGGCACATCGAGTACGTGGCCACCGACCCAACCCGGACCACGATTCCCTGGGTGCAGAAGCAGAACGCGGACGGTACGGTGACCGAATTCAAGTCTTCGACGCTGAAGGGCGATGGGGCTCCCGCGGGTGAACGGCGGGTGCTGGATTGCATCGACTGCCACAACCGCGCGGCGCATACATTTATGACCGCGGAAGATGCACTGAACCGGGCCATGGCCGACGGCGCAGTGAGTCCCGAACTGCCCTGGATACACAAAGAGGGCCTGGAACTGCTGAAAACTGCCTATGCAAGCCAGGATGAAGCGCGCGCCAAGATTCCGGAGCAACTGACGGCGTTCTATCGCGGGTCGAACCCCGAGGTTTTGGCGGCGAAAGCGAGTGTGGTGAAGGCGGCGGGCGATGAACTGGTGACCATTTACAGCCAGAACGTATTCCCGGCCATGAAAGTGACCTGGGGAACCCATCCCAATCACATCGGGCACATGAGTTATCCGGGCTGCTTCCGCTGTCACGATGGCGACCATAACGCCAAGGACGGTAAGAGCATTACCCAGGATTGCGCGGCTTGCCACAACCTTTTGGCTGTGGACGAACCGAAGCCGAAGGTGCTTTCAGACCTGGGAATCCAGTAACTGGAAGAGCAGCGGCCCGCTAACCAGGCGAAAGAGAGTTATCGCTGG
Source organism: uncultured Acidobacteriaceae bacterium (assembly GCA_903911925.1). GTDB lineage: Bacteria > Acidobacteriota > Terriglobia > Terriglobales > Acidobacteriaceae > Telmatobacter. The sequence continues at coordinate 20,593 of CAIWFH010000211.1, forward strand.
GTTGGCGGGCCGTTCCGCATTCATAAGGCGTGAGATTCCGGCTTGATGTACTGCGAGAAGGAAGAATCTGCTATTAGACCTCCCTCCGCCCGCTATACAATCGGTGCGAAACACAACGAATCCTCAAGCCTCTGCCCGGAAAGTGGCAGGGCGCAAAGGCCGTTCAATGAACGAAGATAGAGTGTTGCCCGTTCGGGTTGGCTGGAACCGGGCGCACTACTTCAAGGATTCGTGTAAAAAGAGGAACATGGCACACAAAAAGAGCATCGGTCTGCCGCTTGCAACACTTCTCCTGTTTGGCTGTGGAGCAGCCGGTGCTCAGGGGCCGACTTCAAGATTGGCGGGCGATTGGCGCAGTTCCGGGACGGTGACGATTCCCCAGAGCAAGCCGCCTGTTGCGCCGGCACCCGCGACGGTTCTGGGCGCTGCACCTTCCGGGATGCGGCTGGAACGGATGATCCTGCTGCTTGAGCCTTCAGCCGCGCAGCGGCAGGCGCTGCTGGCCGAGCTGGTCAGCCGGCAAAGCACCAATTCCAATACGCGCTGGCTTACGCCTTCGGCTTTTGCCGCTGCTTACAGCAACTCGCCTCTGGACGTTGCCGCCGTTGCGGAATGGCTGCGCAGCATGGGATTCCAGGTGGCTCCGCTGCCCGCCGGGCTTGGCTGGGTGGAGTTCTCAGGCACGGCTGGCCAGGCGGAGCAAGCTTTCCAGACAGAATTGAAATTGGTAGCCACCGCCGGCGGAAGCCGGGCCGTGCTGGCAAGCGATGTGTCAGTGCCCGCCGCGCTCAGGCCGGTGATTCACGGACTGGTCTCACTGGATGGGGTTATCGCCGCACCGGCATTGACCACCCCGCTGCCGGTGACCGCGACCGCCGCCCAACTGGCGGCTGAAGCTTCTCTGAGCCGCGCCGAGGCGGCGACGCCCAAGCTGATGGTGCAACTGCTGCATCTTGACGCGTTGCACGCCAGCGGCTCGATGGGCGCAGGCGAGAGTATCGCGATTGCCGGGCGAAGCAACGTGCGTGGCGAGGACATTGCAGCTTTTCGTTCAGCGTTTGGACTTGCCGTGAGCGCGCTCAAAGTGATTCCCGACGGCACGGACCCCGGGCGCACCAGCGACGAGGCCGAGGCTGCGATTTCGGCTTCGTGGGCGGGTGCGGCGGCTCCGGGCGCGCAGATCGTGCTGGTGCCTGCGGCCACCACCGCCGCGACGGATGGATTGGACCTGAGCCTTGCGGCTATCGTGGACCAGGCGATGGCGCATGCCGTCACGGTCGGCTATTCGGCGTGCGAGCCGGCGCTGAGCGAGGCGCACCAGGCCTTTTACGCGGCAATTTACCGGCAGGCGGCAGCGGAGGGCATCGCGGTGATCGCGGCCGCGGGAGACAGCGGCCCGGCGGCTTGCCACGCGGCAGGCAGCGATGCGCGCGTAAGCAGCGGCTATGGGGTGAATGCGCTGGCTTCAACGCCTTGGAACACAGCGGTTGGCGTGTCGGCTTTTGGATCGGAAGGGGCGGCGGGGGTTGCCGGCTTGGCTGCGTGGTCTCCGGTGAATGCGGCCGATCCGGCTTACGCGGGGGGCGGCGGAGCGAGTACGCTGCATGCGGCTCCCAGTTGGCAGACGGCGCAGGCCAAGACAAGCGCGACGGCAGGCTTGAGCGAACCAGCAAGCCAGACGACTTTGATACAGGATTTGAAGAGTGCCGGCCTCAGAACCGGCTACCGGCTGGTGCCCGACCTGGCGCTGCCGGCGGCCCAGGACTCCGGCACGAACCGTGGGCTGGCCTTTTGCCTGAGCGGCACCGCCGTGTCAGGCGGCTGCAACCTGGTGCGCGCGGGCGGCAGTTCGGCAGCGGCGGCGATTTTCGCCGGCGTTGCTGCACTGGTGGCTGAGAAGTACGGAGCGCAGGGCAACATGGCGCCGCACCTTTATGCTTTCGGCAGCGCGAGCGGAGTTTTTGACGACGTGCAGCAGGGGAGCGCGCAACTGGCGTGCGCGGCGGGCAGTCCCGGCTGCGGCGCGACGGAACGGATCGGATTCACGGCCGGCGGCGGTTACGACCTGGCCACCGGGCTGGGCTCAGTGAACGCGCAGGAACTGGTGAACAAGTGGCCCAGACCCTTCTCGTCAGGGACGCTACCTGTGGACTTTCAAATTTCGATAGACCCGGCGAATCAAAACTTCTACTACAACCCTTCAGCGAAGGTCACTTTGTCGGTAAACGTCTTTGACCCGAACGGCGGCGGCATCCCGTCAGGGCAAGTGACTTTTATCAACGCGACAACCGGCTCGGCTCTTTCGGGATCGACGTCGGCGACGCTGGATAGCAGTGGAAATGCTTCAGTGACCGTCAACCTGAGTACGCTTTTCTCTGTTCAGGGCACGTACCAGGTGGGCGTTTTGTACTCGGGCGACAGCACCTATGCGGGACCGGTGAGATCGAGCGAGCAGCAGCCAATCACCACGCAGAAGAGCACGATGGTTGTGTCGCTTGAGCCTTCGACGACGTCGCCAATGGCAGGGCAGGTCATCAGCGTGCTGGTCACGGTCGGGGTCGATCCGGCGAGCGTTTCTCCCGCGGGTAGTCTCTCTCCAACTGGAACTGTGAAGCTGAACCTGGCCGGGGGCCCGACTGCGCTCTCATATACAGCGCCTGTTGTTACCTCGGCCGGCGTTACAACGGCGACATTCGCGGCGGTAACGGTTCCGGCGGTGGGGCAATTCACGCTGCAGGCCAGCTATTCGGGCGATACGAACTACGCGGGTCCGGTTCCGTCTCCGTCCGTATCAATCACCGTGGCCCAGGGATCAACAACCACTTCGCTTGGGGTAACCGGAACCCCTGCGCTGGGCATGCTCAACACGGTGTGGACATTCACCGCGACGATTACCCCGTCCGGCTCGGCTCCCCCGGTGACGGGCTCAGTGTCTTTCTACGACAGCGGTCTTTTGCTGGGCACGTCGCTGGTGAGCAACTCCAGCACCGGCGACGCCGCCGTGCTGTCGATTGGCCTGGCGAATAACATCAGCCACAACGTGACCGCGATCTATGCGGGAGATACGAATTGGACTGGAAGCACGTCGAACGTGGTGCCGATTGCGGCCGTCACGCTGGCGGATTTTGTGGTTCTAACTGCCAGCAACCTTCCTGTGGACTCGCTCTCGGGCCTTCCAACAGCGTCTCCCGGGCAGGCGGTCATTCTTGCGGCCACGGTGACACCGGCGGTGATTCCGCCGGTTACGGCAGCCGAGCAATATCCGACCGGCTATGTGGACTTCTACCTGGTCAAAGCAACAGGCAACACGCTGCTTGGTAGAACGCTGCTGGTGCGCTCGGGGCTGACGGACGCTTCGATTGCCAATTTCACCACCGCTACTTTGCCGGGCGGAACGGATACCCTGGTAGCCATTTACGAGGGCGACCTCTACTACAGCCTGGGAACCTCGAACCTTCTCACGCTGGGCATTCAGGACTTCACGATCACGCCCGATCCATCGAATCCGGGGACCAATGTGGATATTGTGCAGGGTTCCTCGGGAGTGGCTACTTACGACATTACCGGCCTGGGAGGATTCAACGGGCAGATCCAGGTGGTTTGCGCAGTTCCGTCCACGGACCTGCCCATGACCTGCACCGCGAGCCCACAGCAATTGGTGCCCAACGGGACAGTGACCTTTGTGGTGCAGACCTTCGACACCGGGTCCGCAACCGCATCAAATCGACGTCCCGAGCAGTTGTGGCCGCGGGCGGCGGGCGGTACGACGCTGGCGCTGCTGGGCTTCTTCCTTCTGCCGATGGGGCGGCGAGCGCGCATCTTCGCTGGCAAGGGATCAAGGCGCTTCCTGGTGCTGCTGATGCTGTTAATCGGGTTGGGCGGCGCAGGGATTGGCTGCAACAGCGTTTCTCTGGGCGGAACTTCGGGCGCTGGAGGAGGAACGCCGCTGGGGGTGGCGACGCTGAAGATCACCGCTTCAGAGTATGTGAATAATACTGTTTTCAGCCGCAGCGTCTACCTGACGGTGAACGTGCTGGTCAAGCCCTGAAGAAGAGATGACCGCGGGATTCATGGGGCGTCCGGAGCATCGGACGCCCGTTCTTTTGCACACAGCGGCGCGACGCCAGGCATGGTAGGCTGGCCTGTCCAAGAAATGGAGCCAGATTCCCGATGCAGACCAGTCAGCCCATGCACTTCAATCTTGTTGCCGCGGCGCACGCGTCAATGATCGAGCACGGTTTTCAGCCGGATTTTCCAGCCGGGAGCGATAAGGAATTAGCCGCCATCCTGGCTGATCCCGGGTTGCCGGCCGCGCCAGGCGCACTGGATCTGCGCGGCCTGCTGTGGTCTTCGATTGACAACGATACATCGAAAGACCTGGACCAGATTGAGTGGGCCGAGCAACTGCCGGACGGCCGCATCCGGGTGCTGGTGGGCGTTGCAGACGTGGACGTGCGGGTGAGCCGGGGCACTGTGATCGACGGCCATGCGAAGAGCGAGACGACCTCGGTTTACACAGGCGTTACGGTGTTTCCCATGCTGCCCGCCGCTTTGTCAGAGGGCATTACCTCTCTGAACGAGAATGAAGACCGCGTGGCGGTGGTGGTCGAGTTTTGCGTGGATGCGGCGGGAACCACATCGGACGGCAAGGCTTACCGGGCGCTGGTGCGGAACCGGGCGCAACTGGCCTACAACAGCGTGGGCGCGTGGCTTGAGGGCACAGGACCGGCTCCGGCCAAGGTTGCTGCTGGCGCCGACCTTGCCGAGCAGTTGAAACTGCAGGACGCAGCGGCGCAGCGCATGGTGGGCGGACGCTTTCAGCATGGCGCGCTGGATCTGGAGACGATTGAAACGCGACCGGAGATGGTGGCCGACCAGGCTGTGAATATTGTTAGCCAGGTGAAGAATCGCGCCACCTCCGTGATTGAGGAGTTCATGGTGGCGGCCAATGGGGTGGTTGCCCGGACGTTTGAGGACGCGGGCGTGGCCTCTATCCGCCGCATTGTGCGCACGCCCAAACGGTGGGACCGGATTGTTGAGGTGGCACAGGGGCTGGGGACAACACTGCCGGCCACGCCTGACTCGAAAGCGCTTAACGACTTTTTGCTGGCCCAGAAGCAGCGGGACCCGGACCATTTTCCGGACCTGTCGCTGGCGGTGATCAAGTTGATGGGGCCCGGGGAATACGTGCTTGTGAAGCCCAACGAAGTTTCGCCGGGGCACTTTGGGCTGGCTGTGCAGGATTACACGCACTCGACGGCTCCCAATCGCCGCTTCCCCGACATGGTGACACAGCGGCTGATTAAGGCGCTGCTGGCGAAAGGGGCGCCGCCTTATTCGGAAGACGACCTGAACGAGATTGCCACCCGCTGCACGCTGATGGAAGACAACGCGCGGAAGGTGGAGCGCGAGATGCAGAAGCGCATTGCGGCCGTGGTGTTGCACCCCCGCATTGGGCAGAGCTTCCCGGCCATTGTGACGGGCGTAAACCAGTATGGGACTTTTGTGAGGACACTGAACCCGCACGTGGACGGGATGGTGGTGAGCGGCGGCAAGGGACTGGATGTGGGCGACAAAGTGACAGCGAAACTGGTGTCGACCGATCCGCAGCGGGGGTTCATTGATTTTGCGGTGTGAGACGCTCCTGATGAACGGGGTCATTTGAGTGTTGTGGTATCCCACCCATTCGCCAGAGAGACGGCGAATGGATGGGGCACCCAGCCTTTCGGGGTGAACCAACGCGGGTTCATCGCTGGACGTGACTCGCTTTCCGCGAGCGGGGCTGCTCTGAAAGACAAGATTCAAATTTTGGGAGGCGTGGTTATTTAGTGATTACCGTTCGGGCAGCGGCCCAAGCGCTTGCAGGAAAACCCTGAACCACGAACCTGGCGCGAGGGACACTTTATATGGGATCAGGGCAAATCCAAGAAGAATGCAGAATGTCGGTGTGATTTATCCTGAAGATAGCCATCCGGTTCGATTTGCCTTTTGAGGTGAGCCTTCCAGACAGGCGCCAAACCAAAACAGGTGACTGGATGCGCTTTCGAACCTGTCTGATATCTTCATCGCTGGCTGCCTTGATCGCCCTCCAGGCGTGTCCAGTGAGCCTGCCTGCACAGGCAGATACGCAGAACACCGCGTCGGCTGAGATCCCCGAGGCTCCGCGGCCAGCCGGGTATGACGCCAGCCAGCCCGGGACGGATTCAGCGCAAGCGACGCCCGCTCCAGGCCAAACTCCGGCCGCGAAGGACAGTTCCAGTTCGCAAACGGGTGCCCAGACACAGGGTACGGAAAAAAGCCAGCAGGAAACAGCAGCCGATCAACTGAAGCAACAGGAGAAGCAGCGGGTGATGGGGGTGATGGCGTCCTTTAATACCACCACGAACATGGAGGCGCTTCCGCTGGCTCCGAAGCAGAAGTTTCAGCTGTTCATCAAGAGCGCTACCGATCCGTGGCCATTCATGCTGAATGCCTTTGTTGCGGGTATAGGCCAGGCCAGAAACACCAATCCGGAATGGGGACAGGGCATGCAGGGCTATGCGAAGCGCTTTGGCTCTGGATATTCGGATTATTTCATCGGCAATTTTTTTGGAAATGCGCTGCTGCCTTCGCTGATGCATGAGGACCCGCGGTACTTCCAAAAGGGCACGGGCAGCGTGGGCGGCAGGATTCTGTGGGCGGCGGGGAGTTCAGTGTGGTGCCGGCGCGATAAAGGCAAATTTGGGCCGAACTATGCAAACGTCTTGGGAAATCTGATTGGCACCTCGATTGCGCGCGTCTACTATCCGCCGGAAGACCGCAATGTGAAAGACACGTTGATTGATGGATTTACAGTTACCGCCGAGGGCGCCATTGGATCGGAACTCATCGAGTTCTGGCCGGATATTGCCCGCCATTACAAACAGAAGCATGCCGCAAAGCTGGCCCGGCAGCAGGCAGCGCGCGACGCGCAAAGCGTGGCGCAGCCGGCAACGCAAACGGCGCCGGGCGGCAAGCCGAAGACTCAGTAGAATTGGCTTCTGAAAATGTCCCTGCTGGCGGACGAAGACTCGTCGCTTGGGACGCTGGGGCACCTGATGAACAGGGCTATCTGAGTTCTGTGGTATCCCGCCCATTTCGCAAAGTGCGCGAAATGGCTGGGGCACCCGGTCTTTGTGGGCTTGTCAACGCGGGTAGGAACGCCAGGGACGGTCAGTTTTCAGGCTGGTCTGCGAGGCTTTGGTTGGGCGGGAATCTTCGCCGGGACTCTGAGTAGACGGCGCGCGCAGGGACTGAGACCGTTTCCCGCTCAGGGTAGCGGAGTGCGGTCAGTTGCCCGCCGTAAACGCAGCCGGTGTCGATATTGACGGTGTTGTTTAGCCAGAGCGGCTCGACAACCGGCGTATGGCCAAAGACTACCAAGGCCCTGCCGCGATAATCGGCGGCCCAGTTGCAGCGCACTTCCAGGCCAAATTCATCTATCTCGCCGGTGGTCTCGCCTGTGAGGGCAAAGGCGCGCGCCCGGGCCGAGCGGCTTCCCTGCATGGTTTGCGGCAATCCCGCATGCGCAATTACCAGCTTGCCGCTATCAAGAACGAGATGGCCGGGCAGGGCTTCAAAAAAGTCTATGACCGCAGTGCGAAACTCCGCGGGCTCTGCAGCGAACTGCTCAAGGGAACGCGCCAGTCCGGGAGTGGGCTGCGCCAGCGAGCCCTTGAGCATTGCGACGAGTTTCAGGTCCTGATTTCCGGGGACGCAGAGCGCCTGGCCAGCGTTGACCATGCTCACGACCAGCCGCAGCACACCCGTAGTTGCAGGCCCGCGATTGACCAGGTCGCCGACGAAGGCCAGCTTTCTGCCTGCAGGCGGGGATACGGTGGAGCCACTTGCTTGCGGCTCGACGCGGTAGCCGAGCGCTGCCATCAGATCCAGTAGTTCGTTGAGGCAGCCGTGCACGTCGCCGACAATGTCGAACGGTCCATGCCAGGATGGCCTCAGCAGCAACACTCAAGTCCAGTGTAGGGCACTTTGGGCGGCCGCATTGCGCGAGGATAGACCGGGCGTCGTGGGGCGATATAGACTCGGTCTTCGAATCAAAGGAGAACCCATGGATCGCCGTAATTTTATTACCGCTGGAGTGAGCGCCGCGCTGTTGGCCAAGCTGGCGCCGGGGCAAAATGCGCATCCCGCTGCAACCGTTCACGCAGCACCGGCAAGCCGGCCGGCCGCAAGCGCCGCCGCTGGGCGCAATGCTCTGAACCGCTGCCGCATCGGCGTGAACTACACGCCGTCGAACAACTGGTATTTCTGCTGGAACGACTGGCACATGGACCCGATCAAGCGGGATTTGGACGCCATTGCTGGGCTGGGCGCGGACCATATGCGGATTATGTTGATCTGGCCGTCGTTCCAACCGAATCTCACCTGGGTTAGCCCGGCGCATCTTGACCGGCTGAATCAGTTGCTGGGCGCGATGGAAGAGCGTGGGCTGGACGTGCTGGTGACCGCGTTTACAGGGCAGTTGAGCGGGCAGTTTTTTCTGCCTCCGTTCCAGAAGCCGGACCCCGCCATGTACAACGACGCTGAGATTTGGAAGGCGCAGGAACTGTATATTCGCGAAGTTGCAAAGGTGATGAAGGGGCATGGCAACCTGATCGGATTCGACTTCGGCAACGAGATGGATACCTGCTGGAAAGCGGATACCGCAATTGGCGACACGTGGATGACGAAGATGTTCGCGCTGATGAACGAGGTGCTGCCAGGCTGCGTGCACATCAACGGCGTGGACCACGATCCGTGGTTCCAGCCCAACACGTTTTCTCCGCGGGCGCTGGCGTCGAAACTGCTGCCGGTGATGCATGTTTACCCGTACTGGACCGGCGCGCTGAAGTACGGCGGCTGGATGGACCCGACAAGCACGGGGCTGATAACCGCATTTGGCGCGTTGATTCGGTCTTACGCGGGCGACCCGCACAAGCCCGTCTGGTGCGGCGAGTTCAACACGTGCATTGAAGAGATGCCGGAGAAGCAGCAGGCCGCGTGGCTTGAGAAGACCGTGACCCAAGCCGCGGAATCGGGCGTCAACTGGTTTACGTATTGGGACAGCCACGATGTGAATCGCAAGCTCAACCTGAACACCCTGGAGTACAGCCTGGGACTGCTGACGAATGACGGCAAGGTGAAGGAGCAGGGCAGGGTCTTCAGGCAATTGGCTGCGGCGTACAAGGGCAAGCCGGTGGCGGTGCCATCGCGAACTCCTCCTCCGCCTCCAATGGTGCAGAGCACGGAAGCTACCTGGCAGTGGATTATGGATTACCTGGGATGGAAGCCGAAGGGGGCTGGGAAGTAACGTTGGCAGGGACGGACCCCGGGGCTCCTGATGAACGGGGCTATCTGAGTGTTGTGGCATCCCACCCATTCGCCAGAGAGACGGCGAATGGATGGGGCACCCTGCATTCTGCATTAGTTCGCAGCCCCTCGCAGGCCGGGAGGCCCGCGCTACGAGTTTGGCAGCCAATGAGGGATACGGATAGAAGATATTTACAGTTTCGATAGTCTCAATCCTCTTGTAGAAATCGCGTCACATACAGTTGTAATGCCCATCACAGACCCTCCCCTTTTCTGGCGATTACCTTTGGCGAGTTCAGGAACAATTGGAGAAAAGCAGTCCAAAAACATTTTGAGACTGTTGATGTTCGGCTAACCTGCAGAAACCATTGGTTCAAGCAGGTATTTGCCGGGGCTGGAACTCCAGGCGCTGGTGGTTGGGATTTATGGAACTGACGTGGATTGCCATAGCGGCCAGTTTGCTGATGGGCAGCGGTGCGCTGCTGATCTTTATCTGGGCTGTGCGCCACCACCAGTTCCACAGTTTTGAAGACGTGAAATACCAGGTGTTCTGGTCAGACCGGCAGGACCCTGCGGGAACACCCGTAAAGGAGCAGCAGCATGGGAGCAGCACCAAAGACGAATAAACAAGGAGAAGAACAGATTCCCCGCCGCCATTTTCTGGCGTGGCTGAGCGGCGTGGGCATTCTGGGGTCGGCGATGGCCGGCGTCTTCTCCACTTTCGTGTTTATGAAGCCGAGGGCTACCTACGGGCAGCCGAACCGTTTCCGTATCGGGCGGCCCGACGAGTTCCCATCGGGCGCGCGCATGGCCATTGACTCCAAGCGGGTGTGCATTGTGCGCGAAGGCAACAAGGTGGCGGCGATTTCGACCACCTGCACGCACCTGGGCTGCATCGTGGCTCCATCGGCCACCGGCTTCCAGTGCCCGTGCCACGGATCGCAATTCGATGTAGACGGCAACGTGACCGGCGGCCCGGCTCCCAAGGCCCTCTCGTGGTACCAGGTCACGCTGACTCCAAGCGGCGAACTCGAGGTCGACAAGGACAACGAAATCCAGACGGGAACCTACCTGAGCGTATGAGCAAAGAGACCAGTTCGAGATTCAAGGTCCTGATGGATCTGCCCATGAACATATGGCGGTCCATCTTTCGCAACCCGTTGCCGTCGTCGGATCGCGGGCGGGCTGCCACCAGCTTTACCAATTTCTTTCTGCACATTCAGCCCGTAAGGGTGAGCCGCCAGGCGCTGCGTCCGTCGTACACCATGGGGCTGGGGCTGATCAGCTTTTTCCTGTTCGTGATTCTCACGGTCACGGGCGTATTGCTGATGTTCTATTACGTTCCCTCGACCGGGATGGCCTACGACCGCATGCTCGACCTGCGCAGCTCGGTGGCCTTCGGCGTGATTTTACGCAACATGCACCGCTGGGCGGCGCACGCGATGGTGGCCGTGGTCTTTCTGCACATGTGCCGCGTGTTCTTTACCGGCAGCTACAAACCGCCGAGGGAGTTCAACTGGCTGGTGGGCGTGGCGCTGTTCCTGCTGACGCTGCTGTCGAGTTTTACCGGTTATCTGCTGCCGTGGGATCAGTTGGCATTCTGGGCGATCACCGTGGGCACCTCGATTGCCGGATACGCGCCGTTCGTGGGCAAGACAATCAAGTTCATCCTGCTGGGCGATGCGACCGTGGGCCAGGAAGCGCTGCTGCGCTTCTATGTGCTGCACGTGGTGGTTCTGCCGCTGGTGCTTACGCTGACGGTTGCGGTTCACTTCTGGCGCATCCGCAAAGACGGCGGCCTAGCCAAGCCTGAACCGGAAGCTGCATTGCCGGCTCCGCAGGTTGAAGTCATGGTGACCGAAGCCGTGCCTGAGCTTGTGCCTGCCGCTGCATCGGCTTCTGTCGCGCCTGCGCGCAAGTTCACGATTCAGGGATTGGTTCGCGGGCCGCTGGTGAAGGTGGGCAAGCTGGAAGAAGACACCGTTTTCAGCTGGCCGAATTTGCTGATTGCGGAAATGGTGGTTCTGCTTATCACGGTTGTGGGCGTCATGGCGGTTTCGTACTTCTTCAACGCGCCACTTGAGCAGCCGGTGAACGTGATGCATCCGCCGAACCCGGCCAAGGCTCCGTGGTACTTCCTGGGATTGCAGGAGCAGGTGAGCTACTCGGCCTTCTGGGGCGGAATCGGCATTCCGGGCATCGAGCTGCTGCTGCTGATCCTGCTGCCATACTTCGATCGCGGCAAGGCGGGCGTGGGCCGCTGGTTTGCGCGCGAGCGCATCTTGGCCAACTCGGTCTTCCTGCTGTTTGTGATCATCAACATCATCCTGATTGTGATTGGCACTTTCTTCCGCGGCGCGAACTGGCAGTTCGTGTCCCCGTTCTGATGAGTTTTGCTCGAGGAGTTCCTGGTATGCGACTGGCGTTAGCCGTGGTGAGCCTTGTGGTGTTAATCGGGTCTGGAGTGGTTGTATACGACCAGTTCCACAGCCGATGGGAAGACAACCAGAAGGCGTATTTCAATCAGGCGTTGGAGCTGGCGAAGACTCCGGCGGAGCGCGCTTCTGTTGCAGCGCAAACTCCGAAGATCGAGCAGACGATCGTTACAGCGTTTGGCACAACGCGCATCGACCGCTGCGAGAGCTGCCACATCGCGGTGGACGATCCCCGCTTCACATCGGCCAAGCAGCCGCTGCACACGCATCCCTACTCAGAGGCGATGGGCGACGTGCCGAAGAACGGCCGGTGGGAGCGCCGCCACAAGTTTACCGACTTTGGCTGCACCAGCTGCCACGACGGGCAGGGACGCGGGCTCGAGAAGGCCGATGCGCACGGCGAAGAAGAGTTCTGGCCCGATCCGATGCTGGGCTATACGACGCAGTCGAATTGGAAGAAGGACATAGCGGCACACGTGCAAGGCAAGGACTACATGCAGGCCAACTGCGCGCAGTGCCACACTTCGAAGGATTTTGCCGGCACGCCGCTGGTTTCGCAGGGGCGCGAACTTTTCTTCAAGACCGGATGCTATGGGTGCCATCGCATTGAAGGCGTCTCGTCTGGAACGCTGGGGCCCGATCTCACGGAAGTGGGCAAGGAACGCAAGCTCGACTACCTGTGGGGACACATCGTCAATCCGCGCGACTACACAGCGACTTCGATTATGCCGAAGTTTAAGCTGAGCGACGACGACAAGAAGGCACTGGTTGTCTTCCTCAAGAGCCGGCGCGGATCGAGCCTGAGCGAGTCATCCGTCGAGAGCTACCGGCTGACCACCACGAATGTGACGCCTGCAATGCCGGGGACGACTACACTGGCCGGCATGGCGCCTGTGCTTGCACCTGCCGCGCGGGGCGAGAAACTGATTGGGGACCTGGCTTGCATGTCTTGCCACAAGCTGGGCGATCGCGATGGCGGCATTTCACCGGACCTCAGTTATGAGGGCCTGATGCGCGACCAGCCGTGGCTGATGGATCACTTCCGCACTCCGCGCTCGCGCGTGCCGGACTCGAACATGCCGGCGTTCGGATTGCCGGAAGAGGATTTCCAGGCGATTACAACTTACCTGTTGACGCGCACTACACCGCCTCCGGCGATGAGCGCGGCAGATGCCTACAAGAACCTGTGCTCGCGCTGCCACGGCGAAAAGGGGGATGGCCGCGGCATCAACGCCATCTATCTCGATCCTGCGCCGCGCGATCTGACCAGCGCCGAGTTTATGGTGAACAAGCCGGATGCGCGCTTTGTCGCGTCGATTCACGATGGCGTTGGCGGGACATCGATGCCCGCATGGGGCAAGAGCCTGAACGACGACCAGATCAAGGGCGTGCTGGATTACGTCTACCAGGCCTTTGTGAAGGAACCACGCCACCAACTCAAGGCGCGCAAGGTGCCGGAGCAGAATCCTGTTCCGCAATCTGCGGCTTCGGATGCGCATGGCGAGGCAATCTTCATGGAGCGCTGCACCGGATGTCACGGACGCAAGGCCGATGGGCACGGGCCGAACTCGCTGGACATTTCTCCGCGCCCGCGCAACCTGCGCAACGCGGCGTTCATGCAGCGCGTTTCAGACCATCGGCTCTTTGAGTCGGTGGAGTACGGGGTGGAAGGCACAGCGATGCCTTCTTGGATGGACTACGGTCTTTCGCAGTCGGACGTAGGCGACATTGTGAACTACATTCGCAGTTTGAACCAAACCGGGAAGTAAGACACGAAAACCAGAGGGAATGGCACCAAGGAGGCTGTAATGGCAATACAACCAGGCAGTGAATCTGCCGCTGCGGTTGCCGGGCAGGAAATTCACCAGGACACTACGGTGAAGTGGTTCCTGCTAGGCGCGGTAGGGTACTTCGCAGTTGTCGGCATTATCGCGCTGATCATTGCGGCCAAATTCGTATGGCCGCAGTTTCTCGGCTCGATACAGTACTTCACCTACGGGCGGATGCGCCCCCTGCACGTCAACGGCATGCTGTTTGGCTGGCTGCTGGCAGCGGATATGGGGCTGGCCTACTACCTTGTCCCGCGGCTTTGCGGCGTGAAGCTGTGGAGCGAGAAGCTGGGCGTGGCCACTTCGATTCTTTGGAACGTCATTATTCTCAGCGCGATTGTGAGCCTGCTTGGCGGCTATCAGAAAGGCCTTGAATACGCCGACCTGCCTACGCCGGTTGCGGTTCTTGTCGTGATTGCCTGGGTGATGTTCGGCTTCAATATCTTTGCCACCATTGCCACGCGCAAATACGAGCAGATGTACGTATCCACGTGGTATCTGATGGGCACCATTCTCTGGACGGCTTTTGTTTATCTCACCGGCAACTTTGCCACACTGCTGCCCGGCGTTACGGGCGTGAACCAGGCCAACCTGAACTGGATGTACACGCACAACGCTGTCGGCCTGATCTTTACTCCGGCCGGCCTTGCGGTTGCCTACTACTTCATTCCGCGGTGCGCCAACACGCCGCTCTATAACCACAAGTTGTCGATGGTCGGCTTCTGGTCGCTCGCCTTTGTCTATGTGTGGACCGGCGCACACCACATGCTCCACGGGCCGATTTCGCAATGGCTTCAGACCATCTCGATTGTGTTCTCGGTGATGCTGCTGATTCCTGTATGGGCGGTGGTCTATAACTTCATCGCGACGATGAAAGGCCAATGGCACCAACTTGGCAACAACGTCTCGTTGAAGTTCCTGATGTCGGGCACCATCTTCTATCTGCTCACCTGTTTCCAGGGGCCGATGCACAGCCTGCGTTCAGTGAATGCCATCGTGTCGAAGACCGATTGGATTCCGGGACACGCGCACATGGCCGTGATGGGCACCTTCTCGTTCATCGCGATGGCCGGCGTGTACTGGGTGATTCCGCGCGTCTTCCATACCAAGCTGCACTCTGAAGCCGCGGCCAACTGGAGCTTCTGGCTTTTCATGATCGGCGGCCTGGGCATGTTCACCTCGCTGTGGCTGGGCGGATTCTGGCAGGGCTGGCAGTGGAACAATCCTTCCATCCCGTTCATCGACACGGTGATTGCTCTCAAGCCGGTGTGGATGGTGCGCTTCTTCTCAGGCGTGCTGATCTTCTCGGGGATCGTCCTGTTCTTCTACAACATCTGGTCGACTGCTCTGGGAAGCGGCAAGTCCCAGCCCGCGCCCGCGAAGGCGGAAGGGAGAGTTTATGCTGCATAAGACTGACTCCAATGCAATCTGGTTTGTAGCGGCCGCACTGGGCCTGTTCTTCATTGGCGGATTGCTCACCACGGTGGCTCCGCCGCTGATCGACAAGAGTTGGGCCAAGCCGTTTGAAAATCACGATCCGGCCAAAGGCCCCACGGGTAAACTGGTGGACTACACCGCGCAGGAGAAGCGCGGGTACGACATCTACATCCGCGAAGGCTGCAAGTATTGCCATACGCAGCAGACGCGCACGCTGGCATCCGACGTGAAGCGTTCCGGCTGGAAGGGCGTCGACTCGCCCGTTTCAACGCCGGACGAATTCGTGTACGACTACCGCCAGACATTCGGCACCAAGCGCACCGGACCTGACCTCTCGCGCGTGGGCGGAAAGTATTCGGGGCAGTGGCACAAGGCACACTTCAACAATCCACGCGACCTGGTTCCCGGATCCATCATGCCTCCGTTTCCGTGGATCGCCAACAATCCCGACGAGCTGGCAGCGCTGGTTGCTTACTTGCAAACACGCGGCCGCGCCAAGGAATGGCGGCCTGACAACGACTACGAGAAGTGAGGCGAAGTCATGAATGACTACACCTATCCGAGCGTGTATTTTTCGTACTTCCTGTTTTTTCTGCTGGCGGCCGGCGCAGTTTACTTCTGCGTCCGGTCGATCAAGGACGGCTATTGGGGCCGCGACAGCGAGGAGCCGAAGTACCGCATGCTCGAAGACGAAACGCAGCACGAATCGCAACCCACCGGCGCCGGCGCGCCGCGGAGGCCATGATGACCGAAAAGCCAGAATCTGAATTGAAAGAATACGCGGGCGGATGGATTACCGAGCGCAAGGGGACGAGCATTCCGCCCTTCCTAAAACTCGCGTATCCCATCATCGCCATCTCCTGCATTGTCTACCTCTTCGTCTTTATGAACGGCGAAGTGAACCACTCAACGCGCGGCAGCCTGGTAAGGCAGTTGAATGCCGTGACTCAATCCTCCAGCGGCTTCATGTACGCGGTCGCGGCCATGATTGCGGTGTTCGTAGTCATTCTGCTGGCGTTTGTGTACGGCAAATCGGGACACGAGGAATAAAAGAGCACCCATGGCGGAACAGAAGCAACAAGGCGGGCAATTCGACCTGATCGGCGGGGCGGGCTACTGGATGCAGATGGTCAAGTGCCAGGATGCATGCCCCGTGCATACCGATGCGTGCGGTTATGTCACCGCCATTGCTGAGGGCCGCGATGAAGATGCGTATCGCATTGCGCGCGCCACCAATCCGTTCGCATCGATTTGCGGGCGGGTTTGCGGCGCGCCGTGCGAGGCGAATTGCCGGCGCGGCGACCTGGATGCGCCGGTCTCGATTCGCGCACTGAAGCGCTTTGTGACCAGCCAGTACGGCCCGGAGAGCGGCGACTTCACACATCACCGCGAGGGTCTGAATCAGCAAATGCTGCCGCCCAATCGCGGTGATTGCGAGCGGGTTGCGGTGATTGGCGCGGGCGTTGCCGGGCTTACCGTTGCGCACGACCTTACCCACCTGGGCTACAAAGTAACTGTTTTTGAAGCCCACTCAACGCCGGGCGGAATGTTGACTGCGGGCGTGCCAGTTTTCCGGCTTCCGCGCGAATTGGTGATGGCGGAGATCAACGCCATCCTTTCGCTCGGGATCGAATTGAAATGCAACCAGCGGCTGGGCCGCGACTTTTCTATCGCGGGCCTGCGCGACCAAGGATTCAAGGCCATCTTCCTCGGCGTTGGCCTGCCCAAGGGGCGCAAGCTCGACCTGCCCGGCGCCAATCTCGACGGGGTGTACGACGGCATGGATTTTTTGCGCGCCTTCAACGAAGGCAATCCTCTGCCGGTGGGCAACCGCATCGTCGTTATAGGCGGCGGCAACGTGGCTTACGATGTGGCGCGCTCAGCCGTGAGGCCGCTCGAGGCTACCGCTGAGGCCGTCCCTGACATGCACACCGGCGACTCCACCGCGATTGATGTTGCCCGGTCCGCCATGCGGCTCGGCGGCGAGAGGCAGGTACATGTCGTCTGCCTTGAGAATCGCGAACAGATGCCAGCCGACGAGATTGAAGTCAGCGAAGGCGCGGAAGAAGGCCTGGTGCTGCACAACTCGCGCGGGCCGCGCGAAATCTTGGGCAAGGACGGCAAGGTTGCCGGATTGCGCACCGTGGAGTGTTCCGCGGTTTTCGACGCCACAGGCCGCTTCAATCCGAGCTTCAACGAAGGCAACGTTGAAGACATTCAGGCCGACACGGTGATCTTCTCGATCGGCCAGTCATCCGATCTGTCGTTTCTTCAGTCCGAAGACGGCGTCGAGTCCAATCGCGGACTCATCAAGGTTGATCCCGAGACGTATCAAACAACGGCTCCCGACGTCTTCGCCTGTGGCGACATTGCGCACGGTCCGCGCCTGTTTATCAACGCGATTCAATCGGCGCAGATTGCGGCTCGCTCCATGCATGACTTTTTGCGCGGCTCGCGCACTGAGGTAGTGGTGCAGTCTTCGTGGGAGCCGGCAGCTTACACCATGCGCGAAGACTGGGACCAGTTGCGCCGTCATCATCCACCGGTTGCGCCGGCGGCCGAGCGCGCATCGACGCTGCAGGTGATTGAAGATTCGTATCCGCCCGATGCCGCACGCGAACAAGCCGCGCGCTGCTTGCGCTGCAACATCAACACGGTCTTCCTTACGGAGATGTGCGTTGCCTGCACCGGCTGCGTAGACGTTTGCCCTGAAAACCTGATTCGGCTGACGGGGCTGCCGGAGCTTTGCCGGACGGATGAAGGTCGCGACTATGTTGCTGGCCTTCTCGCAGTGCCGCCAGCCGAACTTGCGACGATCGATCCCGAGCAACTGGCCAACCTTGGAGGCGTGCTGCTGAAGGACGAAAGCACCTGCATCCGTTGCGGCATGTGCGCGGCACGTTGCCCGTCGCACGCCATTACCATGCAGCGCTTCAACTTCCGCCGTCAATGCGTCAATGTACCGGGAATCAATCCCAAGCTGAAGCAGAGCCCGGCCCAGGCGAGGCCATGACGCCCAGCGACTTCTATCTCGCGCTGGCCTTTGGTTTCGTCTCGAGCCTTCATTGCGTGCAGATGTGCGGGCCCATCGTGCTTACCTACAGCGTGGCAGCCAATACAGATGCGGCGCGACGCTCGCAACTGGGGCTGCACCTGGCATACAACACAGGCCGCACACTGACCTACATGTTGCTCGGCGCCATTGCCGGGCTTGCCGGCGGAACAATGACCTGGGTGGGCCGCGTGGCGGGAATTGAAAACGTTGCCGCGATCGTGGCCGGCGTTGCCATGGTCATCACTGGCCTCGTGCTGCTTGGATTCGGCTTGAAATCGTGGCGAGGTTTTGCCCTGCCTGGCCGGTTCCTTCGCCCAGTGGGTAAGCTCATCACTTCGCGCTCGGTCGCCAGCAAGTTCGCGCTTGGTCTGTTGATGGGCCTGTTGCCTTGCGGCCTTGTTTACGCGGCACTGATGAAAGCAATCGGAACTGCAACACCCCTTGCGGGAGCGCTGACGCTGATGGCCTTCGGCCTCGGCACCAGCGTTGCGCTGGTTGTCTTAGGGCTAGGCTCTTCAGCGGCCACGCGCAAAATCGCACGGTGGGGAACCACGGTCTCAGCCATCACGGTGATGGCGATGGGAGCCATTCTGATAGCGCGGGGCGCCATGGCCGGCCCCGTGATGCACTGCCACATGCCGCACATGGCTTTCCAGTAAAGGCGCAAGAAAATGGCAACACTCAAGTCAAGCAACGCTACACCCGCCGCAAGGGTGATTCTTCCGGGCACGCAGTATCATCGCATCCGCAAGACCGTTCAGCTTATCTGCTTTATCGCTTTCATACTTCTTCCGCTATTCAATATCATTCGCTTTGATATTCCGCACGAGAGGTTCTACTTTTTCGGCACGGAGTTGTGGATCAGCGAGTTCTCAATTATTTTTCTCACGATGATGTTCTTGATGTTCTCGATTGCCGCCGTGGCCATGCTCTATGGGCGCATCTACTGCGGCTATCTGTGCCCGCAGATGATATTCTCCGAAGCCGCCAATTCGCTTGAGGCGGCTATCAAGCGCATGGTCAACCGGAGGTTCTCTAGCCTCGGCGCGATTGAGCGACGCGTGATGGCGGTTGCGCTGTTCTCGGCGGTGCTGCTGCCGGCCGCGGTCTTTGTGAGCTTCGTCTTTATCTCCTTCTTTGTTCAGCCGGTCGACTTGTTTCACCGTTTGCTCTCGCTGGATATCCGTACTTCCGGCGGAATTCTGGGCGCTAGCGTTACACTGGTGACGCTGCTGGACTTTGCATTTCTGCGCCAGCGTTTCTGCACTGGCATCTGCCCTTACGGCTACCTGCAAAACATGCTGGCCGACAGCAACACGTTGCTGGTTCACTTTCATGACGACGAGGGCAAGTGCATCCACTGCGACAAGTGCGTGCGCGCCTGCCCGATGGGCATCGACATCCGCGAATCCTCTCACCAGCTCGAATGCACGCACTGCGCGGAATGCATCGACGCGTGCTCTACGATTCTCGGGAAGTTGGGAAGGGGATCGCTGATTCAATACGCATGGGGCGACGCAGGCAACAACGCGGTGAAAGAGACAGCATGGTATCGCCGCATCGGATTGCGCGACGGCAAGCGCATTTTCGTTCTGCTGCTGATGGTTATTTA
This sequence comes from uncultured Acidobacteriaceae bacterium, assembly GCA_903911925.1. Taxonomy (GTDB): domain Bacteria; phylum Acidobacteriota; class Terriglobia; order Terriglobales; family Acidobacteriaceae; genus Telmatobacter. The sequence goes on from CAIWFH010000211.1 coordinate 40,288, forward strand.
TGCGTCGGGACTGTCGATTGCGATCAGCCTGCGCCAACCGGTGCTGGTGCGTATCATGCCGAATCGCATCACGCTTTACACGATGGACGCTGACGGCCTGGTCCACAACCGTTTCAGGCTAGTGGCAATCAATCGCGGCAAGACCGACGCGAGGGTCACTTTTTCACTCGCAGACCTGCCCGCGGCAAAGATACTCGGCGTGGAAGATGGGGTAAAGCTCAAGCCTGAAGAAACGCTGCAGCGCGAGTTCGATGTTGCAGCCGCCGCCTCGGCCGTTGGGCCGGGCGTCAACCATCTTCGCATTCTCACCCAGGTAACGCCGGCGCAAACTGCGGGCGAGTTTCAAGAGACATTTATCGCACCGATGGAATCGACACCGGCGCCTGCCGGTAAATGATAATGCGAGAAGCCGGCGCTGCAGATACGCGGCGCCAGGCGTTAAACGAATCGCAAGGAGCAGTGATGAACGGAACAAATAACCCGGCAGAGACTCCCTTGAAAAGCCGCCCACCGGCGCCGCTTACGATTCTGCTTGTTATCGTGATGGTGGTGTTCTGCGGAATTCTCATTTTTGTTTACGTGGCCACCAAGCGGGCAAATCCCGTGATGCTCGATCAACAGGGCAAGCCGCTTCAGCAGAGTTCAGAGCCAGCCTCAACGGGAGCGCGCTGAAGATGGCGGAAGGCGCTACCTGCGGTCTGTGCGAACTGCCCTGCGGCCGGAAGCCGCAGGTGCGCAGTTACGATGGCGGCGACATTGCTTTCTGCTGCATGGGCTGCGCGAATGTGCACGCCATTCTGCTTGAAAGCGGCGTACTGACCAGCGGACAGAACATTCGCGAGACTGAAGTTTTTCGCCGCAGCCTGGAGCTCGGCCTCATTTCCAACCCAGAGATCAACGCGCCGGTTGTTGTTGTCGACCCGAGTGCTCCTACACAGGAAGTGCTGCTCCAGGTAAACGGGATGTGGTGTTCGGCCTGCGCGTGGCTCATTGAGCACGCGCTGCGGAAGTTGCCCGGCGTTGTGTCTGCCGACGTGTTCTTTGCCTCCGATCTTGCCAAGATCAAGTACTGCCCGCAATACCTGCCGCCCGACTCAATCACGGCGCGGATAAAAAAACTGGGTTACGAAGCATCCCGGTTCGACGGCGAAAACACTGCCGCAAAAACAGAGTCACGGGACCTGTTGCTGCGCCTGGGTGTTGCCGCTTTTCTGTGGGCGAACATTGCAGGTTTCAGCACCATCCTCTACGTTGGCTACTTTGAGCAGATAGCGCCAAGCGCCGCACGCGTACTGCCAGTGTTCCTGCTGCTTCTTACCACGCCACTGGTGTTCTATTGCGCGTGGCCCATTCTGCGCACCGCTGCAGTAGGTCTTGCGAACCGGCAGATCCGGATGGAGGCTCTACTTGCGCTTGGCGTTCTGTCTGCCTACTCGCTGAGCGCGGCCAAGGTTCTGCGCGGGGAGACTCATCTCTACTTTGATACGGCTGCTGCCATTGTTACCCTGGTGCTGACCGGCAAACTCATCGAGCGAGCGGCCAAGGACCGCGCAGCGCGCGCGATTGGAATGCTCTATCGCCTGATGCCAAAGAAGGTGCGGCTGATGAGCGCCGCGGGCGAGCGATTCGTTTCGATCGACGCCCTGGAGCCGGGCCAGGTTTTCGTGGTGAAGGCAGGCGAGCGCATTCCGGCCGACGGCGTCATCGTCGACGGCGAGACATATACCGACGAGTCGCTGTTGAGCGGAGAAGCCGCGCCGGTTGCCAAGCGGCCGGGCGATACAGTTGTCTCCGGCAGTCTGAATGCCGGCAGCATGATACAGGTGCGAGCCACAAGAACCTCAGACGACAGCGCGCTGGCGCAAATTATCCGGCTGGTTGAGCGCGCATTGGCCAGCCGCGCGCCCATCGAGCGCACAGTGGATCACATAGCCCGCGTATTTGTTCCGCTGGTTGTTTTACTGGCCCTCGCCGATTTCGCGCTTCTGGTTGCCACGCATGCCAGCGTTGCCGACGCCATGATGCGGGCCACGACAATTCTTGTGATCGCCTGCCCCTGCGCGTTGGGGCTGGCAACTCCGCTGGCTATCACGGCGGCGGTTGGCTCCGCCTCAAAAGACGGCCTGCTTATCAGCGACAGCTCGATGCTTGAGACGATGGGCAAGATTGACGTTGTTGTGCTCGACAAGACAGGGACGATCACGCGCGGTGATTTCAAACTGGTGGAGTTTGCCGCTGTTGAGGAGAGGACTGAGGCTCTTCTGGGGACCTCGCCGAGTGCGGGCTCTACTCCTGCACCATCAGGACAAGACCGGCAGACGCAGTTTGTGACCGAATTGCTGCCGATGCTTGCGGGCATTGAAATATGGTCGGAGCATCTGCTGGGGCGCGCACTGGTTCAGTATGCGCGCGAGCAAAGCGTGCAGCCACAGGACGCTTGCGAGATAGAAATACACAAAGGCTTGGGAATCAGCGGGTTTGTTGCCGGGCGCCGCATCTACGTCGGGAATCGGCAGCTGATGACGGATATAGCCGCTGAAGTGGATGGCGGCGCAGACGAACCTGCGCTTGAATGGCAGCATGCGGGGCGAACGGTGGCATTTTTTGCATGGGATGGAGCGGTGCGCGGAGTGCTGGCTTTTGGCGATGAGGTCAAGCCGGGCGCGGCTGAGATGGTAGAGAAGCTGCGTGCGCGCGGAATGGCGGTGAAGGTTGTTTCGGGCGATGCCTACGCGACTACGGGGTCCGTGGCCCGGCGCATCGGAGTAGACGACTTTGTTGCAGAGGCGACACCCGCAGCCAAGGCGCGCATTGTGGAAGACCTGCAGAGAGCGGGAAAGCGCGTGGCTCTTATTGGCGACGGGGTAAACGACGCCCCAGCACTGGCCCAAGCCGACCTGGGCATCGCTCTCGGAACGGGAGCCGACATCGCCATGGGGGCTGCCCCGGTGGTGTTGGTCAGCGGCGCTCTTTCGAAGGTGGAAGAAGTCTTCAGCCTGGGAGCGAAAACTACACGCGTGGTGCGCCAAAACCTATTCTGGGCGTTCTTCTACAACATCGCCGGCATCACGCTCGCGTTGAGTGGGGTGCTTACCCCCATCTTTGCAGCCGCGGCAATGCTTCTCTCAAGCACGTCCGTGGTGGCAAACTCAATGCGCCTCACAAGGCAGGAAGGAAAGTAGCAGGCGCACATGACAAATCTCGCTTCATCGATGCAACTGACGCGCGCCGCGGATTATGCGACTCGTGTCATGGTCTACCTGGCGGCGCAGCCGGGCAATCAGCGAGTATTTCTTCCCGCGCTGGCCGAGGCCACAGCGGTTCCGAGCAGCTTTCTCTCCAAGGTATTGCAGGCCCTGACGCGCGCGGGAATGGTTTCATCACGGCGCGGACAGCAAGGCGGCTTTCAGATTCTTCCCAGGGGACGCCAGGCATCCGTGCGCACGGTTGTGGAGGCCATTGACGGACCGATCAACCTGAATGTCTGCATGCTGCATGGGGCGGGCTGCAACCGGAAACCATGGTGCCCGGCGCACCCTGTCTGGGTGGAGGCCCAGGGGGCCATGTTGAAGGTGCTGGACGCGGCCAAAATTGCCGATCTCTCGGAGGGCTTAACGGATTCAATGCCCAGCCAGCCGACGCTTCTTCCGAGTCTCCTGAGGGAGGATTAGTTTGGTTCGCCTGCCGGCGATTCCGATGATTGGGAAGCGATGGTAACTAAACGAATAAACACAACACCGCGACCTCATGAAACAACCGCGTGCGCGGCTGTTTCATGAGGTCCTGTGCATATTGAGTTTTTGAAAAGCTGCAAAGCAGGCTGAAAGAACCGCGACGCTTTTACTGCCCTTCCCGCGAATCCTTATTCAATTGTGGAGGCGCACTTCTTCGATCCGTCGTCAGTCCACGATGTTCCATCAGCGAAGTTCAACTTAAAGAGAAACACCTGAACGCCGTTGCGATGCTGCGGGTCGTCGGCATGGAAGCCACTCTTCATTTCGATGGTGGTTTCCTCTGAAAGCTTGTCGGTCTTGCCGGGCTTGACTTCGTGTTTGTCGAGGAGGATTTTCTCGTAGTCCGTGTGATGGCCCACGGAGTCATAGACGATAACGCCGAACTTCGAATTTGCAATCGTCTTGTCCGAAGTGTTTGTGAACGAGACGCTTACGTAGGAACCCTTCGGGCTGTCCTTGCCGTGCATCATGGCTTTGAACTCGACCGGGCACTTGTTGTCATTTTTGGCATCTGGCGCGGCCGCTGGAGTCTGGGCCAAAACGGGCAGTACCGCGGAAAGGGTTAAAGCAAGAAATGCAATCTTTGTATTCAATTCGTCTCCTCAAGCTTCCTCCCTTAACGATACACCCCCGCACGCAGGTTTCCGGCGATTCGGGGCGCTTGACTCGAGCGAAAAATGGGCAGCACGAGCGGGTGCGGCAATTTGGTGGTAAGTTGCTTGTTATCAACAGGGTGATCAGGGAGCGATTCAAGGAACTAGCCGTTTTCAAGGCGCGTCTTTATATCGAGGTATGCCACCTGGATGAGCCTGATGAGCGAGGCGGCGTCGGTGGCAGTTTCCGGCGTCAGTTTCACGTGGCGCATGAACTTGCCGGAGCCCTGCAAGATGCGGGTCGGATCGGGCAATGCAGCGCCGTGAAAGAAGCCAACATTCACGTGCGAAGTGAAAACGTTGACGTACCCAAAGGGGGCATCGCCCAGGCATGCAACCGGACAGCCGTCATGCAGGATCTCTCGGACTTCGTCTCCGCATTTCCGCATCGCCTCAAACCACTTGCGGGCGATGGCTCCCAACTCGCCTGGGTGCCCTTTCATCCACGCATCGATGGCGGGATCGTGATCGACTGTGCCGTTGAATCGCAGCAATTCCGAATTCATCGCCGCCTCTTTTCAACTTGTGGTTATATATTATGCGGTGCTCTGGATGCCTACAAATAAGCTGCACTAGTGAGTGAGTTGCCGAATGGAGACTGCACTCAGAGCCGCGATGACCAGGGGAATCGCAAGCACCAGAAAGAGTGCAATTAGCGGGAGGTGCAGTGAGAGGATGTAGCCCGCCATCATGGGTCCGATCACGGCTCCAGCGCGCCCCAGGCCCATCGCCCACCCGAGTCCGGAACTGCGTACCTCCACAGGGTAAACGCAGGCCGCCAGGGGATAGATGCCGTTGAATCCGCCTTGAAGGGTTATACCGATGGCGATGGCCGTGAGCAGTACAGCGCCCACCGGCATTTTGACTCCGCCAAACACGATCAGAAGCGCGGCGGCAGTCAACAAGAAGCTGGCAATGAGCGGCTTCAGACTGGCCGAGTCCGCCAGGCGAGACAGAACGACGGTTCCGGCAAAAGCACCGATGTTGTAAACGGCGCCGGCAAAAATTCCGGCCTTTGGATCGAGGCCGGCATCGATAGCCAGCTTGGGTATCCAACTGACGATTGAATAAAGAACCATGTAGCCGAAGAAGATAGCGGACCACAAAAACAACGTGTCGTGACGCAAGCTCTTGCCGAGAAGCCTGGACAAGACATGCTTCTCGCGCGGCTTAGGCGAAGGCAGTGTTTTGGGTGAAGGCTCGTCGAGCGGGTGATTCATGTAGTTGAGTGGCTCAGGCGATGCGCCGCCGCGGAGATGCTCAAGAAAGGCGACAGACTCCGGCAGCAGAAGGAGGCCAATGGGAAAAAGCACCAGGGAGCCGAAGCCGGAGAACAGCAGGATGCCGCGCCATGAGTGATGAGCGAGCGCCCAGGCAGTGACGAAGCCCGTGGCAGTGGCGCCGATGGGGTAGCCAGCCTGAAGCAGCCCGACAGAGAAATTACGCCTGTGCGGCGGCGCAAACTCAGCCACTAGTGCGGTCATGCACGCAAGAACCGTCCCGATCCCCATACCGACGAGCACGCGCGCCAGAAGCAGGGCGACGACACTGGCAGCGAATCCGCTCAAGAGCATACCCGCCGACATCATCAACAGCGATGACAGGATCAGTGGGCGCCTGCCGTATCGGTCGCCGAGGGGCGCGATGATCAGTCCGCCGATGGCCATGCCGACCAGCGCTGCGCTGAACAGCTCTCCGAGGGTTGTTGGCGAAAGTGCCCAGTCCCTGGCGATGGACGGAGCCAGGTAGGACATGAGAAAGACGTTCATGCCGTCCACGGCATTGATGATGAAACACAATCCGACGACGAGGAGCGAAAGCCGAGACCATTGTTCGGTCTTTTCGCTACCTGGGCCGTTGGGCGCAGGCGGGGACTTCGCAGCGCGATGAGTTGCATGTTCGGCTGTTGTCATTGCTTGAAGGAATCCGCCATGGTTATCTCCTGGTGCACGGGGTTATTTGAGCATTGTGGTATCCCACCCATTCCGCAAAAGACGCGGAATGGATGGGGCACCGAGCCCTTGTGCGGATTGAGCATTGTAAATGCAGGTCCGTCGACTCGCTGTACTCGCTCAGGATGACTGCTTTGTTTTGGTGCGGTCGTATCTCGCCTGCGCGAGTAAACATGCTCAGAATAAATGATGCGTATGCGAATCCGCCGCGAGGAAGCTGGAGGCTGCGCACGCGGCAGCGAAACCGGCAAGGCGGCTCGCTTCGCGCTCAGACTGGCTGTTGGGCGATGAAGTGCCGTTGCATTCGGTCCGCGTTCGCCTCAAGACCAGTGAACAATCGGAAGGCTCCGATTGCCTGGTGAACCGCCATTCCGCTGCCGTCGAGGGTGCGGCAGCCAGCCGCCCGCGCTTGACGCAGAAGCTCTGTTTCCAGAGGGAAATAGACGATCTCGGCCACCCACAAATCGCTGCGCAGGAGTGAAGCGAGGAGGGGCAATCCGGGATGGCTCTTCATGCCGGTGGGCGTGGCATGAACCAGGCCTTGCGCGTCGGCAAGGCTGGCGGCAATATCGTTAGATTCGCGGATACGGTCGGAGCCAAACTCGCGGCCGTAGCGCTCGACCAGCGCAGCGCAACGGGCCGCTTCGTGATCGATAACGGTGAGGCGGCTGCAGCCCATTTTCAGCAACGCGTAGGCCGTTGTAGCCCCCGCTCCGCCCGCGCCCAGCTGCACCACGCGCTGCAGGGACGCGACCTCGAGCTTGCTCAGCGTTCCTTCGCGGAAGCCGAGCCAGTCAGTGTTGTGACCGAATCGCCGACCATCGCGAAGCACCACCGTATTGATGGCGCCAATCGCGCCTGCATCTGCTGAGATGTCAGTGAGGAGAGGAAGCACCAATTGTTTGCAGGGATGCGTGATGTTCAAGCCGGCAAAGCCTGCGCTCTCGGCTGCATCGAGAATCTCAGGCAGAGCGTCGGGCTGCAACCCCAGAGCGTATAGATCGATCAGTTGGTACTGGCAGGTGAGCCGGTGCTCCGCGGCTTCGCGTTCATGCATGGCAGGGGTTCGCGACGCCTGAATGCCAGAGCCGACCAAGCCGAGCTTGAGTTCAGCCCGGTTGCCTTGAAGATAAGTGCGCAGGTGCATTACTCAACCCTACCGCAAGTGTTGCGGTAGCGAAATGCCGACTGAATTGGTTTGGTTAACTTTGGAAACGCTTCTGCAAATGCCGGCGTCCCCGCTGAAGACGAAAGCGAGGACGCCGGATTGCAAGTACGAATGAGCCGAGAGGCCCAAGGGTGGAACGGTTATGCGGTTACGGCAACCGGCTTCATTGCTTCTTCAACAGCGACCGCGACTGCGACCGATGCGCCGACCATGGGGTTGTTGCCCATGCCGATGAGGCCCATCATCTCAACGTGCGCTGGCACTGAAGACGATCCGGCAAACTGGGCATCAGAGTGCATGCGGCCCATGGTATCGGTCATGCCATAGGAGGCGGGACCGGCACCCATGTTATCGGGATGCAGCGTTCTTCCAGTTCCTCCACCTGAGGCGACGGAGAAGAACTTCTTTCCGTCGAGAAGCCGTTCCTTTTTGTAGATAGCCATGACGGGATGCTGGAAGCGGGTTGGATTTGTGGAGTTGCCGGTGATGGCGACATCCACGCGCTCAAGGTGCATAATGGCAACGCCTTCACGCACATCGTCGGCGCCATAGCAGCGGACAGCCGCGCGCTCGCCCGCGGAATATGCCTTCTCACGCACGACCTTCAGTTCGCTGGTGGCATAGTCGAACTCGGTCTGGACGTATGTGAAGCCATTGACGCGCGAGATAATCATGGCCGCGTCTTTGCCCAGGCCATTGAGAATGACACGCAAGGGTGACTTGCGCGCATTGTTGGCGGACTTGGCAAGGCCGATTGCGCCTTCAGCGGCGGCAAAGGATTCGTGGCCGGCGCAGAAGGCGAAGCATCCGGTTTCTTCGCGCAGCAGCATGGCGGCCAGGTTGCCGTGACCGATGCCAACTTTGCGGTCGTCTGCGACTGAGCCGGGAATGCAAAAAGCCTGCAGGCCCTTGCCGAGCGTTTCGGCAATTTCAGCGGCGACGGTTTGTTTGTTCTTGATGGCAACAGCAGCGCCTATCAGATAGGCCCAGCCGGCATTCTCAAACGCGATGTTCTGAATGGACTTGACGATCTTGCGAACGTCCACATTTTGATCGAGGCAGATTTTCTCGGCTGATTCAAGCGAATCAATGCCCTCAGCCGCAAGAAAGGATCTGATCTGCGCAATCCTTCTTTCGTAACCTTCAAACAAAGCCATAATCGTCTCCTTACTCCTTGCGCGGGTTGATGGTTTTGACGGCGTCGGCAAAACGGCCATAGGTGCCGGTTGCTTTGGTCAGCGCGGTCTGCGCGTCGACGCCTTTGGCGATCGAGTCCATCATGACGCCAAGACGAACAAACTTGTAACCGATGATTTCGCTGTCCGCGTCGAGAGCGATTTCAGTCACGTAGCCTTCGGCCAATTCGAGATAGCGCGCGCCCTTTTCGCTGGTGCCGTACATGGTGGCAGTCACGCTGCGCAGACCCTTGCCGAGATCTTCGAGGCCAGCGCCGATGGGCAGGCCGTCTTCAGAAAACGCTGTCTGAGTGCGGCCGTATACAATCTGCAGAAACAGTTCGCGCATGGCCACGTTGATGGCATCGCAAACGAGATCGGTATTCATGGCTTCAAGGATGGTTTTGCCGGGAAGAATTTCAGCGGCCATGGCTGCCGAGTGAGTCATTCCGGAGCAGCCGATGGTTTCAATCAGCGCTTCCTCGATGATTCCGTTCTTTACATTCAGCGTCAGCTTGCATGCTCCCTGCTGGGGCGCACACCAACCCACACCGTGGGTCAGACCCGAGACGTCGGTTACTTCCTTGACTTTGGTCCAACGGCCTTCTTGTGGGATAGGTGCCGGGCCGTGATTCGGTCCCTTGGCAACTACACACATCTGCTCAATTTCGTGCGTATGCATCTGGAGTTAAGCTCCTTTGTCTGGTTGGGTTAAGAACACACCGTTTCATCGAATTCCAGGGCGCGCGACGGTCGCGGAAACCCCATCGGGCAGGCTTCTGCCGCCAGAGCCAACCCGGACTTCGCCCATGGCCAACTGGCGCCGGGAGATGCCCCGGCAACGAGATGGCTTTGGAAGATCGCCCCAATTATAAATCGGCAAATTTTGGGCGGATGTGACCGCCAATGCAGTCGATTGGACGCCTGCGACGGCCAGCTGGCGACGATCAGAGTTGCCGATTTTCTGCCAAAGCAGCCTCCTTCGCCTGTTCTTTTTCAGGTCTGCAGGGCGGGGAGCTGGAAACGGAGAGTTGCTGGCGAAAGTTACGAATCGGGACTAGTGGGGTGAGCCCGAAGTTCATTTAAGAACAAATGCCGATTCTTCGCTTACCACCCCCAAACTCCACCCCACGGACGAAGACCTGTCTGCGGGGACCCCGGAACTGAACAGCGTTTGTGGCCCTGTTCGCTCAGATGGGATGAAAAGGGGCGTACCTTCCTAATACGT
>CAIWFH010000212.1 GCA_903911925.1 uncultured Acidobacteriaceae bacterium
CCTACCACGCCGAATACACCGCTGACAATGTCACGTTCCGCATAACGATCCAGTCAGGCCCTTCCAAGGATCTATTCAAGTCGTATGACAGAACGGTTGTCGCCCCCAGTGGAACGCGGATGACACGGGCGAATGGCAATGTTTGGCATAAGTACAACTATGCGAGTGCAGGGATTAAGCTTTTCTATTGGCTCGATCCGCCGGATGTCTCCTTCGAGAATTTGTTCTTTCAAGAAGGCAGTTGCCCTGCGACAAGTGTTTCCGGTCTCTACCTCACGTGCGACCCTACGTATCCGACCGGAACTCAGACAGCTGATCACATTGATAACTACTTTGGAACAATCGATCGCCCCTCCAATAGCACGGACGGATCCAGAGTGGACGTCCCGGACGGTTCTTCGACAGGGTACTACAACCCCTATGCTGCGGGAAGTGCTACATTCGCTATCCCGACGCAGTATAAAGACGACTCGGGCACGTGGCACACCTTTGGTGCGACGAAGACCAGCATTGCAACTATTGCTACGAATGGATATGCTACGAAGTTCAAAGATGGACAGTTAGGATCTGCTGCGCTCACCAACTCGACATCAGGGTATTAAAGAGCGCGCGAAATACTATTTGATCAGTTCTGGAACTAACGCCGAAATATTCGAGTCTGCTCTCAAGCACGCCGTTGAGGAATTAGCAACAACACATTTAGAAGATATGCGAGGGAAAGCACAATGAGAATAGTGGCGATAATTACGATTCTCTTCTGGTTTTCATTTGGGAAAGGCATCGCCTCTGGTGGAAATGGAGACACTATGGCAGAAGAGCAACGGCAATATCAACTGGATCGCGATAAGGTGCTTTCCTTGGTCCAGCTAGTGTCTGCGGGGAAGGTCCGAGATCTCAAGACCTTGGAGGATCTCGGTGATGATCTTGACAAGGCGTGGTCCAATCGGAACAGAGAATGCCACGCTCGCTTGCTGCTGGAAATATGCAAGCCGCTGAGTTCCGGAAGCATCAACGATGATCGGAGACGGAAGGTTGCGAGAAGGTACGCTCTCTCCGCTCTCGACAAGCCTGACATGATTCCACTGGTTCTGGAGTTGAAGTTAACAGATCACGTGATGACGCCGATTCCCTTACCCAACGCACCAAAAGATAAGGATTTTTCACAATGCAGAAAGGAGGATATCGCAGTACGGCTTCATGCCTGGAAACGTTTGATAGATGCCATTGATCCAAAGTGGAATCCTGACGAGGCCATCATGGCACATGTTGACCCGCCACTCGCTACAGGGCTTCCATGTGGTTCCGCGCCTGATGGGGTCAAGGATGCAGAACTAAGGGCGGAGTACGAGGCAGCAATACAACGAAATAGACAGAAGATTGACAGACACACAGAACAGGTTCAGCTGCATCGTTCGCTGGAGACATATCCGAAGCGTGCGGAGGAGTACATCCTTCAAGCATACTCCGAACCGCCGTTAAATGTCGAGGAGCTGAGGCAGCTTCTGGATGTCTACCTGACCAACAATGAGACGAAGGCTCAAGTAGTCAATGCCGTTGAAAAGAATATCGAGATACAAACGAAAGAGGTCCCCAACCACAGGTAATGGGCGTTCCTCGACACGAGATCCTTGCTTTTTCGGTAGGGGAGGCGCTTTGCGATTCTCTCGGTTGTTCTGTTCATAATCCACAGGACAAGGATGAAAGAGCATCGGTAAGTGCCGTGCTTACGATTGAGAGGCGCTTAATTACCGGGCAGTCGCGTCGGCGAGTCCGTGCCGCGTCTTTTCCCAATAGAACG
>CAIWFH010000213.1 GCA_903911925.1 uncultured Acidobacteriaceae bacterium
AGATGCGGCGACCTGTGCCACCTCCACACGGCTGCGACGATGGCGACGACGAACTGGAGGGACTGGTGGATATTCACTCATGCCTTCAGTGAATCATCTTCCAAATCCTACGAAAAGAATGGACTTGCCCGGACGCATACCGAAATCCATCGTGGTGAACCAGCCGACCGAGGCTATCACCTGGACGCCGAATCCTGAGGCAAACATTGTTTACGGCGCAGCGCTGACCAGCCAACTGAATGCGGTTGCCACCTATGGCGGCGTGACCGTGCCAGGAAGCTACGTCTACACGACGGGCTCAACGGTCTTGAACTCCGCAACCGTGCTCAACGCGGGAACCTATCCGCTGAGTGTCACATTCACACCGGCGGACAAGAACCTTTCGCCGCAGACCACCACGGACTCAATTACCGTGACCCCGCAGCCGCAGGTGATCACCTTCAACCCAACCACGCCGGTAGTTTACGGTGTTTCTCCAATTACGCTGACGGCGACGGGCGGGGCATCGGGCAACCCGGTGACCTTCACCTATGTTTCCGGCCCGGGATCGCTGAGCGGAACCAACGGCAGCGTTCTGACGGTTACCGGTGTGGGCACGATCCAGGTGCAGGCCTGCCAGGCGGGCAGCACGCCGCCTAACACGAATTACTCGGCAGCAACTTGCGTCACCAAGTCCATCGTGGTGAACCAGCCATCTGCGGCCATTACCTGGACGCCAAATCCCGAGGCAAATATCGTTTACGGCGCGCCGCTGACGAACCAATTGAACGCAGTCGCAACCTACGGCGGCGTGACGGTGCCCGGAACCTATGTTTACTCGACGGGCTCGACGACATTGACGGCCGGCATGGTTTTGAATGTGGGCACCTATCCGCTGAGCGTGACCTTTACGCCCACGGATAAGAACTTGTCTCCTCAGACCACCACCAATACGATTACCGTGGTGCCGGCGCCGATTTCGGTCGCATGCCCGGCAGTCAATACCGGAACGACGGGCATGAAGTTCAACTCCGGCCCGATGGCAGTGACTGGCGGCATTGCCCCCTACACCTATTCGGTTGTGGGAACGCTGCCTGCGGGCCTGAAACTGAACGCCTCAACAGGCGCTGTTACGGGCACCCCAACGGCCCCCGGCACCTTCTCGATCAAGGTGACCGACTCCATCGGCGTTTCGGGCGCGACCACTTGCTCTATCACGATTGCGCAACAGACCAGCTGCACACTTGGCACCGCCAACGCCTATAACCTTGTCTCCCTGACGGGAAACATCAGCGACGGAGCCGATATCACGGGCAGAATCGCCGCCGCAGGCCAGGTTACCCAGGCGACAACGATCGGCGACGCACTGCGCACCAACGATCCGTACTTCCTACAAGCCCAGGTGAACGGGGGCCCCTACGCGATTGTCGCAGGAGGCGGAATTGCAGCCGGCGGTTCGTTCAGCATAAACGCGGGCGGCAACGTGTATTCGTCCACTTCAACCAATGCGACGTTCAACTTTGCAAACGAAGACTATTCCGGCAGTCTCTATGCGGGATCGAACCTCATGACCGGCGGGCATTCCCCAATCGACTTCTCGGTTCTTCAGGCCCAGATGACGGACCTAAGCGGCGTGCTGTCGGGGTTGGCCGCGAACGGAGTTGTGTGCACGGTGAACAATTCAGGGTCGATTGTGGCCGGAAACGGATGCCCCTCAAGCCCTGTCCACTTCAATCCCGGTTCGCAACACTATAACCCGTCATGGATTGTGCTTTATGGATCGAGTGCGACAACCAACGTATTCAATCTGACGCAGGCACAATTCCAAAACAGCAACAATCTCGATATCGAGGTACCGACCGGTTCAACCGCGATTATCAACGTCGCCGGCCAAAGCGACAGACTGCAGAGGGACATCTACTTCCAGGGCAGCACGGTCACCGACGCAAACGCCAGCAACATTCTGTTCAACTTTGCCACTGCAACCTCGGTGACACTTGACGGGCAGATATTCGCAACGGTTCTGGCTCCCTACGCTTCTCTGACTGGTGGCAGCCAGATGGGTGGAGTATTCATCGCAGGCAACATCGGTTCAACGGGCCAGGTGCATTATGACGCGTTCGGCGGAAAACTTCCTGACGGGTGTTCAAATGGCTCGGCGTCTCTCTCGGTCTCCTGCGCCGCGGTAACCAGCGGCACGGTGGGCTCAGCCTTCAACTCCGGCCTGATTACTGTAAGCGGCGGCACAGCTCCCTATGTTTACTCGATCGTGGGCAAACTGCCAGCCGGCTTGACGCTGAATACAACGACTGGCGCGGTTAGCGGCACGCCGACGGCTTCAGGCACCTTCCTGGTGGAGGTCACCGACGCCGAGGGCACGACGGGCAATACCTGCGCTATCACCATCAGTGCCGGCCAAGCGGCAGCTCCCAAGTTCTCGCTGACAGCTGGAAGCTATTCCGGACCTCAGACGGTTTCCATCACGGATGCCACTGCGGGCGCAACCATCTACTACACGACCGACGGAAGCGCGCCGACCACCGGTTCGACTGTCTACACCGGACCAATCACTGTGTCCTCCACCGCGACGATCAAGGCAATTGCCGTGGCCGCCGGTAACAGCAATAGCACAGTCGCTTCGGCGGCGTACACCATCAAACCGGGTGTCGCAGCCACACCGCAATTCTCGCCGGCAGCGGGAACCTTCACGTCAGTGCAGTCGGTGTCTATCTCCGATGCTACGGCGGGCGCAACCATCTACTACACGGTCGATGGGTCGACGCCCACAACCAGTTCGCCCCTATACGGCGGGCCGATCACCGTGTCCTCCACCGAGACGATCAAGGCCCTGGCGGCCAAGACCGGCTACAGCAACAGCACAGTTGCATCGGCAAAGTTCACCATCAACTATCCAACGACCCCTTCGCCAACATTCTCGCCGGCAGCCGGCACGTTTAGCTCCGCGCAGACGGTGAGCATCCTTGATGCCAATGCAACCATCCACTACACCCTCGATGGCTCGACGCCGACGATCACTTCACCCATATACGTCGGGCCGATCACCGTGTCCTCCACCGAGACGATCAAGGCAATGGCGACCAGGGCCGGCTCGAACCCCAGCGCTGTTGCTTCGGCCAAGTTCACCATCAACCTGCCGGCGGCGCAAACGCCATCCTTCTCGATGGCAGACGGCAAATACACCGGGATGCAGACGTTGTCCATTGCGGATTTGACTGCCAACTCAACCATCTACTACACCACGGACGGAACCGCACCGACAACCAGTTCGACCAAGTACACCGGCGCGATCACGGTGTCGGCAACCAAAACAATCAAGGCGATTGCGACAGCCCCCGGTTACAGCACTAGTGGGGTCGGTTCTGTGAAGATTACGATCAAATAACCCATCAGCGGCTTTGAGATGGCTTTGCGGGCCGGGGGTTTCCCCCGGCCCGCAGTTTTTTGGAGGCCGGATTCAAAACTCCAAATAATAAGGTATGCATGCCGCCGCGGTCGCAAACCGCATCTAATGAAATGCATAGACTGGGACCCGGGCTGGAATGAATTGTCAAGGTGGGCAAGACGGTGAGTAATTCCGGAACAACAGCGCAGTTCGCACTCAACCAAGAGCAAAAAGCGATCCGGGATCTGGCGACTTCATTCGCGCAGGAACAGATTGCGCCCTACGCGATTCGATGGGACCAGGAGAAACATTTTCCTATCGACGTGGTGCGCAGTGTTGCTCCGCTTGGGTTCGGCGGCATTTGCGTTGCGGAAGATGTGGGCGGAAGCCACCTGGGCCGCATGGAGGCGGTGCTTATTTTTGACGGCCTGGCCACGGGCTGCCCTTGCATTGCCGGCTACCTTTCCGTCCACAACATGGTCGCGTGGATCGTCGACAGATTTGGAAACCTTGAGCAGCGTACGCAGTGGCTGCCGCGCTTGTGCAGTCTTGAAGTGCTGGGCGCTTATTGCCTCACGGAGCCATCGTCGGGGTCAGACGCATCGGCGCTATCAACCCGCGCCACGAGAGATGGCGATTGCTATGTATTGAATGGCGTCAAGCAGTTTATCTCTGGAGCGGGGGACGCGGATGTCTATATCGTCATGGCACGGACAGGGGGCGCGGGTCCGCAGGGCATTTCGGCATTTGTTGTGGAGAAGGGAACTGAAGGGCTGAAATTCGGACCTAGCGAGAAGAAGATGGGATGGAATGCGCAAGCCACGCGCCAGGTGATCCTGGACGAGGTTCGCGTGCCTGCTGCGAACCTGCTTGGCGCTGATGGCGGCGGGTTCAAGATTGCCATGTCTGCGCTGGATGGCGGGAGGCTGAATATTGCAGCCTGCTCGCTGGGAGGCGCGCGCACCGCACTGAAGAAGGCCCGCGCCTACATGCACGAGCGCGAGGCATTTGGCCGGCGGTTGGCGGAGTTTCAGGCGCTGCAATTCCGGCTGGCGGATATGGCTACCGAGTTGGAGGTGGCGCAGACATTTCTATGGCGTGCGGCTTCGGCGCTCGATGGGAATGAGGCCAATACCAATGTGCTCTGCGCAATGGCGAAGCGGTTTGTCACGGATGCGGGATTCAATATCGCCAACGAGTCGCTGCAGTTGCTTGGGGGCTATGGCTACATCGCCGACTACGGGATCGAGAAGATCGTGCGCGATTTGCGGGTCCACCAGATACTCGAAGGCACGAACGAGATCATGCGCGTCATTATCGCTCGCAGCCTTCTGCAGGCGGGGCGCTGATTGAATGGGAAGGAACGAATGAGGATTGAAGGCAAGGCGTTTATCGTCACTGGCGGCGCATCGGGTCTGGGCGAGGCGACGGCGCGCATGATTGTCGAGCGCGGAGGATGCGTGGTTCTTGCGGACATTAGCCCCCAGGGCGAGCCGTTGGCCAGGGAACTGGGTGAATGCGCATTCTTCGTTCCGACGGACGTCACGCAGGAGAAAGATGGAGTGAGAGCGGTTGAGGCGGCAACCTCGAGGTTTGGCCCCCTTTATGGATTGGTGAATTGCGCGGGCATCGCTCCGAGCGAGAGAATTGTCGGCCGCAGCGGGCCGCACAGCCTGGAGAACTTTACGCGCGCCATAACTATCAATCTGGTCGGCACATTCAACATGCTTCGGCTGGCTGCAAACGCGATCAAAGACAATGAGCCTTTAGAGGATGGGGAGCGCGGAGTGATAGTCAACACTGCGTCTGTGGCCGCGTTTGAAGGACAGGTTGGCCAGGCGGCCTATGCAGCCTCGAAGGCGGGAGTTGCGGGGATGACGCTTCCCGCGGCGAGGGAATTGGCGCGCTTCGGCATACGGGTTGTGACGATTGCGCCTGGACTTTTCATGACCCCGATGATGGCGGGCTTCTCGCCTGAGGTGCAGGAGTCGCTGGCGCAGACTGTGCTGTTTCCGCAACGTCTGGGAAAGCCTGCTGAATTTGCGGCGCTCGTCGCATCCATCTGCGAACAGACGATGCTCAACGGCGAGACGATTCGGCTGGATGGCGCTTTGAGGATGGCGCCGAAATAAGAGGACATTCGTGATGAGAGACGTGGCAATTGTGAGTGCCGTGCGCACGCCGGTGGGCCGGTTCCAGGGTGCGCTGGCCGAGATAAGCGCGACGGAACTTGGGGCGTTGGTTGTGCGCGAGGCTGTGAAGCGGGCGGGCATTGCGGCTGACAGCGTGGATGAATGCGTGATGGGCTGCGTCTTGCCGGCGGGGTTGGGACAGAATCCCGCTCGGCAGGCGGCATTGCGCGGCGGGCTCTCCGACAGAGTCAGCGCGCTGACCATCAACATGGTATGCGGAAGCGGCCTGCGCGCTGTGGCGCTGGCGGCCCAGAGCATTATGGCCGGTGTATCGGAGATAGCGGTCGCGGGCGGCATGGAATCAATGACCAGCGCGCCCTACCTGCTGCCGCGCAAGGGATTTCGCGTGGGCGACGCAAAGGTCGTCGATTCGATGATAAGAGACGGATTGTGGTGCGCGCACGACGACCAGCACATGGGAGTTACCGGAGAGTTAGTCGCCGCAAAGTACTCAATAACTCGAGAAATGCAGGATGCATACGCTCTGGAGAGTCACCGGCGGGCATCGGCAGCATGGAGCGAAGGGCGCTTCGACGCGGAAGTGACGCCGGTTTCATTGCCATTGAGGGACGGCGGCGCGGCGGCGGAATTCCGCGTGGACGAGAGCGTCCGCAAAGACGCTTCGATAGAGGCTTTGGCGCGTTTGTGCCCGGCATTCAAGCAGGATGGAACGGTGACGGCGGGCAACGCGCCGGGGATGAATGATGGCGCAGCCGCACTGGTGCTGATGCCGGCGGCGCGCGCGAAGGAATTGGGACTAACGGCGATGGTGACAATCAAGGCGCAGGCAACAAGCGGCGTAGAACCGAAGTGGGTAATGATGGCTCCGGTGACCGGTGTGCAGAAGGTGCTTGAACGTGCAGGGTGGTCGATAGGTGAGGTCGATCTCTTCGAACTGAACGAGGCATTTGCCGTCCAAGCGATTGCCGTGACGCGGGAGCTTGGGATTGGGCTGGAAAAGGTGAACGTGAACGGAGGCGCGGTCGCAATCGGGCATCCGATCGGCGCCAGTGGGGCCAGAATCCTGGTGACTCTACTCCACGAGATGATGCGGCGAGAGGCGAAGAAGGGAATTGCCGCGCTATGCCTGGGGGGCGGGAACTCCGTTGCCCTGGCGGTCGAGCGGAAGTAAAACCATCTACCGGTGTGCTAATTCAAGCGCACTGTTGGCGGCTTGCAGTGAAAATCGAAAGCTCGGAGAAAGTCCTGATCTTGCCTATCGTTCTTTCTTCTACATCTTGTCGAGGTGGCGAAAGCCGCCGGTGCTTACGAGCATGATGGCGAAGAGGAGAAAGTTGTAGCAGGCGTGGACTAGGACGCTGGCGGCGAGGGAGCGGGTGCTGAGGCGGGCCCAGCAGAGGACCAGACTGACGCACATCAGCAGTAGAAGCGGACCCGCGGCATGGCCGATTTGCTCGGCGTGCATCCATGCAAATGGAATACTAGTGAGAAGCGAGCCAACGGCCATAGCGGGGACAGACCAGTTGGGGTGGCCATTCTCGTCGGGAGTGCGAACGCGAATCCCTGCGCCAAGGGCATCGTATCGTTGATAAACCCAGAAGAAGGCTGCGCCAAAGACAGGCGCGACGAAGCAAAGGAGCAAGAAACGCCCAATGGATGTATGGTGTCCGTACGTTTCTTCGTAAAAAGCCGCAAGGGCAGTGCTCGCGACGGCTGAGCCCACAACGAGAACGGGGCGTCGCCACTCAATTTCACTGGCGACATATTCGGTTGCCCACTCATAAGCCGTGCAGAGCGCGGGCAGCAGGAAGCCACGGAAGACGCTTTCCTCAAAGAAGGGCGCAAAGGTGATGCCGAAGAAGAACATGAGCCACGCCGCGCCGGGGGCACGGAAAATCTTGTCGATGGGCGTGTCTTGCGGGCCGGGCATAAGGATGCCGTTGATGAGGGCGAGCACAAAGCAGACCACGGCGGCGCTAACCAGGCGACGGCGGAGTTGGAATGCGGTGGAAGCGCGCCATTGCAGGCCGGCGAAGAGGCTCTTGTACCAGAAGAACGGAAAGACGAGCATGCTGAGGGCAAAGGTGAAGAGGTAAAGGGCCGCCATGGAGCCCAGCGTGTAATGGATGTCGGTTGTGGCCTGTGTGACGGTGGAGATGCCGAAGAGCTGAAAGTGGAGTGCAGACCTGGTGAGCAAGGCGACGATCACGAGGCTGACAAGTGTCAGGCCGCCCAATAGCAGGAGATGACCAAAATTCGGGATGCGGGTTGGCGGAAGAACTTCAGGCTGGTTGAAGGACTCAAAGAGCAAGCCGGGAGGCGGCTCGTCCTGGATGGGCTGGGGCGGGGCACTGAATTGCTCCGCGGGGGTGGCGGGAGATTCATGGGCAAGGGTGAATGAAGAATCGGCTGCGCCAGTAAGCGAGGTGTCGTCTGGATACAGTGACCAGGCCGTCCCTTCCACTTGAGGAGCGGAGTTTTGCGGGTTGAGCGGATCGTTCTCGGGCCAGGTATTCATGCGAGTCCCGTCTTCTTTTTGCGTGGATCTGATTTTTTTGGAGCCGCCTTGGCTTGAGCGGGGCGGCCGGCTTTTGCGCGTGCGGAGGCGAGATCGTCTTCGGCGGGGGTGTTGCGCATGGTGCGCTTGGGCTTGGGTGGGGTTAAGGGGAGAGTCTTGGTATCCCCGGTCTGAAGATCCAGACCGGGGGCACCCAGCGATGTGCCGGGGTTGGAGTCGCTGGTGGCTGCGTCAGAGCCGGTTTCCAGATAGAGGGAGGTGAGTTTGCCGTTGGTCGAGGTGTAGTAGCGCTTGAGGAATTCGCCGGTGTAGGAGCCGGGGGTGTTGGCGATTTGCGCGGGACGGCCCTGGCCAACGATGCGGCCGCCGTCTTCGCCGCCTTCGGGGCCGAGATCGAGAATCCAGTCGGCGTTGCGGATGACGTCGAGATTGTGCTCGATGATGATGACCGAGTTGCCGAGGTCGGCCAGACGGTGCAGAACTTCGAGGAGTTTGCGAACGTCGTCGAAGTGAAGACCGGTGGTGGGCTCGTCCAGTAAGTAAAGTGTCCGACCGGTCTGGCGCTTGCTGAGTTCGCGGGCCAGCTTCATGCGCTGCGCTTCGCCGCCGGAGAGGGTAGTTGCACTTTGGCCGAGGTGGACGTAGCCAAGGCCGACATCGACCAGGGTTTGCAGTTTCTGGCGGACCTGGGGGACATCGGCGAGAAGCGGCAATGCGTCTTCAATGGTGAGGTCGAGGATGTCGGCGATGGAGTGGCCGTGGAATTTTACGGCCAGCGTCTCCTGGTTGTAGCGGCGGCCGTTGCAGACTTCGCACTGGACGTAGACATCGGGCATGAAGTTCATTTCAATGCGGCGCTGGCCGTCGCCCTGGCAGGTTTCGCAACGGCCTCCGGTCACGTTGAAGCTGAAGCGGCCGGGCTTGTAGCCGCGCTCGCGGGCCTCAGGCAGCATGGCGAAGAGGTCGCGGATGGGCGAGAAGACCTGGGTATAGGTGGCCGGGTTGGAGCGCGGGGTGCGGCCGATGGGCGACTGATCGATGCGGACAACCTTGTCGATTTGCTCGGCACCGGTGAGCGACTCGTGCGCGCCGGGCTCTTCGCGCGAGCCGTAGATGGCTTTGGCGAGGGAGCGATAGAGGATGTCGTTGATCAGGGTGCTTTTGCCGCTGCCGCTGACGCCGGTGACGACGGTCATGACGGAGAGCGGTATGCGGATGTTGACGTCCTGAAGATTGTGCTCGCGCGCGCCGGTGACGGTGAGCCACTTGCCGGTGAGGGAGCGCGGCTTGGCCCGCTGCAACATGGGAGTGGCGCCGGAGAGATAGCGGCCGGTAAGCGACTCAGGGCAGGCCATGATCTCTTCCGGAGTGCCTTGTGCGACGACCTGGCCGCCGAGACGTCCTGCGCCGGGCCCGAGGTCGAGGACATAGTCGGCGTGGCGGATGGTTTCTTCGTCGTGCTCGACGACGAGGACGGTGTTGCCGAGGTCGCGGAGTTTTTCGAGGGCCTGGATGAGGCGGTTGTTGTCCCTCTGATGCAGGCCGATGGAGGGCTCGTCGAGAACATAGAGTACGCCGCGGAGGCGTGAGCCGATTTGCGTGGCGAGGCGGATGCGCTGACCTTCGCCGCCAGAGAGGGTGGCGGCATTGCGGTCGAGGGCGAGGTAGTTGAGTCCGACGGCGCAGAGGAATTCGAGGCGCTCGACGATCTCGCGGCGGATGCGCTCGGCGACCAGGGCTTCACGCGTGGAGAAGTTGAGATTGATGGCGGCGGAGAGGGCGCGGTTGAGGGGCAGGGCGGTGAAGTCGGCGATGGAGAGGCCGCCGATTTTGACGGCCAGGGACTCGGGGCGCAGGCGCCTGCCTCGGCAGACCGGGCACGGGGTCGCGGACATGTAATTCATCATGTACTCGCGATAGCCGTCGCTGCGCGCTTCTTCAATGGAGTCGCGAAGGAAGGTGAGGATGCCGTGGAAGCCGGTGCGTGGGGCCTCGCCTTTGGGCGGGCCGTAGACCAGGATGTGCTGCTGCTTGACGGGCAGGTCTTCGAATGGAGTTTTGAGATCGATCTTGTAGCGGTCCGCGGCCAGGTTGATGAGGCGGAGCAGGTATTGGGACGCAGAGCCGGGTCCGAGACCGCCGTCGAGCAGGGGCTTTGACCAGTCGGTGATGACCTTGGCGGGATCGAAGTCGTAAAGCGAGCCGAGTCCGTGGCACTCCGGGCATGCGCCAAAGGTGGAGTTGAAGCTGAAACTGCGGGGCTCGAGTTTGGGGACGTCGAGACCGCAATCGGGGCAGGCCATGGAGGCGGAGAACAATTGTTCTTCAGATCCGGTGACGGCTACGATGACGAGGCCGTTGGCCAGTTGCAGAGCCTTGGCTACGGCGAGGTCGAGGCGCTTTTCAACGGAGAGCTTGCCGGATGGTGCAACGGGCAGCCTCGTTCCCTCCCCGGTCCCCAAATGCGAGGGACCGGGGGCACCCTCGGTGGCGGCGGGCTTCAGAAGGATGCGGTCGATGACGGCTTCGATGGCGTGATTCTTGCGGCGGTCGAGATTGAGCGGCTCTGAAAGGTCGCGCAATTCGCCGTCTACGCGGGCGCGGAAGCCCTGCTGATCGAGTTGATCGAAGAGTTCCTTGAATTCGCCCTTGCGACCACGCACGATGGGCGCCATCACGGTAACGCGCTCGCCGGTGCCTAGTTGCAGGATGCGCTGGACGATCTGTTCTGCCGTCTGGCGGGCGATGGGGCGGCCACAGTTGGGACAATGAGGGGTTCCGATTGAGGCGTAGAGCAGGCGCAGGTAATCGTAGATTTCGGTAATGGTGCCGACGGTGGAGCGGGGACTTCGGCTGGTGGTTTTCTGTTCGATGGAAATGGCCGGCGAGAGGCCTTCGATGGAGTCGACGTCGGGCCGCTCTATCTGGTCAAGGAACTGGCGGGCGTAGGCGGAAAGCGTTTCGACGTAGCGGCGCTGGCCCTCGGCGTAGATGGTATCGAAGGCGAGCGAACTCTTGCCGGATCCGGAGAGGCCGGTGACGACCGTGAGCGTGTTGCGGGGGATGCGCACATTGATGTCGCGCAGATTGTGCTGGCGCGCCCCGCGTACCGATATGTGTGTGATGGGCATGATTTGGGAAGGCCGGGCAGTACCCAGGGAAGCTCTCCGGCCCTTCACCGGATTGCAACACTCTGAGGGTATTCTAGTTGTCAATAGAAACAAGGGTCAACGCGATGGCTTTTTCCGCGAACCGCGCATCGAAGCCTGTATGGTGGTGCTGAGCGTTTGAGGTGCAGCGCAAAGGCCTGAACGTGATCGGTGCGGACCCCGGGGGCGAGATCGATGGCAGATTTTTTCAACTTCGTAATGCTGGTTTCGGCGTCAGTCGGTTCGATGGTGTTTGGGATACTGGCGGCGTATTGGATTCTCCGCGCTGGGTTTGCGTTCTTGAGTCCGCAGCGGAAGCCGGCAGCGGTCAAGGTCCAGCCTGAGGCGGCGCGGGTTCTGTAGCCAGCGGTTTTTGGAATTCTGTACCGAATCGACTCACAAGTTTCTACTGCGGACGGGGCGGCGCGCCTTGCTGTTGGCGCTGCTGCATCTCCTGCATAATCTGTTGCGGAGTACGAGGCGGGCTGCCGGGGCCGAACGGGGGCCTTCCGGGCTGCGGGACTTGCTGCTGCGGCGGCTCTTCGGCTTCAGGCTCAGGAGCCTCTTCGTCGCCGGAATCTGCGCCGGACTTGCCAGCGGGAGTTTTGCCATCGCCTGGCTTGCGGGAACTGAGCACGATCTGGCGCGGCGCGCCTTTGCCCAAGTCTCCAATCATCAGCACGTTGTAGCCTGAGCCATGCAGAAGCTGGGAGAGAACATCGCGCGCCAGTCCGGGGCCGTAGGCGCCGAAGACGCGTTCATCGTCGCCCATTCCCTCAACTTCGACTCCGGTGGCGGTTTCAACGTCTTTGAGGATCTGCTGGAGGCTTGAATTGGTGGCATCGATGCGCAGGCCCTGGCTGTCCCAGACGACGGAGGCCTGGGCGGGATGGTCATTGGCCGGCCACTTTGGAGCTTCGGGAGCCTTGGGCGCTTCAGGAACCGCTGCAGCTTGCGCTGCGGCGGAGTGAGCCTTAGTGGAATGATGCTTCGGATGGGCCGCCTGATGTCCTGAGTGGGCCGCAGGTGGAACGGCGGGGGGTTGTGCGGCGAGCTGCGGGACGGCGATCAACATTTGAACGCAAAACAGAGCAATCGCCGCAGCCAAAGCGATTTCTGGGAATTGAGCTGAAGCGGTTCGTGATTTAGAGATGGTCATTTTATGCGGTATAGGGATTCGCCTGACTTGGGATACCGGTTTAATGGATGCGCGCATGGGATCTGCTCCCCGGCCAAGCGGCTGCGCCCAAAACGCCCGGTGGGCTCCTGGACACTGCATTTCGTTGGCGTTCTCTTGTATGTACTAGACTAACAGTGGTCCGCGAACGCTCAAAATGAGATTCGCCTGGCGGAGAGGATGCTTGTGGAGATGCGCATCGGCTGGAAGGGTATGGCGGTGATTGCGGCGGGTTTGCTGGCTGCGCCGGCGGCGAGCCTGGCCGTGAATTGCACTTCGCAAGGCGCCCTGGCGGGACAGGAGCGGGACGCGCTGGCGGCGGCTGGAGGACGGTTGTCCATTGCCGTTGTGCAGCAGGATTTTGGCGCCTTGCAATCGGCGCTTTTACCCGCAGAGGCCCAGGAATGGGAAGGGATTCGCAGCGCCGTGGAGCAGGCTGCTCCGCTGGTAAAGGGTGGCCAGGCCCAAATCCGGAACTTCTATTTGCTGGATGCTACCAGCCTGAGCGCGCCTGCCGATACGCAGTTCTTCTGTTCCAACTCCAGCGGCTCGTTGACGGTGACCATTACCATGCGGGCATTGCCGCCGGGCCGCTATGCGGTGGTGCTGGCGGACGCGGCTGGTGCTCCGCTGGCAGGGCAAATGGGATTCATCCTGGCCTGGGACGGCCCCGGTGCGGGGTGGAAGCTGGGCGGGGTTTCGGTCCGGCAGGGGATGTTTGGCGGGCATGACGGCGTCTGGTTCTGGATGCGCGCCCGCGAACTGGCAAAATTGCAGATGCCCTGGAGCGCGTGGTACTGCTACGAGGCTGCACGATCACTGCTGATGCCGGTGGATTTTATGTCGTCGCCGAATATGGAAAAGCTTACGGCTGAACAGACCGCGCTAAAGGGTTCGCCGCTCAATGCGTTTCCGTACACGATTGCCGATGGCACGAGGAACTGGAAGATCAACTCAGTGCAAGTGGATGCAACGCTGCGCGAGCCTGACTTGGCGGTGACCTACGAATCGACCGGGGTCACCGATCCTGCGGCGCAGCGCACGGAGGCGGTTGCCGTGCTGAGCGCATTGCTGAAGGCGCAGCCGGGGCTGAGGGAGAACTTTCACGGGCTATGGGCCGATGCGGTGAAGGACGGGAAGACCACGCCGGTGATTGAACTGCCGATGGCGCAGATACCGTAAAGGCAGTGATTAGTGGTTAGTGATTAGGGACTTGGGAAGGACAGCGCATTGGCAAGCTTGATTGATTTACGTTCGGATACGGTGACGCGGCCTACCGCGGAGATGCGCGTGGCCATGGCTGCGGCTGAGGTGGGGGACGACGTTTATGGCGAGGACCCTACCGTCAACTTGCTGGAGCGGCGGGCGGCGGAGATTTTTGGGCGCGAAGCGGCGCTTTTTGTGCCTTCGGGCACCATGGGCAACCAGATCGGGATTCGACTGCATACGCAACCGGGGCAGGAAGTGATTGCAGAGTCTAGGGCGCACATTCTGGATTACGAGATGGCCACCACGGCGGTCTTTTCCGGTTGCCTGGTGCGGGCCGTGCCGAGTGAAAAGGGCATCCTGACGTGGAAACACATCGAGCCTGTGATTTATGGGCGAGGAGCATTTCGCGCCGCAACCGGGCTGATCGAGATTGAGAACACGCACAATATGGCAGGCGGCGTTTGCACGCCTTTGCCCGTGCTGGAAGAGATCTGGGCCGGGGCGAAGGAGCGCAATCTACCGGTGCACCTGGACGGGGCACGCATCTTCAACGCGGCTGCGGCTCTGAAGACCGATGTGAAGACGTTGACGCGCGGATTCGACACGGTGATGTTCTGCCTTTCGAAGGGACTGGGCGCGCCGGTGGGATCGATGCTGGTGGGCTCGGCGGAATTGATGGCTCGGGCTCGGCTGTTTCGCAAGGGGCTGGGCGGCGGCATGAGGCAGGCGGGCATACTGGCCGCGGCGGGACTGATTGCGCTTGAAAAGATGCCGGCGCGGCTCCATGAAGACCACGCTAATGCGAGGCTGATGGCCGAGGCGCTGGCGAGTCTTGAAGACGTGACACTGGATCTCAACTCGGTGGAGACGAATATTGTCATCTTCCGGTTGAAGGGGAAGTTGAGCGCGGCGGATCTTGTGTTGCGGCTGAAGGCGCGCGGTATTCTGGCCAGCACTATTGGTCCAACGGCAGTTCGGCTGGTGACGCACTTCGATGTGGACCGCGCCGCATGCGCGGAAGTTGCGCAGGCGCTCACCGAGGAAATTGGAGCGGCGGTACCGGCGCGTTAAAGCGAAATTTGGCAGAGCAACTATTCACCCTCGCAGACGTTCATATTTGCAGTACGCAGGAATGCAGGAAACATTCCGGAATGCTGAAGAATGTGGAGAACTGATTGATGGTGAAGAAGATAGCTCTGGCAATTCTGCTGGCAATTACTCTTGTTCCTGCCGCTTCAATTGCGCAGGTCGCCATTCGCGTGGGGCCGCCACCGCCGGTTGTCGAGCGCAGGGGTCCGCCGCCCGAACGCGGATTTGTGTGGATCGACGGGTATCACCGTTGGGAGGGCGGGCACTATGTATGGACGCCTGGAAGGTGGGAGCGTCCGCCGCATCGCGGCTCGCATTGGGTAGCGCATAGGTGGGTTCACCGGCACGGCGAGTGGGTCATGGTTGAAGGGCACTGGCGGTAGATATCTTCTTGCAATTGGTGAGAGGCGAGGCACTGCCGGACGCGCGTTTGGCAGTGCCTTCGATCGACTGAGCAATTCAGGTCATCGCAATCAAATGCCGGGGAGTAGAACAGTCCTAAGTGCGGCGGCCGATGAAATCGTGATTACTTTTGCCGCACGACGTTGAATTCTTCAACGGGCCGGAACGATGGAGTCGATCCGGAAACGCATTCCTCTGGAGGACTCAATTCATGTTCAATAAAACTGCACTGGCGTTGTTATTTGCTGCTGCACTGGCGCCCGCGGCATCGTTTGCGCAGGTTGCAATCCGCGTAGGGCCGCCGCCGCCGGTTTACGAAGAGCGCGGCAGGCCACCAGAGCGCGGATATGTCTGGATTGGCGGCCATCACCGGCACGAAGGCGACCACTATGCCTGGGAAGCCGGCCGGTGGGAGCGTCCACCGCATCATGGGAATCGTTGGGTTGCAGCCAAGTGGACTCACCGGCACGGAGAATGGGTGATGGTGGAAGGGCACTGGAGGTAGATAGCAGTTTCAAGAACACAAAGAAGGCGGGGCAATTGCCCCGCCTTCTTTGTGTTGCGTTCAATTCAACTAGCTGATTTCGATGACATCGGAAGCCGCGGCTGCCGCGGCTTCTGCACACACCATCAGTTTTTCTGCCACGGCGTAGAACTCCGCCGCCTGCGGGCTCTTTGGGCCGGCAAGGGCAACAGGGAGTCCGCGATCACCGCCTTCGCGGATAGCAGGCACAAGTTCGATTGATCCCAGAAAGGGCACATTGAATTGCGTTGCTGTGCGCTCAGCTCCGCCCTTGGAGAAGATGTCGATCTCCTGGTGGCAATGGGGGCAAGTAAAGTGGCTCATGTTTTCGACAATGCCCAGGACCTCAACATTGACCTGGCCGAACATTTCGAGAGCCTTGCGCGCATCCTGCAAAGCTACGTCGCTGGGAGTGGAGACAACAACGGCACCGGTGAGGGGCACGGTTTGAACAAGCGAGATGACAACATCGCCGGTGCCGGGAGGCAGGTCGACGATGAGGTAGTCGAGCTCGCCCCACTCGACCTGTTGCAGGAACTGCTTGATGATCTGGTGGAGCATGGGGCCGCGCATCACCAGCGGCTTGTCGCCCGGGGAGATGTAGCCGATGGAGATGGTCTTGATGCCGTGGGTCAGGTTGGGCTCAATGCGGTTGTCCTGGCCGACCTTGGGTTGCTGGGTCGAGCCCATCATGAGGGGAACATTGGGGCCGTAGATGTCGGCATCGATGAGGCCAACCCGCTGGCCGAGCTTTGAAAGCGCGATGGCCAGGTTGACGGCGACCGTGGTTTTGCCCACTCCGCCCTTTCCGGACCCGATAGCAACGATCTTTGATATGCCAGGTAAAGCTACAGGCGTCGGCATGGTAGGTGAATGAGCCATAGGTAGTATTTTCTCCTCTTTGTTGAATCCCGCTGTTGGAGTGCTGGTTGACCTACTTTATGACAGTGCAGTCGTCTTCATTTGCGGTGGTGGCATAGCGTTCGTGTTTGCGGCGAGCAGACTCGGCCTCGCGATGCTCCCTGCGGAGCAAGGCATCGGCGTGGCGGCGAATCTCGTTCGCGGTTTCGGGAACCAGTTGCGGCACGGGTACCGGGCGGCCATTCTTGTCAATGGCGACAAAGACCAGGTAGGCGCTGGCCACATGACATTGAACGCCTGTTTGCGTGTTTTCTGCCCAGACTTTTACGCCCACTTCCATGGAACTGGTAAAGGCGCGGTTGACGCTGGACTTGAGAGTTACCAGGTCACCGAGGTGGACCGGCCGGATGAAGTCGATGTGGTCCATGGCGGCGGTGACGATGTAAGTGCGCGAATGCCTGTAGGCGGCCATGGCTCCGTTGAGATCGATGAAGTGCATCAGGCGCCCGCCCAGCAGGTTTCCCAACGTGTTTGTGTCGTTGGGCAGGACGATCTCTGTCATCTCGGATTGCGTGCTGGCCACGGTGCGCTGAGCAGGGATGGTTTCGGTGGTACTCATTTCGTGATTGCTCCGTATTCTTGTGCAAGCGGTACGCCGACCGGCGCCAGATAAAATGGGAACTAGCGGCATGCCTGCAGGGGACACAGTTCCAGTTTCGGCAATCGCGCCCAATTACGCAAATCCAACCGGCGCCAAACCGGTTGGCATACGAGGAATATGGACAAGATTGCGGGACTGAAAGAGATTCTTGCGCTAGACCCAAAAAACAGCTTTGCCCGGTACGGCCTGGCAATGGAACTGGCCGGCTCAGGCAAAACAGATTCTGCATTGGCGGAGTTTGCAACGCTTCTGGCCGGCGATCCGGGGTATACGGCCGCCTACTTTATGGCGGCGCAGACGCTGGCCGCGGCGGGACGCACGGGGGAAGCGATCGAGAAGCTGAAGGCGGGCGTCAAATGCGCCGCGAGCAGCGGAAACCACCATGCTCTCAGCGAGATGCAGGCGATGTTGGACGAACTCGAACGGTAGCGGAGTTATGGGCCATGGCGCTTGCGTGCAACGCTCGTGGATATGATCAAAACAGCTCACTTTTCTGAGCCAACCCGCACAAACCCAATGGAGTCTACACTAACGATATGATCAAATATTCCATTGTCGTGCCTTTCAATAACGAGGAGGAGAACGTAACCGTTTTGTATGCCCGCCTGAAGCAGGTGATGGAGCAGGTGGGCGATAGCTTCGAACTGGTTCTGGTAGACGATGGGTCCACAGATCGCACCTACAAGTTGCTGGAAGAAGTGGCCGCAGTCGATAGCCGGGTTCTGGTGGTCAAACTGCGGCGGAATTTCGGACAGACATCAGCGCTGGCGGCTGGCTTTGACAATGCTTCGGGCGAGTTTATTCTGGCCATGGATGGCGACTTGCAGCACGATCCGAACGAGATTCCGAAGTTTATTGAAAAGCTCGATGAAGGCTATGACGTGGTCTCCGGGTGGCGAAAGGAACGCATTGACAATTTGATTATGCGGCGCATCCCTTCGCGCTGCGCCAACTGGTTGATGGCCAAAGTTTCCGGCGTCGATCTGCGCGACTTCGGCACCACATTCAAGGCCTATCGCCGTGAAGTGATCCAGAATATTCCGCTATATGGGGAGATGCACCGCTTCATTCCAGCGCTGGCCAGCTGGTATGGCGCATCGATTTGCGAAGTTCCCATCAGGAACATGCATCGGGAGCGGGGCAAGAGCCACTACGGCATTGGCCGCACAGTCGGCGTTTTCTTTGACCTACTGACCATACGCTTCCTGCTGAAATACATGAGCAGGCCGCTGCACTTTTTTGGGAGTCTCGGCGCATTGGGTATGCTGATCGGCAGCGTCATCTCGCTGACGCTGGCAGGCATCAAGATCATGCATCCGCATCAAAACGTGATGGAAGTGCACGGGCCGATGTTTGTGATTGGCTCAGTGCTGATTGTGTCCGGCATCCAGATGCTTGCGATTGGCTTGTTGGGCGAGTTACAGGTGCGGCACTACTTCACCAGCAAGCACCCGGTCCCCTACGCCATCGAACGCATGGTGCGCCTTCGTACCCCGCAGGAGCAGGATTTCAGCGGGAGAAGGTGAGAAGCCAGGGACTAGGGAATAGGGACCAGGGACTGAGAAATAGGAAATAGGAAACGGAGCCTCATCCGGATCTTGTCCGGGTGGAGCTTTTGTGTGTTGGCGCGAACGCAAAGGAATCGCCGGGCGAAAGTCAACCCTTGCGGTAGCCGGGCCTCAAGGTGCATTCTTGCGTTGAGATGAAAGCTATCCAGATTTGCGAGACAGGCGGGCCAGAGGTTCTGAAACTGGCCGAGTTAGCGATACCCCAGCCGGGACCCGGGCAGGTATTGATACGGGTCGAGGCAACAGGGGTCAACTTTATTGAAGTGTATTTTCGCAAAGGCGTGTACAAGGCATCATTGCCGCTGATACCGGGCAGCGAGGCTGCTGGCACGGTTGAAGAACTGGGTCCGAGCGTGACGGGATTCGCGGCCGGAGATGCTGTTGCTTCGGTGGCCGTGCTGGGCAGCTATGCAGAGTATGCGCTGGTGCCCGCCGCCCAACTGGTGAAGGTGCCGGCAGGGCTGAGCATGGAGAAGGCCGCAGCCGCCATGCTGCAGGGGATGACCGCGCACTACCTTGCCTACTCCACATTTTCTCTTAAGGCAGGTGATACGGCGCTGGTGCATGCCGGGGCGGGCGGCGTAGGGCTGCTGCTGACGCAGATGGCTGCCAAGATTGGCGCGCGCGTGATCACCACCGTTTCCACGAAGGCCAAGACAGAACTATCGCTCGAGGCCGGCGCGAGCGACGTGATTCTGTATACCGAGCAGGACTTTGAAGCGGCGGTGAAACAACTGACCGGTGGCAAGGGCGTGGACGTGGTTTACGACTCGGTGGGCAAGACGACCTTTGACCAGAGTCTGAACTGCCTGCGGCCGCGGGGAATGCTGGTGCTGTTTGGCGCCTCAAGCGGGCCTGTGCCGCCCTTTGACTTAATCCAGCTCAGCGGCAAGGGATCGCTGTTTGTGACGCGGCCGACTTTGTGGCACCACGTGGCAACGCGGGCAGAGTTGGAATGGCGCTCGGGCGACGTGTTGGGCTGGGCAGTCAAGGGCGAACTGAAACTGCGGACCGAGTATGTGTACCCGCTGGACGAGGCCGCGCAGGCGCAGACGGATCTTGAGAGCCGGGCTACTACGGGGAAGATATTGCTGGAGCCGTAGAGGCAGTTCACAGTTCACAGTTCTCAGTTGTCAGTGGCGCGCGGGGTAATGAGCCCTTTGCCGGTAGGTTCAGGATCACGAGAGCGTGGGAGCAAGACGATGGCGGTGATTTCAATCGGCAGCGAAGACCGGGTGTTTGTGCTGACCGGGGCGGGCATCAGCGCTGAGAGTGGGCTGCCTACATTTCGCGCAGAAGACGGATTGTGGGCGGGAAACCGCATCGAGGATGTGTGCACGCCCGAGGCCTGGGAGCGGAATCCGGCGCTGGTTTGGGAGTTTTACTCGGCGCGCCGGGCTGCGGGAGCCAAGGCAGAGCCCAACCCCGGGCATGTTGCGCTGGCGGAACTGGAGAAGCGGCTGGGCGACCGCTTTTTTCTGTGTACGCAGAATGTGGACGACCTGCACGAGCGCGCCGGTTCTCGGCGGCTGGTGCACATGCATGGCGAGTTGAACATGGCGCATTGCGAGCTTGACTGCGGCCGTGCGCCTGTCGAAGACCGTGCGATTTATCGCGACCTTGAGGAAGTGGGGCGCTGCGTTTGCGGCGGGCGGCTGCGGCCGCACATTGTTTTTTTCGGCGAGATTCCGCTGGAGATGGAGCGGATTCAGGCGGAAATTAAACTTGCTTCTCTGATGCTGGTTGTGGGCACTTCAGGGTCGGTCTACCCAGCGGCGAATTTTGTACATTGGGCGCGGATGGGCGGAGCGCGCACCGTCTACGTGGGGCCAGATGCGCCACTGAACGCTTCGGCCTTCACCAACGTTGTTGAGGGGAAGGCTGGGGAAGTGATGCCGGGGCTGTTTCTGGTTCAGTGAAATGACAGGGCATTCTTTGGGATCGAAGCTGGAAACTAGCGCGCCTTGATGAACTCCTTGCGGCGGAAGCGGAGCGCGGTCCAGTCTTCGTCGATGGCGATGGCGCGGACGGTGTCAAAGCCGGCGGCTTTCAGTTTGTCCCATCCTGTGTCGCGATTGAAGTCGCACTTGAATTTCTTGGACGTCCCCTTGGGATAGGCGAACCAGACAGTGGCGTCGCCCTTGGCGCGGGCGGCGATTTTTGGCGCCAGGGTGTTTACCTCACTCTGGCGGGTGACAAAGGCCAGCGAGAAGCCGATCTGGGCGACCGATTCCAGGTGGTGGTGAATGTTGACGACGGACAGGCGCGCCAGCTCGGGCGCGAAACTGTCAGGGGCGTTGAGGACGAGGATGTCCTGGTGATCTTTGAGATTGAGTCTTTCTGAGATGGTGGCCATGGATTTTTATGATATTCGGTTTACGGAAATAATCTGCAAATCGGGCAAGGAAAATCTGCCCTGGCTTTGAGCTGCTAGCCAATCAGCAAACATCGTCTCCCGGGGGCTCAGGTATCATCGGGTTATTCAGAGTTTTTATCCCCCTACAAAAGGAAATGCCGGTGTCTGAAGCAAAAGTGCCAGTCTCTTCGCAAGCCGCACCCACTCAGCGAGAACGGAAACCGCGGGTTCAGCCGCTGCGAATCGCCATCTTCGGATTTGGAACGGTGGGCAGTTCGGTGGCGCGAATCCTGGTGGAATCGAAGCCTGCAGGACTTGAACTGACCCACGTGTTCAACCGGGGCGTGGAGCGCAAGCGCGTGGACTGGGCGCCTGAGAGCGTGGTTTGGAGCGAGGACGCAGAAGCGGTACTGGCTTCGGACGTGGACGTGATTGTTGAACTGGCGGGCGGGCTTGACCCCGCCGGCGAATGGGTGCGGCGTGCGCTCGAAGCGGGCAAGAGCGTGATCACCGCCAATAAGAAACTGATTGCGTTCCATGGGGTGGAACTGGAACGGCTGGCCGCGGCCAAGGGCGGACACTTGAAGTACGGGGCCGCGGTGGCGGGCGGAATCCCCGTGATCCCGGCGATTGAACAGGGGCTTGCCGGGGATCGGATCCAGCGGATTGAAGGTATTTTGAATGGCACCTGCAACTTTATTCTGAGCAAGATGGAGGAAGGCGCGGAGTACGCGACCGTGCTGGACCAGGCGCAGCAACGGGGGTACGCCGAGGCAGATCCAACGGAGGATGTGGGCGGATTTGACGCGCGGTCGAAGTTGGCCATTCTGATGCGGCTGGCGCTTCGCGTAGCGGTGGACCCGGAAGAGATAGTGCCCCAGCCGATTACAACGATTTCAGCCGTGGACTTCAGCTATGCGCGCGACCTGAGCTGCACCATACGGCAGGTGGCGCGGGCGGAGAAGAGTGGCGGTGAAGTGTCGGCCACGGTGGGACCGATGCTGGTGGACTTGCGTTCGCCGCTGGCGTGGTCGCGTGGAACGGAGAACATGGTGATTCTCTCAGGGCATTACGGCGGGGACGTGGTCTTCTCAGGCCACGGCGCGGGCGGACAGCCGACAGCGGTGGCCGTGGTGAGCGACCTGCTGGCGCTGGCGCATGGATCGCAGCGGGTAGAGATTCCGTCAACGCCCGGGCGGGTGGGGGGCGAGTTCGAGGTTCCGCACTATATACGGTTCCTGGTAGACGACCGGCCAGGAATAGTGGCTGCCATCACCGGGGCGCTGGCCAAGGAAGAGATCAATATCCGGGCGATTGTGCAGAAGCCTGGGTATCCGCAGCACGCGCTGCCGTTTGTAGTGACCGTGGAGCCGTGCAAGAGTTCGGCGCTGAAGCGGGCACTGGCGAGTATTCACACGATGGATTGCATGCGCGAGGAACCGCTGGATCTGCAGATGCTGGAGTAGCGGAAAACACGGACTAGGGACTACTGACTAGATTCGTGATTTTCTTTTGAGCTGCGGTTGACTTGAGACCAAGTTGGGGGGGGCGGTGATCGACAAGATTTATCGATGCGAGATATGCGGGACCGAGAGCGAAAGCCCAGTGCGGTGGATCGTGATCCACTGCAACAACGCACAAATGACGGTCTACAAGTGGACGAATGAAGCTGCCGATGCGGCCCACGCGCGGCATTATTGCGGCGAGGCTCACGCGCAGGTTTATATCAGCCGGTGGTTTGAGGCGCAATGCGGGTGAGGGCAATCGGTCTCGTTAGAGACAGGTTCCCGGCTTATGAATCACGGTGACGGAGGTGTATATATCACCATCCGAAACTGGCTTCCGTGGTTGTGAACGAACATCAGCGACGTCAAATTGAATCTCAAGATAAACAGGGTTGCCGACGCAGACCCAGTTGTCTGGATCCGATCCAATTCGAACCAGGTCGGAGGATTCGGCAATCGAACCTCCGCAACATTCTCTGTGGAATTGCGCGCCCTTCGAACGCAGGATACCCTCCACCTCCTTCCGCGTCGCCCCCGGCATCAGGACAGCAGAATATTCGCGCAGCGCTGACTGATAGCCGGCCTCACGCTGCGATGCATTCTGCTCCAAGCGTATGCGGTAGATAAGTAAAGTAAACAGCGCGACCGCGGCGAAAAAGGCGGTAATGGTAATCACGCGGCGATACTTCCAGACACGCACGCTCAGGCCCCTTGCGAAGTCCGAGCCGGACCTGTTGATTCGCGAACTACCAACTCCGGGGCCATGACGATTTCAGCCGGATATTGCTTTTCGCGGTTGG
Source organism: uncultured Acidobacteriaceae bacterium (assembly GCA_903911925.1). Taxonomy (GTDB): domain Bacteria; phylum Acidobacteriota; class Terriglobia; order Terriglobales; family Acidobacteriaceae; genus Telmatobacter. The sequence continues at coordinate 23,354 of CAIWFH010000213.1, forward strand.
CGATGCGATCGAGGAGGACTTGTGCGCCGCGCTTGCCCATCTCCAAAAGCGGCTGGCGGACGGTGGTGAGGGAGGGCGTGGAGTAGGCGGCGGACTGGATGTCGTCGAAGCCGACTACGGAGACGTCTCCGGGGACGGAGAGGCCCGCCTCCTTGAGGGCGCGGATGGCGCCGATGGCGGCGATGTCGTTAAAGCAGAAGATGGCAGTGAATTCGCGGGTCTTCTCGAGCAGGGCCTGCATCGGCTTGTAGCCGATTTCGGGGGCCATGGGGTGGTAGCCAGTTTTGGTGGACCAACCTGCGGCATCGATGCGGATGACTAGGGCGGGGTCGAGCTTGAGGCTCATCTCGCGGGCTACCTGCTGAATGGCTTCCCAGCGGAATTCCGAGTCAGATATGGCGCGCGGACCGCGCATGAAGGCGATGCGGCGGTGTCCGAGGGCGTGCAGGTGCGTCAGAGCCTGTTCCGCGGCATGGTGATGGTCAAGGACGATGTTGGTTATGTTTTCGGCCGGGGTATGGGCGGAGATGGCGACCACCGGCACGGGTACATGGATGAGGTCGGTGGGGGTGTTGATGAGCAGGAATCCGTCGACAGCGCGCTCGACCAGCATGCGCGGGTACATCTCGATGAGTTCGCGCTTCCAGTCGTGACATGCGGTGAAGTAGAAGTAATGGGCGCGGGTGAACTCTTCAAGGACGCCGCTCATAACGTGGGTGAAGTAGCCTTCGCTGAGGTCGGGAGCCAGGACGCCGACGCTCATGGAGCGGCTTTGGCGCAGGGAGCGGGCGAAGTAGTTGGGGCGGTAGTTGAGGCGCTGGGCGGCTTCTACGACGCGGTCTCGGGTTTCCTGAGGAATGGATTTGGCCGAGGGCGAATTGTTGAGAACCAAGGAGACAGTGGTCTGGGATAGCTCAAGATGCTCGGCGAGCATGCGGAGGTTGACCTGCCCCGGCGGCGTGGAATTCTTGCCCTTTGCCATGTTGGAGTTTTAACACGTTTTGTGTAAGGGAGGATATGGATTCCCTCTAATATATCGATTTTCCTGTGTTGCATGGGATGGGGACCGGATGAGCGCGGTGGGATTGGGATGCTGCCCAGGCAAATGAGAAGTGCTGTTGACGGTTTGGCAAGTTAGCCGCGCTTCGCGCGTGGTGGCGAGTTGGCAGGTTAGCGGGTTTGTGATTGGTTGGCGTTGGTGGTATCCCAGGTCTCAAGAGCGAGACCTGGGGCACCCGGCGTTTGTGCGACGACGCCCAAGCAGGAGCGTTTGTTATCGCGTGACGCAACTGAACTTGTTCGCCCCAGGTTTCAGGGGTGATTCTTGGTCACCTTGAACGAATGTGCCGGTAACGGAGTCGGGAAGAGTGATTGATGCGGCCATGCATTTCCCAAAACGGTGAAATTCGACCTTGATGTCGCCTGCCGGGTGCGGGAAGGTGGCGGTGAGCGAGGGCAGAGTGCCCAAATGCGGGGCGATGCGGACGGTGGCGAAGCCGGGGGTGGCCGGCTCGATGCCTGCTACCAGGGTGAGCAGGTCGTAGATGGGGTGAGCGGTCCAGGCGTGGGAGTCGGAGCGGGTATTGCCAGGAATCTCTGGCCAGGTGCTGAAGTGGAGAGGAAGCAGCTTGCGCCAGGGGTCGATGGAATTGAGGTATTCGTCGGCCATGCCGGCGTGTTCGAGGGCGCGGGCGAGGTAGAAGCGGAAATAGTAGGAGGCGCTGAGGACGCCGTCGGCGGGGATGTCACCGGGATTGATGGCGAGAACCTTGCGGAGGACTTCCTGTTGATGGTCTTTGGGGACTACATCGTAGAGGACGGCGAGGATGTTGGACTGCTGGCTGAAGTTTTTGAGGTCCGCGTTGTCGGCGACGAGACCGCGGGAGGCGGACCAGCATTTGGAGTAGATACCGGCGCGGACGCGGGTTGCGCGGTCCTGGTAGCGGGCGGCTACGGCTGGGTCGCCGAGAGCTTTTTCGAGATCTGCCGCCTCGCCGAGCGCGCCTAGATATTCAAGGGTGGTGGCGCAGGATTCGTCGTGGGTGTCATAGGTGGGGATTTCGCCGGAGGAGACCCAGTCGACAAAACTCCACCAGGGTAGTTTGTGGAGAAGACCGTCTTGTTCCTGGTGGGTGGCAAACCATTCGAGGACGGTGCGGGTTCCGGGGAGCAGGGCGCGGGCAGGGGCGGGATCGGGACGGTACATCCAGTAGTCGTGAACCATACCGACATAGAGCAGCGAAAACGTGGGAATGAACTGCGAAAGCTGGCTGGGATAGCGGCTGTGCGTCACTCCCTCCGGCACGCGCGACCAGTCGAATGCCTGAAGGGCCTGAAGGGCGAGCCGGTCATCGTTGGCAACGGCGTAGGAGATGAGGGCCTGGATGCGGGTATCGCCGATGTACTGGAGCTGCTCCCAGTAGGGGGTGTCCATGTAGGTTTCGTGGGCGTCGAGGCGGGCGGTGCGCCAACTGATTTCCCAGATATTGTCGAGGTCGGGGTCGGGGGAATGGAAGGCGGCGCGCTCGACGAAGGGGTAGGCGGTGAAGTTGGCGGTGAGTGACTCGAGTTGGAGAGGCTCGGCAGCGGTTTGGATGTCGAGATCGAGATAGCGCCATGTGCGCCACCAGAGAGGTTCGAAGACGCGGTGCGGACCGCCATCGGGGAGGAAGGTGTCTGTGATGCCGTGGGCTACGCGGCCAGCGACCTCGTCCCGGTCGCCTTTGTGGTCATCTTTGTCGTAGAGGGCTTCAGTGTAGACGAGGCGGATTTGCGCGCCCTTTCCTCCAGAGACGGTGAGTTGGGGGTAGGCGGTGGTGAGGGTTTTGCGGTCGAGGAGGATGTGGACATGGCGAGCGGCAGGGATCTTGACGGCCGAGGCTGGGAATGCGCCCACGGCAGATAACTTGGTTTCGATGTGTACTGACATTACTCCGGGCTCACCCGGAACAGATTGCGGACTTTCCAAATCTGTGCGCATGGCATCGCCCGCGGCGGTGGACGAGTACTCCATGGCCGGCAGCGTGTCGGGGGTGAGGCCCCAGGGGTTGTCGCCGAAGACGTCGGCGGAGTGGGCTTTCTCGACGCCGGGAAGGGTGTCTTCGCGGAAGGGGGAGGCGACGGGGACCCAGGATGCGCCTGTGGCATTGGGGGTGTTCCAGGCCCAATCGTACCGGGTGGCATCCAACTCTTCACCGGTACCCGAGGCCATGTACTCCATGACCTTCTCAGGGACGCTGGGGACGGGACGCTGGCCGGGTTCGACTTCGACCAGCCAACCGGCGGGGGTGCTGATGGAGTCGGCCCCTGTGGCTTCGCTTTCGACGAGGAAAGCGGTGCGGTCAGTCATCTGGGCGATGGGGGCGTAGATGCCGAAGTTCCAAACCGTCGCGGTGATGAGGTTCTGGCCGGATTGGAGGAACAGGGCAAGGTCGAAGCGTTGGTAGCGCCAATGGGCAACGTCGCCGCGGGCCGGGCCGTCGCCGACACGATGGCCATTGACGAATAGGACGAAGCGGTTGTCGGCGCTGGCGCGGACAACGTAGGCGGTGGGGACAGCGGCGAGAGAAAGGGTGCGCCGGAAGTGGAGCACCACAGGCTCACGGAGCGGGGCCGTGGGATGAGTGACCCAGGAAGCGGTCCATACGCGGTTGGGCGGGTCGGGCTGAACGACGCTTTGGGCCTGGAGGGCAAGGGGAGCCAGCGCGACGGCAAGGATGGCAAGAATTCGGCGCATGGGAAGGGACCTTTCGATTTCCAGTTCCCCAGCATAAAGGAAATGGAAAACCAAAGGAGGAATTCTTTCAACCGCTCGGGGTACATAACTGCTTTGCAAGCCGTTTGGCAGTGGCGGGTGTGCCCTGAATGACCGGAATTGAGAGGCGAAGCCGGGCACATCAGGAAATTGACACGTCGGCCAGCCAATTTGGCGAATTTCTCACCGTATGCACTTGATTTAGCGGCACTGTAACCTCCTATTCATATTCGCCCGGTAGCCTAGTTGAGGTGACAGCCCAAGTGTCTGAGATACGATTTTCCCAAGCTCAGTTCCAGCCCGATCCGGGTTCTGCAGACGGCCAGCCTGCGGTTGAGAACGCGGAGTACGAGGCTTCAGCGATACGCAAGTACTTGCTGGCGCGCGGCAATTCAGCGATTGCGGACCGTGGATTCCATTGGCTGATGGTGCTGTGCGCGCTGACGATTTTTGGCATCGTGGTGCTGATTGCGACCGAGTTGGTGGTGCGGTCGCAACTGGCCTGGGGCAAGTTCGGGTTCGACTTCTTCTACAAGGCATACATCGATACCTATTCGCACCAGCCCATGTATTGGGATCCGGTGAACGGGCACTTCAGCGCGCTGCCGTTTCTGTACGGGACGCTGGTTTCATCGTTTCTGGCGCTGCTGCTCGCGGTTCCGCTGGCGATTGGCGTGGCGGTGTTTCTGACGGAGATGTGCCCCGGTCCCCTGCGCGCGCCGCTTGCTTTTATTACCGAGCTTCTGGCGGCGATTCCGAGCGTGATTTACGGATTGTGGGCGGTGTTCGTGCTGGTTCCGCTGCTGCGCGAGCGGCTGAACCCGGCGCTGATCAAGACGCTTGGGTGGACTGGATTCTTCGGCGACGACAACCCGACCGGGCTGGGCTTTGTGGCGGCGGGGATCATTTTGGCGATCATGATTCTGCCCATTATTTCGTCGTTGACGCGCGAGGTGATGACGGCGGTTCCGAACTCGCAGCGCGAGGCGGTGCTGGCGCTGGGAGCGACGCGCTGGGAGATGATCCGCATGGGCGTGTTGCGGAATGCGCGCATCGGCATTGTGGGCGCGGTGATCCTGGGACTTGGCCGGGCGCTGGGCGAGACCATGGCGGTGACGATGGTGATCGGCAACAGTCCGGAGATTCACCGCTCGCTGCTGGCCAATGGAAGCACGATGGCTTCGGTGATTGCGAACGAGTTTGCGGAGGCCTCAGGCGATTTGCATTTGAGCGCACTGATGGAACTGGGGCTGGCGCTGTTTGCGGTAACAATTGTGGTGAACGCTTTTGCGCGGTTGCTGGTGTGGGCGGTGACGCGCGGGGCGCCCGCGCAGATACATTAATCAAGGCGGGGACTCAGGGACTGAGGGACTAAGGAACATTGTGGAAGAGCTGACAGAGCGGACCGAATACAAGATGCGGGCGCGGTTGCGGGCCTTGGCCGATGGCACGGCTACAGGTTTGGCGGTGCTGGCTACCATTCTGGTGGTGGCGCCGCTGGTGGCCATTTTTGTCTACCTCGTTTACAAGGGGGCCAGTTCGCTTACCTGGGCATTTTTTACAGATGTGCCGAAGCCGGTGGGCGAAGTTGGCGGGGGAATGGCCAACGCCATCTACGGGTCGGGGATTCTGCTGACGGTCGGCAGCCTGATCGGTGTGCCGGTGGGCATAAGCGGGGGCATCTACCTGGCAGAGTTTGGGCGGGGAACGAAGCTGGCCAACGCGGTTCGTTTTACTGCCGATGTTTTGAACGGCGTTCCGTCGATTGTGATGGGCATCGCGGTTTACTCGCTGATTGTGGTTCCGCAGGGGCATTTCTCGGCCTTCTCGGGCGGGGTGGCGCTGGGCATCATGATGATTCCCACGGTGTGCCGGACCACGGAAGAGATGCTGCTGATGGTGCCGAACGCGGTGCGCGAGGCGGCACTGGCGCTGGGCGTGCCCAACTGGCGGTCAGTGCTGGCGATTACGGTGAAGACGGCTTCTCCGGGCATTATTACGGGATGCATGCTGGCCTTTGCGCGCGTGGCGGGCGAAACGGCTCCGCTGATCTTTACGGCATTCGGCAACGTGGGCTGGAACTCGCGGCTGGATGAGCCGATTGCCGCCCTGCCGCTGCAGATTTATGTTTATGCGCTCTCGCCCTACGACGACTGGCATCGGCTGGCGTGGGCGGGGTCTCTGGTGTTGATTGTGCTGATTGTGCTGGCGGTTTCGCTGGTGCGGTATGTAACAAGCAGAGGCGTCTTGAAAGGGGCAAGTTAAAAGGCATTTCTCCTCGAAGGAGGCCTTGTCGATGTTGTGGCGGTGCCGCGATTTCTTGAGAAAATCGCGACTTGAGATTTTCGGTTTCAGCGGAGTGAACAAGGAGAAATGCGAACGTGGGCGTCGGCATCGAGGTAACAACCCTGAATGCGTGGTACGGGACGAATCACACGCTGCAGGACATCAACCTGAACATTCCGGCGAACCACGCCACGGCGCTGATTGGCCCGTCGGGCTGCGGCAAGAGCACGTTTGTGCGGTGCCTGAACCGGATGCACGAGACCAATCCCATTGCGCGGGTTACGGGGACGGTGCGCATCGGCGACCTTGATATCTACAAGGACTGCAAGCCGGTGGAGATTCGGCGGCGGGTAGGAATGGTGTTTCAGCGGCCGAATCCTTTTCCCACGATGTCGATTTACGACAACGTGTGCGCGGGGCTGAAACTGAATGGCTACAGCAACCGGAGAGCGCTGGACGAGATTGTTGAGAAGTCGCTGAAGAACTCGGCTCTTTGGGACGAAGTGAAGGACGACTTGAAGAAGAAGTCGGGGGCGAGCCTCTCTGGCGGTCAGCAGCAGCGGTTGTGCATTGCGCGTGCGCTGGCCGTGGACCCCGAGGTGGTGCTGATGGACGAACCGGCCTCGGCATTGGACCCGGTTTCCACAGCCAAAATCGAGGACCTTATCTTTCAGTTGAAAGCGCAGTACACTATTGTGATTGTTACCCACAACATGCAGCAGGCAGCCCGAGTGGCAGAGAAGACGGGCTTCTTTTTGAACGGCCGCATGGTGGAGTTTGACGCGACGCACAAGATCTTTACGAATCCCAGCGACAAGCGGACTGAGGATTACATCACGGGCAGGTTCGGATGACACGCATACGATTTCAGCAAAGCCTCGAAGACCTGAAAGAACAACTGCTGGTGATGGCTGGGCTGGCTGAACAGGCCATTCAGCGCGCCATTGAGGCCTATCGCGTGCGCGACCTGTCGATTTGCGATTTGGTCAGCCGCAGCGAAATCGCCATCAACCGCCTGGAGCGGGATATCGACCAGGCGGCATTGGATTTGCTGGCGATGGAGCAGCCGATGGCGAGCGACCTTCGGTTCATCCTGAGCGTGATTAAGATCAACGCGGATCTGGAACGGGTGGGCGATGCAGCCAAGAGCATCAGCGACCGGGTGCGGGCCATGGAGCAGATGGCGGTGGTGGAGCTTCCGGTAGATATTCCGCGCATGGCGTCGCTGGCGGCAGACATGGTGCGCAGGTGCCTGCAGTCGTTTATCGAAGCGGACGCGGAGATGGCCCGCTCGGTGCTGGCCATGGACGATGCCGTGGATGAGATGAATCGCGCGGCCTACAAGGCTCTGACCAAGGTGATGGAAGAGCAGAGCTACATTGCTCCGCAGGCCCTGAACGCGCTGATGATTAGCCGCAACCTGGAGCGGGTGGCCGACCACGCGACCAACATTGCCGAGGACGTGGTGTTCTGGGTGCAGGGCGCGGATGTGCGGCACCACAAGAGCGTGACGGGCGGTAGAGATCCGCACGCGATGGAGTAGGGCGCTTCTTTAAGTATTGAAACAAAATAACTCTCCTATCTTTTGTGCAGAGTGAGCGTGGGCCGGGAGGCCTTCGAAACAGATGGGATGAGACGGCTGGTCTCTCGGTTCAGCTAAGCTGACCGCAGCGGACTCGAGGTGCCAAGGAGGAGACCAGCCAATGAAGAAGGTTAGCAAAGTGTTGCGGCAAACGGAAGTGGGCCATGCGAAGCCGGAGATGACCATGGGATTGGATCTGGGCGACCGCTATAGCCATTACTGTCTGTTGAACCGGGATGGCGATGTGGTCGAGGAAGGGCGCA
>CAIWFH010000214.1 GCA_903911925.1 uncultured Acidobacteriaceae bacterium
ACAGCTCCCGCTTGCTCTTGCGGCCATACTTTGCAAAACTCGCCTGCGATGCCAGTGTCTGCTGAATCCGCGCCATTCGCTTCATACGACTAGTTTAATCAACAATGAAGCAGGTAGCGGACTTGTGCAGAGGTTCCCTAAAGGGAGAGGTCGCGTGGAACAAGATAAAGACAATTTCAGACATGGATAAGTACATACTTATCGCTCGAACTTCGGGTAATGCCTTCTTCATCCCTAATCGAGCATTTACCGGACCTGACCAGCGGACGCAGTTCCTCACCCAAATTCAACATTGGCAAAAATCTTATTGATACGGCAGGTGGCCCGGGCATCGATTCTAACTCCTTATATCATTGGCAAAGACCCAAGTCTGTGCCCCATTCATCGCGGCCCTATCGCGATGAGTGGGCCGCGAAGCCTTGCCATCCACTCCGACTCGATTTCAATTACTCCCGGAATGCCTGTCGCGTAATGATTGAAGCTGCTCCATCGGTAGTCGCCGGGAGATGCGACCAGGCCTCGTTTCACCGGGTTCCGATGAATGTAGCGGATTACTTCGGAACGGGCCGATTCGCCGTGGATGTTGCGATCGAAATAGCGCTCCTGCCAGAACTTTTCATGCTGACTTCCAAGCTTGCGCGACGCGATCTGCTTTACGGCCTTGAGAAACTGGGCCAGAAGGATCGATGACGGCTCGTTGATAAGCAGATGGACGTGCTCGGGCATCAGCACGTATGCATAGACCCTCGCTTGATGACGCGCACGAGTCAGTTCCAGGATGGCTTCGAATGTGTTCTTGGGTTCCGGCGCGTCGAGGAGAGGCAGACGCCCATAGCAACTGAAAGTGATGAAGTGGAGAGCTTCCGCTTTCTGGAACCGCTTCAGATCGTACGGCATGGTCCTATCATAATGGTGGCCACGGTCCGACCGAAGCCCCGCTCATCGCGATGAAGCCGCGATGAACGGGGCACAGTTTTTCAGGGTTCATCTCGGTTGTCGGGGGTTGATGAGGCAGGGGGACCGTGTATCGATTCTGGCACCCTTCGATCATTGGAAAAAATCGAAGTCTGTGCCCAAAGCCGCGCCCCTCGGCCCGACCCTTTCCCCCCCAATTCAACCCTGCGTGAGCAGCGAAAAATCAGGATGCAGAACTCGGTTGATGCATTCGGAGTGGCAGGTGAATTCCTGCACCTCTTCGCGGTCGCGATTGGTGCTCAGATTCAAGTAGCAGGGATCGGTGAAATCGGGGTGGATCTGCTCACGGCAGAAGCAGCAGACATGCTCTGAGTTTTTCATCTTCAACGCTTTCCATACTCACGTGAAAATGCGTTTGGGCCGGCGCTGCCGGCCCCTCCTCAGCGACTTCTATCCTTGGTCTTTCCACAACACAACGCCGCCCAGCAGGCCGGTTTCGTTGGAGATGATGCTTACATTCTTTCCGGGCGTGAAGAGAATCTTCTTGGTGTTCCCGCCGCCCAGGTAGAGGTGGTCCCAGTTGAAAAGCTGCTCGGTCTGCACGATGGCGGCTTCGAGGAAGTCGTTCCACCGGGCCTTGCCGAACTTGTCCAGCCCGCGCCGGCCAATGTAGTCCTCGTAGGTCATGCCCTTTTTGCGCCACGGGTGATGGCCGAGTTCGAGCCCGGGAACCAGATGCCCATTCGTAAACAAGGCCGCGCCCAGCCCGGTGCCCAGCGTCAGCACCAGTTCTACACCGTTGCCCTTGATGGCTCCGTAACCTGCCACGTCGGCGTCGTTGCCCACGCGGACGGGCTTCTTCCAGCGCTTTTCAAGCTCCGCCTGCAGCGGGAATCCCCCGGCCCACAGGGGATGGAGATTGAAGCCGAGATAAGTGCAGCCGTGCTTTACCACTCCCGGAAACCCCACCGACACGCGATCGAACGGGCCCATCAGCTTGCGGAGTTCTTCAAGCCCGCCCAGCACCGCCTCGGGCGTGGGAACGGCCGGGGTAACCACGCGCTGGCGTTCGCTCACCGGCTTGCCGGCAGCGTCAAGCAGCAGGGCCTTAAGGCCCGAGCCGCCAATGTCGATGGTCATGGTGATGGGGCCGGTTGGCTTGGTGGACACGACGGGGGCGGAGGCGGCGGGCGCTGAGGGATTGGGAGTCATCAGCACGAATTGTAACGCCTGCGGCCCGGAATGTGATTGGTCAATTCATTCCGGGCCGCAAGTGCTATTTTGAGGCGGTTGGCTCGGACTGGAACTCCTCGTTCATCCAGCTCTTGAGGGCATCGAAACCCTGCGGACGGCCGAGGAAATCCTTCACCAGGCCGGCGGCCGGCTTGCCAGCTCCCGGCTCAAGAACGGTGCGGCGGTAGCGCATGGCGGTTTCGCCGTCCAGCAGGTTCTTCCGGTCGAACTGCGCGAAGAAGTCGAGCGCGATCACCTTGTCGAGCACGTAGGTGTAGTAATTCGAGGCGTAGCCGGTGAGGTGGGTAAAGGAGGCGTAGAAGTGGTTGCCGTCCAGCGGCGCAAACGAGCTGAAGCGGGCCCGGTCGGCCTTCCACAGCGCGTCGAAATCCACCGCCTCAGGCGCCTGGTCGTGCACCTGCAGTGAGTAGGTGGCATAAACCAGCTGGCGCTGCAGCCAATTGCCGCGGCCGAAGGCGCTGGCGCGGTTCATATTGGCGATCAAGGCTACCGGAATGGTTTCGCCCGTCTGGTAGTGCTTGCCGAAAGACTGCAGAATCGCCGGATCGTGGAACATCTCCTCCAGCATTTGCGAGGGCGACTCAACAAAGTCGCCTTCCACGTTGAAGCCGCCCGCGCCCGCCCACTGGCCCTGGTTGCCGAGAATGTGGTGCATCAGGTGGCCGAACTCGTGGAAGAAAGTCACGACTTCGTCGAATTGCATGAGTCCCGGGTCGCCTGCCGTACCACCTGAGAAGTTGCAGGTCAGCATGCCTTCGGGAATCTGCCGCCCCTTCACTCCAGGGACGAGCGGCGAACTGGAAAACCACTTGTCCTTGCCTTCGCGCGGATGCATGTCAAGGTAAATGCGCCCGATGACGGGGCGCTTGCCGGGCTGCGCGGCATCCAGAACGTCAAACGTCGCAACCGACTTGTCCCACACCTGCGCGTTGGCAACCGGCTTGAACTCCAGATGGAAGAGCCGCGCCGCTGTCTTGAGAATGCCGGCCTGAACCTGCTCATACGGGAAGTAGGGACGGACGGACTGCGCGTCAAACGAGAACCTGGCGCGGCGGAACTGCTCGTACCAGTAGTTCCTGTCCGCCTCGGAGAGGCCGGTGAGGCCGGGCTGCTTCTCCTGCGCAAACTTGAGCATCTCGGCGTACTCGTGATTGGCTGCATCCTTCGAAGCCGCGTCAACCTGGTCAAGAAGCGTGCGCATGTTGGCGGCAGAGCCGATCATCTGGTCGGCGGTTGCCAGGTCAGAGTAATGCGGGTAGCCAAGGATGGTGGCCAGTTGCTGGCGGGCGACCAGCAGGTCCTTGAGAACCTGCACGTTTTTGGGATACGCGCGCTCGTTGTAGGTCAGGTACATCCGCTTGCGCACTTCAGCGTTGGAAGCGAACGAGAGCAGCGGGTCAACATCGGGCTCGTCGGTGGTAAGCGAATAGGTGCCGTCGGCCGCCGTGGGATGCTTGGCGATGTAGTCGGCGGGCAGGCCTTCGAGTTCGGCCTTGGTGGCGGTGATCTTCAGCGTGCCGTCGGCCACGTTGCGTTCAAAGGTGAGCGAGAGTGCGGTGATCTTGTCCTGCAAGGTGCGAATCTGGGCGCGTGTGGCATCGTCCTTGTCCACGCCTGAGAGGCGGTACTCCAGCAGCGTCCGCTCAAGGTAGTGGCGCGTCGGCGGGTCGTTGGCCGGCAGCGGGATGGCTGCCAGGCGCTGGTACACCTTCTGGTTCAGGCTCAGGTCAGTAAAAGCCGAAGAGACGACCCCCTGCATGGCCTGGGCCTTGTCGCGTAAGGGCGCGGTATCGCCAACAGAAAACAGCAGCCCGGCATTGCTGCCGGCAATGGACAACAGGTTTTGGGCTTCGTCGAAGGGGCGCAGTGCGTTTTCCACCGTCGGAGCTTCGTGGACGGTCAACATCTTGGCCACAGTGGATTTTGCGGCGGCCAGCCGCTGATTGATCCAGCTCTCGAACAGCGCCGGGTCGTTGCCGCCCTTCCAGGAGTGCAGCGGGTCGGCAGAGGCGGCTTGGGCTGAGGTTGGGCGCGGGCCGGCTGCAAGGGCGGCCAGCAAAAGGATGCGGGTAAGGAACTTCGGGGAGAATTTCATGGCGCCCTCATCTTACTAGAATAGATTCATAAATCTCACGGCAAAAGGCAGAGGAGATACCCCGGGTGATAAAGCCCGTGATATTTGGGATGAGTTGCGGTGATCCTCATGCCGCGCTAGTTCGAAACACCTGATTCGTGCCTCATCCCCTAAACTGGTTCTTGCCTCCCATGCCCGCTTACTGCGAAGTCGCATTGCCTGTTCCGCTGGACCGCGTGTTTACCTACGCGGTGCGGGAGGGGCAGGCCCCGCGCCGGGGAGCGCGCGTAATTGCGCCGTTCGGGAGCCAAAAACTCATCGGAGTAGTGACGGCGATCGGCACCAGGGCACCCGCCGATTTCGAAGTGAAGTTTCTTGAGGCAGTTCTCGACCAAGACTCGGAAGAGGGCCCGCTGCTGAGCGACAACCTGCTGGAGCTTGGCGAGTGGATGGCGCAGTACTACCTGGCCCCGCTCGGAGAGGTGCTGCGCGGCATGCTGCCGCTGATGGCCGAGGTGCGCCGCACCGTCTACTACCGGATTACCGACCTAGGCCGCGATGTGCTGGCCGGGAGCATGGATGGGGATGGGCCCCGATCCGCCAGAAATGGACCTGCGGCCAAAACTGGAACCAGGCGCAAAAGCAAACTCTCGCCGGAGGAGCAGGACCTGGAGCAGCGCGTACTTACCCGGCTGGCGACAGGCGAGCCGGTAAAGGTGTCAACCCTGCGCACGGCCACCGCGGCCACTCTGCCGGTACTGGCGGCGCTGGTGCGCAAGAAGTGGATTGCGCGAGAGAACACAGCCGTGGAGCGCGATGCGCGGCGCACAGAGCGGATTGCGGTGCTGATTCCCGAGGCGCGCCTGCCCGCGCTCACCCAGAAACAGCAGGCCATTCTGGCGGAGCTTGCGGCCTGCGGCGGCGAGTTGCCGCTGACCGAGTTGCGCAGCAGGGACCTGCCCTCATCCACCTTGCAAACCCTGGTGCGCCGCGGGCTGGCGCGCATCGAGGAGCGAGCGGCGGCCTTCCGGTTGGGCGGCATTGAGCCAGTGGCCGGACCATTCCGGCTCAACGAGCCGCAGACCGATGCACTTGCTTCGCTGGCTACGGCGCTTGGGGCGTTCCATCCTTTCCTGCTTCATGGGGTCACCGGGTCCGGAAAAACGGCCGTGTACCTGGCCGCGATGCAACGGGCGCTGGACAAGGGGCTTGCGTCTATCCTGCTGGTTCCCGAAATCGGGCTGACGCCCCAGACGGTCGGCCTGCTTGATGCGGCGTTTGGAGACAAGGTAGCGCTGCTGCACTCCGCGCTCACGCCCGAAGAGCGCAGCGAACAATGGCGACGCATCCGCCGTGGCGAGGCGCCCATTATCGTGGGCACCCGCAGCGCCATCTTTGCCCCGGCGCCAAACCTAGGCCTCATCCTGGTAGACGAGGAGCACGACCAGAGCTACAAGCAGGAGGAGTCGCCTCGCTACAACGCCCGCGACGTGGCTGTGGTGCGGGCCAAGCTTGAAGGCGCTGTGGTGGTAATGGGGTCGGCTACGCCGTCGCTTGAAAGCTGGCAAAACTCGGTTGCCGGCAAGTACGCGCGCATCGAGATTCGCGACCGCGTGATGAATCGCCCGCTGCCCTTGGTGGAACTGATCGATATGCGGCGAGAGTTTCAGGAAACGGGCAAAGAGCAGCTTTTCTCCCGCGCGCTCGTGGCCCAGACCCAGGAGACGCTGGACCGCGGTGAGCAGGCGCTCATCCTGCTGAACCGCCGCGGCTACTCGTTTGCCGTCATCTGCCGCGCCTGCGGAGACAAACTGGAGTGCCAGAACTGCGCCATCTCCTTGACCCACCACAAGCCGCCTGCAGAGGACGCCGGAATGGCGCGCGAGGGCCAGCGGTTGGAGTGCCACTACTGCGGTTTTCGCGCGGTGGTGCCGGCCCGCTGCCCCAAGTGCGACAGCGAGCACCTCTACTATCTCGGCGCGGGTTCTGAACAAGGAGAGGAACGGCTGGCAGAGATCTTCCCTGGCGCGCGCATCGGCAGGATGGACCGCGACACCGTGCGCGGCCGCCACGATTTGGAGCGGTTGCTGGCCCGGCTGCACTCCGGCGAGATCAACCTGCTGGTGGGCACGCAGATGATCGCCAAGGGCCACGACATTCACGGCGTCACGCTGGTGGGCGTTGTGGGTTGCGATCACTCGCTTTCGATGCCGGACTTTCGCGCGGCGGAGCGGGTTTTTCAACTCATGACCCAGGTGAGCGGGCGCGCCGGGCGCGGCGACCTGCCGGGGCGCGTGGTGGTGCAAACCTACTACCCCGACCACTACGCAGTGATGGCCGCCAGCACCCATGACTATCTGAGCTTTGTTGAGCGCGAACTCAAGTTTCGGCGCTGGATGCACTACCCGCCCTTCGGCGTTCTGGCCAACGTGCTGGTGCAGTCGCCCAAGCTTGAAGAAGCGGCGGGCTGGTCGGCAGAGATTGGCAAGTGGTTCCAGAAGGCGGCGCCAGAGGGCGTGCGCGTACTGGGGCCCTGTACCGCACCAATCGCGCGCATCAAAGGCACCTACCGCTTTCACCTGATTCTGAAGGCCATGTCACGCAAAGCGCTGAACAATGCCTTGAAGGGAATGCTGGCGCATGCGGATGAAGCCGGCGTGCCTCGACGAAATCTGATTGTGGATGTGGATGCGCTGAGGCTGATGTGAGGCGAGCGGGCTAGCAAGTCAGCGAGTCAGCGAGTCAGCAGGTTAGCCCGCATCCGTTGACTGTTTGTCCTCCAGTAACCGATCGAGCCGTCTAACATTCGCGCAACTTCTCTGCACCGCTCTATCAACTCCTTTTCTGCCGGGGCCCCCCCTCCCCCACGTAGTGCATTTTTGGCAAATTGCCTGTTTTCAATGGACTAGAAGCATGGTTCTGCCGTAAGTCGATTGTTTTCAGGAACCTGGAAGCCAGGGTCCTGAAAACAGGGAACTTACCCTGACTCATATGCAGTAAGGCAGCCGACGCATCGGGGGCGGTTCCGGCGGAGAAACAGCCTCCAATGACAGTTTAGCGGATTGAAGGAAATGATCCGCATCCGCATTGCGAGGGGAATGCGTTGATGATAAAGGGGATAGATTCACGATGGAGGGGAAAGGTGCTTGACAAGCAGGATTCAGGGATTCGGGAACCGCTCATAGAGATCTCAAGGCTGTCGCAGGTCTGGGGCAACTCTTTCGATGGGGGCATTCCCCCAGCGACTTTGCCAAAAAAGCGCCAAGACGGCCCTGTTGTCCAGAAGAGCTACGATCTTGCCCAGGAATTCGAACGGCTGCCCAAAAAGTCGGTGCAGTGCCCGAGACTACCGTGAGCTGGGCCCCGGGCCGCCAGATTCGAGAGGTTCAGGAATGTTAACGAAAAGGTAACTGACGAGTTGGCGGTGATACTCCCGGAATGCCTGGATCGGCCTTGCTCATAGTTGTGAGGAGTAGAGTTCTAAGTGAGAACCGAGCATGCTCAAGGCTGTTTTCAAACCGCGCACGGTTGTTGGTGGTTTCGCTCTGTTGATTGCGGTTGGTGCGATTTCCCTTTTGCTATATGGATGGATTATTCGAAGAGAGGCGTCCAGCCTGTTGGATGACTTGACCGCCTTACGAGTTGGCATGGCGTCCAGCGTGGATGCTGAAAGGATTGCGCAGCGCCATCGCAAGTTCTTGACTCAAAGAGACTGCCGTGACGCCTCATGCGATTACATCTTTGTCGTTACAAACGGCTGGCTCGCGTCGTTGCATATTGAACCTGACGCACAATTCCGAGCAGGTATTCGCGTCGAAAGTGGAACAGTCGCCAGCATCGGCGCGAGTCTCATGCGGACAATGGACATCTACCCAACGTTCGGCGCGTCTGCGGGAATGGTGGACGAATATGCCGAGATGCCCGAACGCTTTAGACGGGAAGGGCACTACGGGTTCCCAACTCCGGTCGGTAAGCCTTATCTCAAAGTGGTGTTGGATCGCCACGCTGATGCGGTGCAGAGGCAACACGCGTTCGCGTTTTCATTCAGGTGTCTTACCAAGCCAGGAGGTGGTTGCGACTTGTCTTGTGACTATCTTCCGTCAGCTTGGAAGGACTGGAGAGTGGACGTAGAACCGGTATTTCCAAATTTCGACGGAGTCTATCCCGGAAGCGAACGCTGCAGATAGTCGTTCTCGACCCTATTGGTCCGCTCAATTGGCCTCGGGAAGTTGCCGAGCCGCCTGACAGACCGAGTTCCGAGTGGATCGTCGCCGACTTTTCCCTTACCGCGAGCCAGATCACCGTTGGGGAGAGTCGCCGGTCATTCAGACGTTTTGTGCAAAAAGCCTTCGCCGGTAAGCACCCAGACCTATCGCCTCAACATGTGCGCCACAGACCCAGTCAGCATTAGAGCCGACACCTCCAGTGCAAACTTCGGCAGGCCTGCCCGCTCGCCTCACCGCGGCGCGTTGGTGAAGGGGTCGGCGTGGAAGAAGTGCATCAGGGAGCTGTCGTAGAACGGGGTGGGCGTGAAGGTAAGCACCAGGATCGCGATGCCGACAATTCCAAGAATCAAGCGGTTCGAATTGAGTTTGGGTTCAAGTGGAACCCTTGGATGCCGCATGGCGGGGATCAGGAGGAAAATGCCCCACAGAATCCAGCCCACCCAGAAAATCGCTCCCATAATGAACAGCAGGAACGGCAGGGCGTTTGTAAACGCCCGGTGAAGTTTTGGGGAGATGGCGTAAAGGATGTGCCCGCCGTCGAGTTGCCCGCCCGGAATAAGGTTAAGCGAAGTGATGAAGAGCCCGATCCAGCCGGCCACCAGGACCGGGTGGGGCGTAATTTGGTCGAAGGCCGGGATAGAGGGGTCCCACTGCACCAGCAGCGCGTGCAGCAGGCGAATGGTCAGCGGTTCCCCGCCAAAGCGGACGATGGCGTGGGGCGCGTCTGGCGGCGCCTGAAAACTCAGCGCAAAGCCTACCGCCACCACCACCACCGAGGCCAGGTAGCCTGACAGCGGCCCGTAGATGCCCACGTCCATCAGGGCGTTGCGATTGGGGATGCGGGTCTTGATCTGAATAATCGCGCCGGCTGTCCCGCTGAGCGTGGGCGCAGGCAGAACCCAGGGCAGCGTGGCGCCAATCCCATGCCAGCGGCAGGCAAAATAATGGCCGAATTCGTGGATCAGCAGAATGCCGAGAAGAGCCGCGGAGAAGGCCCAGCCGGAGAGGTAGAGGTCTGGATGGTCTGCGAGCCATCCCCAGGGCCACAGGTCGCTATCGCGAACCACGGGTGGCATGCCCTCGAGAAAGTTCTGCATGAACCGTGCGCCATTGGCAGTTGTGGTGGCCACACTAACGGCCAGCAGCAGCAACGGCAAGTAATACTTCCGGAATACAGAATGCACCGGACTCCCCTACGTCAGCTACAGAAGACCTCGGAGCCGGACCTTTACACGGATAGGCATGTCCGAAGAGCCCGGTCTTGCTGGGCCGTCGCTACTTGATGTGAGCGGCCAAAGCGCTGTTTGGTTCGCCAAGCCCCGCTTTACGCGGTGGGCGGGGTGGCGGCATCGAGCGAATGCAGTTCCTTTCCGGGCTTGAAGCGAACAGCCTTGCCCGGGGTAATGCTCACCTCTGTTCCGGTTCGGGGATTGCGGCCGATGCCGGTTTTGCGGGCGCGGACGCTAAACACTCCAAACCCGCGCAGTTCGATGCGCTCTCCGGCTGCAAGTGCCTGTTTGAGACCCTCGAAGACGGTGTCCACGGCGGCTTCCGCCTTGGTGCGGGGCAGTCCCGTGCGCTCGATCACATGATGGACGATGTCCTGCTTAATCAATTGAGTAACCTCGCTTGAGCGGTTCCATTCTTCTCTTGCCGTCGCTGAGATCGTGAATGTCAGCTTCAACTTACAAAAGGAAGCCGCCCGGCAATTTTGCATTCGAGGTACAGCGTCTTCCGCAACCGCTGTAGCGCGTCTGGACTGAATGTACTACGCCCTATGGAGATGATGGTAGAGGTTTTACGCCATTTGTGGAACCCCGGCCATGACTCCAATGGTTCCACCCCCATATTTTTTCCTCTGAGGAAAACAGGTCCCCAAGTACTCCCCAGTGCGCTTCAGCGACACGAAGGCGCTTTTTGGCGCGGTTTTGCCCCTTGAATTGTCGCCGGGGCATTGCGTAAGATTGGGTTTCAAATTCCAAATTAGAGAAATTGAGTCCACAATCGTTGAACCGGGCCAGGAACTGGGGTGGCATTTTGATTCAATGGGACAGCTCGATCACCGGAGCGGGCGATCAAGCTTCGGAAGACCGAACTTCCGGGCCGGCAGCCGATAAGCGGCAACATCATCGCGCTAGCCTCTCTTTCATGGGCTCTGCAGGTTGGGCTCGAACGGCCGCCAGGGCCGGCACGAACATGTAGGCGGCAAGGCGCAGTTCGGCGGACAGCGTTTCGGCGAAATGGAAGTGTGGGCGTTGGAAGCGTACGGCGCGGCATACATCTTGTTTGTCAGTTGAGACAAGGCCGGAATCAAAACCAGCTTTCAAGGTGGGCGGGGCCGGCGGACGATTTGGAGCGGCAAGATGGGCCAGATAGGCAATCCTGAGCCGGTTCGCATTGGACTGGTGGTAGGTGAACCCATCCGTATGGAAGGGATCACAAGCGTCTTTGAGGAGATTTCCGGCCTTGGCCACGCGGCCCTGGTGCCGGTTTTCGGCGCTATGGACGAGCTATTGTCCTCGCTGGAACTGGGGTATATGGTCGTGGACCTGAATTCGGAATCCACCGATCTCGGGACGCTGGAGGAGATTCGCCGCAAGCGTCCAGACTTGCGTCTGGTTGTGATTGGCCCTGCAGGCAACGATGAACTGGTGATGGATTCAATCATTGCCGGCGCCCGGGCTTACCTTGACTCAACGGCCGGGCCGCAGCTTGTCCGCAATGCCATTGAGGTGGTCACGGAGGGCTCAATCTGGGCCCCGCGGCGCTTGCTGTCGAAACTCATTGACCGGCTGCTCAAATCTCCCGACACCAGCCTCACCACCGCCTCCCCCCACCTGACAGAACGGGAACTCCAGGTCCTGGAACTGATCCTGATGGCTCAGTCGAATCGCGAAATTGCAGACCAGCTCGGAATCGAAGAGCGAACCGTGAAAGCCCACGTGGGCAGCCTGATGAGGAAGACCGGGGCCGACAACCGGATTGGCCTTTCGCTCCGCGCCCTGAACCAATCGCTCATGGCCGGGAGAACCCCGGCTGAGCATGGAAAGGAAAAGCGCCTCGCATTACCGAATGTTCATAATTGAAGTTACCTTCGGATCATACGACAGGTTACTAACATCCATACTCCTTCTGTAATCTTGCCCTAAACGGTTGTTTTCCACAGACTTGTTTACAGAAACAACGCAGATCTGGGGAAAGGAGTTCCCAGGCCGCATGTTTTCCATGAAGCCTGGGAACTCCTCTTTTTTTCTGCTCCCGCTGTATAGCCCTCCTCGACACAATTGGCCGCACCTTGCGCATTCCAGCAAACCTGCATTCCATCAAAATTCTGCGCCTGCTTCCCGGATGAAAGGTGCAGGCCAGGGCAGCCTACCCTCTCTCCAAGGCCCGCATCTGAGATTGAATGCCACGGTGCCAAATGAGGTTCGTACTCAAGCTCTCCAGGAGCGTGGCAGAAGCGCGCAGTGCGCGGGATGCGATAGCCTGTGTCGGGATGACCCTTTTGCTTTCGTCCGGCCCGGGATGTTTCCGCGCTTGTTCGCCGGATGTTGAGGGCATCGCCGTAGGCTTCTACTTCTCCAGGCAACCTCAACCATCTGCGCCGTCAGCGGCAGCGAAATGGAAAGGATGAAAAATATGAAGAAGACAATCGCAATGGCCTGCCTCTGCTTGATGATGGCGGGGCCCGCATTTGCCGGCTCCTCGCGGGCAGACTTGCAGGCGCGCATCGACTCGGCCAAGATCGTGCTTGACCAGATCATGGCCGCCGGCGACAAGAGCATTCCCATGAACATCCTGCAACAGGCAACATGCGTGGGCGTTGTGCCGGGCATGCTTAAGGGCGCCTTCGTGTTTGGCGGCCAATACGGGCAGGGCGTGGTCACTTGCCGGACGGGCCACGGCTGGAGCGCGCCCGTCTTTATCCGCATGGCCGGCGGGTCTTTCGGATTTCAGATCGGCGGCCAGGCCACTGACCTGGTGCTGGTAGCGGTAAACGATCGCGGCTTCCAGGACCTGCTCAAGAACAAGTTCAAGATCGGCGGCGACGCCTCAGCGGCGGCGGGGCCCGTGGGCCGCAGCACGCAGGCCGCCACCGATTGGAAGATGAATGCCGAACTGCTCAGCTACTCGCGCAACAAGGGCGTATTTGCCGGCGTCAGTTTGGACGGAACCAGCGTAAGCCAGAACTACGATGACACGACGCACTATTACGGCGCCTCGCACAGCTTTGAGGCTGTTCTCAAGGGCAGCGTCGATGTTCCGGCGGGAGCGGTCCCGTTTGTCCGCGCCGTGGCCCACTACTTCGTTGAAGCCAAGAACCGTAAATAAGAAAACTGAAGCGAACGAAAGCAGGGCAGGCCGGCTCGCTTCGGCCTGCCCTGCTTTCGTCATTGGCTGAGAATTCGGGTCAAGCAATTACACTTGGCATTTGAAGTCAATGCCTTTAACAATGCGTGACAGGATTGAGTATTGGCTGGTGCGGACGGTGGCAGGCGCCCTGGGAGGGATGCCGCGCAGCCTGGCGCGCCTGCTTGCCGAGTTCATCGCCATCGCCTTCTATTGGGCACACGGCAGGCTGCGCCGCGTAGGCATGCGCAATCTTGAACTGGGCCTGCCTGAAACCTCCCTGGTCGAGCGAAGCCGCATCCTGCGCGGGGTCTATCGGAATCTTGCCCGCCAACTGGTCGAGTTCTGCCGCATGACCCGCTACACCCGCGAAAACACACGCAACTGGATCGGCGCCGAGGGCCTGGAGCACTATCTCGCCGCCAAGGCCAAGGGCAAAGGCGTGCTGGTCGTCACCGGCCACCTGGGCGCATGGGAGCTGTCGAGCTTCTATCACTCGCTGATGGGCTATCCCATGGGCATGGTCATCCGGCGGCTCGATAACCGGCGGCTCGACGAGTTTGTCAACGGCATCCGCTGCCTGCACGGCAACCGCGTGCTGCACAAGGACGACTTCGCGCGCGACCTGCTCAGGGCCATGCGCGACGGGGACACGGTCGGAATCCTGATGGACACCAACATGACTCCGCCGCAGGGCGTGTTTGTAGATTTCTTCGGGCACGCGGCCTGCACCGCCTCCGGCGTGGCCCGCGTAGCCCTCAAGACCGGCGCCGCCGTGCTGCCCGGTTTCATGGTGTGGGAGCAGGCCGAGCGGCGGTATGTTCTGCACTTCGGGCCGGAGCTGGATTTCACGCGAAGTGAAGATCACGAAGCCGATATTCTGGCCGCAACGCAGCAGTGCGCCGCCGCCACCGAGTCCTGGATTCGCCGCTACCCCGACCAGTGGCTGTGGATTCACCGCAGATGGAAAACCCGGCCGGCGGGCGAGGCAGGGGTTTATTGAGGAGAAGCGATGACACTTGGCGAACTGGTTGAAGTGCTGGGCGGAACGCTGGTTCAGGGAAGCCCCGAGTGGGTGGTCAATGGCGTGAACTCTCCCGCACTGGCGGGTCCCTCGGATGTGACATTTGCAGAGGATGAGAAAGCCGCGGTGGAGGCCCTGACGAGCAACGCCGGTGTGGTGGTCTTGCGGCCGGTCCACTCCGTGACCTATGCGTTCTTCAAGAACAAGTCAATCGTAGAGCACGTCCAACCGAAGCTCTGGTTTGCGCTTGCCGGAAAGCTGTTGAAGCCCGCTCTTGCGCCGGACGGCGTGCATCCCACAGCCTCGGTTGGAGAGCGCACAGGGTTTGGAGAAAACGTGACGATAGGGCCTTGCGCCGTGATCGGGGAGGACGCGTTCATCGGGGCAGGGACGCGAATTGAGGCCGGCGCGGTGATTGGAAAGGGAGTGTACGTCGGCAAGTCCTGCCGCATTTATCCGCGCGTGGTCGTCTATCCGGGGACGTCAATCGGCAATCGGGTGATGGTCCACGCTGGAGCGGTGCTGGGGGCCGATGGGTTCGGGTACGTGGGCGATCCTCTGACCGGGGCCTACACGCAGTTTCCGCAGCAGGGAACACTGGTGATTGAAGACGATGTGGAGATCGGCGCGAACTCCACCATCGACCGCGGGGCGCTGAAAGAGACAAGAATCGGAAGGGGAACCAAGATAGATAACCTCGTCCACGTGGGCCACAACTGCGAGATTGGGGAGGACGTAATTCTGGTCACCGGAACCGGCATCTCCGGCTCGAGCACCGTGGGCAAAGGCGCGGTGCTGGCGGGCCAGGTGGGCATTGGGGATCATGCGCATGTGGGGCCGGGGGTGATTCTGGGCGGGCAAGCGGGCGTCCTGAGTGGCAAGACGGTGACCAACGAGATGTTCGGCCTGAAGCCGGGTGGGGTGCTGTGGGGCACGCCGGCGCGGCCGCTGACGCAGGTGCTGCGGGAGATTGCATTGCTGGGGCGGATGGTGAAGCGTTCCCGCAAGTCGCCGGATTCGGAATGACGAACTCTATGAGCATGGAGAGTGAATGTTTCTCGACAATGATCGACTTTCCCATTGGTTTGCGATTGCGGCGCTGAGTTGGACAGTGTCTCTGCCGGTCCTGTGGATTCCCATCTTTCATTTGTGGCTTGGTGCGCCAATCTCCAAAATTGCGATCTGTGTTGGAATTGCGTGTGTCTCTCAATTGGCAGTCACACCGTGGCTCTTTTCTGCGCGGGCAACTCCGCAGAATCCAGACTGCAACATCGCCATGCGTTCTTCGGTGGTGATCATCTGGATTAGCGCTTTTTGTCTCGCGCTCTTTTCCTACATTCTCGGACAATATCCCCAGAACCCAAATTCGAAGTTACTCTGGTCGTGCATGTTGGGAACCGTCTGCGCGCTCGGGCTCGGCGGGCTTTTTGCGGTTCGCGTGATTTTTCGCGAACGGCTGAAGGAGTAGCCGAAATGCAGGTCCTTCGACTCCGCTGCGCTTCGCTCAGGATGACAGATTCTGTGATTCACATTTTTTGAATCGAGACACCGGGGGCGAATCGCAATGGCAGTCATCATCGTCGGCGGCAGCGGGAAGAGTGTGGGAAAGACTTCGCTGGTCTGTGGGCTCATCGCTGCGCTTCCTGAGTTCCATTGGACCGCGGTCAAAGTCACGCGTCACCAGCACAATGAGGGTGCCCCATCCATGCGCCGCTTTTCAGGCGCATGGATGGGAAACCTCGACAGCGTCCAGACCCATGTTTTTCAGAATCCAATCTGGGAAGAGACCGAGGCCGGGCAAGCGACCGACACCGCCCGCTACCTGGCTGCCGGCGCCCATCGCGCCCTGCTCGTCCTCTCAGAAGGCGGAAGCCTTCCGCTCAACGAACTTTTGGCAGCCCTGGGACCGGGCGGGAATCTGATCTTTGAATCGAACACCATCGCGGCCCAACTGCAGCCCAGCCTCTGCCTTGGTGTGATTGGTCCTGAAGCGGAGGTCAAGCCTTCGTTCGAGCCGTTTATGAAGGGGATGGATGCTGCGGTAGTACTTGAAGGGACGTGGACGGCATTGGCGGGAACTGATGCGGCAATGCCGGTATTCCGGTTGGAGCACCTGAAACGGCTCTCGGAAGAGATGCTAGGGTGGGTGCGGGGCAGATTGCCTGCGCCCAGTTGAACGCAGCGCCGATCATTTTGTCCAAAATCTCAAGAATTCCGTGCATCTCAAAGTGCACATTCCGCCCTAAAAAAGCCCCTCTGCCGCGCGAAAACATGTATCTTCTCAGCCACTTCAACACTCATCGAGGGTGCCCCATCCATTCGCCTTGTTTCTGGCGAATGGGTGGGATACCACAACACTGGAACAC
>CAIWFH010000215.1 GCA_903911925.1 uncultured Acidobacteriaceae bacterium
CCCGTCTTTTCCGAAAGAAAACCGATTCACAATCAACAAATCAACTGCGCTCGCGTTGTCGCCGCAAAATCACACACCTGCGCAGGGGTTCCCTAGAGCGGTTCCAGAATTCACCTGCCCTTTTGACGGCAGTGAAAGGTGCCATTTTCTTGAGGGAAAATGGCACTTAGCAGTTGCGGTTTCGGGGTACAGCAATTCTAGAACCGCTGTAACTCGCCGCGTGCGCTGATTTTCTTAAAGGGTGACTGGGGGTATTGCTGGGGTTGAAACCCCGGCCTACCTCTCAATCAAGTTGCCTGGCCCTGGAACCCGGTGCCTTCCCTACGTCGAAATCTGGTGGTAGAGCCGGTAGTGTTCCCGGTCGATGGCGAAGTAGGGCCGGAAGGTGACGGGTCCGCCTGCTCTGGTGACGATCCACTCCGAACCTCCTGCCGCCCTCTGCCTGGCCGCCAGCAGTTGCGCGCGGCTGTAGGTTGCTTGCAGATTGTTGACTGCAAAGAGGGCCAGCGGACCTTGCAGCAGCGCCACGGTATTTGGATTCCGCTGGTCGATCGGCTTCAGGTACAGCGGCATATCCAGCGTGTATTCGATTCTGTCGCCGTCCTTCCACTCTCGCTTTAGAGCTGCAAACGTGCCCGGCTCGAGGCTGGTGGCGAATGGCCTGCCGTTGACGCGCACAGCCGTGCCTGCGCCCGCCCAGGCCGGAACGCGTAGGAAGACGGTGAAGGTGGCCGGCCGCGGCGCGGAGATGCGCAGCGTAGTGACCGGAAGCAGGGGATACGCCGTACTTTGCTCCAGCGCGTATGCCGCGCCACCCTGCCGCCAATGCACGCGCGACGGAACAAAGAGGTTAACGTAGATGGCGTCTGGCGCGCGGAAGTAGCTGGAAATGCCATAGTCCGCGGTGATCTGCGGAAAGGTGCCCGAGCAGCACGGCCACTTGTCTTCGTGGAATGTCTTGGTTGCGTCGTTGTTGTAATCGGAATAGTAGAAACTGCGGCCGTCCGGCTGAATCGGCCGGGCACCGAGAATGGTGTTGTAGAGCACCGTTTCCATGCTGTCGCCATAGGTGCTTTGCCCGGTGATGCGCATCATGTAGCGCGCCACCTTGAAGTGGCCATATGCGCCGCACGGCGTCTCAAAGCTGGCATGCGTGTCGTCGAGGCTTCTGGCCAGGTCGTCGCTCTCGGGCGGGCGAAACGTCTCATTGGGCCCCCAGCCGCCGGTGGCAAAGCTCTGGGCACGTACGAAGTCAAAGCCGTTCTTTGCAGCGCGAAGATGCTTCTCGCTCCCGGTTACCAGGTACGCCTGCAGCGCCGAACAGAGCGCGTTGAGGTGGCTGTAGGCATGCTGCCCGGGCAGGACATTCTGCCCCTCGGCCAGCGGATTGAAGTAGGTATCGTCTTCAAGGAAGCGCATGGCCAGGTCGTGATAGCGCGGGTTGCCGCTCCGCTTGTAGGCAAGAAAGAAATTCTCAGGCAGCGTGTAGGTCTCGTCCCAGGTGTAGGAAATGTTTGGGTGGGGGCGCGCCTGCATCTCAGGACGCGAGAGGGCCTTCTCCGGCAAAAAAGGCAGCACCACATCGGTGGCATGATCGAGGACCGCCATGGCCTCCTTGACGTCAGCGAACTGATACGCATCGATCAAACCGCAGGTGGTCTTTTCAGACGTGTAGGCGGGCAGGCAGTAGTTTTGCCAGAACCTGGGAGAGATGGTTTGAGCGTAGCCCAGCACCAGCCGGCGCAGTTTCTCTTGGGTGGGCTTGTCGCCCGTCGCCGCATAAGCGCGGGCAAGGCCGGAAACATACTGCCCGAAGGTGTGGCCCGGAATGTAGCCCGTCATGTTTCTGGGCGGATCGAAGTCCTTAGACCATGAGTACCAGCCGCCCATGTCTTCCCCGGGCGCAGGCAGTCCGGCCGCCTGCCTGAAAGGCTTCAGCAGGGCGTCCTCGCTCAGGTTCATGAAGAGGCTGTGGTTCTGGTTGAACTGATCCAGCATGGGGCCGGCAAGCAGTTCCACATCGCTATAGGCGAATTGTTCAAGCCTGGTGGCGCCATGGTCCGCGGGAAGGGGCGATGACAGCGCCCGCCGCAGTAGCATCATGGTTCCGGCTGCCAGGGCGCTGGCTTTCAAAAGTGATCGGCGGGTAGGGTGCGGCACGGAGCCTCCATGACGACAGAAAGGTGCGCGGATTCGCTACGGATCAGGATACTCGCCTCCGCTGCGACTGAAGCGCTGTAAAACGCTCTGATCGCCCACTGGAATTGTCACAGGTCGGGCTCGTTGAACTCGATAGCGCAACGCCGTGGGCGAATATGGAATCCAACCCTTCGGAGGTATACCCAATGAACGGTTACGCAATTACCGGCGTCGTGGTTGGCGCGGTTGTGGTTTTGGTGCTGCTTGTGAACGCGAAAGATATCGCGCGGTACGTCCGCATTTCGACCATGTAGAACATGGCTCGAGCTTTATTTCCCGGGGCGGATGGCGAGGCCGGTGCTCTTTTCCATGACGGTGTACCAGGTATCGTCGTCGGCGGCGTGAAGGGCTATGTTGTCTTCATCGCTGGTGGCGAGGCGCCCCGTGATGGTTGGCTGAGCGTCGGGGCCGACCGGATGGCGGAACTGCCAGGTTCCGCTCTCGATGATGCTTTGGATCTTCTCGGCTACCAGCAGGGGCTGCGTCGGATTGCTGAGCGAGGCGGTAAAGTGGGCCTTCATGCGGCGCTGATTGGGGTAGAGGGAAGCGGGTAGAGGGCGCTCAATGTTGTGCGCCATGGACGTGTCGATGATGCCGGGCTCGACAACGAGGACGCGGACGTTAAAGACCTTCATCTCCTGGGCCAGGGCCTCGCTGAGCGCCTCAAGGGCGAACTTGGATGCGGAGTAAGGGCCGAGCGGCGAGGTGGAGACGCGCCCGGCGACGGAAGTGATGTTGATGATGGCGCCGCTGCGGCGCTGGCGCATGTGCGGAATGACTGCCTTGGCGCAGCGGACAGCGCCAAAGTAGTTGGTCTCCATGACGGCGCGGAAGTCGGCCAGGGGCATGTCTTCAATTGAGCCGTTGCGCTCGATGCCGGCGTCGTTCACCAGCACATCGATGTTGACGCCGGATTTGTAGATGGCGGCGCTGGCCGTGGTTACCGAGTCGTCCGAATCGACATCCATGGCGGAAATGGTGATGGGGAGGTGTTCCTGTGCGGTTATTTCTGCCAGTTCCGGTGCGCCGGCGGGGTTGCGCATGGTGGCGTAAACAGTGTGGTCGGCGCGTGCCAGGGTGAGGGCGGTGCTTAAGCCGATGCCTTTGCTGGTGCCAGTGATGAGTACGGTTGCCATCGGGGGTCTCCGTCTTCAGGTTTCTTTCGGATGGGGAAATACTGGCCGATTTAAGTTTGTGGTTTCCCAGGTCTGAAAATCCAGACCCGTGGCACCCGGCTTTGGTGCGGGTTCGAGACTGAGGAACGTGACTGCTTACTTGCGAAAGGCGAGAAGAGTTATTTGCCTACGTAACTCACATGCCAGATGGAGCGGGAGCCGTCGTCGGAGACGAAGAGGGACCCGTCTTTGGCTTCGGCTACGCCTACGGGGCGGCCCCAGACCTGTCCGTCTGAAGTGGCAAAGCCGGTGAGAAAGTCTTCGTATTCGCCGGTGGCATGGCCGTTTTTCATGGGGAGTCGGATCACTTCATAGCCTGAACGCTGGGCGCGGTTCCAGGAGCCGTGTTCGGCGGCGAATCCATCGCCTTTGAAATCGGTGGGAAACTGCTGGCCCTCGTAGAACATCATCTCCAGCGAGGCGAAGTGGGGGTTGACGAGGATGTCAGGCGTCAAAACTTTGGCCTGCAACTCGGGGTGCTTGCCGGGGTGGCGCGGGTCCTGCCTGCCGCCGCCGGGGCCGTTGAAGTAGTACCAGGGCCAGCCGTAGAAGCCGTCTTCCTGCACGTGGGTCACGTAGTCGGGAACCAGGTTGTTGCCCAGGCCATCGCGCTCATTCGTAGAGCACCAAAGCTCGCCGGTGATGGGGTTGATGGCTTCGCCGACGCAGTTGCGCAGGCCGCTGGCGTAGACCTTGAGGAACTTGCCGGTGGGGGTGAACTCGAGCACGTCGGCGCGGTGGAACTCTTCGGGGTGGGTGTCGGCGTCGTCTACATTCGAGTGCGATCCGACCGAGGCGAAGAGCTTGCTTCCGTCCTTTGAGAAGACCAGGTCGCGGGTCCAGTGGCCGCCGCCGCGCAGGCGTCCGCCGCCGGGCAACTCGGCCAAGCGCACCTCCGGACCGCTCGCCTTGAGGTCGCCGTTCTTGTAGGGGAAGCGCACGATGCCGTCGGTGTTGCCGACGTAGACGTAGTTCGGATTGGGGCCGTTGGGATAAAAAGCGATGCCGAAGGGCTGCTGCAGGCCGGTGGCGAAGACCGAAACTTGCGCGGCCTTGCCGTCCGCGCCGACGCCGCGGAATACCTTGATTTTGCCGGTTTCGCTCTCGGCCAGGAACAGGTCGCCGTTGGGCGCGAGGCGAAGCAGGCGGGGGTTGTCCAGGTCAGTGGCGTAGAGAGTCACCTTGAAGCCCCTGGGCGCAACAGGCCACGCGTTGGCCGGCCGGGCAATCACGGTGGGGCCGTTGTCAACCGACTCGCTGGGCGCCGGGGTGGGCAGGTCGGCGGCAGTCAGGTGGCGACGGGTGCCGGGCGATTCGTGGAGCGCGTCAGTAAAGGCGGCCTGGCCCGTGAGAACCGGGTGGTTCGGGGTCTGTGCGGAAAGCAATGAGATGAAGCCAAGGGCGCAAACAACGATCAAAATGCTGCGAGACATCCTGATGGGACCTCCGG
Organism: uncultured Acidobacteriaceae bacterium; assembly: GCA_903911925.1. Taxonomy (GTDB): domain Bacteria; phylum Acidobacteriota; class Terriglobia; order Terriglobales; family Acidobacteriaceae; genus Telmatobacter. Next base: position 4,825 of record CAIWFH010000215.1, read on the forward strand.
GGAAGACTCAGTATGGGTTGGATGAAGGCTGGGCAAAGCGGGATGCGAATTTGCATTTTTGGGTAGCGGATGAATTATGCGGCAGTTTTGAGGCCGGCTCACCGGAACAACCCTTCTGCTTCGGCAGATTCTGAGGTGATCCCAATGCGGGATCGGGTGTGTTCCGGCTGCCGGCCTACGCAGTCTGTGGAAAGGACGTGCGGCGGGGAAGCGCGCTAGTTACTTAGTAGGATGGGCCGGAGGTGTTTCGGGTTGTGCATCAAATAAAGATTTTTCGTCCGCGGCAAGACTGGTGGCAAATGAGGGTCCAAGCTTGGCCGTAACCACCACGCGATTGCGCTTCTGGTTTACTTCGGCGGTCTTCAGCAGCTCTTTGAGGCTGTTGTTGGCGGAGTTGGCTGACAGGGGAGCCGTAAATCCGCGTGCCAGGGTAACCAGTGTGGCCAGCGCTGCGGCCTGGGTGGCGGCCACCTCGTCGCTGGGGGCAATCTCCTCAACCTTGAGATTCATGGCGCCTTGAATTGAAAGCGCCGGGGTGAGGCTGGCAACAATGGTGGAGTCCGACTCCAGCGGCAGCGAGAAGCCAAAAATGCTGATGACTCCGCTCTCGTTGAAAGGCAGGCCGATCTGGCCCACTCCCCAGGCAAGCGAGAGCAGCGGAACGTCGTGGTAGTGCCGGGAAAGCAGCGTAGAGCCGGCAAAGGGCACGGCGGCGGTGCGATGCCGGTCGAGCATGGAGTGGATCTGCTCCGGGGTCGGGGTGTTGGAGACGGCCACCATGTCATAGCCGATCTGCGCCACGCGGACGATACGGCCCTCCGAGGGAATGTTGTAGATGGTATGGCCGGCGTAGGACTCGCGGAAGGTGGCGTGGGCATCGAGCCAATTGTTCAGTTTTTGGCCGGTCAGCTTGCCCACCAGCACCATGGAGTAGGCAACCGGACCGTTGGGGCCGTTCGGATCGGGCATGCGATGCAGGCCCACGGCAACCTCGTCCAGGTCCTGTTCCCAATCGAAGCCGATGCCCTGCACAAACTGCTCGTACTCTGGTACGCGACGGGGCGGCTTCAGGTCCTTCTTCAAGAAGGAGTGGAAGGGCTTGAGGTTGACGTAGATGATGCCGTCGGACTCGGGCAGCAGGCGCGCCGCCTCGGGGGGAGCCTTGGAGCGCAGGAAGATGGCCACGGCCAGCAAAAGCAGGACCGCGGCCACTACCCAAAGCGTTCTGCGCGTGCGCTTATTCATGCGTCCCGACAGGATTAACCCTAACATTCCCAGACGTGCGTACGGATTCAGATTTCAGAGCCGCGCTCAAGCAGTGCGGCTCCGCAGGCAGGCGCACATGGCGCGAATGTTCGCAGGAGGCGTATCGGCGGGAATGGCGCATCCGGCATTGAGAATGAAACGCGGGGAGTCGGCAAAGACGTCGAGTAGCTCATTTGTCTTCGCTTTGACAAGTTCCGGCGTTCCGCGGGCGATGACTTCGCTGGGGTCGATGTTGCCGACGAAGGTCACCTTGTTTTTGAATGTGTCGCGTGCCAACTGGACGTTGGTCTTGTAATCGATCTCCAGGGCCTCGGCACCGATTTCCGTCATTTTGGTTAGGATGCGATCGGTTTTGCCGCAGATGTGCAGCAGGTAGGGCACCCCAAGCTCATGCGAACAAGCGGCAACGCGCTGCTCGGAGGGCAGGGCGTATTTTCCATAGAGTCGCGGCGAGAGCACGTCGGGCCCAGCCGGGCTGTCGCCGTTTGAAAGCATGTGGCAGCCGGTAGCGGCCATCAGCTTGAGAAACTGGCAGCAAATGCCGGTGCAGTAATCCAGCAGCGCGAAGACCAGTTCATCGTCCTGCTGCGCGGCCACATCCATCAGCCAGTGGTCCATGCCGCGCATTGACGCTGAAAGCGAAAAGGGGTCCTGATCGCAGTTGCCGCGGATGAAGCGCTCGCTGCCGTACTGCTTTACAAGGATGGCCACCGCTTCGGTCCAGACCTGCGCCCGACGGTTCTTCGACAGGTCAACCGGTTCAAGGTCGCGCACTTGCTCCAGCGATGTCAGGAACCCGCCGTGTGAGCGGCCGGGGTTGTCCTCGGGCAGATCGACCTCGACGCCCACCGCGCCGGAGAGAGTGACGGTATCCACGTCCACCATGATGCCGTCCAGGTCGTAGCGCTCCATTGACTCGCCAAAAACGCGGGCCATCACCACCGGATCCTCGCGAAACTGGCGCATGGTCACGCCGATTTCGCGCGCCGCCATCATAAAGTTGTGAAGCATAATGGGCGTGCGGTCAGGCCACTCACCCTTCAGCGCCGCGTTGATTCTCTGCTTTCCGTTCAAGTCTTTCCGTCCTTTCGGGACGCATTTGTCCCTTGCCCGCGTGTCAACGCATTATATCGAAGGGGGGATTTGCGGGGTTGGCGCTGAGTCTGTAACCGGGAGACGGGCAGGGATAAATAGGCAGAGCCGCTGCGCTCAACACGCTGAAGATCTGCGGCTGCCCCGCGAGGAAGGATATGCAGCACTTCCTCGCCAGGAATGCTTCTGAAGACACCGCACACCGAGCCTGGCAGATTCTGCGGACTGAAATTCCGGCAGTCTCTCGCCCGGTAAAAACCCTTTTCCCTGCTGTGTAACTCGGGTGTATGATGCTTGCGTAAATCCCTTGGACATCCTGATGGAGGAACAATGTACGTGCAGAAGCTTCTGACTCCTGTGATTCTCGCGTCTCTGCTTGTTGCGCAGGGATATTCGCCGGTGTATGCACAACCGCCCGCAGCGCCCCAGGCGCAACAGGCCGCACCCCATGTGCTCGATAATGACCAGATTATCCAACTGGTTAAGGCAGGGTTATCTGACGATCTTATTCTTGCTACCATAGGCAGTTCTCAGGGAAACTACGACATCTCAGCGAACGGAATGATCGCCCTGAAAGGGGCTGGTGCGAGCGACAAGGTTGTAGGAGCCATGGTTCTCAAGATGAATACCGTGGCGCAGACTGCGCCGGCTTCTTCATTCCCTCCAATGCCCGCGCCGGCCGGCGACAAGGTTGTGTTGCCGGAGGGAACGGACGTTTATCTCTCATTCGATCAGGATCTGAGCTCAAAAACGGCCGCAGACGGCGACAGCGTGGCATTCTTATTGACTGAAGACCTCAAGGTTGGCGACGTCGTTGTGGCCAAGACGGGCACCAAAGCCGTTGGCGAAGTCACTCACGCGGCTCATTCCGAGATGATGGGCAAGGGCGGCGAATTGAATATCCGCCTCAACTACCTCAAGATCGGAGCCGTGAAGGTTCACCTGCGCGGAACCAAGGGCGGCGAAGGGAATAGCGGAATGGGCGGCGCCATTGCCCTTTCCATGCTGGTGGGCGTATTTGGCCTGCTGAAACACGGCAAAGAAGTGAATGTGCAGCACGGGACAGCCTTGCACGCCTATGTCTCTGAAGATACAAACCTTGCCCCGGTGATTTGAAGTCCAGCAGGATAAAAACAGGATGTCCAACCAACCGCCTGGGGATGGGATTTATACCTCAGGCGGTTGCGTGTCTATAGCTCCGGGTTTGCGGGGTCGAGCTTCAGACTCGGACAAATTGAGCCCATTTTTGGCGAGCGCGGCTCAATCTCCCAGAGGGAGAAACCATGCCCAGTCTGTCCGCTCGAACCAATGTCGAGCGGATGCGGTGTCCGTCGGTCGAAATCATCGCCTATCGCCGCTCATTGAGCGCCCCCGGTTTGCTCCTCCGGCGGTGGTGTGCTAACCTTGATTTCTGTGCCGTGGGGTGCGTGAAGCGGGAGTGTGCCTTCATGATTCTGCGGATGTCCTTCGGGACTCGGGGCGGTTTTCCCGGTGGTTTAGGGCTGGCGTAGCTCAGCTGGTAGAGCATCTGATTTGTAATCAGAGGGTCGGGGGTTCAAATCCCTTCGCCAGCTCCAC